>JANOQT010000155.1:0-25659 GCA_031415015.1 Paracoccaceae bacterium
TACCGGGGCCAAGATCAACTGGATCGACCTGGCGCAGGCCGATTACAACAGCCGCCTGCAGCAATCCATCGCCACCGGCACGGTCGATTTCGACATCATCGAGATGGGGGCGCCATTCGAGGGCGACACCGCCGGTCGCGGGCTTCTGGACGAGATGCCGGACTGGGTGGCCACCCAGATCGACGCTGAAGATATCGTCGGTTACCTGAAGCCTCCGGTCGGCACCTGGGACGGCAAGACCTACCGCGTCACGATTGACGGCGACTGCCATACCTTTGCCTACCGCAAGGACTATTTCGGCGAAGGTGCCATCGGTGGAGCAGAGCCGCCCAAGACCTGGCAAGAGGTCAATGCCGTGTCGAAGGCCGTGATCGGCAAGACCGATCCGTTGACCGGAACGCCTGCGCACGGCTTTCTTGACCCGCTGAAGGGCTGGGGTGGCTTTGGCTTTTACTTCCTGGAAGACCGCGCCGCGCCCTACGTCAAGCACCCGTCCGACAAGGCCTGGCTGTTCGACGCCGACACGATGAAACCGCGCGTCAACAACCCCGGCTGGGTGCAGGCCATTCAGGACGTGATGGATCTGATCGCGGCCAACGCCTATCCGGCCGACCAAATCAACGCCGACCCCGGCACCACGGCGTTCAGCCAGTTCCTTGCCGGAACCGGGTCGATGCTGACGTGGTGGGGCGACGTGGGGTCCTCGGCGCGGACGTCCGACACCTCGGTCGTGGGCGATGTGGTGGGCTTCGGCATCAACCCCGGCTCTGACCGCGTCTACAACGCGACGGCCGGCGCTTGGGAGGAAACCTACAACGAAGCCCCGAACATGGCCTATATCGGCTGGGGCATCTACGTCACCAGCCGCGTCTCGGCCGACGAGAAGAAGCGCAAGGCGGCCTGGTCTGCGGCGGCCCATCTGGGCGGCAAGGACCTGAGCCTGTGGACCGCGGCCTATCCGTCCGGGTTCCAACCCTACCGCAACTCGCACTTCCAGTATGAGGAGTGGGAGGCGGCGGGCTATGACCGGGCGTTTATCGAGGATTATCTGGGGTCCAACGCCGACAGCTACAACCACCCCAACGCCGCGATCGAGCCGCGGATTCCGGGCATTTTCCAGTACTATTCGGTCGCAGAGGATGAACTGGCCAAGGGCTTTGCCGGCCAATACGCAGGCGCGCAAGAAACGGCGGATGCCATCGCTGCGGCCTGGGAAAAGATCACCGACCAGATCGGGCGCGACAGCCAGATCGCCCTTTACAAGGCGTCGCTGGGGATGTGAGCCACAAGGTGGCGCGCTTCGGTGCGCCACCCCCAAAAACGCAAACGGCGCGCCCTGCAAGGCGCGCCGTTTCTGGTTCAGGTACCCCTGATCAGCGGCGCGAGATCGTCGGAATTCCGAGCATCCCTGACAGGGTCCAGCCGCCCTGGATCACGGAGGATTTCTCCTTTGATCTGGACAGCAGAGGGAATGGCAGCAGCTTGGTCGACAGGAAACCGCCGCCGTGCATGGCAGAGGTCTTGGTCTTCTGCGCGGACAATGTGCGCAGTCCGAATGCGCTGGACGCAGTGCCACGGCTGCGCGCGGCCATGTCATGCGACATGAAGCGCGGGTGATCGCTCATAATGCTGCCACGCACTTCGACGCGGGGCTGTTCGCGGATGTATTCGTTCTCGTTTTCCACACCGGCATTCAGCGACGGATGCCGGTCAAGCACCCTGATCGCGTGTCTGGCGGCGCCGACCGGGTTAAACGGGGCCTGAACCACAACCAATGCCGCACCATTTGCCACATGCGGCGCATAGGACGCGGCCGATCGGGCATTCACCCGGGCAGCGCGCATCCGGTCGCCAACAGAGCCGTCACCGTCGCGCGATATGATGTTGATGTAGTCGTCGCTGTGGCCACGGCCCATAAGATCATGAACTGCGGCCTGAGCGGCGGCAATATCGCTATAAAGCCTCGTGATGATCGTTGTCATGTGTCACCCTTTTGTTCGTCATTCCCAAACTTCAATAGTCTATGGACATCAACAGCCATGCCGGATCACTGACCCGCCACGACACCAATGCCAGAATTAGCAGCCGCTTCTTTTCCGTCCACCCCTTCGCGCCCTAGCCGCAGCGAAAGGCCGAGTGCGAGCATCAGCAACACCATCTCGAGCGCGAAGACCGGGATATAGGGCATCGCGCCAGTCACCCCTGCGGATGGCAGGGCAGACAGCGCGTCACGGATCACCCCGCCGAACGCGATGGCCACTCCGGCCGCCGTCGTTTGCACCGCCCCCCAGGCACCAAGCGCCAGGCCGATCTGATCGCGCGAGGCCGACCGCATGGTTGCGGTCAAGGTGCCGTGGCTGAAAAGCCCGGCTCCGAAACCGGCCAGCAGCGTGGCTCCAGTGAATAGTTCAACAGAGCCGACAGAGGCAGACAGGATGATCAATCCGAAGGCCGGCACACCGCAAGCCGCCCCGACGCGCGCCACCATCAACGGTGACCCCCCGCCGCCCAACCACCGCGAAGCCCAGCCAAAACCGATCAGGCTGCCCAGCGCCAATGCCACGGTCAATTGCGTTGTCTGTCCGACGGACATGCCCAGAACCTGCCCGCCAAACGGTTCCAACAGGACGTCGGCCATGCCAAATCCGGCAGTCCCGCATCCAATCACCGCCAGCAGGCGCTTCATTCCGCGCCTTCCGGTCAGGCGCGACCACGCTGTCGCAAAGGCCACCACCCGCTGCGGTGCCTCGCCGCGTGCCCGGTCGCGCGGCTCCTGCTTCCACAGTGCGATACCGTTCAGCACGATCGTCACCACAGCCGCGCCCTGGATCACCTGGATCAACCGACCCGGTGTGTATTCCTGCAGCAACCGCCCGAAGACGAACGCGCTGACGATCATTCCCACCAGCAACATCACGTACATCAGGCCAACCACCTTGGGCTGATCCTCTTCGGGCACCAGATCCGTGGCCAAGGCCAGACCGACGGTCTGAACGATATGCACCCCGGCGCCTACCAGCAGGAAGGCGAGCGCTGCACCGCTGAGCCCGATCCAGCGCGGCGCATCCGCCGCCTCGCCATACCCCGACAGCACCAAAAGAGCGAAGGGCATGATGGCAAAGCCGCCAAACTGTAACATCGTGCCCTTGAAGATGTAGGGCACCCGCCGCCAGCCCAACGCCGAGACGTGGTTGTCGGACTTGTGGCCGATCAGCGCCCGCAGCGGTGCAAACACCAACGGCAAGGCCAGCATAACGCCCACAAGCGCAGCAGGAACCCTGAGTTCGACAATCATCACCCGGTTCAGTGTGCCGACCAGCAGCACCAGCGCCATGCCGACCGTCACTTGAAACAACGACAGCCGGAGCAAACGCGACAGGGGCACATTACCCGAGGCGACATCGGCAAACGGCAGAAATCGCGGCGCAATTCCCGCGATCTTGCTTAAAGCGAAGCGTCGGTATTGGAACATCGGCGTGTGACCCGTCCCGCATCGGTCGCCCGCAAGCACGGGCTCAACTTCGGAGCGGGCGAGGCTCGCAGGCTTTCTTCTTCCCCGCGAGCTTCGCCCGGCATTGCAATCCTCGCCGGCTGGCGGCGAGATCAGTTCAGGGTCGACACCTGATCGGTCAGCACCGCATGCGCCACAGTGCCATCAGGCATCATGACCATGATATCCTTTGACCCCGGCGTCACATAGGCTGCGTTCGCCACTGCCTGATCTTCGACGGTCAGCGCCGCCATCCCGCCGATCGGCTTGCCCGACAGGAAGTCAGCAACCCAAGTTGTATTGCTGAGCACTGCAACGTGGACCGCAAAGGACCCGACGGCAACGGCCGTAAGGAACAGGGGAACTCCGACCGTCGGCTTGACCACAAGCCACATTTTTGCGTTGTTCATGACATTCCCCCCTTAGCCAAGCCAAGGCGTTGAAACGGCAACAAGGATGTGGGCGATCAGGGCGATAACCCCGAATACCCGCGTGCCGTCGATGATGTAGCTGTGAAGCTCTTCTGCTTCTCTCAGAGTCAGACCAGTCGGCCAGACCTTATCAGGATCGTTTGACATGAAAGCTCCTCCGTGCCCTCGTCGTCGATTGTTGCCACGGGAGAACTGACGACACCCTGTTCACCCGGAACGTCAATCTGGCAGGTAGCCTGCTGCACCAACGTCCACAGCGACAATGTGTCACGCCCCCATGACATAATCAACTGTAAGATTTGGTGGACATTCTCAGACCGATGCGCATGTTGCATGGGAGATTTTTATGTCAACTAACTGTAAATAAATTCAATTTTGGCCTTATCCTCTACCTTTCACCTTTCTGGTCTTCGCAATTTTATTCGCAATCTGTTGCAGAGACACCCGCCGCCCCGGATGCGGCGCGATGATCTTGCGTCGCGAGTCGCGCCCCGACGCAGGTTGTAAATGGCCCTTCTCAGGTCGGGCTCCGCCAGCTAACATGCTAGTATGAGCCAAGGTGAACTTCTTCACGTCGTCAGCACCGACACCATTTCCGATCGCCGAAGGGCCGTCGGAAGAACCCTGATGTGGGGGACGGCGGCTGTGCTGGCAGTCATCGCTGTTCTGCAGGTCTTGCAGACCGTCGCGGGGCTTGATTTCGGGTTCGGGAACTGGCGTCCCACCCTTTATGCCTATTGCCTCTGGGCGACGGCCTTTTGTTGGGCGCAGGTGATCTTGCGCGGTGAACAGGGCAAGCGAACCCTGTTCGTTCTTCCGGCCGCGCTTTTTGTCGTTTCTCTGACGGTGTTTCCTCTGTTGTTCGGTCTGCTTATCGCATTTTCGAACTGGAACTTGTCGAACCCGGATGGCCGCCAGTTCAACGGGCTGGCCAATCTGACGCAGATGTGGGCCGACCCGTTCTACTGGAATGCGCTGCTCAACATGGTCTGGTACACGCTGGCGATCACGGTTGAGTATGCCATTGCCTTTGGGCTGGCCCTTTTGCTCAACAGTGAAATACGGGCACGAAAGTTTTTTCGCGTGGCCTTTCTTCTGCCGCTGATGTTGTCTCCGGTGGCAGTCAGCTGGATGATCGGCAAGTCGATGCTTGAGGCGCGGTTTGGCCCCTTGGCCAGGCTGGCGCGCTGGCTGGGCTGGGACAACCCGTCGTTCTTTGGCTCTCCCGAAGTGGCAAGACTGACGATCATGGTGATGGATGCGTGGACATTCATCCCCTTCATGATGATCATGCTTCTGGCCGGGTTGCAGGCAATCCCGAAAGAGCTGACCGAGGCCAGCCGGGTGGACGGCGCGACGGGCTGGAACAGCTTTTGGGAAATCACTTTTCCGCTGATGCTACCCGTGTCGGTGACGGCCATCCTGATCCGGATCATCTTCAAGCTGAAGCTGGCTGACATCGTGATCAACGTCACGTCGGGTGGACCGGGAGGGGCCACAGATACCGTCACCAGCTTTATTTTCCGCGAGTATCGCGACAGATCCAACGTCGGCTATGGCACCATGCTGGCAATGGTCTACCTGGTGGTCATCGTGATTGGCATGACCTTCCTGATGAAGCTCGCCGCGCGCTGGACGAGGCCGCGCACATGACCGAGGCTGCGATCTTCAAAGACGGCGAAGCGGACCGCGCCTTCCGGGCAAAGTGGTTTGCCAACCGGCTGGTGGTCTACGGGGTGCTGATCCTGTGGGCCTTCATCTGCCTGTTCCCGATCTACTGGACGATCACGACCAGCTTCAAGATGGCACCGAACGTGATGCAGGGAAACCTGATCCCGTGGGTTGACTATCAGCCGAAATGGCTGGGCTGGAAATCGCTGGGTCTGTCGCCGGACACGATTGGCGCGGAATCAACGGTGCGGGAAGAGTTCGTGAAACGATTCATGAATTCCACCATCGTTTCGCTGGCCTCGTCGACGCTGGCCGTCGTCCTTGGGTCGCTGGCGGCCTACGGGCTTAGCCGGTTCAGCTTCAGGTTCGCCTGGATGAAGAATG
Source organism: Paracoccaceae bacterium (assembly GCA_031415015.1). Classification (GTDB taxonomy): domain Bacteria; phylum Pseudomonadota; class Alphaproteobacteria; order Rhodobacterales; family Rhodobacteraceae; genus JAUYQR01. Next base: position 5,977 of record JANOQT010000155.1, read on the forward strand.
ACGACATCTCGTTCTTCTTCCTGTCTCAGTTGATCCTGCCGCCGGTTGTTCTCGCCCTGCCCTTCCTCGTCCTGTACAAGGAGCTTGGCCTGCTCGACACCCGGATCGGACTGATCCTGCTGTATACCCTGACCGTGCTTCCCATCGTGATCTGGATCATGAAAGATCAGTTTGCCTCGATCCCGACCGAGTTGGAGGAGGCGGCGATGGTGGACGGGCTGGGGGTATGGGGGGCGTTCCTGACGATCATCCTGCCCATCGCTTTGCCCGGCATGGTGGCGGCATTCATCCTGAGCCTGGTCCTGACCTGGAACGAGTACTTCTTCGCGGCGCTGCTCACCTCGACCCATGCCAATACCTTGCCGGTCATGGTGGCCAGCCAGACCGGCAGTCAGGGGATTTCGTGGTGGTCGATGGCCGCCCTTTCGGCGGCGGCGATCCTGCCGTTGATCGTGATCGGGGTGGTTCTGGAGCGGTTCATCATCAAGGGTATGGCAGCGGGGGCGGTCAAGTGATGTCCGCGTGCGGACAGCATTCCCGCATCAATGAAATCAATGGGTTGGGATTTCGTTTTAAGACTCTGGAAAGATTTGCACTGAGTGACGCGCCATGTTGAAGGGCATTGACCAGCGGCTGAGCGCCGAGATCGTGCATGTCCTGATGCTGATGGGGCATGGCGATGATCTGGTGATCTGCGATGTGAACCATCCGGCAGCTTCCATCGCGGCTGAAACAACATATGGCAGACTGATCGACATGGCAGGGTGCGACCTGCCTGCGGCGGCGCGGGCGATCCTGAGCCTGATGCCGCTGGACACGTTCGTTCCCGCCCCGGTCACCCGAATGCAGGTGGTGGATGATCCCACGGCCGAGAGGCCGGTGTTTGCCCGAATGCAAGCTGTCGCAGACAGCGCAGAGGGCGCGCAGGTGCAGATGCGAAGCCTGGAGCGGTTCGCGTTCTATGCCGAGGCGCGAAAGGCTTTCGCCATCATCCGCACCTCCGACAGCGGGCCCTATGGGTGCTTTATCCTGAAGAAGGGCGTGGTGGAGTTGCTTGCGTTGTGAGGGATTGGCTCTCTGGAGCGTTTGCCACGGGCTTGCGGAGTATTGATTTTATGTTCGCTTTATGTTCCGATTTCCTTCAAGGACCGAGAAGGGATGGTGCGATGGCAGCGGGCACAAAGCTTAACGGCACATTGCGTCGGTTCATCGAGAAACAGCCGATGTTCTTTGTAGCAACCGCTGGTCGGGACGGACGGGTCAATCTTTCGCCGAAGGGTTTGGATACGCTCCGCATCAAAGGGGACAACCGAATTGTCTGGCTTAATCTGACCGGCAGCGGGAATGAAACCGCGGCGCATCTTCGCGATGTCAACCGTATGACCCTGATGTTCTGCGCCTTTGAAGGCGATGCGATGATCCTGCGCCTTTACGGAAAGGCACGCGCTTTGCATCCCCGTGATCCCGAATGGGATGCAGCGCTTGCCGATTTTCCCCTGATCGCTGGCAGCAGGCAGATCTTTGATCTGGAGATTGAGATGGTTCAAACCTCCTGCGGGACAGGGGTTCCGATCATGCATTTTGGCGCGGGGCGGGCTGAGACCGAACTGGTGCCGTTTTACAGGGATATGGGACCAGAGGGTGTGGAGGACTTCTGGCGGCGAAAGAACAGCCTGAGCATAGATGGCAAGCCCACGGGAATATTTGAAGACCGGTGAGGAGCGGACCGTTGTACCGAGACATTGGTGCATGAAATCACGCACCCTGCGGATACATTCCCGCTGCCGATCTGGAGGAGAGCGCCGAAGCCTCCGGCGGGGATATTTTTGGACAGATGAAGTCGACGGTTTTGGCGCGATCAAGACCGAGCGCAGTGTGTCATGTGCCCAGCGCGTGGGCGATATCCTTGGTCTGCGCGTAAAGCGCCTTCCACAGAGGATATTGCCGGGCGTAAGCGGCGATGTGTTCCGGCGTCACCGTGCTGGCAACCGGGTTCCATTGGATGATCTCGTCGGGGCTGGCGGCCCCCACAGCAACAGCGGCGAGGAAGGCGTTGCCGTAGCTGGCCCCGAGGGTCTTTTCACAGACCAGTTGCGGGGTTTTCGCGAGGTCGGAGGTGGCTTGCAGCCAAAGCGCGTTCTTGGTGCCGCCGCCGACGGCGAGGACTTTTGTCGGGGCGGCGTCGAGGTCCCGGTAAGTATCAAGGACATGCGCGGTGCCCATCGCGATGCCTTCGATAGCGGCGCGGAACAGGTCGGCGCGGGTATGGGTGAGATCAAGGCCGAAGAACGCGCCTTTGGCTTGCGGATCATGGATCGGTGTGCGCTCGCCCGAGAAATACGGCAGGCAAAGCAGGCCTTTGGCACCCTTGGGGCTTTGCGCCGCCTCAACCGCGAGGGTGGCGAAATCGCTGTCACGGGCCAGCTGGTCGCGGAACCAGTGGGTCAGCGTGCCCGAGGTCGCAAGACCCGCCATCGAGGCGTGCAGGCCGGGGAACAGCCACGGCGCATACCACAGGCGCGGGTCGCGCACCGGGCTGGCGGTGACCTGAATGATGAAGATGGTGGAGCCGTACATCAGCATCATATCGCCGGGGGACTGGACGCCGACGGAGACCGCCTCGGCGGCGGCGTCGATGGTGCCGCAGGTGACGGGGGTGCCCGTGGCGAGGCCGGTGGCGGCTGCGGCTTCGGGGGTGATGTGGCCCGCGATCTCGGTGGACCACATCAGGCGTGGAAGGTGGTCGAGCGGCAGGATATCCGCCAGCCTATTGGTCCAGGTCAGGGTGTTCACATCGTAAAGTGGTGCGAAACTGGCGGCGGTGTAGTGGTCGATGACGTATTCACCCGTCAGCTTCCATGTCAGGTAGCTGGTCGAGGTGAGGACCTTGGCCGTTCGGGCGAAGAGATCGGGGTGGGTGTCTTTGAGCCAGAGGATCTTGGGGCCGACGGCTTGCGAGGTCAGCGCGTTGCCGCAGGTGGCCAGGATGGTAGTCTCGCCGATGCGGGCGTTGAGCTGGGCGATCTGGTCAGCGGCACGGGTATCGACACCGTAGAGGACGCCGTTCATCAGGGGTGCCCCGGCGGCATCGACCGGCAGCATGCAGGGGCCGATGGCGGAGGTGGCCACGGCTTTGATGCGTTTGGGGTCAAGCCCGGATTGGGCAAGAAGCGCCTTGGTGACGTACACGAAATCGCCCCACCAGTCTTCGTCCGCGCGGTGTTCGGCCCAGCCGGGGCGCGGCACGATCATCTTGTGCGGGCGCGAGGCGGTGGCGGTTATCTGGCCATTGGCGTCGACGAGGACGCCTTTGGTCTCGAACGTGCCGATGTCGATGCCGAGGGTGTGGGTCATGGTGTGCGCGTCAGGCTAAGGTCGGGGGTGATCTGGTCGAGGGCTACGTCGAGCAGAGTGACAAGCTGGGCAAGGTCGGTGAGGTCCACGACTTCGAGCGCGGAATGGGAATAGCGCATGGGAAAGCCGACATCGAGGCAGGCGACGCCTTCAGGCCCCATGAACTGGATGTAGCTGAGGTCGGTCAAGGCGCCGGTATGGGCGGAGCGTTGCAGGGGGATTTGCGCTGTAGTAGCGGCGGTTTCCATCAGGCGGACGAGGGCGGGGTGCGGGATCACGCCGTTGAGGGTACCGCGACCGTGGAAGGAATAGAGCGAGATGCCGGGGCCTGCGCCCAGCGCCACGTCACCGCGATGGGTCATGTCGGGGGTGTCGCAGGCCAGCAAGAGGTCGATTTGCAGGGCAATGGCGGGGGCAAGGGCAGTGGCGGCGGGCAGGACGCCACGCAGGTTAAACTCCTCCTGCACCGACCAGACGAGGTGGAGGGTGGGGCCGGGTTTGGCGCGGCGCAGGGCCGCGAGGTGCAGCAGGACGGCGCATCCGGCGCGGTCGTCAATGGAAGTGCCGGCCAGGCGGGTGCCGTGCAGGGGGATGACGCGGGGCAGGTAGGTGACCGGGGTGCCGATGCGGATGCCCGCTGCCTCGGCCTCATCGCGGGAGGTGAAACCGGCGTCGACGTAGAGGTCGGTGTAGGGAACGACCTTGTATTTCTCCTCGGGCGTGGTGGCGTGGTGGCTTTTGTTGGCGATGACGCCGGGGATGTCGCCTTGGTCGGTGCACAGGAGGACGGCCTGGGCCGGGAGGGCGCGTTCGGGGACACCGCCCAGACGTTCCAGGCGGATCAGGCCGGTGGGTTCCACCTTGCGGACGATGAAACCCAGTTGATCCATATGGGTGAAGATCATTACGGGTGGCAGGGCGGGATCGCCGGGGATCGTGCAGGTGAGATTGCCGAGGCGGTCGGAGTGGTGGGGGAGGCCTGCACGGTCGAGATGGGCGGCGATGGCACTGGCGACGCGCTGTTCATGGCCGGAGAGGCCGGGGATCAGCATCAGCTCGGTGAGGAGATCACGCATCGGCGGCGCCTTTCGGCTGGCGTTGAGGGGGGCTGTCTGCCCCCCGCGCTGCGCGCCCCCCCGAGGATATTTTGGCCAAGATGAATGCCATCAGATCCCCCGTGCCGCGCGGGCGCGGTCCATGAAATCCTTGGCACGGTCGGGGTCGACCGCGGCCCAGGTGTCGCCGCCGACCTTGAGGGCGGAGCCGACGATGCAGCCATCGGCGACGGCGAGGACATCGGCGACGGTGGCATGTTTCACGCCGGTGTTGGCGAGGACCGGGGTAGTTGGCAGGACGCGTTTCACCGCCTCCAGATCGCTCATCGCGGCGGCCTCGCCGGTGATGGTGCCGGAGACGAGGACAGCATCGGGGATCGAGGAGAAGACGGCGGAGCGGGCGCGGTCGGGCAAGGATCGCGGGTCCAGCGAGCCTGCGAATTCGGCGGAGACGTTGTAGAGCGTGGCGACGCCGCCGGCGCCGAGGCGGGTGGCGTAGCGGCGGGCGGCACCTGCGTCGGGGGCCCATATCCCCATGTCGGAGGCGTAGGTGCCGGTGAAAATCTCGCGCACGAAAGATGCACAGGTGGCGGCAGCAAGGGCCATGGTGGCCATCGGGTCCCACAACACGTTGACGCCGAAGGGCACGGTGATGCGGTCGCGCAGGCGGCCGATGACATAAGCCATGGTGGCGGTGGTGGCGGTGTCGACGCGCAGCTCGTAAGGCCGGTCGTTTTCGTTGCCGAACATCACCGCATCGACCCCGGCGGCCTGCAGCGCGTCAAGATCGGCGGTGGCGGCGGCAAGGATCGCCTCGACCCCGCCCGCGCCGTCATACAGGGGCGTGCCGGGCATGGCCCCCAGATGGACCATGGCGATAACGGGCTTGCTGTCCCCGAAGACCTGCTGAAAGCGTGACATTCATTTCCCCCCGTATTGCCTGCAGGCTAACGCGAAAGCGGTTGGCCGGGAAGCAGTGTCATACTAGAATGTTAGTGCTTTTGGAGAGTGTGGAATGCAAAAAGTGCGGCACTGGGACAGGCATCGCAACGGCGGCTTGCGGTTTACCGAATTGGGCTTTGGCGCAGCACCTTTGGGCAATCTGTTCAAGGCGGTGCCCGAGGCGGAAGCGCAGGCGGTGCTGGAGGCGGCTTGGGCGGCAGGGGTGCGATATTTCGATACGGCACCGCTGTATGGGCTGGGCCTGTCGGAGACGCGGTTGAACCATTTCCTGCGGGGAAAGCCGCGTGGGGACTATGTGATCTCGACCAAGGTGGGGCGGTTGTTGCAGGTGGCCACGCCCGACACACGCGACGGAATTGGCAAATGGATCGACGTGCCGTCGCGGCGGGAGGTGTTCGACTATAGCCATGACGGCGTGCTGCGCAGCCTTGAGGCATCGCTAGAGCGGCTGGGGCTGGACCGGGTGGATGTGGTCTATGCGCATGATCTGGATATGTTCACCCACGGGACGCAGGCGGCCATGCAAGAGCGGCTGGATGCCTTCATGGCGGGCGGCTACCGCGCCCTGCTGCGGTTGCGCGACGAGGGGGTTATCGGGGCGTTTGGAGCCGGGTTGAACGAGGCGGAACCCTGTGACTGGCTGATGCAGCGGGGGGAGTTCGATCTGTTCCTGCTGGCGGGGCGGTATACCTTGCTGGAGCAGGGCGCACTGGGGTTCATGGACCGGGCCGCTGCGCGGGGCGTGGGGGTGGTGATCGGCGGGCCATACAATTCCGGCATCCTGGCGACGGGGCCGCGTCGCGGGGCGATGTTCAACTATGCCCCGGCCGGGGCGGATGTGCTGGCCAAGGTGGAGCAGCTGGAGGCGGTCTGCGCCAGCTTTGGGGTGCGTCTGGTGGATGCGGCCTTCCGGTTTGCGCTGCTGCATCCGGCCACGGTAAGTGTGATCCCCGGCGGGCAGGGTGTGGCAGAGATGGCCAGCAATGTGCAGGCGGCGGCGGCAGTGGTGCCTGCGGCGTTGTGGGAGGCGTTGACGGCGGAGGGATTGATTGCGACGGGCGCTGCTGTCACTTAGCGGAGCGGCGTTCCGCCGCGCTGTCTTCAGGTCGCCTGCGCGGCCGGGGCCGCTTGGCTCCGTTTGCCTCCGGCGGGGATACTTTGGGAAAGGGAAAGCTGGGAGAGGCGGGCGCGGATGGCGCGTTCGTCGATGCCATGGCGGCGGTCGGGCGGCGTTGCCACGTGCAGACTGGCGGCGGTCTGGGCGAACCGGGCGGCCTGATCCAGATCGGCACCGCGCGCCCATTCGGCAGCCAGTGCGCCGGTGAAAGCATCGCCCGCGCCGTGGGTGGAGACCACCTCTGCCGGCACGGGGCGTTGCACAAAGCGATCTGCGGCAAGGCCGTCGGCACCAAGGGTCACGATGGCCGCCTTTGGGCCCAGTGCTGCCAGAGCCTTGGCGGCGGCTTTGGGATCAAGACCGGCCTCGGTCTGGCCAAGCAGATCGGCAGCCTCGCCCCGGTTGACGATCAGCAGGTCGAGAAGGCGCAGAAGCGCCGGGGACATGGCGCGCGCCGGTGCGGCGTTGAGGATGACCCGGATCCCTGCACTGGCGGCACGTTGCGCAAGGAACAGGTTTGCCGCCTCGGGGATTTCGTTCTGAAGCAGAAGCGTGGTGCATCCGCGCGGGAACGTGGTGGCTTCGGGTTGGAACAGCAGGTTTGCGCCCGAGACGATGATGGCACCGTAGGTGCCCGCCGGATCAAGGATGGCCACCGACATGCCGGATGCGCCGGGATGGGTCTGCACACCGGCGCGGCGCACCCCGGCGGCATCAAGCGCCTGGCGCAGGGTGATGGCGAAATCGTCGGACCCGACGGCCCCTGCCATATGCGCCTCGGCCCCGGCGCGGGCACTGGCGACGGCCTGATTGCCGCCCTTGCCACCGAAGGCGTAGGTGACGCCGGTGCCTGCGATGGTCTGGTCGGGGCGTGGCAGACCCGGGGCCTGGACGATCACGTCAAGGTGCAGGGATCCGGCGGTCAGGATGATCGGACGGGCTTGTGTCATGGCGCGGGGGATGCGGTCACCACAGCGCAGTTGTGGGGGTGGCATGGAAACGGATGGGGATCGGTCATCGGGTCATCTGGCTTTGTATTTGTCGGCTTTGTCGGGGTGTCGGTGGCGGGTCTGGCGGCAAGAATTACCCCAGATTTTGCGTTCGTCAAACGGAACCTGATGCGGTGCACGGGTCACGCCCCGATGAGCGCCGCCATAACGATGCGGGTGGTTGCGGCGGCGTCCTGACACGCCTGCGCCTGTGCGAGGGCAGGATCGCCTGCGAGGCCCGCCGCGATGGTGCGGAGGCGGTCGGTGAGGCGAACATTGGTTTGCGCTTCATGCACCGGGTTCAGGCCGGAGTGGTCCGGGAAGGTGTCAAAGTAGATGACCCCGTCGTAGCCGGCATGGTGCAGCGCCACCAACAGTTCCACCGTCTGAACCGGGTGGACGGTGCCCACCATCAGCCCATCGTCGCGTTTGCCGTAGCCGTCGTTCAGGTGGACACCAAGGATGCGGGTATGGCGGGCGGCCAGTTCGGCGGCGCGGGCGGGCATCTCATTGGCGTAAAGCATATGGGCGAAGTCGAGGGTGACGCCGGTGTTGGGGCGGTTGATGTCCTTGAGGGCCAGCAGGGTGGTGGCCATGTCGGGCATCAGTGCAAAGGCGCGGGGCTCGTTCGGTTTGTATTCAATCGCAATGTCGATCTGCGGATTGTGGTCGGCAACCTCGGCGATGGCTGTCAGGGTATCGTCCCAAAGGCGCGCGTAGTTGACCTGAAAGCTGGTATCAAAACCGTCCTGCCCCATCCACAGGGTCATCTGCGTGCCGCCCATCGCGGCGCAGGCGTCGATGCCGCGTTTGGTCAGGTCTTTCGCGGCGCGGCGGGTGGCGGGGTCGGGGTGGGTGAAAGCGCCGAGTTTGAAGCCCGGCTCGGTGTAGTAGCGCATCGCAAGGCCGTTCAGAGCGATGTCCTGGTCGGACAACAGGCGCGACAGCTGCGCCGGGGTATGGTGGTCGAAATGGTCGGGGAAGTTGAGATCGGCGGCGGACAGCCCGTCCACCTGCCCTGCCCCTGCGATCATGTCGGCGACTGTGCTGCCCTTGACCTTGAAGGCGTTCAGGCGGGCGGCGTAGCGCGGACGGTTGGGCAGGGTCATACGGAGCCTTCAGGTCGGGTTGAACAGGTCTGGACGGTCACGCTCCAGTGGTTCCAGATAGGTGATCAGCTGGCGCAGATGGCTGCGGATCGCGTCGCGGGCGGCCTGCGGATCGCGCGCCTCCAGCGCGGCCACGATGGCGGCATGTTCCGCGAGGGTGGCCTGCACCCGTCCCGGCACGGGAAGGATCAGCTGGCGCGCGCGGTTGACGTGCAGCCATGCCGTTTCCGACACCTGAGCCAGCTTGGGAAAGCCGGTGAAAGACAGCAGCATCTCGTGCATTTCGGCATCGAGGGCATAGAAGCCGGGGATATCAGCATCGGCCACCAGCGCCGCCTGCACCGTCAGGTTGCGGCGCAGGCGAAGCAACTGGTCATCGGTGATCAGGGTGGCCACCCGTTCGATCGCGGCCACTTCGATTGCCTCGCGCAGGAAGGCGCCTTCGCGGATTTCCTGCATGGAAAAGCGGGCGACGAAGGTCCCGGCTTGCGGCACCACATCGACCAGCCCTTCGGCCTGCAAGCGCGCCACCGCATCGGCCACGGGGCTGCGCGACACGCCAAGGGCGTCGCATATGTCGGGTTTGCGCAAAATCTCGCCGGGGCGATAGGCCAGCGACAGGATCGCATGGCGCAGGGTCTGATACACTTTCTGACCCAGCGACCCGGAAAACTGGCTGAGCGGCCTTAACCGCTGCACGGCGGTCTGCTCTTGTGAGGCGGGGGCGGCTGGTTGTAACATGCTAACATGTTAGGCATGGGCATCGCGCTGTCAAGAAAGGGGCTGTCATGGCTGAGGGAATAATCCGCCTGCACGGCGCGGACAATGTGGTCATAGCGCTGTCCGATCTGCGGGCCGGTGCCAAGCCCGAGGGGCTGGATCCGCCCCTGATAGCGGCGGTTCCGCGCGGGCACAAGATCGCAGCGCGGGCCATCGCCAAGGGCGCGCAGGTGGTCCGCTATGGCCAGATCATCGGGCAGGCGACGACGGATATTGCGGCGGGTGCGCATGTCCACAGCCACAACCTTGGGATGGGGCCGCATTCCAGCGACTACGCCATCGGCAGCGAAAGCCGGGCCCTGCCCGCGTTGGAGCCGCGCAGCTTCATGGGTTACCACCGGCCGGATGGTACGGTGGGGACGCGGAACTATCTGGGGATTTTGACAAGCGTGAACTGCTCCGGTTCGGTGGCACGGTTCATTGCCGAGGCTGCAGAGAAAGACCCGGCGTTGGCCGGAATGGCGAATATCGACGGGTTCGTGCCCATCGTTCACAACTCGGGTTGCGGCATGTCGGGGGTGAACGAGGGCTATGACACGCTGATGCGCACGCTGAAGGGCTATGCGCGCAACCCGAACTTCGGGGGGATATTGCTGGTGGGTCTGGGCTGCGAGGTAATGCAGGTGCCCGATCTGGTGGGGCAAGGGCGGCTGCGCCCGGACGGCAATTTCCGCTACATGACGATCCAGCAGACGGGTGGGACGCGGGCCACCATCGAGGCAGGCTTGCGAGTGCTGCGCGAAATGGCGGAGGTTGCGGGGCGGGTGGCGCGGGCCCCTGCCCCGGTATCGAAGCTGATGATCGGGCTGCAGTGTGGCGGGTCGGACGGGTATTCCGGGATCACGGCGAACCCGGCTTTGGGGCATGCGTCGGATTTGCTGGTGCGGATGGGCGGCACGACGATCCTGTCGGAGACGCCCGAGATTTATGGGGCGGAACACCTGTTGACGCGCCGCGCGGTGTCGCCTGCCGTTGGCGAGCGGCTGATCGAGCGCATCCGCTGGTGGGAGGAGTATACGATGCGCAATGGCGGCGAGATGGACAACAACCCCTCGCCCGGCAACAAGAAGGGCGGGCTGACCACGATCCTTGAAAAGTCGCTGGGGGCGGTGGCGAAGGGGGGGACTGCTCCCCTTTCGGGGGTCTACAAATTCGCCGAGCCGATCACCGAACCGGGGTTCGTCTATATGGACAGCCCCGGTTATGATCCCTGTTCGGTCACAGGGCAGATCGCAAGCGGGGCCACGATGATCGTGTTCACCACCGGGCGCGGGTCGGTGTCGGGCTACAAGCCAAGCCCCTGCATCAAGCTGGCGACGAACACCGAGATGTATGCAAGGATGGCCGAGGATATGGACATCAACTGCGGCGACATTCTGGACGGCGTCAGCATCGAGGCCAAGGGGGAAGAAATTCTGGAAAAGATCATTGCGGTGGCCTCGGGTCAGCAGACGTTTTCCGAGGCGTTGGGTTTTGGCGGGGCGGAGTTCGTGCCGTGGCAGATCGGAGCGGTGATGTGAGCGAGCATTACCCCGACCGGATGATCACCATGCGGGAGGCGGTCTGGGGCGAAGGCTTCCTGTCGCCGGGCGGCACGGCGGAAGTGGGCCGCGTGGTGGGCGAGGCGGACATCCGCGGACTGTCGGTGCTGGACATCGGTTGCGGCGCAGGTGGGATCGACATCGCATTGGTCGAGGGGTTGGGGGCCGGTTATGTCACCGGGATCGACGTCGAAGACCCGGTGCTGGACCATGCGCGCGGCCTGATCGCGGCGCGGGGACTGACCGACCGGATCGGGTTGGTGAAGGTGGCCCCCGGGCCGCTGCCGTTTCCGCCGGGGACGTTCGACGTGGTGTTCTCCAAGGACTCCATCGTGCATATCCCCGACAAGCGGTCGCTGATGGCCGAGGTGTTCCGGGTGCTGAAGCCCGGGGGGCGGTTCATGGCGTCGGACTGGCTGGTCGGGACTGCGGTGCCGTCGGCGGCGATGCAGGCCTATATCGCGGCGGAAGGGCTGGATTTCGCGATGGCCACCCCCGGGGAGTACCGCGCCGCGATGGAGGCGGCGGGGTTTGTCGAGGTGGCGACGCGGTCGCGCAACGAATGGTACCGGCGCGAGGCGCGCGACGAGTTGGCGCGGCTGAAGGGGCCGTTGGGGCGCAAGGCGGAAGATATCGTCGGCAAGGCGTTCGTCGACCAGAACATCGGGATATGGGAGCGGATGATCCCGGTTCTGGACAGCGGCGAGCATTGCCCGACGCATCTTTCGGCGATGAAGCCGTGAGGCCACCGTATTCGGCCAGCGATCCGGACCGCGATTATGCCAACGGCGACTTTATCGAGGGCGCGGCTGAGTATCCGGGCCGCTGGGCCGCCAAAGCGGCAGCGTTTCGCGATGGGTTGGGGGCGCGGGCGACGCTGGGGCTGGCTTACGGGCCGGGGGCACGGCAGATGCTCGACGCGTTCGAGCCGGAAGGCACGGTGCGCGGTACCGTCGTGTTCGTGCATGGCGGCTATTGGAAGGCGTTTGATCGCAGCATGTGGTCACATCTGGCGGCGGGGCCACTGGCGCGGGGGTTCAGGGTGGTGATGCCGTCCTACACTCTGGCCCCGGAGGCGCGGATTGCCGCGATGACGGCAGAGATTGCCGACGTTTGCCGCTGGGCTGCGGACCGGGGACCGGTGGTGATGACGGGGCATTCGGCGGGCGGGCATCTGGCGGCGCGGATGGGGTGTGCGGACGTGGCGGTGCCGGTGGCGCGCGTGGTGCCGATTGCCCCCCTCGCGGAGTTGGAGCCGTTGCGGGCGACGGCGATGAATGCGGTTCTGGGGATTGATGCCGCACAGGCGGCGGCGGAAAGCCCGGCGCGGCTGGCGTTGCGGGCCGGGGTTGAGGCGCATGTCTGGGTGGGGGCACAGGAGCGCCCGGCGTTTCTGTGGCAGGCGCGGGTGTTGTCGGAGGAATGGGGTTGCCCGTGGACCGCTGCGCCGGGCAAGCACCATTTCAGCGTGATTGAGGGATTGGAAGAGCCGGAGTCGGCGCTGTGCGAGGCGCTGCTGGGCGGGCTGTGACCGGGCGCTCATCCAGCCTGACGGCTGTCTTCGCTGTGTCGCAAGCGAGGAAAGCCGTCAGGCTTGAGGAGCGGCCGGTCAGATCAGCAGCGCCTCCTCGGCCCGTCTTGCTTCGGCTTCGCGGGCGGCCTCGATCCGGGCTTTGCGGCGGCGGGAAAGTTCGTACCAGATTGCGGCACCAAGGGTAAACAGGATCAGCAGCAGCGCCAGCGCGTTGATCGTGGGGGTGATGCCGGAGCGGACCTTGGAGAAGACGTAGACGGTCAGCGTGTCAGCCCCACCCCGGGTGAACAGGGTGACGTTGAAATTCTCGATCGACTGGAAGAACGCGATCGCCGCTCCGGCCCCGATGGCGGGGTAAAGGTGGGGCAGCAGGATGCGGCGCATCACCTGCGAATGGCTGGCACCAAGGTCAAGGGCGGCCTCTTCCAGCCCGGCGTCAAAGCTTTGCAGGCGGGCCAGCACCAGCAGCATCACGAAGGACGCGATGTAGCTGACCTGTCCCAGCACCGACAGATGCAAGCCCGAGCCGACTGACAGGTTGTTCCAGAACAGCAGGGTCGAGATGCCGATCACCACGCCGGGGATCAGGATCGGGGCCACCATCATGCCGTACAGCGCGGCGCGCCAGCGGCCCGAGATCGAATTGATCAGGATCGCGCCCGCTGTCCCGATGGGCACCGCCAGAGCGACCACGCCGAGGGCCACCAGAAGGGTGTTGCGGAACGCGATCCAGACGCGGCTTTCATTCCAGAGGGCGATGAACCAGCGGTCGGTCAGGCCCTTCCACGGCACGATGGTGGGCAGCTTGCTGTCGTTGAAGGCCGCCCCACTCATCACCAGCAGCGGCAGCAGAAGGAACATGAGGAAGGCCACCATGTAGATGTGACCAAGAAGGTTGCGGGTCTTGTGCATGGTGCGCCCCCCTACTTCGCGATGTCGGACAGCTTGACGCGGAACACCCGCATCGCCAGCACGACAATCAGGGTGCAGACGATCAGCAGCAGGAACGCAAAGGCCGCCCCGCCGTTCCAGTTCTGCTCTTCCAGCATCACGCCCTGAATCGTCTGGGTGAACCAGTTGCCGGAGGTGGAGCCGATGATCGCCGGCACCAGCAACGATCCCGCCGACAGCATGAACACCATCACCGCGCCGGAGGCGATGCCGGGCTTGGCATGCGGCAGGATGATGCGCCAATGGGTGCGCCACCACGGCGAGCCCAGATCCTCGGCCGCCTCGATCTGGTTGCTGTCCAAAGACTGCATGGCGTTGAACAGCGGGAACAGCATGAACAGCACGTAGGCATAGACGAGGGTGATCACCACCGGACTGTACCCCTCGATCCAGCGGATTTCCCGCTCGATCAGGCCGATCTGCATCAGGATGCCGTTGAGCGGCCCCTTCAGCGTCAGGATGACGTACCAAGCGAAAGACCGCAGCACTTCGGACACCCAAAGCGGCACGAAGAGCAGCAAGAACAGCGTCGGCAGGGATTTCGGCGACACCACCTTGGCCAGATAGAAGGACAGCGGATAGGCCAGCAGAAAGGCGATCACGGTCACGACAATCGAATAGAACACCGTGAGGATGAATATCTTGACGCGCGCCGAGACCATCACGTCGATCCCGAAGATCGACATCGGCACTTCGCCGCCAAAGATGTTCATGTAGTTGCCGAGGGAATAGGTGTCCTTCGGGCCGCCGATATCGAGCACCGGCAGATAGGGGCGGAACGAGCTTTCGAACATCGTCAGGTTGGGCAGGATCAGCAGGACAAGGATCCAGAAGGTGGTCAGCAACAGGATTATTGCCGTCAGCGCGCCGCCGTAGCGTTTCATCATCTCTTGCATCGGATCAGCCCTTTGCGCTGGCGGCGTCGGGCAGGATCGCGGCACGGGCGGGGTCAAAGCTGACGTGCAGCTTGCTGCCGATCGCAGGAACCGTGGCCGCACCGTCGTTGCGGATTTCCGACAGGAAGGTCATGCCACTGTCGCTGACCGCGTGAACAGCGATGAAGTTGCCCTCGAATGCGACCTCGCTGATGGTGACGGGAACGGAGTTTTCCGGCGCGGCTGTGTCGGAGATGGCGGTATGTTCCGGGCGGACGTACAGCTTGACGCCGGTGCCCGAGACGCCGTCTGCGATACGCGCACGGAAGCGACCATGCGGGGTGTCCATGGTGGCGAAGCCCGCCGCAGGGGCCGAGACGCCGCCGGTCAGGACGTTGTTTTCGCCGACAAAAGACGCCACAAACCCGTTGACCGGATTGTTGTAGATATCGCGCGGGTTGGCCCCCTGCTGCAGCTTGCCCTGGCTCATCACGCCGACACGGTCGGACATCGCCAGCGCCTCGCCCTGATCGTGGGTGATGAAGACGAAGGTCACGCCGGTGCGTTTCTGGATGGCGCGCAGTTCCGCCCGCATGTTCTGGCGCAGCTTCAGATCGAGCGCGGACAGGGGCTCATCCAGCAGCATGACCGAGGGTTCAACAGCCAGCGCGCGGGCGATGGCGACGCGCTGTTTCTGGCCGCCCGACAGCTGGCTGATCATCTTGTCGCCCGCACCCGGCAGATCGACCAGCGCCAGCAACTCCTCCGCCCGGGCGCGGCGCTTGGCCTTGTCGACGCCCCGCACCTCCAACCCGAAGGAGATGTTTTCCCAGACCGGCATCAATGGAAAGAGCGCGAGGTTCTGGAAGATCAGTGCGGTGGGCCGCTGGTTCGGGCGCTGGCCGCGCATGTCCTTGCCGCCGATGCGGATCACGCCTTGCGTCGGTTCGATAAAGCCCGAAATCATCCGCAGGATCGTGGTCTTGCCGCAGCCAGACGGCCCGAGAAAGGAAAAGAACTCGCCCGGCTGGATGCTGACATTCACATGATCAACGGCCCGGAACGAGCCGAAGTCGCAGACGACGTTATCAAGATCAATCCCAGCGCTCATTGACGCGTTCCCATCCCCGGAAGTTTTTTATTGTCTGGCCAGTCAACTTAACAGGCCGCGTCCATCCTGCAACGGATTTGGTCAGACGGCCGGCAGAAATGAACACGCCGGGCCTTTGCGGACCCGGCGTGCACAGATTTCAGGCCAAGGATCAGGAGGCCTTGTACTTGTCGGCATATTCACCGCGCTTGGCGATGAATTCGGCGGATTGTTCCGGCCACCACCACAGAGCGGCCAGTTTGGCGTCGTCGAAGGCGGCGTTGTAGTAGGCCGAAACTTCGGGATCGAGCATGTCGCCCGCGCCCTTGCCGACCGGGTTGGACGAGAAGGCGGTCGCCCACATCGCGGCACCCTCGCCAGTAGAGACCCACTTGGCCAACTCGTGCGCCTGATCGGTGTTGACGGCGTTCTTCATCATGACAAAGCCCTGATGCCAGGCAAAGGCACCCTCGGCTGGCGCCATGTAGCCGTAGCCGTCGTTGCGCAGGTTGAAGCCGGTCGAATCCCAGCACAGGCCGACGGTGGCACCGTTGGCCACGAAGCCGGCGTTGGCTTCGTTTTCACCGGACCAGAACTGCACCACATTGCCCTTGGCCTTGACGGCCTCGGCCAGTGCGATGTCCCACAGCTCGACCATGGCAGCCATGTCGGAGTAGCCATCCAGCCACGGACGCGGCAGTTTGCCGGTGGCGTCCAGCCAGCGGCCCATTGCGGCAAGCGCCGAATGCGGACGCAGGACGGCCTGGTTTGCCGGGTCGAACAGCGCGCCAAGGGACGGCGGATCGCCAAGCACAGCGGCTTCCTTGTTGTAGACGATGGCCTCGGTGCCCCAGTTCGACGGCACGTAGAACAACGCCCCGTCAGCGCGCGAGCGGTCGCCGGCAGATCCATCCGCCAGACCCGGCAGATAGTTGTCCATGGCCAGCTTGGCCTCATCGAACGGCTGCAGCAGGCCGTTGGCATTCCAGCCGCCCCAACGGTCGATCGTGGGTTCGATCATGTCGATGCCACCCGCCTCGACCGCAACTTTTGCGGCGGCGAACATGGTGTCCTGATCGGGCTGTTCGGTGAAGTTCACCGTGATCCCGGTGGCGGCGGTGAAGGCGGGGAACACCTTTTCGGCAAGGGCCGGATAGCCGGCCCAACCCGTGAAGTTCACTTCGCCCGACGAGGCGAGCGCCTTGGACGAAATGATCGCCGGAGCGGCGAGGATGCCGGCACCGGCGGCGGATCCTTGCAGGAACCGGCGGCGGCTGAAGGCGGAGGTTGTGTGTTTCAAGGTCAGTCTCCCTGGATTTGAAAGCAGAGGCGACGGGCTGTCCCCGGTTTTTATGGGTCGGTCACATCCAAACGCTGCGGCAGTGTCGGGTCCCCGTGTAACAGGCGTTTGGCAACGGGTCCGTCTCTTGCCTGCACCCAAGCTTACTCCGGTTCCGGGTGGCACTGTCAACGAAGCAATGCATGCAAATGAACTGGTAGGACTGGTTGAGCGCGGGAAGCGGGAAAAACCTGACAAATCGGCGGGTTTTGCGGCGCTGCAGGGCAGCGCGATCAGGCGGACCGGCGCGTCAGTTGGCGGGGTGCCGAATCGGAGGCCGATGGCGGTTCAACCCCGGGCTGCACCGGCCTTTTTCCGAACATCTTGCGGGACGCCAAACCTCAAGGACGAGGCAAGTCCTGCGGGCTGCGAGGCGGCCAGTCGGGCTGTTGATTCTATACCTGAACGGGGTGGAACCAGATCCGCGGGCCCCTCAGCAGCGGATCGAGGCCAGTGTGCGGGCCAGTGCGCGGGCCAGTGTCGGGCTGCAAGCTGCAACCGTTTGGCAGTCGTCTGCAGTCATGTCATACACCTTGCCATGAGCGCCACTCAGGCCTGCGTGACAGCCTGACACTGGACGCGACGACTGGCGCTGCCGGATCGGCGCAGCGACGTATCGCGCTGGACATCCGGTCGGAAAGCCGGAAAATCCGGTACGACGGGCAGGATTGAAGGAGATAGATATGACCATTCGCGTCACCGTCTGGGGCGAAAACGTCCACGAGCAGAACAACAAGGTGGTGGCAGGCATCTACCCCAAGGGAATGCATGCCTGCATCGCCGACGCGCTGAACACGTCCGGCGGGATTGCCGCAACCACCGTGACGTTGCAGGACCCTGAGCATGGCCTGACCGTGGCCAAACTGGCCGAAACCGATGTTCTGATCTGGTGGGGCCATGCCGCGCACGGCGAGGTGTCCGACGCCGTGGTAGAGCGGGTCTGCGCTGCGGTCTGGGGCGGAATGGGGATCATCTTCCTGCATTCGGCGCATTTCGCCAAACCCTTCAAGCGCCTTATGGGCGCGCCGTGCAACCTGACCTGGCGCGAGGCGGGCGAGCGCGAACGCCTGTGGGTCACCGGCCGCAACCATCCGATTGCGGCGGGCATCCCGGATCATTTCGAGCTGGAAAACGAAGAGATGTATGGCGAGCCTTTCGGCGTGCCGGAACCGCTGGAAACCGTGTTCATCAGCTGGTTTCAGGGCGGCGAGGTGTTCCGGTCGGGCCTGACCTACAAACGCGGCGCGGGGAATGTCTTCTACTTCCGGCCGGGGCACGAGACCTATCCGACCTATCACCAGCCGTTGGTGCAGCGGGTGATCGCCAACGGCGTCCGCTGGGCGTATAATCCCGCCGCGCGGATCGCCAACCCGAACGACGCGCCAAATGTACCCGTGGCCACCGCGTTGGAACCGATCACCGAACGCGGCCCGCGCTTGCACCATGACGGCGAGGCGGGGTATCGCTGATGCAACCGGTTCGTCTTTTGATCATCGGCACCGGTGGGATGGCCAACACCCATGCCGAACACTTTGCGGCCATTCCCGGGGTCACCTTGGCAGCAGGGGTCGATACGCGCCCGGACCCGCTGGCCGCCTTTTGTGCCAGACACCAGATTGCACGCGGGTTCGCCTCGCTGGAGGAAGCGCTGGCCTGGGGCGAGTTTGATGCAGTGACCAACGTCACCCCGGACGCCGCGCATTATGCGACGACGATGCCAGTGCTGGCGGCAGGCAAACATATCCTATGTGAAAAACCCCTCGCCACCAACGCCGGGGCTGCCAGCGAAATGGCCGCCGCAGCGGCGCGGGCGGGGGTCGTCAATATGGTCAACCTGACGTACCGCAATGTGCCGGCCTTGCAGCAGGCCGCCATAATTGTGCGGGAGGGGGAGATCGGACAGATCCGTCATTTCGAGGCGTCCTATCTGCAAAGCTGGCTCACGCAACCCGCCTGGGGCCACTGGGACGTTGAGCCGCAATGGCTGTGGCGGTTGTCCACGGCGCATGGCTCCAAAGGCGTTCTGGGGGATGTGGGCATCCATATCCTTGATTTCGCGACCTTCGTGGCCGGAATGGATGCCACGGAGGTGTCGTGCCTGCTGGCCACCTTCGACAAGGCCCCCGGCGGTCGGATCGGCGACTACGTGCTGGACGCCAATGACAGTGCCACGATGCAGGTGGTGCTGGAAAATGGTGCGTTGGGGACTGTTGCGGCGACACGCTTTGCCACCGGCCACCTGAACGACCTGCGGCTGCGGCTGTACGGCGTCACGGGCGGGCTGGAGGTCAGCTTTGAGGCGGGCGTGAGCCGGCTGCGCGCCTGTCTGGGCGGCGACATCCTGACCGGAGCCTGGCACGAGGTGGACTGCCCGCCGGTGCCGACGATCTACCAGCGCTTCATCGCCGCAATCCGGGGCGAGGGCGTGGCCAAGCCTGACTTTGCCCGCGGCGCGGTGTTGCAAAGGCTGCTGGATCAGGCCGAGGCTTCGGCGGCGGAGGGCGGGTTGAAGCGCGCGGTGTGACCGATGGGATGGATGGGCAGTATTGCCCATCCTACATCAGTGGCTGCCTATCTGATGTAGCGTGAGTACTGAATCTGTCCGCCAGCACCATAGGTGTATTCGGTCATGTTGCGCCCGTCGGGCATGCGTTCAACCTCGACCGACACTGCCAACGTCTCGCCGATACGGGGGCCGGGGCCGCCGACACAGGTTATCTGAAACTTCTGGAACGTGTTGCCACGCTTCTTGTACGGCTTTCCCACATACTTCAGCGCACCAACGTCACCGGAGGCGCAGTCTTCCCGGACGAAAGCCACAAGCTCATTCGGCGAATACCCATCTACGGTAACCGTCCGGTCTGACTGCCATTACCGCAGGTTCCATGGCAGCAGGTCATTGATCCGGTTGATCTTGTGGTCTGGAATGCGGGCGAGGGTGTCGACGAGCCAGGCTTGGGGATCGACGCCGTTGAGCTTGGCGGTC
>JANOQT010000156.1:0-25908 GCA_031415015.1 Paracoccaceae bacterium
GCCAGCCCCACTTGCCAAGATCAAACGGGGCGATCCGCTGCCCGAAGCAACGCAAACCGTATCGCGGCCTGTCCGCAGCAAAGACTCAGCGCAAAAATCGGCAGGGAGTCAGAGGATCGGTGCGGTCTCTGCGCGCCGCGCGGGCGGGTAACGCGCGGATATGTGGACACTAATGGTTCGACGAATAACACATTAAAAACAATGGATTAGGTGTTGGCGGAGGCGGTGGGATTCGAACCCACGGAACGGTTCCCCGTTCGCTCAGTTAGCAACCGAGTGCTTTCGGCCTCTCAGCCACGCCTCCGACGCAGATCATTTACCGGCGGCGTCCTTCGGTAGCAAGAGGGAAAGACCCGCGAATGTCAGCTGTTGGCGCTTTGCCAGGGCGGGAACCTCGTTCGTGGCCAGCCTTCCGGTGCCCACACGCGCCTGTGAGTGGGGCTGTGTTTCCATAGCGGCAATCACTGTTTCCCAGAATTTCCCAATCGGCGGCACGGGAATTCCTTATTTCGGCCATTCTCGGGCGGGATATCGGCTGTGTGCGGGCTTGGCAGCAGGACATCCAGATGGACTATACGGCGATTTTCATCCTGGCCTGCATCTTCATCCCGCTGGAGCGGCTGATCCCGATTGATCCCGAACAGGGAACGTTGCGGCGCAACTGGGTGAATGATCTGTTCTACCTGCTGGTGAACGGATTGGTCGTCCGCGCCGGGTTTACCGTGGTGGCTGGGATCCTGATGGTCGGGTTCAACCATGCCTTCGGCGCAGACCCGACACCCTGGATCACCGCCCTGCCGCTCTGGATACAGGTCATCGCCGTCATCATCATCGCCGACATCGGCTATTACACCGCTCACCGCATCAGCCATGCCGTGCCGTTCCTGTGGCGATTCCACGCCGTGCATCACAGCATCGAGCAGATGGACTGGCTGGCGACCCACCGGGTTCATCCGGTCGATCAGATCTTCACCAACACGCTGGCGCTTTTGCCGATCTACTTCCTTGGCTTTTCCCTTGAGGCCGCAGTGATTTTTCAGGTCATCTATCAGGCGCAGGCGCTATTGATCCATTCCAACACCCGGATCAACTTTGGCCCCCTCAAGTGGCTGTTCGCCTCGCCCGAGTATCACCATTGGCATCACGCCAACGAACCGGATGCCTATGACCGCAACTTTGCCGCCCAGTTGTCGATCATCGACGTGATCGCCGGAACCCTGTTTCTGCCCAAGCGGCGACCCAAGGCTTACGGCATCAACGAACCGATGCCGCAGCTTTACCACCAGCAGCTCCTCCACCCGTTCCGCGGGATTGCTCAGGCTTTCCGCCGTCCAGACACCCGCCCGACCGAGGCTCCGAAAGGCAAAACCCATGAACAAGACGCTTGAAGACAACCTCGGCAAACTGGCCATGCTGCTGATCTTTGGCTATCTCGGCGTCCAACAGGTGCTGTCCTTCGTCATCTCGTTCGACCTGCGCGACAAGATCGCGCTGTGGCCGCTGGCACTTTTGTCGCAATTTTGCGGCGTGATCTTCATCAGCCTCATTCTCTATTACACCGTCACCCGCCTGCCCCCGCGCGAAAACGCGTCCGGGATCATGCCGCGCCTTGTGGCGGTGGCGGGCACCTTCGTGATGATGCTGCTGATCGTGCTGCCGCCAGAACCGATCGGGCCGGCCCTTCGGATCATCTCGACCACGATGATCATTCTCGGCACCTGCCTGTCGGCCTGGTGCCTGAACCAGCTTGGCCGGTCGTTCTCGATCATGGCCACCTCACGTGAGCTTAAGACACAGGGCAGTTATGCCGTCGTGCGCCATCCGCTGTACGGGGCCGAAGTGATGATGATCCTTGGCGTCGTGCTGGCGCATGGCTCGGCGCTTGCCTTTGGGGTTGGGTTCATGTGGCTGCTGCTGCAGATCCGCCGCGCGCAGTTCGAAGAAAGCGTCCTGCGCCAGACCTTCCCGGAATACGAGGATTACGCCCGCCGCGTGCCGATGCTGATCCCCGGCCTGCGCCTGCCCCTGCTTGATGGGCGCGTCCACAAACCGTCCTGAGGCCGCTGACCACCGGCGGCCCGCCGCGATGACGGCACGGCCCCGGCGTGCTAAGCTCGCTCCATCGTCCGGGGGCCTGCCCATGCGCCTGCTGCTGACCCTGATCGTTGGCCTCCTTGCCAGCCTTCCGGCCAGCGGCGCGCGGGCCTTCACCCCCTGCACTGCCGCCACCTACCTTGGCTACTTCATCGACGGCCTGCCCCCGCAAGAGTGCCGCGAGATCGGGCGCTTCGACATCGTCACCCGCACCGGCCCATCAACCCTTCGTCTCATCCGCCTCGCCAACACACTGGCGGGGGATGATACCGCCATGCTTGGCTATGCCGAGCAGCTGTCCATAGCGCTTGGCCCCGCGTTCGACAGCATCGGCACCGCTGCACCCCCGCGCTACATCACCATCTTGCTGTCCGACCAGACCGACAGCTTTGCCCTCGACGGCCGCACCGTGCAAACCCACGCCGAGGCGACTGCCCTGATCGGGTCGGAATGCTCCGTCACTGTCTACAAACTGTCCACCGCCACCCGGACCGAAGATTTCATCTTCACCCTTGCGCATGAGCTGTTCCACTGCGCCCAGTACAACACCTGGGATGCGGCGATGGCCGAGGGCAGCGATGAATGGTGGTCCGAAGGCAGTGCGGAGTACTTCGCCCACCTCACCCTGCCCGGCTACAACACCCGCAACGGCTGGTTCGATGCCTTCGACCGCAGTTCCCTGACCCAAAGCCTGACCGGGATGCGCTATGAAAACGTCGTCTTCTTCCTCTGGATCGCCACCGAGACCGGGCCGGAAGGCGTCGGCCGCTTCCTTGCCCGGATGCGCCTTGGCGATCAGACCGCCGTCCTGCAAAGCCTGATCTCCGCCGACGACTGGACCCGCTTCATCGAAGGCTGGCTGGGTGGCCGCATCCAGCTTCCGGGTGGCTTTGCGCTGCAACCGCAGATCTACGGCCTGTCGGAAAAGCGCTTCTCCGACCCTGACAGCCTCGACATGCCAACCGCCGCCTTCGTCATCCCGCGCTGGGGCGCCAGCTTCGCCGAGGACAAGATTTTCACCCTCACGCTCGATCCCCCCTCACCCCCGCCCACAGCAAGGATGCGCCTCGACGGCACCGAAGACTGGACCCCGCCCCCCGAGAAAATCAACACCTGCGAGGGCGAGAAAACCTACATCCTCTACGCCGCCACCACCGAAACCGATGCCACCGCCACCCTGACCGTCGAGACCGACGAAGACACCACCGGCGGCACCTGCTGCCTGATCGGCGCCTGGTCCCCCACGCAGGAAACCCTCGACGGCTTTGCCGCAACCGCCATGCAGATCGGCGCCAGCCAGCTGGCAGCAGCAGGCGGCAATCTGTCCTGCGGCTATGCCAGCGGCGGCTGGGTGCTGACCTTCACCGACGCCGCCAACGGCAGCCTCGATTTCCGCGACAACACCAACATCTGCACCGTCAGCGGCCGCGGCGGCGCCATGCGGTTTGAGGAGTCCCGCAGCGGCAGCATCGGCTTTGACTGGTCGGTCGTAGGCCCCGGCGCAGGCATGGCCACCTACACCGAAAACACCCTTGGCTGGTCGATCGCCATCCACATCGGCCCGGTCGTACAGAACCAAAGCGGCCCCGACGCAGGCCCCAGCCGCCCCACCAACGGCTTCGCCTTCACCTGCGACAAGGACGCCCTGACCATCCAGGGCCTTTACGGCACCAGCACCGCCGAGGCGACTTATCTGCGGTTTGCCGAATAGGCCCGTAGGATGGGCAATCTGCCGCACCCGTAGAATGGGCAATCTGCCGCCCCCGTAGGATGGGCAATCTGCCCATCGCCCACTCAAAACTCCAGCGCGCCCTGCGCAGTGCCGTCCGCCTCCCGCGCCGCGCGCTTGAAACTGTCCTGCCTCAGCGCGGGCAGCCGCACCGCCCGGTCGCGCAGCGCCATCGCTTGTTCAATCGTCACGATCTGGATGCGCGGCACCGACCCCGCCAGCCCCGGCACCTCATACTGCCCCGCGCCCGCCGCCTCGGTCACCATCGGGCGCGAGGGGTCCGTCAGCGTCAGAAACACCCCGATCTGCGCCCCTTCCCGCTCGATCACCCCGCGCAGATCGCGGATCATCGCCACGCCGACGTTGTCGCCCGCCTTGACGCTGACAATCGCCCGCCCCTCATGCTTGGCCCCGAAATACAGGTTCCCGTCGATCCCCTTGTCGGCCCCCTTCTTCGACAGGTTGCCGGGCTGCGCGTTGATCAGCGACAGCGCCCATTTTTCAAACTCAAAGTAGTAATTCTTGTCATCCCGCCCCCGCGCCGCAAGGTTCCGCGCGCCCTCAAGGTCTTGCGGCACCCCGTGGGTGATGAATTGCACCCCCTCAAACGCATCGCGCAGCCGCTTTTCGATCAGACCCACCGCAAGGTGCGTGACGTCGATCCCGATCCAATTCCGCCCCAGCTTTTGCGCCGCATGAACCGTGGTGCCACAGCCGCAGAACGGGTCCAGCACCACATCGCCGGGGTTGGAAGATTGTGTAGCGGCTGGAGGAGTTAGACCGGAAGCAGCGGCTTAATTGCCTGCCACAGCTTTTCGGCTGCCCCCGCTAGGGCTGCCACTCCAGTGACTTTTTCAGTGATCGCCTTCATCACTGCGGTGATTGTGGCTGGCTTGCGTTTTCCGACAACTTCTTCGGCGAGTGTCTCAGTGAGATCAATGATTTCGTTCTGCTGTGTAGCGTCCAATTCTTTAGATTGAATAACGGCTTGTGTCAGGTTGTTGATTAGCGAACCGATTTCCTCTGCGTCTGACCCTTTCGACAGCGTGATCGCAGCGTCGATCCTTTGGATCGAGCCAGTGTTTAGGACACCTATTTGCGACTGAGAGATATGGATGTTGTTCAATGTATGGCTCCTCTGCATTGCCTGAGCGAGGGCTTGAACGGGCACTCTGCCACCCGAACTCGGAAAGCCCGTCATCATATCCATGTCGTCCAACGCCCGATTCATCATCGCTGCGTTCTGAAGAAACTGCAGGTTCTTGATGTGCGACAACTTCGCATAACAGTCTAGGCAGAGAGGGATGTTGTTGTTGTTGTCGCCAACGGAATACATCGCCGGGCGGTCACACTGATAGCACTTCATCAAACTGCCTTTTCCGCTACAGTCTGCCTCTGGAAACTCCGCATCGCCCGCAGCATCGTTGACGCCGCCGCATTGCCCCCGCGCATCACATCGCCGAACGCCGCCTCGGCGCTGTCGTTCCAGTGCCAGGTATCATCAAACGCCTCGATCTGCGCGGCGCTATCGGCGCCCGCCGGCCCCTTGAACAGCACGTTGTAGCTGGCGTTTGAATTGAACGGCGGGTCCAGATAGATCAGGTCGACCGACGCGTCCTTGATGCTGTCGCGCAGCACCGTCAGATTGTCGCCATAGTAAAGGTGGTTCATCCCGCCCCCGTAGGTCGGGCTTCAGCCCGACTCTCTTGCACCCACCCTGCCATCCGGCGGTTAACCCCACGTTAGCGCCCCCCCGCCCCGCCCCGCAACCCGGTCGTCCGCAAACCGGGGGTCACCCAGGCTTTTCCCACCCTCAAAACCCTAACAAACCCTTAATCCGACCCACCTAACCTCTTGAAATCAAACGTCCCACACTCTTGTCCACGCGTGGACAGCTATCCGCTGAACAGGAAGTGCAGGACATCCCCGTCCTTCACCTCATAGGTCTTGCCCTCGACGCGGAATTTCCCCGCCTCCTTCGCCCCCGCCTCGCCGTTTCCTGCGATGTAGTCCTCATAGGCGATGGTCTCGGACCGGATGAACCCCTTCTCAAAGTCGCCGTGGATCACCCCCGCCGCCTGCGGCGCCAGTGTCCCCGCCGGGATCGTCCAGGCCCGCGCCTCTTTCGGCCCCACCGTGAAATAGGTCGACAGTCCCAACAGCGCGTAGCCCGCCTTGATCAGCCGGTCCAACCCCGCCTCATGCAGGCCCATCTCTTCCAGAAACATCGCCGCCTCATCTTCGGCCAGCTGCGAGATTTCCTCCTCGATCCGGGCGCTGATCACGACCACCGCCGCGCCCTGTTCGGCGGCCATCTCCGCCACACGGTCGGACTGGCTGTTGCCCGAGGCGGCCTTCGCTTCCTCGACGTTGCAGACAAACAGCACCGGTTTAGCGGTCAAAAGCTGCAGCATCCGCCACTGCTTCTGATCCTCTGCCGCAACCTTGACGGTTCGGGCGGGGTGACCCGCCTCAAGTGCGGCCAGCGCCGCGCGCAGCAGGCGGTCCTGGTCCAGCGTATCCTGATCCCCGCCGCGCAGCTTTTTCGCAAGGGCAGTCAGGCGCCGTTCGACCGAGTCCAGATCGGCCAGCATCAGTTCGGTTTCGATCGTCTCGGCATCGGCCACCGGGTCGATCCGGCCCTCGACATGGGTGATGTCACCGTCTTCAAAACAGCGCAGCACATGCGCGATGGCGTCGCATTCGCGGATGTTGGCCAGGAACTGGTTGCCCAGGCCTTCGCCCTTTGACGCGCCGCGCACGAGGCCGGCGATATCGACAAAGGTCATCCGCGTCGGGATGATCTGCTTTGACCCCGCAATCGCCGCCAGCTTGTCCAGCCGGGCGTCGGGCACCGCCACTTCGCCGACGTTGGGCTCAATGGTGCAGAACGGAAAGTTCGCCGCCTGCGCCGCCGCCGTCCGGGTCAGCGCGTTGAACAGGGTGGATTTGCCCACGTTCGGCAGACCCACGATACCCATCTTGAAACCCATCTGACCCTCCATTGGCGACCGCCTGCTTCTAGTGGCGCGCAAGACAAGGATCAAGCGGCTGCAGCCCCGCCATCAGCCATTGATTTTCGGCCCGGCCCCGTGCAAACCCGGCGGGCAACGCACAGGGATAATCATGACACGGATCGACGACACCTTTGCCCGGCTGCGCGCCGCGCGGAAGAAAGCCTTCGTCGCCTATATCATGGGCGGCGATCCGGACGTGGCCACGTCGCTTGCGATCATGAAAGGCCTGCCGGCGGCGGGCGTCGACATCATCGAACTTGGCATGCCCTTCACCGACCCCATGGCTGACGGCCCGACGATCCAGCTGGCCGGGCAACGGTCGCTGGAAGGCGGCATGACCATGGACGCGACGCTGCAAATGGTGCGCGATTTTCGCAAGGGTGATCCAACCACCCCCATCGTGCTGATGGGCTATTACAACCCGATCTATTCGCGCGGGGTGGCCCGGTTCCTGACTGATGCCAAAGCTGCCGGGATCGACGGGCTGATCGTGGTTGATCTGCCGCCCGAAGAGGATACCGAGCTGTGCATCCCCGCGCAGGCCGCCGGGCTGAACTTCATCCGCCTCGCCACCCCCACCACCGATGCCAAGCGCCTGCCCAAGGTCCTGCAGAACACCTCCGGCTTCGTCTACTATGTCTCGGTCACCGGGATCACCGGGGCGGCCGCGGCGGTTGCGACCGAAGTCGCACCCGAAGTGGCGCGGATCAAGGCCTCCACCAATCTGCCGGTGATCGTGGGCTTTGGAATCTCGACCCCCGATCAGGCGCGGGCTATTGCCAGCGTGGCCGATGGTTGCGTGGTGGGGTCGGCCATCGTCAAGGACATCGGCGCCGGCAAACCGGTGGCCGAAGTGCTGGCCAATGTCGCGGCACTTGCAAGCGGCGCGCATTCCGCCTGATCGTCAGTCCGGGTCGCGCATCCTGTCCAACAAATGGCGCAGATCGCTGAGGATGGGCAACGCCCCGGCGATCCGTTCCGCCGCAAACTGCGCTGCAATGGCAGCCATATCCGGCACCATTCCTGCCATTGCCGCCTGCCGGAAGGCGCGCCCGTCTTCGGTGATCCAGACGCATTTTGACCGACCGTCGCGCGCATTCGGGGCCAGCCGGACCAGCCCATGCCGCTCCAGCACCGCAAGGCTGTGCGTCATCGACGTCTTCGGCACCTGAAAGGCGCGCGCCAGATCCAGCGGCGTGCGCCCGTCCTTCACCCGGATCAGATGGTTCAGGACGGTGAACTGCGACAGGGTGAACCCGTCGGGCAGCCGCGCCTCGAACAGGGCGCGGCTCAGTTGTGCCACGATTCCCACCTCGGTGAAGAAGGCAAAGAAGGTATCTTCTGGCGTCCGGTCAGGCATTCACGATCTTTGCCTCTAGGGGCCAGCGTGGGCTGGGGCCCGAAGCGGGGCCATAGCCGATCCGCGCCAACATCTGAACCGTGCCACCCTCGGGCGCAAGTTTGGTGCGCAGGCCGGTGTATATGCTGGCCATCTCGGGGTATTCCTGCAGCGCTTGCGACAGAGGCTGAAACGCAACCCCGGCCCCGGTGGCCGCAAGGTTGACCCGCAGCCAATCGGCCCCCGTGGCGATCTGATCGGCGCGGCTGTTGCCCGCCGTCACCAGCCAGACATGCCCCATCGCCGTATCGGTATTGGCATAGACCGCGTCCAACCCCGCTTTGTAGGCCTGCGATCCCGTATCCAGTGCCCCCTCGCGGGTGAACAGGCCGGTCGCGCCCATCACCTCAAACAACGGCCCGGTAAAGTCGATCCCGTCCGGGTTCGCGTCCACCTCGGCCCGGCCAATGCGGAACAGGTCCACCGATTCCCTGAAGGTGTGCGGTGTCTCGATCTCGATCCGCAGCGCCTCACGCGTCAAGGCGCGCCAGTCGGCCACTTCCTTTGGGTCCAGCGTCCCCCCAAAGCGGCCATGGGTCGCCACGTCCAGCCGTGCCAAAGTATCGGCAGGCAAGGGTCGGGCAGTATCATAAGGGTCTTTCGCTGAACGCCGCGCCAGCACCTGCGCGAACAGCCGGTCCGGCGTGACCGAAGCATCGGCCGTGAACACCGCCCGCGCCACCGGCCGGGCATCCAGCGCGCCTGCATCCTCACCTTTCGGAAACACCGTGATCGTCACCCGCTGGCCGTCCTGGCTGGCCGCCATCCGCATCAGCTCCAGAAAACAGCCCAGCCCGATGGTGATCTGACGGTTCAGCGGATCGGTCTGCGGCAGAAGTTTTGCCGTATCGACGTACACCGTCACCACCCCCTCTTCACGCAGGTCCACCAGCCACGGCTGCCGGTTGTGCGGGTTCGGCGCCAGAAGCGCATAGGACAGCGCGCGGCGGCGCGGCTCGGTTTCCATCCCTGCCTCGGCCCATGGCAGCGCGGCAAAGCGGGGTTTGCGACTGGCAATCGCGCCAAGCGAGGCGGTGGCGGCAAGGATTGCTCCGCCACCAATCAGGGCAAGGGTCTTGCGACGGGACAGGGTCATGTTCATCTCCCACTTGATACGATAACAAATTATATAATACGTTATCGTACTACTTACAACCCCCATCTCCCATTGCGCCACTGCGGTCGAATTGGTAACAAGACATGACCAATCCGCGGAGGGACCAATGCCCGTCATCGCCTGTATCGACGATCTGAAGCAGTTGTACCGCCGCCGAACCCCGAAAATGTTCTACGACTATGCCGAAAGCGGTAGCTATACCGAACAGACGTTCCGCGAAAACTCCTCCGATTTTAGCCGCATCCGCCTGCGCCAGCGGGTGGCGCGCGATCTGTCGGGCCGCGTGCTGGACACCGAAATGATCGGCCAGAAGATCACCATGCCTGTCGCCCTCGCGCCCGTCGGCTCCACCGGCATGCAATGCCCGGACGGCGAGATCAAGGCGGCCCGCGCCGCTGCGAAATTCGGCGTCCCCTTCACCCTTTCCACCATGTCGATCTGCTCCATCGAAGATGTCGCCGCCGCATCGCCCACCTCGTTCTGGTTCCAGCTATACGTGATGCGCGACGAGGATTTCGTTGATGCGATCATCGAACGGGCCCGCAAGGCCAGATGCTCGGCGCTTGTCCTGACGCTGGATCTGCAAATCCTTGGCCAGCGGCACAAGGATGTGCGCAACGGCCTGTCCTCACCTCCGAAACCGACGATCCCGAACCTGATCAACATCGCCAGCAAGCCCGCCTGGGCGCTGGGAATGCTGCGCACCCCGCGCCGGCAATTCCGCAACATCGTCGGCCACGTCAAGAATGTGGAGAAATTGTCCGACCTGACCGCCTGGGCCAACGAACAGTTCGACCCCAAGCTGGACTGGGACAAGGTCCGCCGCATCCGCGATCAGTGGGGCGGCAAGTTCATCCTGAAGGGCATTCTGGATGCCGACGACGCCCGCAAGGCCGCCGATTTCGGGGCCGACGCGATCATCGTGTCGAACCACGGCGGGCGGCAACTGGACGGCGCGCTGAGTTCCATCCGCATGCTGCCGCAGATCGTCCGCGCCGTGGGCGATACCGTCGAGGTTCATATCGACGGCGGCATCCGCACCGGGCAGGACGTGCTCAAGGCCGTCGCGATGGGCGCAAAATCCACCTACATCGGGCGGTCCTACATCTACGGTCTGGGCGCCATGGGCGAAGCCGGCGTCACCAAGGCGCTGGAGATCATTCAAAAGGAACTCGACATCACCATGGCGCTGTGTGGCGAACGCGACGTCAAGGCGCTGGGTCGCCACAACCTGTTGATCCCCAAGGATTTCGAAGGCGACTGGGTAGAATGAATTAGCCGCTCTTCGTTCCCTTTGGGCACTCATCGCTTGCCCAAGCGAAGAACGCCCGCAAAGGAGTGATGAGCGGCCCTTGCCTTTTGATCAAATTATCGCGCATAAACGCTTGGCAATCATGAGTATCCCGCAATGCCCGCCGACCTGATCGCCGGTCTTCAGCCTGAACGACTTGACGCTCTCGCCACCCGCGAGGCGCGCCGCTTTTCGGCCAGCCGTCCGCTGTCGGCAAAGGCGATGGCCAAAGGCGCGGGCGTGTTCCTGTCTGGCGTGCCGATGCATTGGATGACCGACTGGCCGATGCCGCATCTTCCGCTGATTGCAGATGCGACGGGCGCGCGGATCACCGATATCGACGGCTACGAGATCGACGATTTCTGTCTGGGCGACACCGGCAGCATGTTCGGCCACTCCCCCGCCCCTGTCGCATCGGCGATCCGCCGTCAGGCAAAGCGCGGGCTGACCTACATGCTGCCGTCCGAAGCGGCGCTGGCGGCGGGGCGGCTGCTGACCCAAACCTTCGGCACCTTCCGCTGGCAGATCGCCACCACTGCCACCGACGCCAACCGCTTTGCCCTGCGCGTGGCCCGCGCGGTGACCGGGCGACCCAAGGTTCTTGTCTTCAACGGCTGTTACCACGGTACCGTGGACGACACGATGGTCACCCTGTCCAAGGGCCGCACCATCACCCGGCCCGGTCTGCTGGGCCAGGTCGCTGACCTGTCGAAAACCGCCGTCTGCGTGGAATTCAACGATCTGGCTGGTGTCGAAGCCGCTTTGGCCAAGGGCGACGTGGCGGCGATCCTGACCGAACCGGTGATGACAAATTCCTGCATGGTGCTGCCCGACCCCGGCTTTCTTGACGGTCTGCGGCGGCTGTCACAGGCGGCGGGTACTCTGCTGATCATCGACGAAACGCACACCATCTCCACCGGCCACGGTGGTTATACCCGCGTGCATGGCCTGACCCCGGATATCTTTGTCGTCGGCAAAGGCGTGGCGGGCGGGATGCCGACGGCGGTCTGGGGGCTGACGCCTGAACTGGCCGACCGCTACACCATCGCCAATGCCAACCGCGCCTCCGGCCATTCCGGCATGGGCACCACGCTGTCGGCCAACCCGATGCAGTTCGCCTGTCTTGAGGCGACGCTGCGCGACGTGATGACCCCCGCCAACTACGCGCACATGGAAAAGGGCGCCGCCCGGCTGTCACAGGGCCTCGCCGCCGTGATCGACCGTCACCAAGCACCCTGGCATGTGGTCCGCGTCGGCGCGCGGGTGGAATTCATCTGCGCCCCCGGTCCCTTGCGCAACGGGGCCGAAGCCGCCCTCGCCCATCAGCCCGCTGTCGAAGCGGCGGTGCATGTGGCGCTGTTGAACCGCGGGTCGCTGATCGCACCGTTTCACAACATGATGCTGGTCAGCCCCGCCACGAAAAACCGCCAGATCGACCGTCTGGTGGCCAGCTTTGACGAAATCCTCACCGCCCTTTTTGCCTGAGTTCCAAATGACCGATATCAGCCCCTCCGGCTCGACCGTTGCAGAAGCCGAAGCCTTTCTCGCGGCACACCCCGAGATCGAGGCTTTTGACATAATCCTGCATGACGCCAACGGCATTGGCCGCGGAAAGATCATCCGCCGGCATGAGCTTTTGTCTTTTTACAACAATGGCCGCCATCTGCCGATCTCGATCCTCGGCCTCGATATCTGCGGCGAGGATGTGCATGAGACGGGGCTGATCTGGGATCAGGGCGACGGCGACCTGCGCGCCTGGCCGATCCCCGGCACGCTGGTACCCCTGCACAACACCCAGCCACCCCGCGGCGAAGTGTTCATGTCGATGTATTCGCTGGACGGCGCGCCCATGGCCTCCGACCCCCGCCACGCCCTACAACGGCAGGTCGACGCCCTCGCCTCTGAAGGCCTGCACCCCTCGGGCGCGTTCGAGCTGGAGTTCTTTTTGCTGGACCCCGTGCGCGGCGCGGATGGCAAGATGCAACCCGCCCGCGATGTACTGGACGGTCGCAAGTCCACCAAGACCGAGGTCTATTCGGTCGATCACCTGCACGGGATGCTGCCGCTGTTCTCCGACATCTATGCCGGCGCGGCCAAAGCCGGGATCAAGGCGGAAACCCTGATTTCCGAGTATGCCCCCGGCCAGTACGAACTGACCCTGCACTACCGCGCGGATGTGATGCAGGCCGCTGATGATCTGCTGCGGCTGAAGCGGATCGTGCGCGCTCAGGCCCGGGCGCATGGCGTCGTGGCCTGTTTCATGGCGAAACCGAACGAGGATTACGCCGGATCGGGCATGCATTTCCACGTATCGATGATGGACGCGGCGGGCAAGAACGTGTTCGTAGAAGCCACCGAAGGCCTATGGAACCCGACCATCCTGCACGCGCTTGGCGGGCTAAAGTCCTCGATGGGCGAAAGCATGCTGGTCTTTGCCCCCCATGCCAATTCCTGGCGTCGTTTCGCCAGCCAGTCCTACGCCCCGGTCAGCCCGACCTGGGGGGTCAACAACCGCTCCGTCGCCTTGCGCATCCCGGCGGGCGACATCAAGGCCCGGCGGATCGAACACCGCCCGGCGGGGGTGGATG
Source organism: Paracoccaceae bacterium (assembly GCA_031415015.1). Classification (GTDB taxonomy): domain Bacteria; phylum Pseudomonadota; class Alphaproteobacteria; order Rhodobacterales; family Rhodobacteraceae; genus JAUYQR01. The sequence continues at coordinate 13,236 of JANOQT010000156.1, forward strand.
CAAACCCCTACCTTGTTGCCGCAACCGTGCTGGCGGGCATCCGGCATGGCATGGCACACAGGATCGACCCCGGCCCTGAAACCACCGGCAACGGCTATGACGACACCGGCGATCAGGTGATACCGGTGGATTGGCGGTCCGCCATCGAAGCGGCGAAAGCCTCGGTCTTTCTGAAGGATGCCTTGGGCTGCGACATGCACCGCACCTTCACCGCGATCAAGGCGGCGGAACATGCGCGCGTGATGCGGACGGTGTCGGAGGTGGACTTCGACCTTTACCTGCACACAGTCTGACGGATAGGCGCGCTGTAGCGCACCCTACGACCGCTTCCACCGGCACTCCGTCGCACACACCTCGCGCCCGGCCAAAATCGCCTGCGCGATCAATGCGGGCACTCGGGCATCAAGTCCCACCGGCGGCAAAATCCGCCCCTGAAACCCTGCTTCGGCCAATGCGCCGGGAATATCATCGGTCACATGGCCGCCAGCGGCGGCAAAGAACGGCAGGCAGACCGACCCCGGCCCAAAACCGGAGATCGTGGCCAGTTGCGGATTTTGGTCGATGAAGCCCACCGCCACCCGCCCGATTGCAGTTTCCCCGGCAATCCGACCGGCCACGTGACTGGCAATGTCTGACGGCACCGAAGATTTGAACGACCCATGCGCCGCCAGAATCACGGCATCCGCCCCGGCTTCGCTGGCAAGGGTCAGCACAAGATCATGCACGGCAGGGTCGCAGCCAAATGGCTCCAGCACCCGCCAGCCGGTAATCCCGGCATCGGCCAGCCGGGCCGGGATCTGCACTTTGGTGAACCAGCCCCCGGCCATGAACATCGGAAAGATCACCCCGGGGCGCATCGCGCGCGCGTGCCGTGGCAGGGCGTCGCGCTCGGCCAGGGTGGCGCTGCGGATATCCCAGCCGGGCAGCAGCGCTGCGACGCGCGCAGCAAGGCTGGCCAGATCAGCCGCCGCCCCACCGGGATCGGAGGGCTGGCCATGTGCTACGATGAGGGCAGAGCGGATCATGACCTCAGACTTGATCCGGCAAAGGCCGGGGTCAACCCCCCGCCGCGCCGATAACCAGCCCCGGCAAGCTCGCCTCCGTCACCTCGGCGCGGCAATGGTCGATGAAAGCGCGGATCGTCAGCGCCGCCCGCGCGCCGTCCGACAGGACCAGCCCCAACGCCAGCGGCGCGGGGCCCTTCAGCGGCACGAACTGCAACGGTGTTCCGTCCGGAGCGGCGGCGGTTGCCGGGCGGATGTTGGCGATCGAATACCCGAAACGGTTGGCCACCATCGACCGCACCACCCCCAGATCGCGCGACCGTTCCACCACCTTCGGGCGCAGGCCGGTGGGTCGGAACAGATCCAGAAAGTAATCGGTCGAAAAGGGCAGGTCCAGCAGCACCATCGGCAAGGCTGCCAGGTCAGCGGGTGTGAGGAACGCCCGTGCCGCCAGCGGATGACCCCGATGCAGCACCACATGCGGGGAAAGCGACAACAGCGGCACAAAGCTCAGGTCGGGCGGGATATCCAGCTCGTAGGTCAATGCCGCATCCAGCCGCGCCGCCCTGAGACCGGCGAAAATCTCGGCCTGATCCAGCTCGAACTGGCGGAACTCCACCTCCGGATGCAGGTCGCAGAAACTGCGCCGCACGCGCGGCAACACCATTTGCGCAAAGGTCACCAGACAGCCCACCGACAGCCGACCCCGCACCTTGCCGGTGATCTCGGTGGCAAGGTCCGGCAAGCGCTCCGCAGCGGCCAGCACCGCCTTCGCCTCGGCAACAAACTGGCGGCCCCCCTGCGTCAGGGAAAGACCCTGCGCATGGCGACGGATGAACAGTTGCAGACCGAACTCCTGTTCAAGCTGAGCAATGGCCGCGGAAATCGACGGAGACGAGACGTTTACCCGCTCCGCCGCAACGGCAATCGACCCCGCCTCGCCGACAGCGACAAGGTATTCCAGCTGGCGCAGGGTAAAGCGAAGCGGCATCGGCAAAGGCTAACGCGGACCGTGCGGGCTGGCGAGGCTATTCCTCACCCGGAACACCGTAGGACGGGGCCTCGCGCGGGTCACGCGCACGCTGGACGTAAGCCGCCATCTGCGGGGCATAAACCTCCCACGCGCGGGCGACATCTTCGATGGGGCGCGCACCATCCGACCAGTCGCAGCGCAAACTTGCGACCGGCCAGCTTTCCCGGTCCACCATAAGCAAGCCCGCCGAATGCACCGGCCCCACCTCGCCCCCCGCATCGCGCCCGGCCAGAAGCGCCGTGATCAACCGGTCGCCAAGATTGCCTTTCGCCGCCTCAAACCCTGCCACCATCGCCAGAGGCACTCGTGGCGATGCAAGAAGATTTCCCCCTGCGACAACGCCCACCCCACTGGCGGTGCCCCAGACGCCAAGTGTCCGGGATCCTGAATGAAACGCCGTCGCGCCGTGGACATCCACTGCCATCAGCTGGCGATAGTCGATGTGCGGCGCGTCCGCGACGACGCGGGCCATCGCAGCCCCGGCCCCCATCCCGGCCGCCAGAAAATCCAGCAATCTGGGCCCCAGCGCGGGGTCGGTGATGTTCTGCGTGGCCGCCACCCCGACGCCAGCCCGCGCATGCGCACAACGCGCCGCAACGGCGGGCGAGGAAGAGGCGATCACCATGCCGAACTGGCCGGTATCGGGGCAGCGGGCGAGGAGAGAAAAGGTCATCGGGGTCTCTTGTGGCTGGCGCCGGGGGTTTCACACCCCCGGACCCCCGTGGGATACTTCTCCAAGCTGAAATCAGCGGTCATTCATCTTGGGCCAAATATCCTCTGGGGGTCCGGGGGGCGAAGCGCCCCCGGCGCGCGGAATCAGTCAGGAATGACGGCGGTCGCGTCGATCTCGACCAGCCAGTCGGGGCGGGCCAGTGCCACCACGGTCAGGCCGGTGCAGACCGGATGCACGCCTTTGATGTATTCCCCCATGGTCCGGTAGACCAGCTCGCGGTGGCGCACGTCGGTCAGGTAGACCACCAGCTTGGTCAGATGCTCCATCCGCCCGCCGCATTCCTCGATCAGCTGGCGGATGTTCTGCATCACCTTGTGGGTCTGTTCCACCGGGTCATGGGAGTTGATGTTCGCCGCCGTATCAAGGTCTTGCGGGCACTGTCCGCGCAGAAAGACCGTCGCGCCACGGGCGATGACCGCCTGACACAGGTCGTTGTCGAGCTTCTGTTCGGGGTAGGTGTCGCGGGTGTTGAATTTACGGATACGGGTATGGGCCATGGAGGGTCCTGTCAGATCAGGCGGTTACGGGGACGCTGTAGGAAAGATAGCCGCGCAGTTTGGCCATGTGATCGGCGATGTGTTTGGCATCATGCCAGACCCCCCAGATGAACGCCGACCCGCGCCGCGCCTGCCAGGGCAGGCCCAGAAAGTACAAGCCGGGCTCCACCGACACGCCGCGCTGGTGGCGGGGGCGGCCTTTTTCGTCGAAGGCATCCAGCTTCAACCAGCCGAAGTCGAGTGCATATCCGGTGGCCCAGATGATCGCGGTGATGCCTTCGCGGGCCAGATCAACAGACAGTGTCGGACGGGTAACGCAATCGGGGTCCGGCCAGATCATCCGAGCCTGCGGGTCCGGTGGCAGGTCAACGTGGTTGCGCAGCGCCCAGGCGTCGGCCTCGTCCAGCACCGACAGGTAATCGGCATCGCCCTTGGCCAGATTGGCCGCAAGGTCCGGCGCAAAGTGCATCACGGCGTCGCTGAACGCCTGCGCCCGGCCCACCAGTGTCATCCCCGCAGCGGCGAAGCGGCGGAAGTCCACGGTTTTGCCACCGCCCGCACCGCTGACCGCGATGGTCACATGTTCGGTACCGGGCGACGCCTCGGCGTCCCATTTGTTCAACACCCCCAGCCACCAGACGAAATCCCGCCCCCGGTAGCGGCGCGGCGGGCGGCCGTGCGGGCCGACCGACAAGACCACGTTTCGCCCGGCTTGCAGCAACTCCTCCGCGATCTGCGCGCCCGACGATCCCGCCCCCACCACCAGCACTCCGCCGGGGGGCAGCTGCGCGGGATTGCGGTAGCTGGCCGAATGCAGCTGGGTAATCCCCGCGCTGTCAGGGACCATCGCAGGCATCAAAGGGCGCTGAAACGGGCCGGTCGCAGCCACGACATAGCGCGCCCCGATCACCCCGCCCGAGGTTTCCACCCGAAAACCCGGCCCGTCCGGGTTGCGGCGCACCGCTGTCACCTCCACCCCGCAGCGAATGGGTGCCGCAATCCTTGCAGCATAGTCCGCAAAGTAATCCGCGACCGTGTCCTTGCCCGCAAACGCCTCCGGGTCGCCCGCAAACGCCATCCCCGGAAAGCGGTCGTGCCAGGCCGGACCGTTGGCCACCAGCGAATCCCACCGGCCCGTCCGCCAGCGTTCGGCGATCCGGTCGCGCTCCAGCACCAGATGACCAATGCCGCAGCGCGTCAGGTGTTCGCTCATCGCCACGCCGGCCTGCCCCGCGCCGACAACCAGTACTTCAACCGTCTCGATGCCCATTATTGCCCGACCCGGCCCGCGATCCACTGCGCAAACTCGAAATTCGGCCGCTCCAGATGGCTGAGCGCCCCCGGTGCCGACAGTCCCGCGCACAGGCCCTGATAGACCTTCTCGACACACCCCTTGTCCTCGATGTTGACGTCATCCAGCAGAGCCTTGACCGCCGCTAGGTGCGTCCCGGCCTCAGGGTCGGCGCACCAGTCGGCACTCATCCCGCCACCGTACAACACGTTCACATGACCGGGACCGTCGGGCGTCAGGCAGAGGTACCAGAAATACCCCGGCGTCAGCGTGATCAGCAGCGCCGGATAGATCGACAACAGCCAGGTGATCCGCCGCTGATCCCCCTGCAAAGTGGTGTTCGACGGATGCGCCAGCGTCAGCGGCAGCGTGTCGTTCTTGACGATGTAGTGATAGTTGAAGGCGGGAAACCCCTCGGGGCAGGTCATCTTCAGCAGGTCAACCGTGCCGCCGATGGTGCCGGAATGGCAGACCGGCAGGTGGTAGCTTTCCATGAAATTCTCGGCCAGTACCTTCCAGTTGGTCGCCCAGCGGAACTCCTCGCGGAACGTCTCGCGGTAGGTGGACATATCCAGATAGCCGACGAGGTTCTCTACGTCCTGCAACTGTGCCGCAGGATCGGGCGCGTCGGGGTTCAACGTGACCATGATCCAGCCCAGCCAGTTTTCCACCCGCACCGTCGGCAACGCGATCTGGTCCTTGCAGAACGCCTCGTTCAGCCCCATCGCCGGGGCACCGCGCAGCGTGCCGTCAAGGTTGTAGGTCCAGGCGTGATAGGGGCAGACGATGGACCGCACATTGCCGCGCCCCTCCAACAGCGTGCTCATCCGGTGGCGACAGACGTTGGACATGCCACGCAAAGCGCCTTCACGGTCGCGCAGGATGATCACCGGCTCGCCCGCGATCTGCATCGTCAGGTAATCACCGGGCTCGGGCAGCGCCTCGGCCCGTCCGGCGCAGAGCCAGTCCCTGGCGAAGATCTGCTTCACTTCGGCCTCCGCGAACTCTGCCGACGTGTAGACCGATTTCGGCATCGCCCGCGCCTGAGTGAACGGAACCGAGACGTTGGCCCGCAGTTCGGCAAGTGGCGTGATCGGGTCATGGCGGGTCATGGTGCGGCCTCTGGTTGGAATGGCCGCAGTCTGCGGCATTTCTGCTTTGGGAAAAAGCAAGAAGATACGCAGCGTGGATTAGCCCTGCCCTAACCAAAATGCTGACGGACCGCGGCAGCGAACGCGGCGGCCAACACCGCGTTGGCTGGCGCGTCGTAATGGATCCCGTCAATGGGCGACACCTGCACCAGCCCGCCCGCATCCAGATACGCAACGCCCTGCCGATCCGCCACAACCTTGATCCGGCTGGCCAGCCCGCGCGATTTCTCCGCCCCGCCGGCAAACATTTCGGCCAGACAGCCCCTTTCGACAATCGGCGGCGGGGCGACCAGCAGGATGCCCGGCGCAGCCCCCTCGGCCCCGGCACCAAAACCCCGAATGAACTGGATGATCCGCTCCAGCGACAGCGCGATATCCCCCGCGTTCACCGAAAACCGCTGCTTCAGGTCATTGGTCCCCAGCATGATCAGCACCGCGTCCAGTGGCCGGTGCGTCTCCAGCAGCGCGGGCAGGACCGTCATGCCGTTGCGATGCGCGCCTTCCACCGGGTCATCATGCACCGTCGTGCGGCCGGGATGGCCTTCGTTGATCACCTCCCAGTCGGGCAACAGACGTGCCAGCCGGCCGGCCCAGCGCTCGTCGCGCGCAAAGCGACCCGAGACCCCCAGTTCAGGCATCGGCATCGTGCCATGGGTATTGCTGTCGCCGAACAGTAGCAGGCTGCGCATGGATCATTCCCCCCGACTATTGCCATAGGTGCGGGGACTCGGGCGCCCGTCAACCGAATTGCAATCTGATTGACGTACCTCTTTGGCCAGCCGATAACGAAGTGATAACGAAAGGGCTCCGACTTGCGGCCAACCGTCAACGATATCGCACGCGAAGCGGGCGTCAGCCTTGCCACGGTGGACCGGGTTTTGAACGAACGGCCGGGCGTGCGTGACAAGACCATCCGCGCGGTGAACGACGCGATTGCCAAGCTTGGCTATGTCCGCGATCTGGCGGCGGCAAACCTTGCCCGCAGCCGCAATTACCGGATGGCTGTTGTCCTTCCAGATACCGAAAGCCAGTTTCTTCAGACACTTGAAGCCGCTATGCTGGATGCAGGCCGGGTGGCCGCGACCACGCGGATGGAGGTGCGCCTGCACCGTTTTCCGGCCGAAGACCCGCATGCGCTGGCGACCCTTCTGGCCACCCTGCCGGGGCGCGACTATGCGGGCGTGGCCTTGATGGCCCCCGAAACCCCGATCCTGCGCGATGCGATCCGGGGCCTGCGCGTCAAGGGACTGCCGGTCGTGGCGCTGGTCTCTGACCTGCCCAGCACCGGGCGCGACCATTTCAGCGGCATCGACAACCGCGCGGCAGGCCGGACCGCTGGCGTGCTGATGGGCCGCTATCTTGGCGCTGGTCCGGGGCAGGTTCTGGTCATCGGCCAGTCACTTCTGGCGCGCGACACCATCGAACGGCGGCGCGGTTTTGACGAAGTGATGCAGCGCGACTTTCCCGGCGTCGAGGCGTTGCAAACCCTTGAATCGCACGGCTCCAGCCAGACGCTTCGGCAGATCGTCGCGGAAATGCTGACGAACGCGCCGCGCGTGCGTGGCATCTACGCAATGTGCGACGGACACCGGGCCTTGACGCAAACCCTTGCTGACATGGGACTTTCCGGAAAGCTGACGGTGATCTGCCACGAACTGACCCCCCACGCCCGCGCCGCACTGGAGACGGGAGAGATTTCCGCCGTCATCACCCAGAACCTCGGCCATCTGGCCCGAAGCACGCTCCGCGTCTTGCGCGCCAAGGCCGACCGGGTGCCGCTGGACGAAAGCCAGGAACAGATCCGAATCGAAATCGTGATCCGCGAGAACCTGCCCCTCGCCCCCGATGCGTCCCCCGCCGCCGCCGAAACCGCCGCCTGAGCAGCTTCAAATCGCTTTGGAAACGGCGGCTGCGGAAAAATGAGGGACGTACCTCAAAAACGCTTTACAGACCCCGCACCCCATGCCTATCGTAACGGCAATCCAAAGAAGGCCCGGCTGTAGCACGGGTCCAACCACTTCAACCGGGAGGAAGACATGAAAGCCAGATACCTTGCCGCCACGGCGGCAATTGCCCTTGTTTCGGGCACCACTGCCCAGGCCGAAGACCTGACCCTCTGCTGGGCCGCCTGGGACCCGGCGAATGCGCTGGTCGAACTGTCCAAGGATTTCGAGGCCAAATCCGGCCACAAGATGAATTTCGAATTCACCCCGTGGCCCAATTTTGCCGACCGCATCCTGACCGAGCTCAACTCGGGCGGCAAACTGTGCGACCTCTTGATCGGTGACAGCCAGTGGATCGGTGGCGGTGCCGAGAACGGCCACTACGTCAAGCTGAACGACTTCTTCGACGCCGAAGGCATCAGCATGGATGATTTCATGCCTGCCACCGTCTACGCCTATTCGACCTGGCCCAAGGGAACCCCCAACTACTACGCCCTGCCCGCCATGGCCGACGCAAACGGCTGGTTCTACCGCAAGGACTGGTTCGCCCGCCCGGAAATTCAGGCGGCCTTCAAGGAAAAGACCGGCCGCGATCTGGCCGAGCCGACAACCCAGCTTGAACTTCTTGAAATCGCACAGTTCTTCCAGGGAATGGAGATTGATGGCAAAACCGTCTACGGCGCGTCGATCTTTACCGAACGTGGCTCCGAAGGCATCACGATGGGGATCACCGGCGCGCTTTACGCCTGGGGTTTCAAGTATGAAAATACCCCCGGCAAATATGACATGGAAGGGGCGGTGAACTCCCCCGCCGCGGTCGAGGCGCTGGAATTCTACAAGACCCTCTACGACACCGCGACCCCGCCGGGCTATACCAACGCCTACATGGGTGAAAGCCTTGATGCGTTCAAATCCGGGCAGGTGGCGATGGCGATGAACTGGTTCGCCTTCTTCCCCGGCCTTGCGGCCGACCCGAACGTCGGTGGCGACAAGATCGACTTCTTCGTCAATCCCGGTCAGGTGGTTCCGGCCTCCACGCTGGGCGGTCAGGGCATTTCGGTGGTGTCCTATTCCGACAAGCAGGAAGCGGCGCTGGAATACATCAAGTGGTTCGCCCAGCCTGACGTGCAGGCGCAATGGTGGAAACTTGGCGGCTATTCGGCCTCCAACTCGGTGGTGAATGATCCAAGCTTTGTAGGCTCCGCCCCGTTTGCCGCTGACTTCCTGCTTGCCATGCAGAACGTGCAGGATTTCTGGCAAGAGCCGGCCTACGCCTCGCTGTTGCTGGCGATGCAGGAACGGATGCACGACTATGTCGTCGCCGGAACCGGCACCGCAAAAGAAGCGCTGGACGGGCTGGTTGCCGACTGGACCGAGGTCTTCGTCGAAGAAGGCAAGCTCTGACCTGACGGCGGCCTTTGACACGAAGACGGCCTTTGACACGAAGACTGCCTTTGACACGAAGACGGGCGCGCCGCCTCTCCGGCGCGCCCACCCCCCGGCTTCCGGTGAAGCCATGGCAGGACCCTTTCCATGACCGAGACCCCCATCGACCGACTGGCGCGGGCCACCCCGACATCCCTCGCGCGCCGCGCCCGTGGCCTCAGCGACCGCACCATCGCGTGGATCTTCGTCACGCCCACGATCCTGCTTCTGCTCGCGGTCAACATCTTTCCGCTGATCTGGACCGTCCGGCTTTCGTTCACCAACTACCGCTCCAACCGCCCCAACGCCGAGGTAAAGTGGGTGGGCTTTGAGAATTACCAGAAAATCCTCACCGATGACGGCATCTGGGGCAACATGCAGGCCACGGCGCATTTCCTGTTCTGGACCATCCTGTTTCAGGTGCTGATCGGCTTCACCCTCGCCTGGCTGATCAACCGCAAGTTCAAGGGCAACGACCTGTTCACCACCCTGATCGTAATCCCGATGATGCTGTCGCCCGCCGTGGTCGGCAACTTCTGGACCTTCCTCTACCAGCCGCAGATCGGCCTGTTCAATTACGTGATCGAGTTCCTGACCGGCACGCCCGCCTCCAGCTTCGAGATGCTGGGCTCCACCACCCTCGCGCCGTGGTCCATCGTCATCGTCGATACCTGGATGTGGACGCCCTTCGTGATGCTGATCTGCCTCGCCGGACTGCGTTCGATCCCCGACTACATCTATGAGGCGGCCGAAGTCGACCGTGCTTCGAAGTGGCGGCAGTTCTGGACCATCACGATCCCGATGGTGTTGCCTTTTCTGATGCTCGCAGTGCTGTTCCGGGGGATCGAGAACTTCAAAATGTTCGATCTTGTCGTGCAGCTGACCGGTGGCGGCCCCGGATCGATCACCGAACTTGCCAGCATCAACCTCAAGCGCGAAGCTTTCGAGAAGTGGCGCACCGGCTATTCCTCGGCCTACGCGATCATCCTTTTCGTCACGGTGTTCGGCCTGGCCAGCATCTACGTGAAGGCCCTGAACAAGGTCAAAGAAAGATGAGCGCTTATAGCATCACCGAGCCTTCAAAGGCCTCCAAATGGGTCGCGGGCGTGCTGGTCGTCAGCTACACGCTGATCACCCTGCTGCCGCTGGTCTGGATCATCATGACCGGCTTCAAGACCCCGCCGGACAGCATCAGCTATCCGCCGAAAGTGATCTTCGAACCCAGCCTCGAAGGCTACGTCAACCTCTTCACCACCCGCACCCGCGTCACCCCGGAACAGCTGGCCGCGCTGCCGCCGCCGGAAAATTTCGCCGAAGAAATCGTCCGCGATCTGGGTATGGTTATCGTCGGCCCGTCCAAGTTCGGCGAGCGGTTCATGAATTCGGTGATCATCGGCTTCGGCTCGACCTTCCTGTCGATTGTCCTCGGCACGCTGGCCGCCTATGCCTTCAGCCGCTTCAAGGTGCCGCTGAAGGATGACCTGTTGTTCTTCATCCTCTCCACCCGGATGATGCCGCCCATCGCCGTCGCGATCCCGATCTTCCTGATGTACCGCCAGCTTGGCCTGTCGGACACCCACCTCGGGATGATCCTCCTTTACACCGCCGTGAACATCTCGCTCGCCGTCTGGCTGCTAAAGGGTTTCATTGACGAGATCCCGCGCGAATATGAGGAAGCGGCGCTGATCGACGGCTACACCCGGTTTCAGGCCTTCCGCAAAGTCGTACTGCCGCAGGCGGCCACCGGCATCGCCTCGACCGCGATCTTCTGCCTGATCTTCGCCTGGAACGAATACGCCTTCGCGGTCCTGCTGACCACCGCCACCGCTCAGACCGCGCCGCCTTTCATTCCGACCATCATCGGGGTCGGCGGCCAGGACTGGCCCGCCGTTGCCGCCGGGGCCACACTGTTCCTGTTGCCGGTGATGATCTTCACCATCCTGCTGCGCAAACACCTCTTGCGCGGCATCACCTTCGGGGCGGTGCGCAAATGATCACCGCCCTGCCCCCGCAAGTCGCAGCCTTCCTGGCCCTCACCGGTCAGACCGTTCCCATCGTTCAGGCCCCCACCGGCGCGGCGGCGACGCCCGCGCTTGCGGCAGCAGTGTCGCGCGCAGGCGGACTTGGCGGGCTCGCGCTCAGCTGGTCAGACCCCGACGACGCCACAGCGGTCATCGAAGGCTTGCGCAGCACGCTGGGTGGGCGCGCCTTCTTCGGGAATTTCGTCCTGCACTTCCCGTGCGAAGCGTTCGACGCGGCGCTGGAGGCCGGTCTTCCCGTCGTCACCCTCTCCTGGGGTATTGATGCCGCAATGGTTGCCCGTGCGCACTGCGCCGGGGCCAGGGTCGGCATTCAGGTCGGTAGTGTGCCCGGGGCGCGCCGGGCGCTGGATGCAGGCGCTGATTTCCTGATTGCCCAAAGCGTGGAAGCGGGTGGTCATGTGCAAAGCACCACCCCGACGGACATCCTGTTGCCCGGTGTTCTGGCCGAAGCAGGCGCAGTTCCGGTGATCGCCACAGGTGGCATCGCCACCGGGCCTGACATCGCGCGCGCCATCGTCGCCGGTGCAGCCGGGGTGATGCTGGGCACCCGGTTTGTCGCCACGCCCGAGGCTGGCGCGCATGACGCCTACAAGGCCGCGCTGGTCGCGGCATCGGGCGGCGACACCGTGTTCACCAATTGCTTCGACCTTGGCTGGCCCTATGCCATGCACCGCGTGCTGCGCAACGATACCCTGACCGACTGGGAGGCTGCAGGCTGCCCGCAGGCCCCGAACAGGCCGGGCGAAGGCGACGTGGTGTTCCGCCACGGCGATGAGGATTTCCCGCGCTACAGCGACACGCCCCCGATGCCCGGTGCGACAGGCGCGCTGCTGTCGGCCTGCCTCTATGCCGGCACGGGCGTGGGCCACATCAAATCGGTCGAACCCGCAGGTCAATTGGTGGCGCGACTCTGGGCCGAAGCGCTTGCCGGGTTGGCCGCGACAGCAGGAAGGAAACCCACATGACCGCGTTTTTCACCGGACTTCTTCGCCTCCGTCGTGGCCCTTGGGAAAACCTCGCCACCGTCCTTATTGCCCTTGGCGTCGTCATGCTGATGCAACCCTTCGCGCTGTGGCTTTACACCTACAGCTTCATCGTCACCCTGATCGGCACCGTGATGTTCATCATCACCAGCCATTTCCCGGAATGACGCCGATGCTGGAAAAACTCTGCCCGATCCTGCCCACCCGCGACATCGCCGCCGCCGAAGCGCTCTGGGCGCGGCTGGGCTTCGTCACGGTCTACCGCGAGGATGCGCAGTACCTTCTGATGAAACGCGAAGGCGCCGAGGTGCATTTCTTTTATCACCCAAAGCTGGACCCCGCCGCCAATGACCACGGGGCCTACCTGCGCCCCTCCGACATCCGGGCGCTCAGCGCCGAATGGGCCGCCCTTGGCCTGCCTGCAAAAGACATTCCCCGTTTCGAACCCGTTCAGGACAAGCCCTGGGGCATGGCCGAACTCGCCCTCGTCGATCCCGACGGCAACCTCATCCGCGCCGGACAGGAGACCCCCCTTGGCTGAAATCGTCATCCGCAACCTGCGCAAGGAATT
>JANOQT010000157.1:0-10472 GCA_031415015.1 Paracoccaceae bacterium
ACAGATCGACCGCTTCTCCTCGTCAGTCCAAAGCCGTTTCGTTCGCCGAACCACCCAAAACCCCATAGTGTCCGCTATCCAAAGCGGACACTATCCAACCCACTCTATCCGCGGCAGAGCAGTCAGACCGGACGGTTACGGTGACGGAGGTGGTGGAAGCGGTGGAGGTGGAGGCGGTCGATCTGCCGACGCTGCTGGCGCGGGCCGGCCTGTTCCAGCGGCTGGACGTGTTGGTGATCGACGCGGAAGGCTTTGACGATAAGGTCATCGAGGCCTCTGACATCGCCGGGCTCAGGCCCCGGTTGATCCAGTTCGAGGCGGTGCATCTGGGTGCGGCGCGGCTGGCGGCGGTGACCGCGCGGCTGGTGGCATTCGGTTACCGGGTGGAGCGGCACGGGATGGACGCGCTGGCGGTGCGGGATCAGGGGTGAAGCTGGCCGGTCAGAAAGGCGTCAATCAGCTGGCGGAACCGGGTGGGGCCAAAGCTGGGGAAGTGCCCGCCGTGCACGATGCGGGGGGTCAGGTCGCGCAGACGGGTCATCGTCCGGGTGTAATCCGCAAGGTCTGCGCCTTCGCAATCGGTGACCAGAGGACCATCGTAGATCACGTCCTGAGCAATAAGCGTGCCGGTGCGGTCTTCCCACAGCGAGACGTGGCCGGGGGAATGGCCCGGAGTGTGCAGCACGGTGAACTTGCGGTCGCCGAGGTCGATGACGCTGCCGTCCTCAACATGACCGGTGGCCGGGGCGGGATTGATCCGGTAAGTCGCTGCTTTCCAGCCTTCGGGACGGGCGATGAACATCTCGGCGTCGCGGTTGCCTGCGGCGTAATGGGCAAAGAGGGTGGCATCGTTTGCGGGGTTGGCGAGAACGGCAGCTTCGGCCGGGTGGACGAGGCGGTCGGCGAATTCGTGCGTGGCGCCGATGTGGTCAAAATGGGTGTGGCTGGACAGGCAGGTGACCGGGCGACCCTGCAAAAGCGGAATGTATGGCCTGAGGCCAAAAGCGCCCAACCCGGTATCAACCAGAAGATCACGGTCGCGGCCCCGGATGTGCCACATGTTGCAGCGGAAGAACGGCGTCATCCACGGCTCGTGGATCAGGGTGATCCCATCGGCGAAAGGAATCGTCTCGTACCAGTTCTGCGGCTTGATCATCGTTGCATTCCTAATCGGCGAGGCCCGCGGCCCCGTTGCGGGCCAGATGGACGGGCACGGTCGCACCCGGGGCAGGGGCGTCGGCGGGGGGGCAGCGCAGCCGCAGGTCGGTGTCGCCGATGCGGCCTGTGATGCGGGCGAAAGCCCCCTGAAACACCCGTTCGGTGACGGTCAGCAGGCCGAGCGGCAGGGTGCCTTCGCCTTCGGTCAGCAGCACGCTTTCCGGTCGGATCGCCACGGCGCTGCCACCCATGGGGCGGGTGGGCAGTCGGCCCAGCGGGGTATCGGCATGGTCCGGCCCGAAGGCGGCGGGCAGGATGGTGCTGTCGCCCATGAAGCTGGCGGCAAAGCGGGTGCGGGGTTGGGCGTAGACACGTTCGGGGGGGCCGTGATCCTCGATCCTGCCGTGGTTCATGATGACGATCAGGTCGGCCACGGCCATCGCTTCTTCCTGGTCATGGGTGACGTGGACGAAGGTGCGGCCTTCGCGCCGTTGCAGGCTGCGCAGCTCGTCCTGCATCTGGCGGCGCAGGTTGAGGTCAAGGGCCCCCAGAGGTTCGTCCAGCAAGAGGATCGCAGGTTCGGTGACCAGTGCGCGGGCGAGCGCGATCCGCTGGCGCTGGCCGCCGGACGCTTCGCTGATGCGGCGGGGCCCAAAGCCGGCTAGACCGACCATCTCCAGCGCTGCGGTGACCTTGGCGGCGATCTGCGGTTTCGCAAGGTGACGGACCGAGAGGCCGAAGCCGACATTCTGCGCCACGGTCATGTGCGGGAACAAGGCGTAGTCCTGAAACACCGTCGCGGTGGGGCGCCGGGCGGGGGGCATCAGGGTGATGTCCTGCCCCGCCAGCAGGATCTGACCTTGGGTTGGCGCGGTGAAGCCGCCGAGGATCGACAGGAGCGTGGTCTTGCCCGATCCGGAGGCCCCCAGAAGGACGACATAGGTGTTCGCGGGGATATCAAGCGACAGATCATCGACGGCGCGGGTGGGGCCGAAGTGTTTGGAGGCGTTGCGGATCGAGAGGTCAGACCTTTGCGGCATTGCGCCTCCGTAACAGGAACAGTTCGACGATCAGCGCGAAGGTCACCGAGACGAGGAACACCAGGGTTCCGGCGGCATTGGTCTGCGGGTCAAGCCCGGTGCGCAAGAGGCCCCAGATCACCACCGGCAGGGTGGGATCGAAGCCCGACAGCAGGAAGGCCACAATGAATTCATCCCAGGAGAAGGTGAAGCACAGCGCGAAGGCGGCGATCAGGGCGATTTTCAGCGTGGGCACGGTGATGCGCCAGAACACCTGCGCCTCCGTTGCGCCAAGGTCGCGGGCGGCCATCTCAAGCCGGGCCTGATCGCGGTCGAACTGGACGTAGAGGATGGCAAAGGCGAGCGGCAGGTTCAGGACGACATGGCCGATCACGACGAGGGGCAGGGATTTCGGGATCAGGCCGGAATAGCTGACCATCAGGCCCAGGCCGACGACGAGGTAGGATACGGTCAGCGGCATCAGGATCGCCGCCTCGACCCATTTGCGTCCCGGCACGCTGTGGCGGGCAAGACCCCAGCCGGCCAGCAGGGCGAGGGTGACGGAAAGCGCGGCGGAGAGGGTGGCCACGCCGATGGAGGCTAAAGTGGCCGACGTGATGCGAGGGTTGGCGAGGATGCGGCCGTACCACTCCAGCGTCGGGCCCTGAAACGGCGGCACCGGCACGCGGCCATCGTGGAGCGAGAACAGCACCAGCGTCAGCACCGGCAGATAGATAAAGGCCAGCATCGGGAGCAGGATGGCAAGGGTGAGAGCAGTTCGCCTCATGCCCGGTCTGCCGTCAGTTTGCGCGCGAGGGCAAGGTAAGCGGCGGCCACGACGACCATCATGATCACCGACAGGGCGGCGGCCATCGGCACATCACCGCGCCGTTGGATCTGCATCATGATGGTCTGTGGCAGAACAAGGTCATTGTTGCCGCCCAAGATTTGCGGCGTCACGTAGTCACCCATCACCACGACGATGATCAGGAAGGCCCCTGCCGCCAGCCCCGGCACGGCAAGGGGCAGCACGATCCGCCAGAACACTTGGCGCCCGCTGGCCCCAAGATCGCGCGCAGCCAGCAACAGGCGCGGGTTGATGCGGGCAAGGCTGGCGTAGATCGTCAGCGTCGCCAGCATGGTGAAGAAATGCACGAAGCCCAGAACGGTGGCTGCAAAGTTAAACGACAGGACCAGCGGGGTGTCGATCAGCCCAAGGCCGAGGAGGGTTTGATTGATCACTCCGTTTGGTGCCAGCACCAGAAGCCATGCGTAAGAGCGCACGACATAAGACGTCCAGAACGGCAGCACCGCCAGCATCAGGCACAAGCGCTGCAGATGCGGCGGCACGCGAAAGGCAATCGTCGCAGCGAGGGGGAAGGCCAGTGCCAGCGAGGCCGCGGTGACCACGGCGGTCAGAAGCAGCGAATTCAGCAGCGACTGCCAGAAATACCCCTGTTCCGCAAAGCGCTGATAGTTGGCCAGCGTCAGGTCGGTGCCGACCTTGCCCCCCTCCATCGCGTACAGGCTGAGGCCGAGGATCGACAGCACCGGCAGCAGAAAGAACGCCACCGTCCAGAGGGCAGCCGGGGCGACCAGGATAAGGCCCTGACGGCGGGAGATGCGGTCTGCCGCGACCTCAGGCGAGAGGGAGGTCATTGCAGCGATCCCGGGGCTGGCCACGACACGTCCGCTCCGGCGTGGTGCCCCCCCACTCCATCCCTCCCCCGCACAGGGGGGAGGGGGCCGCCAGCGGGCCGGTCAGCCCGAGTTTGCGCAAAGGCGGCGTTTCGCGGACGCATCACTCCGGCCTCATTGCAGGACGGTTTCGGCCCAGAGGTCCTGCATCGCCTTGTCCATCGCCTCGGTCGGTGAGTGGTAGGGGTAGGATTTGGCGAGGAAGCCGGGCTGTTCGTCCCAGCGCAGACGGGCTTTCTGATCATCGGTCAGCGCCGCCTTGCTGTTGGCGGGCATCCCCCAATAGCACGATGAGGTCGCCAGCAGCGCCTGCCCTTCGGGCGACAGGACGTATTGGAGGAACTTCGTCGCGGCCTCTTTCTTGGTCGAGGCCGCCATCACCCCGATCGCCTGCTGCCAGCGCACCCCGCCCACGTCGGGCAGCACCCAGTCGAGGTTCGGCTGATCGGCCTGCAACCCGGCCACTGCATATTCACCGCCGCCAAGCAGGATGCCTACCTGCCCGGTGGCAAGCGCTGTCTGCGAAGTGACCACATCGCCGACCAGTGCCGCATTGGCACGGATCGACAGCAGTTGTTCCTTGATCGCGGGCAGGTCCGCCTCGGTCAGATCCGCCGGCGCCTTGCCCATCGCGATGGCCAGCTGCGAGATGATCGGCAGGTAGTAGTCATAGATCGCAATCTGCCCAGCCATGTCCGGGTCAGTCAGGGTGGTGATGGCGCGGGCCTGATCCAGCGTGACCTTGTCGCTGTCAAAGGCAATCGCGTTGTAGCCGAACTTTTCCGGCACAGCGTAAGTCACGCCGCCGACGGTGTGATAGTCGTCCAGTCGCACTTCGGGAAACACATCCGCCAGTGGGAAGGCGGCGGGGTCAAGCGGGGCGAGCAACCCCTGTTCGACAACCCGCTTCACGTCCGTTGTATCGACCACGAACACATCCCAATCCCCCGGTTGCGACTGGCTGATCAGGGACAGGGCCGTTCCGGTGCCCTCGTAATCGCGCAGGTTCACCGTGATGCCGGTGGCATCGGTGAAGGGCTGGATGAAGGCCGGATCGGTATGGTCGCACCAGACCAGTGCGTTGATCTCTTCCGCCGATGCCGGCGCGGCCACCGCCAGCAGGAGTGTCGCCAGTCTTTTTGAGTTGGTCATTCCCGTTTTCCCCCAGGTTCAGATTTTCCCAAGCCGGTGCCGCACCACAGGCGGCAGAACACAAAGCATTTCATAAAGCAGGTTCGCGCCGATTAGCGCGGTGTTTCCCGATGGATCATACGGTGGCGAGACCTCGACCAGATCACCGCCGACAAGGTTGAGGCCGGCACAGCCACGCACGATCTCTAGCCCCTGCCAGATGGTCAGGCCGCCGGGTTCCACTGTGCCGGTGCCGGGGGCGAAGGCCGGGTCAAGGCTGTCGATATCGTAGGACAGGTAGACCGGCGCGTCGCCGATCTTTTCGCGGATATCGGCCATCAGCGGGGTGAGCGACTTATGCCAGCAGTCTTCGGCCTGAACCACCGTCCAGCCTTGCTTGCGGCCCCAATTGAAATCGTCGGGGGAATAGCCGGTGCCGCGCAGGCCGATCTGGAACACCTTGTCGTTGATCAGGCAGCCATCTTCCCACGCGCGGCGGAAGGGGCAGCCGTGCGCGACCTTTTCGCCGAACATGGTATCGTTGATGTCGGCATGGGCGTCGACGTGGATCAGGGCGACGGGGCCGTGCTTCGCCTTGATCGCCCGCAGGATCGGCCAGGTGAGCGTGTGATCGCCGCCGAGGCTAAGGGGGATCGTGCCGTGGCTGAGAACCTCGTGGTAGTGGGCGGTGATGATGTCGACGGTCTTTTTCAAATTGAAGGTGTTGATTGGGACGTCGCCGATATCGGCCACCTGCATCGCCTCGAACGGGGCCGCCCCCGTGGCCATGTTGTAGGGCCGCAGCATCCGGGATTCGTCGCGGATCTGGCGGGGGCCAAGGCGGGTGCCGGGGCGGTTGGAGGTGCCGTGGTCCATGGGGATGCCGATAAAGGCGGCGTCGAGGCCTTGCGCCGTGGCCTGGGTCGGCAGGCGCATCATTGTGGCGGGGCCACCGAAACGCGGCATGTCATTGCCGCCGAGGGGCTGGTTGAAGGGGGGCATGCGGGCCTCGGTTCGGTTGGGCTTTTCCGGACTTTCGGCGTTCGACAGGGCGGATGCAAGGCCGTCGCGGGGGTCGGGGAGTGTCCACGCGTGGACAGGATTTCGGGGCGTTGGAAATCAAGGGGTTAGGTTTGGGAAGTAAGGAAATGTTTACGATTGGGGGGCCGCAAGGGGGGCGGGGGGGACCTGCGACCGTGGTGCGCAATGAATGCGCACCCTACGGGACTGGTTCAGGGTGCGGGGTCGAGACAGGCTCGGAATTGTCCTGTCACCCCCCGCGACAGCGGGGGTCATCTGTCGCGCAGCTGGGTCCCCGCTTTCGCGGGGATGACAGGGTGGGGGGACGGGTGCGAGAGGGTCGGAACAGCGATTGTCCAGTGGACGGTCGCCCGACCCGATTGCCAGGAGGCGCAAGCCGGAAGGCAAGGGGTTCTCAGCTAGCCTCGACGTTTGGAAATCGGGGCGCGTCTGCCTAGGCGGGCGCTGTCCGATTTGTCGCGGGACAAATCGGACGGGTCAAAAAACAGAAGAAAGATCCCAACTATAGTTTGATGCCGAGCGTCTGAAGGCGAATCTCCATTGCCTTGGTAGAGACTTGAAAGCGCTTCGCGAGAGTTTCGATGCTGGTTGCGTCCTGCGCTTCGCTCGTAACAACATTGGCAGGCATTAGGATACGCGCAGCCAAGCGGTTCGCAGCCGCTTCCTCCTCCGGACCAACCATCCCGCTAGAGTATTTTCCTGCGACTGTTGAACGGTAGGCCCGATCATCGATCAAGCCATCGCCAATGAGGTTCTTGTGCAGAAGGTAGTGTCCTAGCTCATGCGCCATAGTGAAGCGTTGCCTGAGATAGTTATCTGCGGCGTTCACCGACACCTTGTAGGTTTCGTTGCCAGACTTTTCGATCTGACCGGAAATATCCGCGTTTAGGCTGGCCTTCTTGTCAAGTTCAAGGCCCAACCCTCGGATTATCGCTTCGATGTTGACCGGCGGTCCCCCGTAACGATCAAGAAGCTCAGCCAACTTTTCCCGTACCATTGTCATCCATCGCCTCCGCGATATCATCTGCGTCTTTATCTGAGATCGCCCCGTCTCGCATAGCCTTCTGCAATTGGTCTAGCAGAACTGGATCAGATTTGATCGCTTCGATCAACAGATCGATCGTCACGGTGCTCCTGACCTCTCTTGGAATTGCCGTCGCGGCTTCTTCTCGTGTTGTCTGGATCACGGTGTGACGCATCACAAAGTAGGACCCCAGCGCCGCCAGCGCAAGTACTGCACCGAGTATCGTCAGACTTAAGCTCACGATGTCTAGCCGCCCCAAGTCGGAAGCCTGCGCAATCGCGTCTCTTGTGCTAGGGAATCCAAGCCGGATCAGAAAACGTGACACGACAGAAGGTGCTTCTCCAGACCCGACCCAGAAAACCACTGAGAACACGGATAACCAAACAAAATGGAGACAAAGCGAAAGAACAACAAGTGGCTGCTTGACCATAACAATCTCCAATCTGAGGACTTTTACCTCACCCCTGCAACGTCCGCACACCATACCCCTCGCCCCGAGCCTTCATCGCGGCCACCACGGCGATGCTCGCCGCAGCCGTGGTGAAATACGGGATCTTGTCCATCAGGGCGACCCTCCGGATATCCCGCGAGTCGCTGACGGCCTGCGTGCCTTCGGTCGTGTTCATCACCAGCGCGATTTCGTCGTCCTTCAGGCGGTCAACGATGTTCGGGCGGCCTTCGTAGACCTTGTTGACCGGGGTGGAGGCAATGCCCTCGGCCCGAAGCCAGGCGCCGGTGCCTTTGGTGGTGACGATCTCGAATCCCATCGCCACGAGGTCGCGCATCGCGGCGGCCATGGCGGCGGTTTTGTCCATGTCCTTGATCGACAGGAAGACGCGGCCTGCTTCGGGAAGAACGGTGCCAGCGCCCATCTGCGCCTTTAGGAAGGCCAAGGCGAAGGTGCGGTCCCAGCCCATGACTTCGCCGGTGGAGCGCATTTCCGGCCCGAGGACCGGGTCGACGCCGGGGAAGCGGGCGAAGGGCAGGACGGCCTCTTTCACGCTGAACCACGGGGTGAGCGGGTCGGCGAGGGTGTTCGGGTCTGCAAGGGGCAGGGGGGTGTCGGGGCCGACGCCCTGCGCGTAGGGCGCGCGCATCGGGAAGTTAGACAGCGGCTCGCCGGCCATCAGGCGGGCGGCGATGGAGGCGATGGCGCTGTCAGTGGCTTTGGCGACGAAGGGGACGGTGCGGGAGGCGCGGGGGTTGACCTCCAGCACGTAGATGTCGCTGCCTTTTATGGCGAATTGGACGTTCATCAGGCCGACGACGTTGAGGGCGAGGGCCATCTGGACGGTCTGGCGTTTGAGGTCTTCGATGGTTTCTGCGGTCAGCGAATGCGGCGGCAGGCAGCAGGCAGAATCGCCGGAGTGGACGCCTGCCTCTTCGATATGTTCCATGATTCCAGCGACATGGACCTGTTTACCGTCGCTTAACGCATCGACGTCAACCTCAATGGCACCGGAGAGGTACGAATCGAGCAGGACCGGGCTGCCGTCGGAAACCTGCACGGCGGTGCGGATGTAGCGTTCCAGCTGGGCGTCGTCGCGGATGATCTCCATCGCGCGGCCGCCAAGGACGAAGGAGGGGCGGATGACGAGGGGGTAGCCGACGTCTGCGGCGACCTTGAAGGCCTCATCGCGAGAGCGGGCGGTGCCGTTGTGCGGCTGCTTGAGGCCAAGCTTGTGGAGGAGTTGCTGGAACCGTTCGCGGTCTTCGGCAAGGTCGATGGCGTCGGGGGTGGTGCCGAGGATCGGGATCCCTTCGGCGTGCAGGGCGTTAGCAAGCTTCAGCGGGGTCTGGCCGCCGAACTGGACGATTACGCCGTGCAGGGTGCCGTTTTCCTGTTCAATCCGCAGGATTTCAAGGACGTGTTCGAGGGTGAGCGGTTCGAAATACAGGCGGTCGGAGGTGTCGTAGTCGGTGGAAACGGTTTCGGGGTTGCAGTTGATCATGATCGTCTCATAGCCCGCCGCGGTGAGGGCGTAGCAGGCGTGGACGCAGCAATAGTCGAACTCGATGCCCTGGCCAATGCGATTGGGGCCGCCGCCGAGGATGACGACCTTTTTGGCGTTGCTTGGCCGGGCCTCGCATTCGACGTCGCCCATCGCGGGGGATTCGTATGTCGAATACATGTAGGGGGTTTGCGCCTCGAATTCAGCCGCGCAGGTGTCGATGCGTTTGAAGACGGCGGTGACGCCGAGGCGGGTTCTGGCGCGGCGGACCTGGGCTTCGTCGCGGCCGGTGAGGGTGGCAAGGCGGGCGTCGGTGAAGCCCATCATTTTCAGGCGGCGCAGGCCGGTCGCATCAAGCGGCAGGCCGGCTTTGCGGACCTGAGCCTCGACGTCGATGATCTCGCGGATGCGCGACAGGAACCATGGGTCGAAGGCGGTGATGGCGTTGATCTCGTCATCGGTGAAGCCGTGGCGCATGGCTTGGGCGATGACGCGAATGCGGTCGGGAGTAGCCTGGCTGAGGGCCTTGGAGACGGCGGCGCGGTCAGGCGCGCCAGTATTCGAGACGCCGGGGATGGCAATCTCGTCAAAGCCGGTGAGGCCGGTTTCGAGAGAGGCGAGGGCCTTTTGCAGCGATTCGTGGATGGTGCGGCCGATGGCCATCACTTCGCCCACGGATTTCATCGCGGTGGTGAGGTTGGGTTCCGAGCCGGGGAATTTCTCGAAGGCAAAGCGGGGGATCTTGGTGACGACGTAGTCGATCGAGGGCTCAAACGACGCGGGCGTGACTTTGGTGATGTCGTTGTCCAGCTCGTCCAGCGTGTAGCCGACGGCCAGTTTGGCGGCGATCTTGGCGATGGGGAAGCCGGTGGCTTTCGACGCCAAGGCGGACGACCGCGACACCCGGGGGTTCATCTCGATCACCACCATACGGCCGTCGGCAGGGTTGATCGCCCACTGCACATTGGAGCCGCCGGTTTCGACGCCGATCTCGCGCAGCACGGCGATGGAGCCGTTGCGCATGATCTGGTATTCCTTGTCGGTCAGCGTCAGGGCGGGGGCAACGGTGATGGAATCGCCGGTATGGACGCCCATCGGGTCAACGTTTTCGATGGCGCAGACGATGATGGCGTTGTCGGCGGTGTCGCGGACCACCTCCATCTCGAACTCTTTCCAGCCGAGGAGGGATTCGTCGACCAGCACCTGCGCCACGGGCGACGCCTCCAGCCCGGATTTGACGATGGCCTCATAGTCATCGCGGTTGTAGGCGACGCCGCCGCCGGTGCCGCCAAGGGTGAAGGCGGGGCGAATGATGGCGGGCAGGCCGACGTATTCGATGGCAGCCAGCGCTTCGGCCACGCCGGCGGCGATGTCGTATTTGCCGGAGGGCAGTTTCGGGGCGGCGATGATGGTGGCCTTGGGGTTTTCCAGACCGATGCGGTCCATCGC
>JANOQT010000158.1:0-11376 GCA_031415015.1 Paracoccaceae bacterium
CTCGATCCTGAAGGAATGGCGCGGCAGCGGCATTTCCACGCCGGTTCTGATCCTGACGGCGCGCGATGGCTGGTCTGACCGCGTCGACGGTCTGGATGCCGGGGCGGATGATTACATGACCAAGCCGTTCCACCTGCCAGAGCTTGCGGCAAGGGTTCGCGCAACCCTGCGGCGCAGTTCGGGGCGCACGAACCCCCTGTTCGAAAAGGACGGGATGGTCTTCGACACCCGGTCGGGCCGAGC
Source organism: Paracoccaceae bacterium (assembly GCA_031415015.1). Classification (GTDB taxonomy): domain Bacteria; phylum Pseudomonadota; class Alphaproteobacteria; order Rhodobacterales; family Rhodobacteraceae; genus JAUYQR01. The sequence goes on from JANOQT010000158.1 coordinate 244, forward strand.
AACGCTTGGCGGGGTGCCGGTCGACCTGACGGCGCAAGAGGTTGCGGTGCTGTCCTATCTGATTCAAAACAGCGGCCGCCTGATATCAAGGACAGAGCTGTCCGAACATATCTACAACTATGACGGAGATCGCGATTCCAACACGATTGCCGTCTTCGTCAATCGCCTTCGCAAGAAGCTTGGTCCCGACCTGATCCAGACGACGCGTGGCCGCGGATACATGATCGACCCTTCCTGATGCGGTCGCTGCGGAAGAAAGCCTGGGTCAGCGGCGGTCTGTCTGCGCTTGCTGCTGTGGCGATAGGAACCTACCTGCTATACTCTTTCCTAGGTCAGAAGGCGCTGGAGCGATTCGACCGCACCCTGATTGATCGCCATACCCAGATCGTTGTTGCGCTTAGCAACTATTCAGATGAACCGGACCAGCTGAGCGCGCTGGTTTTCGATCCGGCCTATGACACCCCATCCTCTGGTCGCTACTGGCAGCTGATCGGACCCGGCACGGACATCTATACCTCAGCCTCGCTGCTGGAAGCGACGTTACCAGTTCCCGACAAAGTGTCCTCAACCTTGGACCTCTACGACACCGAAGGTCCTGACGCCGAACAGTACCGCATTGCCCATCAACTGATCACGCTGGAAGACGGCACGGTGTGGAGCGTTGCGGTGGCAGAAGACCTTGCCGAACTGATTGCCGACCAAACCGCAACACGCCGCAGTCTTTTGCTGGCTTTCGGTCTGGTTGCGGCCGTCGGCTTGTTCGGCACGATCCTGCAAACCGCTGTCATCCTCAGGCCATTCGACAAACTGAGGCAAGATGTGGCGCAACGGTGGGAGCGCGACGAAGTCCTGAACAGTGCCGATTATCCCGAAGAGGTGGCACCGCTGGTCAGCGATATCAACACACTGCTGCAACGCAACCGGGACATGGTGAAAGTGTCGCGTGGCCGTGCTGCGGATCTTGCGCATGCGTTGAAGACGCCAAGTGCAATCCTCCGCAACGAGCTGACCATGCTTGCCGAAGAAGATCAGGTTGTGGACAAGGCGCTGGCCGCGCTTGACCGTCTGGATGCCCAACTTGCCCGGTCTCTTGCCCGCATCCGCCTGTCGAATTCGGGCGAAACCACCTTTGCCCGAACGGACCTCAGCGGTGTGGTCACGCGGTTTTCCCGGCTGTTTGGCAAGATGGCAGAACGTGACGGAAAGCAGCTGAAAACCGAATGCGAGCCAAACTTGATCATTCGTATTGATGCGCAGGACTTTGAAGAGGTGCTGGGCAACGTTCTGGACAACGCCCTTAAATGGTGCCGCTCTTCCATTTCTCTATCGGCCCGCAGGCTGCCAAATGCCATAGAATTGTTGGTCGAGGACGACGGCCCGGGAATTCGGACAAAGGACCGGGCCGAAGCCCTGCAGGCCGGGAAGCGTCTGGACACGTCAAAGCCGGGGTCGGGGCTGGGCCTGGCGATTTCGACAGATCTGCTGAAGGTCTACGATTCCTCGCTTGATCTGGGAGACTCGGCTTTGCTCGGGGGGCTGGCCGTCCGAATTGTGATTCCGCTGCATCCAAGGCCATAGGGAGTATTTGTTTCATAGGTTTTGTCAGTGGAAACCGGATGGTGCTGTCAGAACAGTTTTGCTGGCGGCAACGCGCCGCCAGCCGCCCGGCATGACAGGCGACGGTCAGACACTCACGCCGAAGACCCAGCCAACGCCGGCCGTGATCGCCATCGCGGCTGCGCCCCAGAACAGCACGCGGGCGGTGGCCGGCAGTTTTGGCGCGCCACCAGCCATGGCACCGATGGCCCCAAGGGCGGCAAGGCTGGCCAGCGTGGTGATCACGACGGCGGGGATGATCTGCGTTGCCGGGGCCAGCAGTGCTGCGGCAAGGGGTATGGCGGCGGCGAGGGTGAAGGTTACGCCCGAGGCGAAGGCCGCTTGCAGCGGGTTGGCGGCATGAACCTCGGACAGGCCCAGCTCATCGCGGGTATGGGCGGCGAGCGCGTCCTTCGACGTCAGTTCCCGCGCCACGAGGGCCGCCGTTGTGGGCGACAGGCCACGGGATTCGTAGATCGAGGCAAGCTCGGCCTCCTCGGCCTCGGGCGTGTCGATCAGGGCCTGCCTTTCACGGGCGATATCGGCGCGTTCGACGTCGGATTGCGAACTGACCGAGACATATTCCCCCGCCGCCATCGACATGGCCCCGGCGGCAAGCCCCGCCGCCCCGGCCACCAGCACGGCGGTGGGGCTGGGCTCGGCAGCGGCCACCCCGACGATCAGCGACGAGACCGAGACGATCCCGTCATTGGCCCCCAGCACGGCGGCGCGCAGCCAGCCAGCGCGGTCGAGGTAATGGAGTTCCTTGTGGGCCGAGGTGTAGGGAAGGGTCATCTGGTCTGGTCCTGATATGAGGTGCCATGCAGGGAAATGCTGGCTGAAAAGCCGGTGGATTTGCCGGGCAGCGATGAGGTCAGGCGCAGTGGCGAGTCGATCCGTTCGGCAATGGTGTGGACGATGGCAAGGCCAAGTCCGCTGCCGTCGCCCGCATTGGTGCCGCGCACGAAGCGACCGGACAGGGCTGCAAGCTCGGCGGGTGGAACCGGCGGGCCGTCGTTTTCCACGGTCAGCGTGCCGTGCGGGGCAAGCGTAACGCCGACCGGCCCCTGCCCGCGGCGAAGCGCGTTTTCGACCAGGTTGCGGGCCAGAATCGCCACGACATCGGGGTCGATATCGGAGGGAACTGGGGCTTCGGGCAATGACACGACCACGCGACCGGCATCGCCGCCGCGGTCAAAGTCGCCCGCAACGATCCGCAGGATGGGGCGCAGGTCTTGCGGGGTGTCGACCAGCAACCGCGCGCCCTCGGCCCGGGCCAGCTGCATCAGGCGCTCGGACAGGCGGGTCAGGCGTTTCAGCATCGCCTCGACCTCGCCCGCCCGGCGCGCGCTGTCGGCGTCGGCGTCGGTCGAGGTCTGGCGCAGGCGCTGCACCTGCGCCAAGGCCCCGGCCAGCGGTGTGCGCAACTCGTGTGCTGCATTGGCGGTAAAGCTGCGTTCGGCGGCAAAAGCCGTATCGAGGCGGGCGAGAAGCTGGTTCAGCGTGTCAGCAATCGGGCGCAGTTCGGTGGCCATGTCTTTCGTCGGCAGGGGCGACAGGTCCTTCGCCCCGCGCCGCGCCAACTGGGCGCTCAACTGGCCAAGCGGGCGCAGGCCATAGCCCAGACCGTAAAAGATGCCCGCGATGCTAAGGGGGATCATCACCACCAAGGGCAGTGCCAGCGACAGCGCCATCTCCTGCGCGACCTCGCGCCGGTGCGACAGTGGCTCGGCGATGGTCAGGGCGATGGTGCCGCGCACGGCGGATTCGTGGTAGAGGCGCAGGTCGGGGGACTGGTGAAAACCAGTTTCGGTGAAGGCCGGAAAGCGCGCAGGGTCGGCGCGGTGCGAGGTCAAAAGGATGCGGCGCCGATCATCGCCATGCGACGTTCAATTCATCATCATGGTCGAGGGGCATCAGCATCATGACTTCATGCGACACAAATAGTCGCCCTGGCCTTTTGCGTGAGGCGTCATATCCGAATGTTCCATCAGACATGAGCATTTCAACTTCATCGCGGGACTTCTTCTCCATCAGCCCAAGGACATACTGGAAGAAGAAATGAACGTCGTGGTAACGGCCAAGCGCCCCCAGAATGTCGAATACCGCCTCCTTTTTCTTGAACAGTTCAAGGATCGGGTCGCCACCTCTCTCATAGAGTGGAGTGAATTTGTCGAAGAATACCGTTTCGATGGCGTCTTTCACCGGGTCGATATTTCCGTGCAAGTGATGGTTCCGACGATCCATCACACGCTTGAATGCTTTATACTCGTCACTGTTCTGATCAATCCCACGAGTGAAGCCCTTGCACTTCAAGTGCAGATCAAAGACCCGCGTGTCGATTGGCTGCCGGATATACTGATCGTATTGCCGTTGGTTCTGCTTAAGTTCATCCCTTTGCGTAAGGAATATCACGAGATTAACGAATGCTTCTGCAAGGACAGGCGTGATCAGATCGAGAGACAGCGACGCGCTAAAGACTCGTCTTGCACGTTGGCCGACTTCCTTGACCTGCGCGTAATATCGCTGCATCCCTTCCTCTGTATTACGCTTGTGTGGGGTGTAGTCAGGCGCGTCGCCTTCGTCTGTCAACGCTTCGTGCAACCCTGCGCAGGCATCCGCAATCATGACAAAGCGGTTGGATACGATGTTCCATTTCTCAAGGGTCGCACCGACCTTTGCCATTTCCGCGCTGCACCGCCCGAAGTCTCCCTTCAATGCCTTCGCGAATTGCACCCAATCCTCAGAAGACATTGTCTTGCCGTCGATCTGGACTTGAACGCCTCTATTGCCACCTTGGATGGTCATCATGATCGACCCGGCCTTGATCATGTAATCCCAGTGCACAAGGTTGTCGCTGTCATTTGGCTTCTTGACGAATGTCTGAAAGCCGTATGGAGGACCGAAACGGCTGACCAAATATTTATAGACGGCTAATGGCGACAGGTGCTTTCGGAATACAAGGATGCTGCCTCTTGGTTCCCCCTCTTTCGCCTTCGGTCGGTTTTTCAAGTAGTCGGTCATCTCGCCCGGTTCAGGCTTCTCCCATTTGTCAGGCGTGAAGATTATCGCGTGTTTCTCCCATCTTGCGAAAGCGTAGCCCGGAACGATGCGCGAGGCGACGTTGAAATGTATCAGTGGGCACGCGCACTGCCGCATAACTCAGTTATCCCCGCAACTGACTGGAATCAGGTCCACTCCTTGAACTGCGCTTTCGAGTGTTGGGCGCGTTGTCTATCGTCGGCCTATCAACGGCGACGCTTAGGGCGTCCAATCGAAAGGACACCAGATGCAAGTTTCAGAAGCCGCCGCGACCCTTCTTGAGATCACCCGCCTGTGGCTCGTCGCAGGGGAGGCATGGTACGAGGTGATGATGCTGGACAAGACGATGGTGCATCTTCGCGAGGAGTCGGCAGCGTTCCTCCGTCGCGCTTGCCGCCGGTCAGGGCCTGTCCTTGACGCCGCCTGCCGCCCTTTATCTCGGTCCGGCCCTGACCCTGATCGACGACGACGAAGATGAAGATTAGGAGGAAGGCGGCTGGTTCTGGTCGCTGTCAGACGATGACAACGAGGAGGACTGCGCCACCGGGGCCGCCGGCAACGCTGCCAAGGCCGGCACCGTCGCGCCGCCGAAGAACGGGCTTTTCACCAACGGCACCGCGCCGGTGGTGAAGCCGAACTGATCCCCTGGAAACCGGAGTGCAGAGCATGAAATCCCTGATCGCGGCCCTTGCCTTGTCCACCGCCCTTGTCGCCCCCGGCCTTGCCATGGCGCGGCCCGTCACCCTGACTGTCAACATGGCGCAATACGGCGGGCCGGGGGCCTATCTTGCCGTCTATGTTACCGACGCGTCTGGTGCCTATGCAGGCAGCCTGTGGATGGCTGGTGGGAAGTCGAAATACTACAAACACCTGACCGATTGGGCCCGGCTTACCGGCGGTGATGTCGCGCAGGTGGACGGGATCACCGGGGCCAGCGTCGGGGCGGGGCGGAAGCTGGAACTGACGATGGATCTGGCCGATGCCCTGTTCGACGCGGGCGATGCCCTGCACATCGACGCCGCGGCCGAGGACATGCGCGACAGCCCGAACGAGGTGTCCGTACCCCTCGCCGGGGCCGGGCAAGCCGTTCCGGGCCGCCGCTACATCGCCGACTTCACCTACGGTTTCTGATCGGACCCGCCCAATGCTTCGCCAATTTCACCGCTGGCCCGGCCTGCTGGCTGCGGCTTTGATCCTTGCCCTCGCGCTCAGCGGGGCGGCCCTGTCGCTGTTCCCGGCGATAGAGCGGCTGTCCTCTCCGGTCGAGGTGGGCGGGCAGACCGTTGGCGATCTGGCGGCATTGGTGCTGGCGGCGCATCCGGGCGTGGAGCAGATCCGCCGCTCGCCCTCTGGCAAGATCACCGCCTATTGGTTTGACGGCGATGTGGCGGGGGCTGCGGTGGTGGACCCGGCCACGGGGCTGGACGTTGCCAGCGCCGATCAGGGCGCGGTGCAGCGTTGGTTGACCGACTTTCACCGCTCGCTCTTGATGGGTGACACCGGGCGCCATGCCACGGCGGTGGCGGTGCTGGCGCTGCTGGTGCTCGCGCTGTCCGGCGCCATACTGGTGGCACGGCGGCTGGGCGGCTGGGGGCGCTGGTTTGCGCCGATCAAGGGCCATGGGCCGGTCGTTGGCATGCGGAACTGGCGCGGGTGGCGGTGTTCGGGCTGGGCCTGTCAGCGGTCACCGCGCTATGGATGACGGCGGCGACGTTTGACCTTTTGCCGGTGGACGAGGCGAACCCCGTCATGCCCGCGGCGGTCAGTGGCCAGTTGGGCCTGTCGCCCGCCGCGATGGTCGCGCTGCAGAAGACCCAAGTAGCAGACCTGCGCGACCTGACCTTTCCCTATGCCGGGGACGCGGCGGATGTGTTCACGCTGACCACCGGGGCGGGGACCGGATATGTCGATCAGGGCACCGGCGAGATGCTGGTCTGGCAGGCGCCGGGTCCGTGGACGGTGGTGGGGGAGTGGATCCATCTGCTGCACACCGGCGATGGCGCTGCCCTTTGGGGGCTGATCCTTGGAATTGCCGCGCTGACCGTTCCCGCTCTATTCGTGACCGGCGGGCTGATCTGGTGGCGCAAGCGCCAAAGCCGCCCGCGTCTGGCAGGGATGGTCGCGGCGTCAGTGGCCGAGACTGTGATCCTTGTCGGCAGCGAGGGTGGCACGACCTGGGGCTTTGCCGCAGCCTTGGCCCGCGCGTTGCAGGGCAATGGGCAAAGGGTGCATCTGGCCGCCCTCTCCGGCTTTGCACCTCTGACCTACAACCATGCGAAACGCATCGTCGTCATGACTGCGACCTTGGGACATGCCGATAGCGCTGGACCGGATCGACCGGCAATCGCCGCAGGCCTTTGCCCGCTGGTCCCGCACTTTTGGCGACGTGATCGGCCTGCCGCTGGATATCACCCACCAACCCGAGCCTCCGCAAAGCACTGGGCTTTGCCTGCTATCTCGCAAGGACTATGGCGAAAGCGTTCAGGCCCCTACGGTGATCCTGCGTTTTGCCGTGCCGAAAGCGGGCCTTTGGCAGTGGCTGACCGGGGGAGGCTTCGGGCGTTTTCATGCGGGCGATCTGCTGGGCATCGTGCCAAAGGGCGACACATTGGCCCGGCTTTCCTCGCTGGCCTCTGCCCATTCGGACTGGTTCGTCGAGATCGTCGTTCGCAAGCATCCGGGTGGCTTGTGTTCCGGTCTGCTTCTGGCGCTGCAGCCGGGGGATGTGGTGCAAGGTTTCCTGCGCCCGAACCCGGGGTTCCAGCCGGGCCGGACGCAAGCGCCGCTGATCCTGATCGGTGCAGGCACCGGGATCGGTCCGTTGGCAGGGTTTCTGCGTGCCAACCGGGGGCACCGTCCGATGCATCTGTGGTTCGGCGCGCGGCATCCGCAGGCGGATTACCTTTACGCCGAGGATCTGGCCGAATGGCAGGGCGACGGGCGGCTGACCGGCCTGCACACCGCCTTTTCCCGCACCGGGCGGCGGCACTATGTGCAGGACGCGCTGCGCGAGGATGCCGAGGCGATCCGCCACCTGATTGCCCAAGGCGCGCGGGTCATTGTCTGCGGGGGCCGGGAAATGGCGCAAGGCGTGCGCGATGCCCTGACGGAGATTCTGCATCCCGTAGGGCTGTCGCCCTCAACGCTGAAGGCCGGGGGCCGCTATGCCGAAGACACTTACTGACCCCGCTCTGGCGCTTGGCAGCCTTACGATGGGCGCCCGCTGGTCGGTGCTTATTGACGACCATGGGGCCGATCCCACCCTGCAGGCCCGGTTCCAGGCAGCAGTGGACGAGGTTGACGCGCACATGTCGAGCTGGAAGCCCGACAGCGATCTGATGCGCCTTAACGCAGCACCGCTGGACACCTGGGTTTCCCTGCCGAACCGGCTGATGATCGTGCTGGAAGCCGGGCTTGCCATCAGCCGCCAGACCGGGGGCGCGTTCGAGATGAACGTCGGCGACGCCGTCCGCGCATGGGGTTTTGGCCCTGACGCAACCGATCTGCACGCAATCCGGACTGCAAGCGCCGCGCGGCGGGCTGCGGCAAACGAGGCACTGGATTTGGACCGCGCCAATGGCTGCGCGCGCAAATCCGCAGCGCTGATGCTGGACCTGTCCGGCATTACCAAGGGCTATGGAGTTGACCGCCTTGCAGAAACGGCGACGCAGCTTGGTGTTTCGCGGGCGCTTTGCACCATTGACGGCGAGGTGCGGGCCATCGGCACCCGGCGGACCGGGCGCCCTTGGGCAGTAGCGATTGCGCTGCCGGACCCCGCGGACGCGGGCCAACACTCCATGCTGGCGCTTGAAGATATGGCCGTCGCAACGTCGGGCGACTACCGGCATTTCGTGACCGTCGGCACGACACGCTTGTCACATACGATCGACCCGCGTCGTGGCGCGCCGCTGATGACGTCCCCGCCATCTGTCACCGTGCTGTCGCGCTCTTGCATGCTGGCGGATGCGATGGCGACAGCTCTTATGGTGATGGATGACGGACTGGGGCCTGATTTCGCAAAGGATCACGCGATCAGCGCACTTTTCCTGCGCCGCTCCTCGAACGGAACAATTGCCACCCGCACCGGGGCCTTCGCCGCAACTGGTGAATGAGCTAGGAAAAGGGTGGCTTCCAGCGTCCGCAGATCGCCTTTCCTTCGAACCGTGGTTTTGGGCCGACCCGACAACATCAGGTCGTCAAGCGTGAGAGTCAGAGCCCGCGCTCATGGCGATGCCCAGGTTGATCGCGAAGATCCATAGCTGAACGGTTGTACAGATAGGGATGACGCAATCCCCTGAATGCTGGATTGAACGGCAGCAGCCCGGCCACGGAGCAAGGGTTCGTCTTTGGATCGCAGAATGACCAGCCATCCGGCGCAAGATCCCAAGCAAGTGCGCTAACTGCCTGTTTACGGGCATTGGCATCCGGTTCGTCGGGTGCAGGGCTACATAGTTTCGTGGATGCGGTTCCACCTTGTGTGAGTCTACGGGAAGGTTTGCATGCCACCTGGCTGAATGCCGTCAAACAGGCCGTTTTCCGCCGTCTTTCGTCGCGGTGGCCCTTGGTCTTGCCCAGCCGCGACCGTTGCAGCTTGTATCATCGGGCACCTAGGTTCACCCCGGCCTTGGAGAAGATTTTCCCTGCCAAACCCGACCAAGGAATACTGGTGATCACCGCGCGACGCATTCTGTTTGCCATCCTTCTGGTCGCTGTCGCAGCCTTTGTCGTCGAACGGAGTGGCCAATGGCAGACAGGACGTGGCGATCTGGCCCCGCTGGCGCTTTCACCCGGCGGACCAGCGGTCGGGCCATCAGGCCGCGTCTGGATCGATACCGATGCCGCTTGCGGGGCGGCAACCCGTACCGATCCCGACGATTGTCTGGCGATCCTGTGGCTGGTGACGCGCGGCGTCGACATCGTGGGGTTGTCGACCAGCTTCGGCAACGCGACAGGCGATGTGGTGGCGAACCGCGTAGAGACCTTAATGGCGCAGATGGAGCTTGACGGTCTGACGGTTCCGCCGGTGTTTCGGGGCTACGGCGAGCCCGGCAAGGCCGGCTCATCCCCGTCGCCCGGCGTAACGGCTCTGCAAGGGGCTCTTGAGGCCGGGCCGCTTACCATCCTTGCCTTGGGTCCGCTGACCAATCTTGCGGCTGCGCTGCACGCCCGTCCGGACCTGCACGGCAACGTGACGCGCATCGTGGCCGTCATGGGTCATCGCCCCGGTCATCTGTTCCACCCGACCGAAGGCAAGGGCACCGGCACAGGCTTCGGGCATGGACCGATCTTTCGCGACCTGAACCTATCGGTGGACCCGGATGCCACGCGGGCTGTGCTGGGCCTGTCCCTGCCCATGACCCTGATCCCCTATGACGCTGCCCGGGCAACACTGATCACGGGTTCCGAGCTTGACGCGCTGGCGCTGCAAGGCCCGCCCGAGGCCTGGGTCGCACAGACTGCGCGGGCGTGGCTGACCTTCTGGAACGAAGATGTGGGTCTGCCCGGATTCTACCCTTTCGACTGGGTCGCGGCCGCCTACCTGACCAATCCCGGCCAGTTCAACTGTGCGATCGTGGACGCCAGGATGGCGCGTGAATGGACCTTTTGGCTGATGCCGCATGACAGCCTCATCGTTGAGCCACTCGTTGGCCCGGGTGCAAGGGCCGGACCAGATGTCACGTATTGCCCGGAAACGTCGGAAGCACTGCAGGGAATTCTGACCGCCCCCTTACGCCTGCGGCCTTGAAGAATGCACGACGCTGGACGCTTGCAGACACGGTGAAAGGCGGGGACCGCCCCCCACAGCGGTAACGCGCGCATGGACGCCAATCGTTGGAACGTTTCTGTTTGCCCGGGCGTTTTCCCGACATGACTTACCCAGTGAGGAGAACGTCCGATGAGCTATATCCAGGGTTTTTTGATCGCCGTGCCCAAGGCCAACAAACAAGCCTACCTCGAATCGGCGCAGAGTGCGGCGCCGATCTTTAAAGAGTATGGAGCGACCCGCGTGATGGAAACGTGGAGCGAGGACATTCCCGACGGCAAGGTCACCGACTTCAAACGCGCAGTGCAGGCCAGAACCGACGAAGCAATCGTCTTTTCGTGGATCGAATGGCCAGACAAGCAAACTTATGACGCAGCAAACAAGAAGATGGAAACCGACCCCCGCTGGAAGGAAATGCCCGAAATGCCATTTGATGGCAAACGGATGATCTGGGGCGGATTTGATCCGATTTTCGACACTGACGCATAGTTTGCGGGTCAATGCAGGTGTACGTCTTCGACCTTTAGGCATAGTCCTTTGGGCCAAGCGAAGATGACTTGGGAGGCCCCTGCGCCACGGGAAGAGTTTTGCCGTAACCGTCCGGTCTGACTGCTCTGCCGCGGATAGAGTGGGTTGGATAGTGTCCGCTTTGGATAGCGGACACTATGGGGTTTTGGGTGGTTCGGCGAACGAAACGGCTTTGGACTGACGAGGAGAAGCGGTCGATCTGT
>JANOQT010000159.1:0-29589 GCA_031415015.1 Paracoccaceae bacterium
GGTTCGACAGCAGCACCCCCGTGCGGGCCGTGCGTATGCCTTCGGCGTAGTGCGAGTGCGCTTCGTCCAGGAACAGGCGCGCCATGTGCACACGGTCGGTGTTGGGGATCAGCGGCAGCGCCGTCAACACCGGCAGGCGCAAACGCAGCTCGGCGTCGTCGCCACCCTTCAGTGTGTTGTCCAGGCGGTCCATCAGCAACGAGGCCAACGCACCCAGGAACAGCGCCAGCACCGCAGCAACCAGAACGATCTGCCGCTTGTTGGGACGTACGGGGACCGAAGTCGGAACCGCCCGGTCGACGACACGGGCCACCGCCGACTGCACGTCGCCCGCCAGATTGGTTTCCTTGGCACGGCTCATGAACATGTCGTAGAGCTGGCGGTTGCTCTGGGCTTCGCGTTCAAGCACATTCAGCTGGAACTCTTCCCGGTTGACGGCCTGCACGCTGCCTTCGGCGGCATCCAGGGATTGCTGCAGCGAAGTTTCAGTCGCACGCGCGGCCTCGTATTCGCGACGCAGCCCGGCAACAACCGCCTCCCCCTGCTGCGCCACCAGCTTCTGCAGCGCCGCAATTTCGTCCTGGGCTTGCTCGACCTTGTAGTGCCGGTCGCCAAGGTTCACCTGCAAGCCGGTCAGGTTGCGCCTTGCCGCATTCAACAAGGCCAGCGTGCTCGCCACGGTCGGGTCCTTCATGACCGCCGGAATCTCGACCACCTGCGCCGCCGAGGCTGTCTTGGCCTGCAGGTACGAGCTTTCCAGTTCCACGCGCTTGGACCGCGCCGCCGACAGCTTGTCTGACGTGTCGCCCACCTGCCGCCCGGCCAGAACCTGGGCCGAGCCGCCCAGGTTGACGATGCCCTTGTTCTCTCGGTAGCTTTGCAGCGCCTGCTCAGACTGCCCCAGCTTTTCGCGCAGGCTCAACAAACGGTCTTGCAGGAAGCTGCTGACCTGCTGCGAAAGCTTGAAGCGCGAATCGCGGTCGGAGTCGATGTATTCCTTGGTGATGGCGTTGGCGACCTTGGCGGCCAGCACCGGGTCTTCCGACTCGAAGCTCACCATCACCAGTTGACTCATGCGAACGGGCTGCACCGTCAGGCCGCCCATCACGCGCGCCACAGCCGACTTTTCCAGTTCTTCCTGGGTCCACTCGGTCTTGACGGTCGAAATGCCCAGGGCGGCCATGGCCCGTGCGCGCCAGGTGGGTTCGACCTTTCGTGGATCCACGGCGGGGTCTTCCCACAGCTTCAAAGCGCGCGCTGTGCGTTCAGCCACCTCACGCGACTTCAGGATTTCCACCTGCGTCTGGTAGTGCTCGCGCTGCTGGCTGTTGGTGTAGACCTCTTCGATCGACAGCACCTTCACCTTGCCGGCCTCGATCAACACCGTGGCGGTCGTGCGGTAAACCGGCGTCAGCGAATACGCCACCACGGCAGCCAGCAAGCCCACTATCGCCGCCAAGCCCAGGATCGCCCACTTGCGCTTGGTGATGCTGCGCCAATACTCCAGCAATTCCAGCTTCTGCTCCTGCGAAATGGCCATGCCCAGAGGCGCAAACGCTGGCGGCTGAGGCTGAGGCTGGATCTGCAGTGGGGAGGCGGGCGTTGCCGGGACAGGTAAGGTCATGAAAGTCTCTGGCTAATCTTGTTGCCGCGCGGTCTGAGGCTCGCTTCTTTTGCGCCTCTTCAGGTCAGCGGGCAGCGCCCAAACGGCGGCCAGTATCACCGTGAAGGTCAGTGCATTGGCGGGAATGTGCAGGTTGAAATCGACCATGCTGTGCAACCCAAGGGAGGATAGTGCCATGATCGAGGCCACCGCCAATCCCCGATTCACGCGGGTCCCATCGTCGCGCAACAACCGTGCCGCATGCCATGCTGACGCGATTCCGATGCTGATCCACAGGGCCAGGCCCAGCAGGCCCATGTCGCTGGCGACCTGCACGTAGTCGTTATGGGCGTGGTCCCAGTGCCAGGGCAGCCCCGCGCGTTTGAGGGGGGGGAAGGCGGTGTAGTAGGTGCCGCCACCGTGCCCCAAGAAGGGCCTTTCAGCAACCAGTTGTAACGAAAGGTGAGGAACCTCCAGCCGCTGCGCCAAGGTTTCTTCACGCGGGGGCTGCGCATTGGCCAGCCCGAAGCCGGCCAAGGTGTCCGAACTGGCCTCGGCTGTGTGCTTCAGGCGCTGCACCACGCGGTCCAGCCCCACCCATTGGCCGACGATGAACAAGTCCACCACCGCCATGCTGGCCACCAACCACAGCGCCGGCCGCCGCAGGCGTTTTGACCGCCAGGCCACCAGCCCGCCTGTGAGTGCCAGCGATATGAAGAACGCCCCGTTGCCCATGCGCGAATGCGTCATCACCAGCGCTATCACCAGCACCACCAGCAGCAGGCGCATCAGCATCTTGGCCGACATCACGAAAGCCAGCACCGCCACCACGCGCGTGCGCCAGCTGGCCTGCGGGCTGGGGGCGTCGTCGCCCAGCTGTGCAATCAACCAGCCCAGGCCAGCCGACAGCGTCAGTTCCATGTAGCCGGCCAGGTGGTCGGGGTTGACGAAGGTGCCCTTGGTGCGGTCGCCCTGGTCGAAAGCTGCAAACCACAGCTCATAGCTGTGACCCGCTGAATACAGCACCACCGCCGTCACGGCCTGCAGCACACCGGCCGTCAACAGCGCGGCCAACAGCTGCTGGCCGCGCGTCCGCGTGTTTACCGTCAACAACACCAGCAGCCAGGCGCCCAGGTACAGCAGCGTGGCCAGCAGGTAAGCCCGGGTGTGAAACGGGTCGATGGACAGCGTGCCGCCACCCGCCCCCAGGCCAGGCAGCATCTGCACCACGGCCAGACCGGCAAAACCCAGCAGCCCCGCCACCGGCACCCAGGCCGCAGGCTGCAGCGCCGGCCCGGGCTGCGCCTGCAAGGCCCGGCCCAGCACAGCCAGCAGCAGGCTGCCCCACACCAGGCCTGCCAACAGCGCCAGGCCCCAGGGCCGGTTGCTGCCCAGCGGCCAGGGCGCCCACACCAGCGCCACCAGCAGCCCGCCAAAGCCCAGCGCCTGCAAGCGCAGCGCCAAGGTGTCGGGGGTTGTTGTGCTGTCAGCTTGGAGGGTGCGGGTAGCGGGCATTGACTTTCAGTCAGAAAAGTCGGGTCTACGGGGCGCGAATGAACGAAAAAAAACCGGCGCCAGTTGCCTGGAGCCGGCCTATTGGTGGGCCTGCGGGGCAGCTGCAGCGCCCCAGTTCAGCCCACCGTTTGTGCCTTAGCTGCGTGTGGGCGGCCGAACGGGCGGCCGCACCGGCACGGCCTGGGGCGTGCCGGTTGGCGCTGCTGCCACCAGGGCGGCAGGCTGCCGGGTGGCGTTGGGTGCAACCTTGGCCGAGTCTGCGGCAACGCGGGACACAGAGGCCGCAGCAACGCCTGTCGAAAGGCCTGCGGCCAGCAGGCCAAGGGTCAATGCGGTGAAGGTGCGGGTGTTCATGCCATGTCCAATCGGTTCAATTAGGCTGACCATAGCACCCAGGCAGCCGCGCAGTCAATCAAGTTGCCCCCTGAAAGCAGCACCAAGCGAGACCTTACCCCGCGAATGCAGGGGTGCTGCACCACCAAACAGCCGTGAAACATGCTGTTTCAGCGTCTCCCTGAAGTCGGGGGGATGCGCCCCATAAAGCAGTGCGTTGCGCAGGGGCACCCCTATCATCAAGCTCCCCCCCACCCGCTGTTTCGGCCACCTGCATGTTGAATACCAGCGTCGATTCGCGCGTTACGTTCGAGCAAGTTCACAGTGCCGTGCCCCCCAGCGCGCAGCCTGTTCCCGGGCGTGCAACTGGCTACTGTGGCCCCTGGTACGTGTGCATGACCAAGCCCCGCCAGGAAGCCTATGCCCTGAGCAAGCTGCAAGAACAGGGTTACGAGCTGTACATGCCCCAGATGGAGAGCTGGGCCCGGCGCGCCGGCCGCTGGGTGCACAAGAAGAGTGTCATGTTCCCCCGCTACGCTTTCGTCAGGCCTTCGCGGCCGGGCCAGGGCGTGTCGGCCATCCGCAGCACGCCGGGGGTGAGCACCCTGGTCAAGTTCGGCCCTGTTGTTGCTTGTCTATCGCATGACCGGCTTTCGGCGCTGCAGGCGTTGTTGGCCGAGCGGGCGGCCGCGGCGCCGCAACAGCCTTTGCAGGCTGGCCAGCAGGTGGTGTTTGCGACTGGCCCGTTGAAAGGTTGGGGTGGTCTGGTGTCAGACGTGGCCGCAGAGCGTGTCATCGTGCTGATGTCGCTGTTGGGGCAGGAGCAGCGGGTGTCCGGGGCTGCCAACAGTCTGGTTTTGGCCTAAGGCCCCCAGGATCACGGCACCTGCGGTGTGCCGTGATCCTAGGGCTGGGTGTCGGCGCGCACGGTGATTCTGCGAAGTGTTCGCAGAATCACTGCGGTAGCCTGCTCGGTTGTCCTGTGTCCGAGCGGCGCAGACTAGTCGTGTGACATCACCGCGCGGAGTAAGGGCACGATACTCACGCTGCCACCGTATATGGCCGATGGTTCGTTGGACTCTCTAGCGCGCAGTGCGCGGCCTTAGCAGTCGGAAATAGATTCTGCGTATGCCGACTGAGGCGTCGCGACCGCACCGCAAATGGCCCCACTAAAATGCCACGGCTCGAGCCAACAACTTCAGTTGCGCGGGAAGATCAACGTCCTTGAGGAGGTTATCTTAAGGCGGGGAATAGCCTTATGCGCATTTTTCCGGCCGAGAGTATACTGCAAAGGCGCTTTTGAAATCCTTTCGCAACGAGCACAGTTCTAAGCGCCTATTGTCGGCAGACCGCTGGTGTTCGCATTTCCTCGGTCAAGTTGTTCTGCTAGCGTGACAAGAAAGTGCAAACTTGGATAGTTTGATGGTTGCTTTCAGAGATGAATATAATGAGATCTGCCCTGCTGTTTTTGATGAGTCATCGCACACTAGCAAGCTTCAGGTGGGATTGCCACATGATGAAGGTTCGCGTAGCAAACTGGCTTACAGGCTCCGACAGAAAGCTCCGCAGCGCTATTCGGGGATGTAAATCCCCCATCTATTTGAACCTGGGTTCTGGCCCTAGAGGCTTGAATTCACCGCATTGGATAAATGTAGATGCGTTTATGGATGCCAATGTGCACTTCCTGCTAGATTTCACTAGACCCTTACCCTTTGAAGATCGAACTCTTGATGGTGTCTTCTGTGAGCATGTCGCTGAGCACTTTACCTTTGAAGAGGGTCAAAGAATGTTCCGGGAGATTTATCGAGCCCTAAAGGACGGAGGCGTCGCTCGCATAATTGTTCCAGATGCGGCGTGGGTGATGCATTCATACTTTAATCAGCCAGACTTAATGATTCATCACCGAAACAATGGCGACAGTAATTCGCGATGCGAACAAACCCCGATGGAAGTGGTCAATCAATATTTTCGTCAGCGGTATGAGCATCATTTTTTATTCGACTTTGAATCCATGGAGAAGATGCTCAGATGCGCGGGATTTTCGGAGATCAAGCGACAGACGTTTAAGAGCTCGATGATGTGTACTGATCTGGTATTGGATCATCCAAAGTATAAAGTTGAGAGCCTTTACGTAGAAGCAAGGAAGGGATAGGGGGGATATCAGGGGGGCATCACTAGATTAATTTTGTTAAGCCTCGGATAACGGGGTAGAAGTTAATCAGAGGCGCAACGCCAGGGGCTCCGCCATTAGGATTGTCCTTTATGGGGGATACGCTCCGCCAGTGTAACGGGCGGTAGTGGCATGTGCTTATGCCCAGGTACTAGGACTATGTATATGGGTGGTGCCCAGTACCTCTTGAGCCATTATTGGCTGAACACTCCGTGGTCATTATGCATGAGGTGGGGTATTCGTTGCCCGCCTACCTTTAGTGGACAGGAACGCTCCTGTATACCGTGTGGTACGCAAAGCTCGACCTTTACCCATATGCGTTTGCCGCCAGATCGATCAGTTCACCAATCTACTTGTTTTCGTCGGTCCTTAAGTCCGCGTGGGGCCCGGCGACGAACGGCGCGAGCCGACCCAAGAGGTCCCGAAGTGTAGGTACTGCCGCGGCGCAAGCCGGGCCAATCACAATCACTGGGGGGCTAGCAAACCCGCCCGGCATACCCGGTGACGATTCAATGCCGGCGCAGCAAGGGAACGCGCCCAAAAAGAGCTGGCAGACACGACGCGAATGCATCGCGGAGTCACCCCCTCAGCCCAGTGTCCCGACAATTTGACAGATAAGGGGACCGAATGTGGCGCCAACATCCCACCAGCCGTCCAATGACCTTCCCGAGTTAGAGTATGTGGCCGTAGCGTTGGCTTTGTGAATCACGCCAGGTCGAGGCCTGTCGAAGAAGATGCGTTTGAGGGCTGCGGAAAGCTTTTGCGGTTGACTGTTCAAGACCAAAGCAACCTAACCGAACTTCAGCCCTTGCGATTAGCACTAACTCTCGCATCAATTTGCATTGCCACGATCCAGCTTCCTACGCAGCAACAGCGCAGTGCCGCTGCTTTCGCGTGCACAGGCTAGTTGATGAATGCCAAGCGGCGGTGGATTAACGTCCGGGAAAAGAATGAACGCTTCATACGAAGTTTCGACCAGCATCATCACGCAATCCGCAATCCGCAATCCGCAATCCGTAGACCGGAGATGTCGGGGCATTAACGGATAGATCTGCGCCCGCCTCAGTCCACCTGGGCATTGCAAATCCGATGTACCAACGCTAGGTAAGCTACAACGAAGAATGAATTCGAATATAAAGCGACAAGCCGTTAACAGCGTAACAATAACGCTGCTAGCGCAAGTAATCAAGCTTTCAATCGGACTAGTTGTCACAATGATTCTAGCAAGGCTGTTAACGCCAAAGGATTATGGTGTAGTCGCGATGGTGGCAGTGTTTACTGGATTCGTGGCTGTGTTCCGAGACGGTGGACTCTCAGTTGCTACAGTCCAGCGTGAGAATGTCACGGATGCACAGATCTCGAATTTGTTCTGGGTAAATGCCGCCCTCGGTCTGGGCGCAGCCCTGACGGTGGCAGCATTAGGCCCCGTAGTTGCATGGTTCTACGAAGATGAATCTCTGCTCTGGATTGTGGTAATGCTTTCGGTCCCGTTCCTCCTTAGCGGTCTTTCAGCCCAGCCGCAGGCGCTGCTACAAAGAGAAATGAGATTCAGAGAACTAGCGGTTATTGAAATCGTCAGCCTTGCTATCTCGTCTGGCATCGGAATAACAGCAGCAGCAGCGGGTTCGGGGCCTTGGGCCTTAGTGGCGATGACCGTTGCTTTCGCCGTCGCAAATGTATTATTGGTATTCTTCTTTTGCCGTTGGAGGCCAAGTCGCATGAGCCGCGGTGCCGGAGTGCGTCCAATGCTCAAGTTCGGAAGCGATATAACCGTCAGTAGATTTTTTGAGGGCCTCGCCTGCTCGCTCGACAGCTTGCTAATAGGAAAGATCTACACACCTGAGATGGTCGGAATTTATACAAAAGCTCAAACCTTGATGCTCTTGCCGCTATCACAAGTAATGCCCGCCCTACAAAGTGTTGCGTTGCCGATAATGAGCCGCTTGGCAGAGAGGCCAGACGCGCTAAAGAGGGCTTTCCTAGACCTACTGCAAGTGGCGGCCTGCCTTTCTTCGCTCTTTACCGTAGCGGTAGTAATCGGGGCTGACTGGATAATTCGCGGCATTCTTGGCCCACAGTGGGTTCAAGCCGCCGAAGTCCTACGTCTGTTGGCTGGATCGATGTTGTTTATTCCGCTTTGTGCCGTGTATGTTGCCTGTCTGACAGCGCAAGGGAAAGGCTCAATCTTGTGGAGATGGTCACTACTTAAAAGTTTAGTGCTCATCCTCGCAATACTCTCTGGGGTGGCATGGGGAATAAACGGGGTTGCTGCAGCACTGTCGATCAGCTCAATATGCGTACTACTGCCTCTTATAAACAAAATCGCAGCCAAATCCAATCTCGCAAGTTTGCAAGAATTATGGGCGGCAACGGCCCCCTGGCTAGGAATATGCGGAATTACCAGCTCCCTATCATTTCTCGTGCAATCTAGAATGGACGCAAATCAATCGGCGTTTTGGTCATTACTATTTATCCTTCTTGCCACAGCATCGCACGGCTTGATTCTCGGGGTTGTGCCAATTTATCGGAAGTCATTTCTCCGCATCATATCGCTCTTTAAGAGCCCTTAAATACACGGGCACATTAGTATAAAAACACTGCAAAGCTAGTGGGATATAAGACTTATGAAGTCAATACACTAATAAAAACAGTGCATGTGCGGCGTGTATTGTCGAATCGGCCGCGCCCTAGAAATGAAAAAGATAGTTTAAAACAAAGCCGTCAAACTTAAATAAACATCAAAATGTGCGGAATATACGGAAAAATCGAGTTTAAAAGAGATATCAATATTGCAGAGTGTTTTAGACGGACGCAGATGCTTAATCATCGAGGTCCCGACCACATCGGCAAGTATGTGAGTATGAACGCGTATCTTGGTCATGCAAGATTAAGCATTCTGGACCTCTCTGCGGCAGCGAACCAGCCCTTTGGCGATTCGGAAGCGCGGCTGGTCTTCAACGGTGAAATCTACAATTGGCAAGAGTTGCGCCGGGTGCACCTGCCAGAGTGTGCACTGACGACAAACAGCGACACGGAGGTGCTATATCTTCTGTTGCGGAAGATGGGCCTCGCATGTCTGCCGCTTCTAAACGGCATGTTTGCATTGGCTTACTATACTTCGTCAACTCGAACACTCATACTTGCACGTGATACGGTAGGTATCAAGCCGCTAAACTTCATAGTCAACGAATCATTTCTTGAATTCTCATCAGAAATCAAGAATATGGAATATATTCCAGACCTTAATCGCTTGAAGGAGTACCTTTACTTTGGCCGGTTCGGTGAGGATTTCCTACCATACGCCAACGTCAACGAGGTACTGCCTGGATCTTTTGTCAGCATGGATTGCGAAACTGGCAGGTGGTTTCAACAACCGTACCGAGAAATCGAATCAATCATTAGTCAAGAAAAATACAATCAACTGCTTTGCTCCCGAAATCTGGTGGACCAATTGGACGAACTGCTCCAAAGATCTGTTGCCATACACGAACAGAGCGACGCTCCAATTGGATTCCTTTGCAGTGGCGGCCTAGATTCATCCTTAATAACAGCAATCGCCGCGAAAAGACGGAAAAACATGGCACTTTATCACGCAGACTTTGAAGGTGATGGGCGCGAACTGGAGCATGCAGCGACAGTTGCACAGTATGTCGGCGCTCCGTTGCGATTAACGACACTAACAAAGGACCAATTCTGGGCGCATTTTCCGGAGATGACGTACTCTATAGATCTACCGATTCAACATCCGCACTCTGTAAGCCTAAACACAATTGCAAGAAAAGCACGTGAAGACGGGGTAAAGGTGTTACTTGCTGGCGACGGCGCGGACGAGTTATTCATGGGATACGATTTCTATTCATCCTATGCGAGTTCATTGAGCAACTTTAGAAGCAGCAGCGATCTACGCACGATATTGCGAAAAGCCAATAATGGCATAAGGAGATTGACAAATAGGGCATCAGATCCATATTGGTTCTTCAGCAATATCAATCGATCGTTTCAAAAACATGCGCATGTCGGCTTTGGAGGTGACGCGACTAGTCTAGCAAACCCCGTGCAAGCCATGAGCCTAATCAGCCAGGATTTCAAGGCCTGGAAGCGGTGGCAACAAGCAGAGAAAGCATTGGCCTGGATGGGAGAGAGTCGAGAGGCCAGCGTACTAAGCTTTCAGCTGTTTCATATGCGCTACTTCTTGCAGCCGTTGCTCCATCGCTTGGATCGAATGTTGATGAATCCCTCTGTAGAGGGGCGGGTACCTTTTCTTGAAAACGAGGTGATTAACTTTTCATTAAACCTTCCTGTAGGCAAAAAAATATGCGGAAATAGAGCAAAACATTTGCTTAAAGAGGTTGCCCTTCGATATCTTCCGCCTAAAATTGTCGATCGGCGCAAGATGGGGTTTACCGTGCCATGCAAAAAATACATAACGAAGTTTCCCGCCATTCTAAACGATGGCTTTGTGTCTGAATGGACCGGGCTGTCAAAAGAAGAGCTTGAGTCATGGTGCAATCAAGACAAAGACCAAATATATAAACTGATAAGCATTGAAGTATGGGGGCAAATCTTTGTGCACAAAACTCCCTGGCAATCTATTCGAGTAGACGCGTGAAGCCGATTCGAGAATAAAGGTCGGCATTCTATAGAGATATACGATCAAAAAAACATTAAATCGAACTGTGAGTAAAGTTCTTCATATAGTTGAAAGTTTCAACGGACAAGCGACGGAGAAGTGGTTGACACTGATCGCGAGTCAAGCGGTACAGGAGGGTAAAGCGCTTGATTGGACGTTTTACTGCACACAACAGAGTCCAGGCTGCCACGCTGGGAAGGTTGGGGAGCTAGGTTACAAAGTGCTCTGTTCACCATACCCGGTTTCTGAGACGCTAAAATTCATCGCTGCGTTGCGCAAGGAAATTTCTGACGCAGAGTACAAGATAATTCATAGCCATCACGACATTATGAGTGCGCTCTACTTTATTGCGTCAATTGGACTGCCGGTTAAGAGACGAATCGTGCATGTACACAACACGTCGCTGGAGTTGCCGACAAGCAATCGACTAAAGATGTCAGTCGGAAGAATGATATTTGGACAAGTATGTAAACTGCTCGCTACAAAGGTAGTAGGCGTATCCACGGCGGCGCTGGATGCATTCGTTAAGGGCCGAGTACAAGAAAAAAAACATACTGTGATTCATTGCGCCGTTGATCTCGGTCGCCATAATGATCCCGGATGCAATCAGCAATCAATAAGAGAAGAGCTATCTATTCCGAAGGCTGCGGTGGTGTTACTGTTCGTCGGTCGACTGATACCATACAAGAACCCGCTATTTGTCTTGGAGCTGTGTCAAATGATGTGCTTAAGGAGTCGAGATACATATTGTGTCTTTGTAGGCACCGGGAATCTTGATAAAGACATTTCCGAGATCTCTGAATTGTATGGAATACATGATCGAGTTAGAATTTTGGGTTGGCGTGACGATGTTCGACAAATCATGGCCGAGAGCGACGTGCTAGTATGTCCTTCTATTGAAGTTCCGAAAGAAGGACTGGGCCTAGTCGTTGTTGAAGCGCAATCGATCGGACTGCCAGTTGTTATGTCACTAAGTGTTCCTGATGAGGCGATCGTAATCCCAAATATCGTCGAGCGGATTGCACTTAAAGCGGGTAGCGCATTCTGGAGCGAAAAAGTCATAGTCGTAAAGGACCGAAAGCCGTCGACTAATAACGAATGCAGAAGAGCGGTTAGAGAGTCAACTTTCTCTGCAGAGCGATCGCTCCACGCCTTGATGGAACTGTATGAAGGTACAGAGAATAAAGGCCCGCAAAGCAGCCTATGAATTCGCCAGGCATGATTAATTATTCTAAACCGTAGCGACAAAGAATAAAGCACTGCGGTTGTTGCTTAAATCCGGAAAAACAAACCTAGACAATTTTATGCCGAGCAAAGACGTCTATTTCACGCTCCAGTCAGCGTCTAAGCGAAAATACGAACGCTGTTGACCGCGTGATGCGACAGGGTCAAGTCGCGATGGAATGCACATGCGGAAGACATGACGATGTGTGTTGATCGCGCCGCCAGCACCGAATGCTCAACGGGTCGAGCCATTGTGGCCAACAGCGAAGCTATTGGATATCGATACTCGCACCGTACGGAGTGAACACAATGTTTTACCGAAAGGCAATTCAATGAAGATCTCAAACCATAGCTGCAGTATAGCTAACGGAAGACCAGAAGAGTCGCCACATTGATCCCGTTGCGTCGCTAGACCGCCGGATATATTCAATCAATAGACCGTCGCTGGTGGCAGTAGAAAAGTTCTTATCTTCGTAGACCCATGCACTCCATTCGTGTCCTGCAGGTGCTTTCAAATTTTGGCATTGGAGGGGCTGAGACATGGCTGATTTCACTACTACGCCATTTCAAAGAGAACTCCGAGGCCCTGGGATGTGAGGTAAATATTGACGTGCTCCTAACCCATGGATTCCGCGATCAGCTGGATGACCAAGCAGAGGCACTGGGCGCGAGATTAATCTACACACGATATACGCGAAAAACGTTACCGAGCTTTATTAAGAACTGGCGTCATACGCTGTCCACTGGTAAATATGATGCAGTTCATGACCATCAAGAGTTCTCCGCTGGCTGGCATTTCTTGTTCGGTGCGGGTCAGCTACCGCCAGTCCGTATTGCGCACTTGCATAATCCGGTCAGTCATCAACTCAGCTATGCTGCAAGCGATGTAAGGCGTGCAACAATCTGCCTTGGAAACCATTTGATTGCACGTCACGCGACCCACCTACTCAGCACTTCCCGGCAACTCATTACTGAGCAGGGCTTCGACAAATTGCGGTCCGCCCGCAACTTGACCAAGCTAGCGGCATATTGCGGGTTTGATACACGGCGCTTCTTGGTCAAGTCCGCAGAAGCGCGCAAGCAACTCATAGGAGAGTTCGGACTATCGCCGGCCGCCAAAATACTCTTGTTCGTCGGGCGGCTAGATTCGAGCATGAACGAGTCTCGAAACCAAAAGAATCCGACCTTCTGTTTGGAGGTTGCGCGCGAATGTGCGCGACGGGATCTCGATTTTGTGTGCCTTCTGGTCGGTGGTGGACAAGCCATGCTCGACCGACTGCACGGCCGAGTCAATTCTTGGGGTCTTGGGAAACGCATCCTGCTCGTGGGCCCAAGGTCGGATGTTCCGCGGCTAATGGCTGGAGCGAATCTCCTAATTCTTCCGTCGTTTGCTGAGGGGTTGGGGATGGTGGCGGTAGAGGCCCAAGCCGCCGGGCTACCAGTCATTGCTAGCGATGGCGTGCCTGTGGAGTGCCGCGTAGTCGACGGTATGGTGAACTTTCTTCCGCTCACTGCAGGTGCTGAGTACTGGGCCGACAAGGTCAGAGAAAAACTACTCGAACCGAAGCCGAGTCAAGTTCAGTGCAATGCTGCAGTCGCAGCATCACTCTTTTCGATCGACAGTTCTGCCAAGGTGCTTCTCGGGGTCTACCGTGGCGAGCGTTGATTCTTCAACCGCACCAAAAGCTATACGACGCATATTGAGCTTGGACTCTGCTGGGCTTCTGTGGGGATCGGAACGCGCATTACTAGACTTCATTGGCGAGATACCGGGCTTTGAATCAGCTTGCTGCCTACCGCCAAACTCGCCCCTCACGCCAAAGCTGCAAGCCCGCGGCGTTCATTGTTTGCCGTACTTCCAGAAGAATCTTCACTTGCGCGGCATGTCCTCAAAACTGCTTGCATTCATTGGTCTAGTACGAGCGATAACAGAATTCCGGCCTCATATTCTCCACGTCAACCAAGCCGGAGCCTCTCGGATAGCCTTGATTGCATGCCGAATCTTTAAAATACCATGTATCACTCACATCAGGTTATTGGAGGATATCGAGTACTTAAATGAACTTAGGCCTTCAGCAACGTACCTAAAGCACATAATTGCCGTTAGTCTGCCTATTGCGGATGAGATTGCACGTCAGCCGGCTCTTCGAGAGATTCCATGCACAACGCTGCTGGATGCATACCGAAGTTTTAAAAGCCATGGGTTAGTAGCGCCAGTGACGACGAAGTGGGATTTGGTATGTGTGGGACGGCTATCAGAAAATAAAGGCCAAAGGCTTCTGATCAGTGCGCTTGGAATTTTAAGAGATCGTGGAATCATACTGAAGACACTGCTTGTCGGCGAAGTCAACGAATTCGGGACACAACTTCTAACAGAGATCCAGGCGTCTGGACTGGCTGATTCGGTCGAACTGGCCGGGCATCGCGATCGGGTCGACGATATTCTGATGAACGCAAACTGGTTGATTTGTCCGTCAGTTTATGAGCCGCTTGGACGTGTTCTATTCGAAGCATGGGATGTGGGTATCCCGGTAATTGCAGGTGCAAAGTCTGGGGGCGCCGCCTCAAGCATCATAGCGTCGGGTGGAGGCGTACTCTTCGACGAATGGACCCCCCTTTCACTGGCCAATTGCATATTCACGATAAGGGGTATGGACCGAGTCGAGCGGGTACGTATGGCCGAAAATGGTAGGGAATGGATGCTTAATGCAACCGATCCTGGTCGCTATGCGAAATTTATCGGCCACCTCTGCCGAGAGATTATTCTGGAAGATGCTTGATGAAGATCCTCTATATGGGCGACATTAGCCCGGGACAGACCTGCCTCATGCGACTTCGCGCTTTGGAGCGGCTTGGGCATCACGTTGTAGGTGTGAATACCGTGGAGCACTGGCGGCAGACAAAGTGGTTGCAGCGTCAAATTCAGCGGCGGTGGCATCGTGGCGCAGCGGTAGATGCGATAAACGAATCTGTCCTCACGGCAGCAAAAGACCTAAAGCCTGATCTGGTGTGGGCAGACAAACAGGAGTTTCTACGTCCGCAGACCTTGCATGAGCTGCGCAAAGGTGGGGCACGACTGGCGAGCTTCACTCCGGACCCTTATTTTTCCCTTTCTTGGAAAAGGACGCCGTTGATGGACGCCGCGATGAAGGAGTTTGATGTTCTGATCTATTGCAAGAACTACGAGAAGAAAAACTACGAGGCGCTTGGCAGACAGGTTTACTACATGCCACTCGGATATTGCGACGAAACACACCGACCATTGCCAACTGATGATCCCCGCTGGCGATGTGACATCGGATTTCTCGGCGGCTGGGAACCTCGGCGAGAACAGTTGCTCCATGAAGTCGCTAGCGCAGGTGTAAACCTGAAGATTTGGGGTGGCTATTGGGACTTTTTGAAAGACGGACGAAAGACCCTACGTCGCTTTATTATTCTCAAGCAACTAGCGGGTCCAGCACAATTTGCTATACATCGAGATCCCAGTTTGAGCCAATGCCTCGAAGGGGGGGAGGTATATGGTGATGACTACGCGCGAGCTCTGACCGGGGCTCGAATCGGCCTTGGTTTCCTGCGTAAGGTCTGTGAAGACCAGCACACGACCAGGACTTTCGAGATTCCCGCGTGCGGTAGCATGTTACTCGCTGATCGGACAGACGAGCATCTAGAATTCTTTAGAGAAGGAATTGAAGCGGACTACTTTGACTCCGCCGAGGAACTTGGGGAGAAGATCCGCTTCTACCTGTCGCACGAAGATAGTCGAAGAAAAGTTGCATGCGCCGGTCGCCAAAGATCTATCGCTGGTCGCTACGCCTACATTCATCGGATGGCTGACGCGCTCAAGGCCACAGGACTGTCAACGTGAGAGGTGTTTAGTGTCAGTTTTGACGTTTATCGAATAGCCCACTTACACACCAGTCTGACGATTTCATTTTTGGATCTACCATGACTTCTATTTCTGAAAGACTCCTTCTTGCCTACGCACGTAAGTTCCCAGTCCGCAGGGGAAAATATCGAATTATTGATCGCTTCGGACGTGGG
Organism: Paracoccaceae bacterium; assembly: GCA_031415015.1. Lineage (GTDB taxonomy): Bacteria > Pseudomonadota > Alphaproteobacteria > Rhodobacterales > Rhodobacteraceae > JAUYQR01. The sequence goes on from JANOQT010000159.1 coordinate 15,517, forward strand.
CACGGTGCCAACACTCGCCGCGTCGCTAAGTTGGCTTACGGCGACTTCGTCATGGATTGCGATCTAAACAAAATGCTACAGCGACAGTTCTATTTCTTTGGTACTTATCTGCTTGAGGAGAGGGTAATCGACCGCTGGGTAGAATATTCAAAAGAATCGAAATATATTTTTGACATTGGCGCCAATGCGGGTATCTACAGCTTGGCCGCAGCGGCGATCCAACCAAGGTCAGAGATTCACGCCTTTGAGCCAACAGCAGATATTGCCGAACATCTTAACAACACGGTGAAGCGAAACCATTTGGAGGCTTGTATAAACGTCCACACCTGCGCGGTTGCGGGCGAAAGCGGAATGGCTTATTTGAACATGTTCGCTGGAGAGTATGAAAATAATGAGGGAATGAACTTCATCAGTAATGATCGTAGAAGTCCCAATTCGGTAGCAGTCTCAACGATCTCGCTCGACGACTTCTGTGTCGGCCGACGTATAGAGACCATTGATCTTGTCAAGATCGATGTACAGGGTAATGAGCCTGAGGTATTTTCCGGCGCGCAACGATTGATTCGGACGGGAGGGTTGAAGACGATCTTTTTCGAGTTGAACTGGGAGCCATCCAAGATGAAGGAATGCGCTGCATCAAGGGCCGTGTCCATTCTGTCGGCAGCAGGGTATCAATTCGCAGATCCAAATAGAGACATGCGATTTCGTGATGCAGGCCCGTGGTTGAGAGGTCTTTCCGATGTGGTCGCGGCGATCTGCTGAACAAAATCTTGGACTCTTGAACGATTCCGTCGATAAAGCGAGATCCATTTTTCCGTGATAGTGTCAATAGTTCTTTGCCTGATCTGCCTATTCGCGCTGGTGTCTCTTCTGCGGCGCGATAGGGTTTCGCTCGGGCTTCCTATCGCCTATCTCTTTTCACTTTTGTTTATCCATATCCCGGGCGCAGTAGCTCATTTATACGGCGGCGGACTGCTGCTGGACACTGAAGATACGGAGGTCGGAATTCGATACACCGCAATTGGCGTTTTTTGCTTTGTTGTTGGTGTGTGGTTTTCCATAAAAACGTCCCATGTTCGGGCGTCCTCCTCACCTCCGCCCATCGCCGCAAGTTTTGCCGTCTTTTGCGTTGTTGGTGGTTTAGGCCTTACTTATGGATTGTCCTCTTTTACTCGGTTGCCGAGCATTGGAGCGGTGATTGAAAAAGGTGGGGGTATATGGGTGCTGGGGGTATTGCTGGGCTTACAGGCCTCACTTGCCCGTGGCGACTTGAGATCGTCTGTGTTATGGCTTTCGGCCATGATGATTTACCCGCTCTTGACTCTGCTGCTGGGGGGGTTTCTGAGCTTTGGATCAACACCTGTCTTTATTGCTCTTTCGGCTCTCGCCATATCAACATATTCGAGAAAGCGAGTTCTTATTGGCGCGCCAATAGTGGCATACCTGTTCTTCACACTCTTTCTCAGTTACTTTGATAACAGAGATTCGATCCGAGAGTCGGTGTGGGGCGGCGGAACTATGGGAGAGAGGGTCGATAAATCAATGAATGTTCTGCGAAACTTCGAGTTCTTTGATATTCAGAATCCTTCGCACTTGGATGCGATGGACAGAAGGTTAAATCAAAACTTTTTCGTCGGGCGCTCGGCTAATCGTATCGAAAACAACGAAGTCGATTTTCTTTATGGAAGATCATTCTGGGAAGGATTGCTGGCTCTCGTGCCGCGGGCAATATGGCCGTCTAAACCTGTTTTCGGCGGCAGTCCTGAGATTGTTATGAAGATGACGGGATTCATCGTTAATGATACCACATCATATGGTGTCGGTAATGTCATGGAGTTTTATATAAACTTCGGTATTGCAAGTTTGGTTTTAGGATTCTTCATCCTAGGCTGGCTCCTGGGCTGGTTAGATCGGCGATCTGCGCAAGCATTGGGCTCGGGCCAACCCGGATCATCGCTTTTGTTTTTCATGCCGGCAGCAGCGATGATCCATCCAAATGGGTCACTAGTGGAATTAGTGGGCGGAGGGGCTTCCGCCTTTATCGCCGCGCTTGCATGGCGGAAGTTATGGATATGGATTAACTCGGGCCGGCGCGCAGGCTGAAGGGTGCGCAGTTTTTGACTATGGATTCGGTTGGGCGTGGACGGGTAAGCCGATAAAGGCGCGCAGCAGCTCGCGCTGTCCGATGTGACGATCGGCAATTCCCCCAAGTGACCACCCATCTGACTTGTATGGGTTCGCGCAATACCTGCCGATTGCCGGTGACCGATCTATCAACAAATGTATGTGGGGCGCCGTTCCCCGCAGCGGATTCAACCGTCGTATGAGAATTTGCTTCATTCACCGCGCTCCCGGACTCTTGCAGAGTATAGAGGGTCTGTTCAAGACAATCTCCGCCGCTTTACCCAAGGAGTTTGTGGCGTATTCATTTTTCGTCTCCAGTCCGCGCGCGAATCCTACTAGTGTGCTCTCCAATTTGCGATCAGTCTTCTCGATCGGCAAAGCGGACCTGTTTCACGTTACTGGCGATATTCACTACGCAGTGCTGGCTATATGGAGGCGTCCGTCTGTTCTAACGATCCACGACCTTCGCTTTTTGGATGATGCACGTGGAATGAAGCGATGCCTACTTTGGCTTTTTTGGCTCTATCTACCGTGCTTACGAGCGACCCGAATCACTGTAATATCAGAGTTTACAAGAAGGCGCCTGTTCGCCCATTGCAGGCTGAATTCGAAGAAAGTTCAGGTCATCGGAAATTGTGTGTCAGTATCGTTTCAGGCTAGTGCAAAGAAGTGGTCAGTTCATCCGAGACTATTGCTTGTGGGAACTACTCCAAACAAGAATCTCGAGCGTGTAGTAAAATCGTGCTTTGGTATCGATGTCGCATTAATAATTTTGGGGCGATTGGAAAATCACCAGCGAGACTTGTTGATATCATCTGCTCTTGCTTTCGAGGAGCACCATTCTTTGGACCAGTTGCAAGTCGTTGCGCTCTATCAGTCTTGCGATTTGGTCTGCTTCTTGTCAACTTACGAAGGATTTGGACTGCCCATTCTAGAAGCGCAAGCAGTCGGACGTCCTATTCTGACTTCGAACATAGCTCCGATGTGTGATGTGGCCGGCGCTGGAGCGCTAACGGTCGACCCCTTCAGCGAGTCCGCTATTCGTGAAGGTCTGCTAGCTTTGCTCACTCAACCTGTCTTAAGAAGTGAGATTGTTAGACTGGGATTTGACAATGTCAGGCACTATTCAGCTAGTGCGATTGCTGCACAGTACGCCGACCTCTATCGCGAATTAGCAGGTCCATCGTGAAGATACGCTTTGAGGAACTGACCGCTCAGCAACGAGTGGGTGGCATTGAAGCGGCCGTTACTGGTTTGGTCAGTGCACTCGAAGAGAAAGGTGTCAAAGTCTCAAGATCCGCTCTAGATCGAGAGTCTTTACGAGCTACGCGCCTACCGGACTGTGTGCACTTCCACGGCATCTGGTCACCCGTCTTGATGTCACGACTCCGTGCTTGGCGAAGAGCCGGGGTTCCGTGTGTTGGCAGCCCGCACGGAATGTTGCAACCATGGGCCTTGGGCCACAAGCGCTGGAAAAAGCTACTCGCCTGGCATCTATATCAGAGAAGGCTTCTGAACCAATTTCAGATATTGCATGGAACCTCAGCTCTCGAGGTAGAGCAGTTTTCCGACTTGGGGATCAGCATCCCTACGGAGATGATCCCTTGGGGCGTTCATCTTCCGGAACAACCCTCTAATACTTTCTCCCCAAATCGGGAGAGAATCGCTGTCTTTGTCGGTAGGATATGCCCGGTAAAGGGTTTGCCTCTACTGGTAGAGGCTTGGAGCCGCATTCGCCCCGCCGGCTGGAAGATGTTGCTTGTGGGACCCGATGAGGCGGGCCACCGCGCTCAAGTCGAGGCCGCCATTTTCCAACACCGTCTGAACGATGTATTCGAATTCACAGGAGAACTTCGAGGAAGAGATAAGGACGAGGTTTACTGTCGCGCGCAGTTGTTTATTCTTCCAAGCTATACGGAGAACTTTGGACTTGCCGTTGCGGAGGCGCTGGCGCATGGTCTCCCTGTATTGGCGACACAAGGGACCCCATGGTCTGGCCTTATCCGGGAGCGTTGTGGATGGTGGGTTCCGGCCTCCGTGACTGACATCGCGATGGGTTTGCAGCATGCGTGCTCCTTGCGCCCCGAAGAGCTAAGCTCGATGGGAGAAAGAGGAAGGGTATGGATGGCGCGGGATTTTAGTTGGGACCAAGTAGCGGTGCGGATGAGAGCTATGTATGAAAGTTTGATAGGGCCATGATCACTTGCCTTCAATGTAACGCGTTGCGGTGCTGAGCTCAAGATGGCTTTGCGTCGCGGACTACTGATTTGGTTCCTACAATTGTGAAAGCTTTGCTGGCTGTGAATGAGAGTCTGGCCGTTAGTGGACTCGGACGCGCAGTGGTTGTCTTTTGGCCAGCTCAAAACTGACGTCGCAATCTTTTTGACGTTCTCCCCATAAGATTATGAATATTGGCATCCCCTATATAAGGCGCGTCGCTGGTGAAACGAGACTATGTTCCGAGATAGTCTACAGGAAGCAAAAGTTTGAGCTATTTTATTCGGTTGCTTCCGAGTACGAAGGATGGTTTTCAACGGACCGCTGTGATGCGTTTGTGGTAGCAATGATACTGCAGGCAATGTCGCGAAATGAGAATATTGAAGTCGAAGGGGCGTTGTCGTCGCGTCTGATTCACTCCTTAGAACACTTTTTTATACCGATGATGTCGCAGGCATTTGAGCCTCTGCATTCAATAAAAATTAGTCCCGCCTCGCTCATAAGTATATCTGCAAAAGGTGGCGGTGTGGGCACCGGTTTTTCAGGCGGTATTGATTCTTTCACTGCGGTCATTCAGCACCTGGTTCGCGAATCTTCAGTTGATCACAAGGTCAACGCTCTTTTGTTCAATAATGTCGGTTCTCACGGGAGTCAATGCTCGAATGAGTCACGAATTCTGTTCCGTCATCGATACGCGTTGGCCCGTGTATTCGCAGATGAGATTGGGGTTCCCTTGGTCGCCGTAGATTCAAATGTAGGAGAAATCTTCCCGATTGACTTCATTAGAATGCACCCAGCTCTGAATGCCTCTGTTGCGCTTGCCCTACAAGGTCAGTTTCAGCGCTTCTACTATGCTTCAACTTACAAGTACGCTGATTGTGGCGTGAACCGAACAGACGACATTGCACGGTTTGACCCGCTCGCGTTTCACCTGTTCTCAACGGAAAGCCTCGACTGCGTCCCCACCGGCAGTCAGTTCTCCCGCGTCCAGAAGACCAAATTGGTAGCAGAGTACGAGGCAAGTCATCGGCATTTGAATGTTTGCGTTGACGGTGCCTATCAAGGTAGAAACTGCTCTGACTGCTTTAAGTGCCATCGCACTTTACTGACATTGGATTTACTCGGTCTGGCTGATCTTTACCGCAATGTCTTTGATCTGGGAAAATTTGAGAAGCAAAGGCTGCGGAATCTTCTGAAGACATTGACCTATAGGCGCGGAACATTCGAGTCTGAGATTGCAGAGCTTGTTCGGGCGGAAGGCCATGGTTATATTGCATATGCATATCGACTCCGCCATCTCTTGGATCGCTTGATTTGGGACTAAGTATCTTAACAATATATCATGAAGAAATTTCGTGAGTTAGAAGTTTGGAATGCCAGCAAGCGGTTTGTTTTTGACCCGGGTAGACGAGTGTTTGCCAACATCGCTAGTCGGGGTCGGGTGCCGCTGATGTGGTGCCAAGGTCATAATTGGGGCGACGCGCTGAGCCCGGTTCTAGTTGGATTGCTGTCAGGGAAGACGGTGGCTCACCAGGATGGGCTTCACCACAACCGCTACTTGGCGATTGGAAGTGTTTTGGGTGGCGCTAATGAAAGAGCGGAAGTCTGGGGAAGTGGATTCATACGTGCGGGTGAGGCCACGATTGGCCGGCCAAGAAAAATACATGCCGTTCGCGGGCCATTGTCACGTGACGCGTTGATGTCTCAGGGAATCGATTGCCCCGAGGTTTTTGGGGATCCGGCGCTTTTGCTACCACGTTTCTTCAACCCGGTCATTGAGAAACAGTTCTCCGTTGGCATCATCCCCCACTACATTGACAAGGCTCACCCTTGGTTGAACATGCAAGCGAGCTCACCACTTGTTCGAATAATTGATATCGAATCCGGAATTCAAGATTTTGTCAAAGCCGTTAAGTCCTGTGAGAAAATACTTTCCAGCTCGTTGCATGGACTTATCTGCGCTGACAGCTACGGAGTGCCGAATGCGTGGATTCGACTGTCCGACAATGTTATTGGCGGCGAATTCAAGTTTGAAGATTATTACCGCGCTATAGGTGCCCATCCGGCTATTCCAATGAACGTTGACGCCACCACTACTCTCAATTCGTTGACACAAAGAACGGTGAAGCATGAACTTGATATCGACCTAAGAAAATTGGTCTTGGCATGCCCATTCCTTCGCCCTGATTTGCGCGCAGAGATACTTGATTCGAGCGGTGGTCCGTGCGGTCTACCCGCGATCTTTAGTGATTCGTACCTGTTCTCCCACATTTAGTTATTGTGACCCTTATGCGCGCAGACGGACCGTCGGGTACGTTGATAATGCGTGGTGGTTGCGCTGCTGATGCTTTTGTGACTTCCAACTCAAATAATGTCGCAGTTTTTTGTTGCTTAGAGATGTTGATCTGTGTATTGTTCTCGGAGCTAAGTGATGTACATATTCGGTGTTAATGCTTTCCACGGCGACTCGTCAGCATGTCTAATACGCAATGGTGTCATGCTTGCCGCAGCCGAAGAAGAACGTTTCCGCCGCATCAAGCATTGGGCCGGTTTTCCTTCGGAAGCGATCCGCTACTGCTTGGACGAAGGTGGTATTGGTTTGGCGGATGTCGACCACATTGCGATAAACCAAGATTCCAAAGCGAATCTGGGCAAGAAGTTGAGCTTCACGCTTGTTAAGCGTCGCGACGTCAGCTGGGTACTGGACCGGGTACGCAACATGCGCGAGCGGGTGGGTGTGGCCGACCACTTGGCCAAAGCCTTCCCTGGGCAAGTGTTCAAAGGCCGCGTTCATGCGGTCGAACACCACATGGCCCACTTGTCGTCTGCCTTCCATACTTCGCCGTTCGACGAAGCGGTGACAGTCTCCGTCGATGGGTTTGGCGACTTTGCCAGCGCCGCGTGGGGCGTTGGCCGTGGCACGCAGATCGAAGTGGACGAGCGCGTTTACTACCCACACTCTCTGGGTGCCTTTTACCAGGCGCTGACCCAGTTCATTGGCTTTCCGAATTACGGCGACGAGTACAAGGTCATGGGTCTCGCTCCGTACGGGAAGCCTGTGTACTTGGATCAGATGCGCCAGATAGTGCTGTTGCAGCCCGATGGCAGCTTCAAGCTGAACCTAGACTACTTCCGCCATCACCGCGAAGACATCGCCTACGAGTGGGAAAACGGTTCACCGTCGGTGGGATCGCTTTTTGCGCCTGTTTTGTCTGATCTGCTGGGCCCTGCCCGCGGCAAAGACGATCCCTTGGAGCAAAAGCACAAGGACATTGCCCACTCGGTCCAGGTGATGTACGAAGAGGCCTTCTTCCATCTGCTGAACACCCTTCATGCCAAACACAAGCTCGACACCATTGCCGTGGCCGGTGGATGCGGGATGAACTCCGTGGCCAACGGAAAGATCCGGCTGCGCACGCCGTTCAAACGGGTCTATGTGCAGTCGGCTGCCGGTGATGCAGGTGGTGCCATTGGTGCGGCGTTGTCTGTGTGGCATGAGGTAGGCGGTGTGCCGGCTGAAAAACGGGGCCCGGTACACGATCACGCGTATTGGGGCCCGTCCTACTCGGACGAGCAGGTGGGCGCAGTATTGACTGCTGCAGAAGACCGCATAGGCAAGGAAGGATGCTCGGTCGAAAGGTTTGACGACCTGCCCAGGCTCTATGCCCAAACGGCCCGACACGTTGCCGATGGTGAGGTGATCGGTTGGTTTCAGGGCCGCATGGAATGGGGCCCACGCGCTTTGGGCAACCGCAGCATCATCGGCGACCCTCGCAGGGCCGATATGAAGGACATCCTGAACCTCAAGATCAAGCGCCGCGAATCGTTTCGGCCGTTTGCGCCATCGGTGCTGCGCGCGGCGGTACCCGATTGGTTCGAACAGGATGACGATGTGCCTTTCATGATGCAGGTCTATCAGATCAGGCCTGAGAAGCGGGCTGCCATTCCTGCTGTAACGCATGTGGACGGCTCAGGGCGGCTGCAGACGGTTTACGAACACACCAACCCGCGTTACCACGGGCTCATCAGCGCTTTCCACGACTTAACGGGTGTACCGATGGTGCTCAATACCTCGTTCAATGAAAACGAACCCGTGGTCTGCACGCCAGAAGAAGCCCTGGACTGCTTCCTGCGTACCAAAATGGATGTTTTGGTGATGGGCAATTGGGTGGTGCGGCGTGAAGCGGCGGGTTGATCGGCTTTCGCAGCTATCTTGAAGTGACGGCGAAGATCAAGCCGGTGGTTCGACGCCGCCATGCCAAGCAATCAGCCGGTGCATATTCATCTTGGGGTTTATGTGCATGACAAAGCCAAAGATTGAAGTGCTGGGCGTTGATATTGGCCAAGTGCTCGTTGAGCAGTTTGACCCAGGCTTCCACTTTCGTGGGCCAAACTACCTGAACGCACCCGAATTACCGGAAGCGTTTCGCGTGCTCCGTAGGCTTAACCGCGAGCGGGGCATGGAAATTGTTCTCGCCACTCGATGCGCAAGCCCCCGACTGCGCGCCAAGCGTACTGAATGGCTCGATCACCACAACTTTTGGGCGCGCGTGGGCATTCCGCGCGTTTCACCGCTGTATTACTGGACCCCGCATTACAAGTCGTCGGCGTTTCACGATCGCGGCGTCACGCACGCCGTTGACGATGACCCCGACGAATTGGTGCATCTTGACTTGGTTCCACACCTCGTACTGCTTCTCGGTCAGTCTGACCGCATCGAGAAGCATCAGGGCTTTATCCAGAACAGAGCGGCATGCGTGCGGTCATGGACCGAGATAGAGATGCTGTGGCTCCCGTGAGCCGCCAGCCCCGGGTCAATGCTTTGCCACCGTCGCCCCCCCCAGCTGGTCGGGGTTCACGTCCATCACCCAGAACTTGATGGGCACCCGGCGCAGCAGGCTGACGATGGCGCCGCCGATGCCGCAGGCCGGGGGTGACGTGGACCCCATCATTCCGCGCAGCCCTGGCATGAACAGGGCCTGGAACATGCCAAGAAGCAGCAAAAGGGTCTGCGCCAGCAGCCGCACCTTGATGGAGTCCTTGCCGAAGGAATGCAGGGACAGGCGGCGTACTTTGACTTCGGCAAGCGTCAGCTCCGAAGATGTGGTCATGGGGCTGCTCAAGCGGCCCGGTTGGCAGACACGCGCAGGACGGTGGTTTCGTTACGCGCGCCCGAAGGATGCCCGGTGCTAGCATCCCCGGATGATTGACTGGTCGTCATGCAATGCCGTTGAACGAGACCCCGGCCGCGTCAGCGGGGCTTGGGTTTTTCGTGGCAGCCGGGTGCCGATTTCCGCGCTGTTTGAAAATCTCGAGGACGGCGCTGCCTTGCATGATTTCGTGGCTTGGTTCCCAGGCGTTTCGGCCGACCAAGTGCGCGCCGTGCTTGAACACGCTGCAAGAAGCACCCTTGAAGTGGCTTGAGTGAAGGTGCTTTTTGATCAAGGTACACCTGCGCCGCTGCGCCAGGCCCTGCTGGGTCACGAAGTAACAACCGCGCACGAAATGGGCTGGTCACAGCTTCAGAACGGTGCGCTTTTCGAAGCGGCTTAAGCAGCAGGGTTCGAGGTGTTTGTCACCACGGACAAGAATCTCAAGTACCAGCAGAACCTGAGCGGGCGGCGGCTGGCCATCGTTGTGTTGATGACGACCAGTTGGCCGCGGATCCGGCTGAATCTCGCGCCCGTGGCGGCTGCCGTCAACGTGGCTCGGGGCGGCAGTTACATCGAACTCGAAGTGCCGCCGGCCCCGTGGTCGAAGAATCTCTGAAGGCCATCTGGAAGTCACCCCGGGACGTGAAGGGCCAGCAAGCCAGCCCTTGGGTCAATGCTCCGGCACCGTCGCCCCCAGCGCCTTGACTGCCACGCGCCGCGGCGGCGGCAGGCCGCGCTGCAACACGTCGCAGAACTGACCCAGCAGCTGCTTCTTGCTCATCGCGCCCGTGATGGCGCTTGCGGCCCGCTGGCCCATGGCCTGCAGTTCCTCGGGCGGGGTGGCCAGGATCTCGCGCAGGACCTTTTCTGCGCCGGCCACGTCGCCGTGCTCGATGCGCCAGCCGATGCGGTGGGTTTCGATCAGGTCGTTGATGTGGCAACGCGCCGGGCCCAGCAACAGCAGGGGGCGGGCCACGGCCATGGCGCCGTACACCTTGCAGGGATGAACGATGCCGACCATGTTGTCGCCCATGGACACCACGTGCACGTCGGCCGCCGACAGTGAGAACTTGATGTCTGCCAACGGCTGGTAGGGCAGGGAGACGATGTTCTGCGCGCCGGCTGCGATCTTGTCTTCGACCTCTTTCTTGCCGTTGCCGCCGCCAATGCACATCAGCAGCAGGCGCGGGTCGGCTTGCAGGCGCTGGGCGGCTTCCAGCAGGGTCGTCAAGGGGTTGGCCGGGGTGTGCAGCCCTGAATACATCACCGCCAAACGCCCTGCGGGCACGTGGCGCTGGCGGAAGGCGTTTTGCGCGTGGGGAATGCTTTCCAGCAGGCCTTCTTGCGGCCATGGCGGCAGCGTATGCATCTTGTGTGCGACGGGGGCCTTGCGCGCCACGCGCTCGGCCATGAAGCGGTCCAGCACCACGATGTCTGACGCGCGGCGCAGGATGGCCAGGTTGAAGGCGTCGAACAGGCGCACCGGGAAGGACTTGGGCCCCACCACCTTCATCACCACCAGCTGGTCGGGGTTCACGTCCATCACCCAGAACTTGATGGGCACCCGGCGCAGCAGGCTGACGATGGCGCCGCCGATGCCGCAGGCCGGGGGGGACGTGGACACCATCATCCCGCGCAGCCCGGGCGTGAACAGGGCGTGGAACATGGCCTGCAGCAGGAAGATGATCTGCGCCAGCAGCCGCACCTTGATGGAGTCCTTGCCGAAGGAAGAGAAGGGCAGGCGGCGGATCTCGACGCCGTCACGCACTTCACGGCGCGGGTAGACGACGGACGAGTCTTCGTAGCCGTTGCGGGACGTGTAGACCACGGTGCGGTAGCCACGGCGCGCCATTTCGGCGGCGGCGTCTGCCAGGTACTGCCCCACCGCGGCAGGGTCGGGCACGTAGACCTGGGAGATGATGAGGAAGACGGGTTTCATGGGATTCCTCGTTCCGGCAGACTGGGTGCGCAGGGGGATGCCCGCAAGTTCCCGGACCGGACTTCGTCCAAGAACATTTCGTGGACTTTTACAGTTAATGACCGCGCAGCAAACCCCCTGACTGCGGGATCGAGGAGTAACGAAATCAAGCCGCAAAAGCACTGGAAAGCGCTGGAACCCGCGCACGCCGGACAGGCCGCCTGCTGATGGACAAGCTGGCGATCGCCTTGATGGCGCCGCTGGGCACGGCCCTGGCGTTGGGTGCGCTTGCCCTGGGGCTGGCGCTGGTCGACCGCCGCCGCCTGGCATGGGGCGTCGGGCTGGTGGCGCTGATTTGGGCAGGTGTGTGGTCCTTGCCTGTGGCCTCGGAATGGGTACGGACGCAGATCGAGGCGCCCTACCCGCCCCTTGCGATGGACCAGGTGCCGCAAGCCGGCGCCCTGGTTGTGCTGGGGGGCGGCATGTCGGCCCGCACGGAAAAGCGCATGTATGCCGACCTGTCTTCTGCGGCCGACCGGGTCTGGCACGCCGCCCGGCTGTTTCACGCGGGCAAGGCGCCGCTGCTGGTGCTCAGCGGTGGCGGCGGTGACGAACCCGGCGCCGTGCCCGAGGCCGAGGCCATGCAGCGCTTCCTGCTCGACCTGGGCGTTCCGGATTCGGCCCTGCTTCTGGAAGCGCGCAGCGCCAACACACGGCAGAACGCCAGCATGACAGCGGCCCTGCTGGCGCAGCGGGGCGTGACGCGGGTGCTGCTGGTGACGTCGGCGCTGCACATGGCACGCGCCAAGGCCCACTTCGAAGCCGCCGGGCTTGCGGTGGTGCCGGTGGCAACCGACCATGAATCGCTGAATCCACCCACCATCGGGCGCTTCCTGCCCTCTGCCGATGCGCTGGACGGCAGCGGCAGGGCGATGAAGGAATGGGTAGGGCAGCAGCTTTGGGCGCGGCGGCCATCGGCGGCACAGCAGGCGGTGCCGTAGCGGCGCAGCGCGGTGGCGGCTGCCAGGGTGTGGCCAGACGTCGAAGCTCAACTGGGGCAGTCTTTATACAATTCGGTGAATCATTCGTCCATTTGTATAGAAAAGCATGATCGATCGCCAGCTCACCCCCACGCTGTTGCGTGTCGCCCAAGGCTTCCCGGTGGTGACCGTGACGGGCCCCGCCAGTCGGGCAAGACCACGCTCGTGCGCCAGGTGTTTGGCGACAAGCCTTATGTGTCGATGGAAGACCCCACAGAGCTGGCTTTCGCACAGGAGGATCCCCTGGGCTTCCTGAACCGGTTTCGCTCAGGTGCTGTGTTCGATGAAGCACAGCGTTGGCCGGACTTGTTCTCGCATCTGCAAGGCATGGTGGACGCGCAACGGGTGCCAGGGCAGTTTGTGCTGACGGGCTCTCAGCAATTCGGCCTGTTGGCGGGCGTCAGCCAATCACTGGCGGGGCGGGCGGCTGTGTTGACCTTGCTGCCGCTTTCGCTGGGTGAGCTGCCCCAGGCGGGCGCCGCCGGGCTGGACACGCTGATGACGGGGGGCGGATACCCGGCCCTGCATGCCCAGCCCGGATTGCATCCACAAGACTGGTTTGCCAGTTACGTGGCCACCTACCTGGAACGTGACGTGAGACAGGTGCTGAGGGTGCAAGACCTGGGCAGCTTTCAGCGATTCGTGCGCCTGTGCGCGGGCCGTGTCGGGCAGCTGCTGAACCTGACGGCCCTGGCCAACGAGGCGGGGGTGGCACACAGCACGGCGCGCAACTGGTTGACGGTGTTGCAGTCCAGCCATCTGGTTCATCTTCTGCCACCGTACCACCGCAACTTTGGCAAGCGGCTGGTCAAGATGCCCAAGCTGTACTTCATCGATACGGGTCTGGCCTGCTGGCTGCTGGGGGTGCGCAGCCCCGAGGTGCTGGCGCTGCACCCACAGCGGGGCGCGCTGTTCGAGAACTGGGTGGTCAGCGAATTCCTGAAGGCCCGGCTAAACCAGGGGCAACCCGCCGACTTGTTCTTCTGGCGTGACAACAACGGCGTTGAGGCCGATTTATTGTTCGAGGTGAGCACACCGCATGGAATGCGGGTGCAAACCGTGGAAATCAAATCGGGACAGACCGTCACGCCCGACACCATCCGTGCAGGCCAGCGCAGTTCAGCCTTCGCGCGCGATGAAGCTCTGGCGCCTTGGCTCGTCCATGGTGGCGAAGAGCAATACCAACGCAGCGGGGTACGGGTCATTGCCTGGCAAGGTGTACCGGCTTTCGCGGCCGGCCGTATCGACGAGGGCTTGAGGGCTGGTTGAACGGGCTGCGTTTCACGCCGTCGTCCGTCTCGGGCGCGGTCCCCACGGCCCGCGCCAGCCTGACGAAAGAATGGGTGGCACAGCAGCTTCGGCCGAAGCCGCAACCCGAGCGCGCCTGATGCGGGTAGGCGCTGCGGACGACTACAGCGCGTCGGCGATCGGCTCGGTTCTCGGCGCGCGCACAAAGACCTTCAAGCGGCGGAAACCGACGAGCAGCTTGAACCACCACAGATAGCCGATGGTGGCCGCGGCGATGACAAGCAAGGCCCAAACCGTGCTCGTCGGCGCAACGAGCGCTGCCAGCATAGGCAGCACCCCAAAGCTGAGCAACACTGCAGCAGCAGCGGCGTTG
>JANOQT010000160.1:0-50279 GCA_031415015.1 Paracoccaceae bacterium
ACGCCCACAACCACTGCCGCGCGCCAGCCCATGAAGAGGGCAAGAACCCCGATCACCACGACAACCGACAGGACCAGGTTGACCAGAAAGCTGGTGCCCGCCTCGTCAACAAGCGTATGCTGCTGATAGATCGGATGAATATCAACACCAAGCGGCAGGTCGGCCATAATCTGCGCCAACCGCTGTTCTACCCGCTGCCCGACGGTCACGATGTTTTCCGATGCCAGCGCCGAGATGCCAAGCGTGAAGGCCTCGACCCCGTTGTGGCGGATCATGTGGGTCGGCTCATCCACTCGCCCTCGGCTGATGTCGGCCAGATCGATCAGGTTGAACGTCTGTCCCTGCGCGCCGATGGTCAGTCCACGCAGCGCAAAATCGACCGCTTGCTGCTCGGGGGCCTCAACGCGCACCTGTGCCCCACCCTGGGTCACGGCCCCGATCGGCTCGACGCTGCTCAACGCCCCGATGGCGCTCAGGATCGCGCCCGGCGGCACGCCGATATTGGCAAGCGTGGACGGATCGGGTTCCACAAAGACCACCTCTTGCGGCAGGCCAAGGACTTCGGCCCCCGCAACGCCCTGAACGCTCAACATTTCGCGCCGCAGGTGTTGGGCTATTTCGTGCACCTCGGCATCGGGAAATCCGGTTGCGGTCACGGCATAGTAGATGCCGTAGATGTCGCCGAAACTGTCGTTGACCTGCGGCGGCAAGGTGCCTGCGGGCAGGCTGCCCTGCACGTCCGTAACGCGCGCGCGCAGCTTGGCCCAGACCTGCGGCAATTCGGTGCCATCGAACGTATCGCGGATATGCACCTCGATCACCGAAAGACCTGGGGTGTTGCGGGAGGTCACATAATCAATCTCCTCCAGGGTCTGGATCTCGCTTTCCAGCACTTCGGACACTTCCGCAGTCACCTCGGCCGCCGTGGCACCGGGCCAAGGCGTGATGACCAGCGCCGATTTCAGGGTGATGCCGGGATCTTCCAGCTTGCCCACTGACAGATAGCCGCCCACCCCGCCAAAGATGCAGAACAGCATCAACAGCCAGGTGTAAAGCGGACGCTCGATGGCTTGGCGTGCGATGCTCATGAGGGCGATCCTTCGGCTTTGGATTTCAGTTTTCGACAAAGCGCAGATCGGGGGCGCGGCGGACCGTCTGCCCGTCCGTCAACCTGTGCGCCCCGGCTGCGACTACCTCGGCACCTGCGGTCAGCCCCTCGACCAGAAAGGTCGTGCCGGATTGCGTGACGAGCCCGACCGGCATACGCCGGATGGTGGCGGGGTCGCCCGGCCCATCCAGCACGAAAACCGAGGCGGACCGGTCATTTTGCGCCAAAAGCGCACCGGCAGGCACCGCAATTCCGCCGCCTTGCATAGGCACCGATGCAATGACCGTGACCGAAGCGCCGGGCAGCAATGCCGCCCCCGGATCGTTCGGAAAGGCCAGGGTGACGCGATACGATTGCCCCACACGAGCGGCATCCGGCTGAAACGCGACAAGGCGCAGCGTCACGTCCGCCCCGTCGCCTACACGCGCCATGAACCGCACGCCGTCCAAGCCGCCCGATGCCACAAAGACCCGCTCGGGCAGATCAATCTCGACGCGCACCTCGGACATGTCATGCAGCCGCAGGATTGGCTGGCCGGGTGCCACGATGCTGTGTTCGGGCGCAAGGCGTGCGGCGACAAGCGCATCGAAGGGTGCGGTCAGCGTCGCATCAGCCAGCGCAGCCCTGGCATCCCGCAAGGCGACCTCGGCGAGATCGCGCACCGTTGTGGCATCCTCGGCGCGGCTTTCGGGGGCAACTGAGCGTTCTGAAAGTGTCAGCGCCCGCTCGGCCTCACGCCGCGCTATGTCAAGGCTCAGCTCAGCCCGCTCTACAGCCCGAAAGAACGGGTCTTGATCCAGCACTGCAATCGTCTGACCCGCCGCGATGCGGGTTCCCTCTTCGGGGGCCAATCGTTCAAGACGGCCACCGACAATGAACCCAAGATCGACCGTTTCCTTGGCCACAACCCGGCCATAGAACTGTCTGGACAGGGTCTCAGATGGTGCTGCGACCACAATCGTGCGAACGGCAGGCGGGATTGCCGCGGCTGTTCCGGCCGGTTCATCGGCCAGACCTGTCGTCCAGATGAAAACCAAGGGAATTGCCGTTGCACAGATCGTTCCGGCCCATGCCAGCAGTTGCTTTCCCATACTCATGACCTATCCTATCTGACGTGAGCCACCCGACCGTTCGGTAGGCAACTAGAGCATCGAAAGTATGTGTCAATGGCCGAAACCAACGCAGTTCAATCGACCGACCGGCGGGGCGATATTCTTGAACGCGCGACGCTCGCCTTTGTCACGCACGGCTATGCCGGAACCTCGATGTCGCACCTGGCACTGGCCATCGGGATCAAGAAGGCAAGCCTTTACCACCACTACCCGTCAAAACAGGCCCTGTTCGTCGCCTGTGTGACCGAGGGCTTTGAAGACGGCGTTCGGCGGCTGGACGCGATCCGTGCCGATAGGGCACTGTCTGACCCCGCGCGCATCCGCGCCGCGATGTCCGAGATTTACCGGATCAACCTGACGACACCGGTCGGGCGCATGGCCCCCCTGATCGCCGAAGTCGCCCCTACAATCCCCGAGGTGGCGCAGGCCTTTCACGGCGGGTTCATCGCGCGCCATTACGCAGCAGTCACCGGCATGATCGAGGATGGCATCGCACGCGGCAGCTTTGCCCCGATTGACACCTTGGGCATGCAGCATCTGATCTTTGGCCCGATCATTACGCTGGCCCTGTCGCGCGAGATGACGGCGCAGTTTCCGGATCGTGACCTTCTGTACCCGGTCGATAGGATCAGTGCATCGCATATCGAGCTGATCCTGCGCCTGCTGCTGGGCGGTCGGCACGACCGGGCCGTGCCATGATCCAGACCGAAAGCTTTGCGCAGGTCGAAGTGCGCTCACCAACCGCGTTGCGGGATTGGCTTCTGATCCATCATGTGCAGACCGAAAGCGTTTGGCTGGTGACCTGGAAGAAGAAACCCGGCGCGCCCTTTGTGTCGGTGGCCGAGGTTCTGGACGAACTGATCGCCTTTGGCTGGATCGACGGGATCCGCCGCAAGCTGGATGACGACCGGACGATGCAGTTGATCTCGCCGCGCCGCCATCAGGTCTGGGCGAAAACCTACAAGGACCGGGCGACCCGGCTGCTTGCAGACGGTCGTATGATGCCGGCAGGGATGGCAGCGATCACTGCGTCAAAACGCGACGGTCTGTGGGATGCAACAGCGGATGTGGACGCGCTGATCATGCCGTCTGATCTGGAGACCGCGTTGGCCGGGCATCCATCGGCGGCCGAATGGTTTGCGGCTGCGGCCCCCTCTTATCGCCGAAACGTGCTGCGCTGGATCAAGGCCGCGAAGACCGCGCCAACGCGGGACAAGCGGATTGTCCTCACCGTGGATTATTCAGGTCGCGGCGAGAAGGTCCCACAGATGTAGCGAGTCCAACAACGCAGCCACACGATATGCACGGAAACTCTGAAGTTCACGATCCGTCAGACAGTTTCCTGATGCCACTCAGTTCACGGAGCGAAAGTCCGTCGCTTATGGCCTGCACAGCCTCGTTTACCCGCCGCTGCTCTGTCGCCGGGGTCTTGGCCGAAGCGACATGGTTCGTGAACATGCGCTTCTTTCCTGCTGTCAGCCTGTCCCACTGGTCACGCACGTACGGCTCGGCACACAAGGCTGTCTCGAGAGCAAGCGGAACATCGACATGGTCTTGATCATCAATCCGGAACCGCATCTCAACCTCGTCTCCGACATCAAGACCCGTGTTTGCCTTGATGGTTGGCGATACGATGAAATACCTTCGGCCATCGCCCACAGGCATCCATGCGCCCCTAACAGGGACGTCCGCGATCTCGCCCTCAACCCGCAGTCTTGGAAAGGTAGAGAACGGGAGCGCGGTCTCGAAACGCGGGGGCAGGAAAAGAACTTTGTACGTGATGACGCGGGATTTCCCGACGCCGTGCAGGCAGATCGTCGCCGAGAAATCATGTGGGAAGTATGTCATGGCGCCCTCAAGCGGCACGCTTATTGTGCTCATATGGATTGGTGCCCTCGGGCGGTCGGCCAACAATCTGGCCTGTCGTGTCGCGATGTGGCGGTTCGGAAAAAGCCTTGAGCCCTGCAAGGTCCTTGCGGTGCATCTCGCGCGTCCATTTGGACAGACTGGCAAATTTCCAGATCGCATTGAATGGTCGGGGCAATTCATTGACGAAATGCGCGAGAACCTGTGTCCGGTTTTCGTCGAAGGTACGCAACTCGAAGGTCAGACGCGGGCGGTGCGGCGGACCCGGGCCGAACAGAACAAGCGCAACCTCCTGATCTTGCTTCAGACTCACCACTTCCTGGTAACCCACGCGCTTGCCCTTGGTAAAGAAGGCGGTCTTTGCCCCCAACTGCCCATCGGGCCCTTCCACCGTGCAGGTTGACTTTGTCTCCTTCGGCCATGCCGACCACCGCATGAGATGCTCTTGAAGGCGAATGTCGTCATAGACATCGCGAACCGGCGCATTGACCGTGATTTCCTCGGTGTATGTCACACGTGTCGGGGACACCGCCGACAGAATGCCGATCAAAATGACAAGGGCAAGAAGCCCGTAAAGAGCGAATTCCATGAAAGCGTATCCTCGGTGCTTGCACGCGTTGGCTTGATGAACGATGATCTACATCAAGTAACTTGATTGTCAAGCTAAATGGATGCACATGTCCCACTCGTCCCAGCAAACAAGCCCGCAGGACCTCGTGACCGCCTGCCGCAAGCTGTACACTTCGATTGATCGGCTGGATGCGAAAGCCTCGGCCATCGCGGGCGTCAGCCGTAACGACCTTCGATGTCTGAACATGCTGGCTGAAGCGCCCACCAAACCAAACGCGATTGCGTTGGAGTTGGGCCTGACCACCGGATCGGTCACCACATTGCTTGATCGATTGGAAAAGGCAAATTACGCGCGTCGAGATCGTGACCCCGACGACCGCAGGGGTGTAATCGTGCATCCGACACAGTATCTGTTCCAGACGCTCGGTCCCGTCTACCGCAGCGTTGCCATGGAGATTGAGCGGATAGCGGCAACCTACAGCGATGAAGATCGCGCAGCGGCGGTCAGGCATCTTTCTGACGCCTCGTCGGCCTATGAACTGGTTTCGGGCCCGCTATCGGCGAAGGCTATTGAAAACAGGTAACATTTCGTCTGGCAAGCATTGCGGCCCGATCGGCAATCCTCACATCAGGAATGCTAGAAGTCCGTCTCCATATACACCCCCGAACAGTCATAAGCGACTGCTGCCGCCGTTGCCCCGTTGTTCATAAACAGCCGGGGTGACAGGAACTGCGTGTTGGCAGGTAGGTCGGCAGTGATCTCCTGCTCGAACACCGCACCGGAAACCTCGTCGACCACTCGCACCCAGACCGAGCTGCCATTGGGCTGTGCCGCGATAAACAGCGTCAGCACCCCGCCAGTCGCGATGGCGAAACTCGCTCCCATATCGGTCAGCGTCGGCGCGCCGGTGCCATCGTTCGCGACTAGTTGCCAGCGGGTGTGGGTGCCGCGCTGGAATCCGATGCCGATGCAGTTGATGGCGGTGGTTAGCGTCAGCGTAGTGGCCAGCCCGGCGGTGGAGCCATGAAGGCCGAAGAAACCCATGCCGGTTGCCTGCAGCGTCGTCAGCGAAATCCGCGTGACAAAGGTCCAGCCGCCCAGCCCCGCCGCATTGCCCCGCCAGCAGGCCCAGCCTGCGGAGAACTGGTCGGAAGCAGCGTTTGCCGTCGCCGCGGATGTCAGACGCCAGCGACGGATGGAAGCGGCGAGGTTGGTCGCGGCTAACGTCGGGTGAGAAACGGTGCCGACCGAGGTGATGGGCAGGCCTTCCGCAGTGATGGTGGTCGTGATCGAAGGTGACCAGTTGGCGACCCGGTTGACCCCGAAGTGGGGCTGGAGCGGGAAGTCCCGGCCGGAGGGGCGCATGACGTCTAACCAAGGGGCCCCCGCCCGGTTGCGGGCATAGACCGCTGCCTTGCCAGTGGGCGGAGGAGACGGCGCGCCATTGAGGCCCGGCAGGATCATCGGCTGTGGCAGTTCCACCTGGCCGTTCGTGCGGTTCATCTTCAAGGCATCGAAAAAGGCGGAACCATCCGGGCTGACCTTGAAGCTGAAGTCGTCGTTGCCCAAGAGGCCGATCAGCGCCCGGGCCGAAAACCCGGTCTTGAAGGCAAAAGCTGCGTCGTTTCCGGCGGCCGCCTTGTTGACGGTGGCCTCGATCCCGGCGCCTGCGTTGTTGAACAGCAGTGCCGGGGTATTGACCGACACACGATTGTAGCTGTCGGCTGTCGCCCCACCGAGGCCCAGAAGCTGGGCGGTCAGATTGGCCTGCGGCATGCCGACCTGTGTCACGGCATTGGCGAAGGTGACCGTGGGGGTATTCACCACGGTCGTGCCCCCGGCCCCCGCCGTGGCCGAGCCGATGTTGACGATGGTCGTCGATCCGGATGCGCCGCCGGTGCCGAGGTTCACAGTCTTGGTGACGCCGGTGGTCGTCGCCCCGGTGCCCATGCCGTAGGTAGCTGTCGTCGTCGCCGTGCCGATGCTGGCCGATGCCGCCGAGACGGTGACGGTGCCTGAGGCGGTCAGCGTGCCGGAGAAGGTCTTGTTGCCCGTGAACGTCTGGGTGCCCGCCAGGATTGCCAACTCACTGGAGGTGTTGGGCAGTGTGAAGGTCCGGGTCGTGCCGGTGGTGATCCCCGACAGCGAAAACAGCGCCTTCTTCGTCGGATCGGCGTCGCTGACGAGGCTGAAGATGGCGTCGGAAACATCCTGCGGCACGCCGACCGGGTCCCAGGCACTTCCATTCCAGACAACAAAGGCCTGCTCGGCCGCGATCCAGACCAGCCAGCCTTACCGCGGAACAAGGCGCAGCCAGACCCCATCGACCCAGAAGGCGACATTCAGATCCCACCCCGCCCAGAGGCCCGTCGCGCCCGAAGCCACGAGGTGGCGGTCGCCATCGGCAGGGCTGGCTGGAGGCGTGGTGCGCGTGCGGTCGATGACCGACAGCTGCACCATGGCATCGAGCAGGCGCAGGGCCTCGTTGTGGGTGACATGCTTCTGGGCTTGGGCCGCCAGCAGGTATGGCACGCCAAGGTGGGTGGAGGTGTCGGACATGACGGGCCTTCAGAACTGGAGGGTGACGGTGGCGGGATCGCCGCGACCGAGGCGGTTCGAGAGTTGGTAGATGCGGATGGCCAGTGTCTGGCCGGAACTGAGCGGCGCGCCCCAGTCGGCGGTCTGCTGGGCGGCGGTGTAGAGGACGGAGGTCGTGGTGCTGGTCAGCGTGCGCTTGACGACAGCCCCGTCGAGGATCTGGACGTCGTAGCTTTCCAGGTCTTCGGCCAGCGGCACCTCGACCTGTTCCCAGGCATCGGCCACCAGCGCGCGCGACCGGCGCGTCCAGCGGATCGTCAGATCACCCGGACTGCGCGCCGTGCACCACGGCTGCGCGACATGCACCGGGGCGAAGGGCACGAGGCCTCGACCTGCTGGCGTGAAGGCCAGCGCGGTGTAGCTGGCGTCGCTGACGGCACGTGCCGCGGGGCCGACGCGCCAGTTCCACGGCAGACCGAGATCGGCCTCGGCAATGGGCAGCGGGGCCAAGGCCGAGTCCAGCATCACCACCCGTGCCCCAGCCGGGGTGGGATTGCCCATTGCCGCTTCCGTACCGCGCTGGCCGCGCAAGAGCCGGGTCAAGCGATAGCGGCCGGGGGCGATCAGTTCGGCGGCACCCGCCTGCACGATTTCCCAGACGCCTGGCGCGGATTCCACTGCCAGCGCATTGGCGCCGCCGAACAGGGTCAGATCGGTGACACTTTCCAAGGTGCCGGAGACCAGATCGACGACCAGCGCATTGCCGAGATCGAAGCGCGAGGTCGGGCCCGGGTAGAAGTCCGACACCAGCGCCCCGATCCGGGCGCGACTGCCGAAGGTGGTCAGCAGTGCGAACCCATCCGTGGAGGGACTGCGGAACACCGCCATCTCGCCCGGCCATGGAACGGCCTGGGCGGCAACCATCGGCCGGTGCGCGGGCTGGTCCTCGGAAAGCTGCGGCAGGTCGAGCAACACCACATCCGGCGCGCCGAAGACCACGGACCGGGTCAGCGAGGCCGGGCGCGGATCGCCGGGCGGCGGGTCATAGGCGGCGCGGTCCTGGCGGACGGCTTCAACGCCCCGGCCATCAGAGTCAGCAATGGACACGAGCCGCAACTCGATCTCGCGACCATCATGCACCAGCCTGATCACGTCTGCCGGGTCCAGCGCCAGCCGTGAGGGCGGCAAACGGAAGGTGGCACTTTCGCGACCGATCCAGGCTTCCATCAGCGCGCGGCGGCAGCGGCGTTCGGCCTCCTCGGGCGGGATTGCCATCGGGAAGGACTCGGACGCGATGCGGGCGGTGTCGACGGTGATGCGGCGGGCCTCGACGAGGGCCGCGTCATAATCTTCGTCGGCGCGGGCCACCTGCCACTTCAACGCCTGCGGCAGTTCGGTTTCCTGCGCGCGGACCAGTTCCAGCGCCTCGCCCTCGCGCGATGCCACGAGGTCGTCATGTGCCAAGGTCAGAAACGACGCCCGCCCGCGCATGACAAAGCGGATCATGCCTTCCGTCTCGATGGCATCGAACCCGAAATGCCGGGCCAGCGTGCTGATCGAGGATCGCGGCGCTTCCAGCGCGGTGATGGCATAGCCCTCAACCGCCCCCCAGAGGCCGGATACGTCGATCAGCGCCTCCGGCATCCCGGCGCGCAGGCAGAGGTGACGCACCAAGGCCGCAAGTGACACGGCACCCAGCCGCCCGGTCAGCCAGTGGCCCAGCCGCCAGTTCGGACCATCGGTCCAGACATCGGTCAGTTCAGGAAAGAACGGATAGGGCCGCGCGTCCCAGGTCCAGGCGGCACATTCCGGCACATGGACCATGCGGCCGCCATAGACAGCGGAGATCGGGTTATTGGCCGGGTCGTCCCAGTGCAGGTAGCTCGCTTCAAGATAGGCCCGCTGGATCGCGTCATCGCGCCAGCCGCGCGAGAAATATGGCGTGAAGCTTTCGGACGACTTCGGGTCGAAAAAGACGTTGGGCTGGTTGGTGCCCCGGTCGATGGCGGGACATCCGAGTTCAGTGAAGCGGATGGGTTTCGATTGCGGCACCCATGCGGTAGCCAAGCCGCTCTCCACACCGCCCGGCCGGTTGTAGTGCGGATTCGTCCACCAGGCGCGGATATCCTTGGGGCGGAATACCCACGCTTTCGCCGCCGCGCCATCCGTGATCGGCGTGCGGATTTGCGCGGAACGATCGGCGGCGCTGGCGTAGAACCAGTCGAAGCCTTCGCCGCCCGCGATGTTCGCCTGCAGGTAGGCGCGGTCGTAGATCGCAGGCCAGCCTTCAAGCGCATCGGCATGGTCGAAGCCATCGCGCCAGTCAGATAGAGGCAGGTAGTTGTCGATGCCGACGAAGTCGATGTTGGCATCCGACCAGAGCGGGTCGAGGTGGAAATAGACGTCGCCGCTGCCGTCCTGCGGGTGGTGGCCGAAGTATTCCGACCAGTCGGCAGCATAGCCGATCTTGGTACCCGCCCCGAGGATGGCGCTCACGTCGGCCGCGAGGGTCTTGAAGGCGGTGACGGCGGGATAGGTGCTGGTGCTGGACCGGATGGTGGTCAGGCCGGGCATCTCGGTGCCGATCAGGAAGGCATCGACGCCACCCGCTGCTGCGCAGAGGTGCGCGTAGTGCAGCACCATACGGCGCAGACCCCAGTCGCTGGGCGAACCGGTGAAGCTGACGCTCTCGCCCGACACGCTGAAATTCCCCGGTGTCGCCGCGCCAAACAGCGCCGACACTTGCGTTGCGGCCGTGCCGGTCTTGTCGACCGATCCGACAAAGCCAGCAGCCGGGGAACAGGTGATCCGCCCCCGCCATGGGAAGGCGGGCTGGCCCGGCGTGGCGGCATTGGCGCTGTAGGGGTTTGGCAGGGTGTTGCCGGGCGGCACGTCCATCAGCAGGAAGGGATAGAAGGTGACCCGCAACCCGCGCGCCTTCATCTCCTGGATCGCCTGCACCACGGCAAAGTCGGCAGGCGTGCCCCCATAGACCGGCCGATCCTCGGCGTCGCGGCTTACCAGATGCGCACTGGCCCGGCTGACCCCGTTCACTGACCAGTTGGCGGGCGTGGTGGCCTTGGAGGCAACCTCGACACCCGGCTTCACCTTACAGGATCCTGCGCGCAGGTCGTTGCCGAACCAGGCCACCACGAGGCTGACGCTTTCGACCGCCGGGGCCATGGCCTGCAACCGGTCCAGTGCCACCACGATGTCCGGCTGATCAGGCAGAGCGTTCAGGTTCTCGGCGACCGTGGCACCGCCGCTGCCCTTGCGGATGGCGTCGGTGGCATAGGTGAACTCGCCCGAGGCCGGGATCAAGGTGACGGCGCGGGTCAGGCCCTCGGCGGTGTCGGCATCGGCCAGCGGGCGGAAGACCTCGAAGCTGAGTTGCGGCAGGCGGTTGCCGAAGGTTGCCAGCGCCAGATCCTCGAACACGACGTAAGCCGTGCCGCGATAGGCGGGCGTGTTGGCCGCGCCCATCTTGGCTGCAATGAACGGATCGGCCGTTTGCACCTCGTTGCCGGGATACCAGCGCCAGGTCACGCCGGTCATGTCCATCGCCTTGCCGTCGGCCCAGACGCGGCCGATGCCCGTGATTGGACCCTCGCTGAGCGCCACGGCAAAGCTGGCATAGTAGAGGTATTCAGTTGTCTTGACCTTGCTGCCCCCGCCGCCTTTGCCGCCGCCTTGGGTGGTGGTCTTGGTTTCCTCGCGGAAGTCCGTCGCCCAGATGATGTTGCCGCCGATCCGCATCCGGCCGTAAAGCCGCGGGATCACCGCCCCTTCGGTGGCCGAGGTGATGCGCAGTGTGTCAAGCCGTGCGCCTTCGATCCGCTGGGCGGGGGCGAGCGAGGACACGATCCAGCTGTCGACCACCGACCCCACGGTCGATCCGATGAACCCACCGATGGCCGCGCCGGAAAAGCCGAGGATCGCACCGCCAAAGGCCCCGCCGATGGCAGTGCCGACAGCGCCGAGGACGAGGGTTGCCATGGAAAACTCTCAGCGTTGGGGAAAGAGGAAGGCGAAGGCGATGCGACGTCGCCATGTTTGCGTGAGCGGTTCCTCGATAACCCCTAGGCGCTCGTAGGCATGGAGGAAGGTGTCGGGACCGGTCAGGATGCCGACATGCTTGGCAATGGCGCGCGGCATCATGCGGAACAGGATCAGCGCGCCGGGTGGTGCATCGGCGGGTGCGATCTCGGGCATCATGCGGCGCGCGCCTTCGGCCAGAACTTCGCGCGGCCCGCTTTCGCCCCAGTCCCGACTGTAGGGCGGGATCGGGAAAGGTTCAGGCCCCATCACCTCGCGCCAGACACCGCGTGCGAGGCCAAGGCAATCGCAGCCGATTCCCTTCAGGCTGGCCTGGTCGTGGTAGGGCGTGCCCAGCCAGGACCGCGCGATGGCAATGACCCTGTCGGAATCGACCGAAATCACAGCACCGCCCCCTCGTGGCCGCCATCGGTGGTGGCATAACGCAGGACAGCATCCTGGCCGGGGATATTGGGAAAGCCCCGGAAGTTGGCGACATTAGCGAACTTCGTGCCGCAGGTCGCGATGCGCTTGTCGCACCCGGCGCGGATCGTGAAGGTGTCCGTCCCGGCGATGGCGCGCACCGGGGCTTCCAGCAGCGTCAGCACGGCGACGCCGTCTACGAGGTCGTGCGACAACACCTCGGCCCGCCGCCCGACATTGGCCACGCTGGTCCAGTCGAGGGTTCCGAAGGTGAACCAGCCGGAGGTGAAAGCGCCAAGCCCAGAGGCGGTGAAGGCCCGGTCCCGCAGCACATCAATGACAGCGCCGCTGCCCTTGAAGGCCGGGGCGTCGGTGTTCACGCCGCAGCGCCCATCGCCCAGCGCCGCGTCGCAACTGGCCTGGAATGTCCGCCCGACGGTCTGGCCGAGGACATGGGCCAGTGACCGGACCTCCGCCACGAAGGCGAGCCTCCCGCGCCGGATCTGGCCGATGGCCCCGCGCCGCAGCAGCACGCGCTGCGCAGACGCCGCCCAGTTCACCCGCCAGACCTCGACCGCCGCATTGTCCCAGCGGCCATCAAGAATGTCGGTCTCGGTGATCCGGTCGGAAAACAGGACGCCTTGGGCGTCTTGCGCATCGACGGAAAGGTCGGAACCGGAGCGCACCTCTGAGGCCGCGAAGCCACTCTCCGGCTCGAAATCGATGCCGTCGAACGTCAGGGTTCGGTCGTGGTCGGTGAAGCCAAGGGTCACCCCATCGGCCCGCACGATCCGCCAGCACCAGGCCAGCGTCGTCGTGCCCTCGTCGAGATGGGCCTGAAGTGCGGGCGGGAAAGCCTTCACTTCCGCCCCCAGCCGCGCCACAGCGCGACCGAGGCCAGCGCCGAGGAAACCACGCCCCCGGCCGTGCCGGTCAGGGCATAAAGGTTGAACGGGCGCAGATCGAAGCTGCCGGTCATCAGATCGAAATCCGCCAGCCCGGCCATGGCCAGCCCAGAGGCGGCAAGACAGGCCAGATAGACCAGCCCGCGTGCGAGGTTCCAGTTCATGATGTTGCCTTTCCTTTGAGAAATTCCATCAGTCGCTGCCACCACGACGGGGAGCCTGGCGATTCCGTAGGCTCAGGCAGTGGCATGGTCGGCGGCACCGGCTGAACCGTTGGGCGCAGCAGGGTCAGCGCCTCGGTCTCGGTCAGTCGCCGAATGGGCCTCGAGAAATCCACCCGCCCATTGCTGTCGACCGCCCAGACCGGAATGGTGCCGGTCGGATAGCGGCCATCGCGGAACAGATCGCGCTCGGCCTCGCGCCGGGTGCGGATCGCGGCAGGTCGGAGCCAGCCCATGAAGGCCTGCGCAGCGGCGGCGCGGTTGTCCGCGTTCAGGAGGCGGGTCAGCGATGCCTTCGCGATGCCGCCGGTGTTGTAGTGGAAACTGACCAGCGCATCGAACTCGTGCGGTTCCAGTGGCACCTTTACCGCGCGCAGCACCTCGGCCTCATAGGCCACGATGTCTGCGCGGAAGAGCCGGAACGCCTCGCGGATCCCGGCGTCGAGATCGGCAGGCATGCCGCGCGGCATCCCTGACGGATCGGGCGGCCCCGCCGAGGCAGTGTGGCCGATGCCGAAGGTCCAGACGTTTTTGACATCGAGATAGGGTCCGGGCACGAGTCCTTCGTGTCGGACAAGGGCCAGCAGGCCCCGGTCTGTCATGTGCATGGGATTACCCGAAGATGGAGGACAGGATCAGGATCAGAGCGGCGAACATTAGGCCGATGCGCAGGCGGTGGCTGAAAGCTTGTGCCGGATCGGCGGCGTCGCAGCGGATGGCGCGCGCGAGACGGAGAAGTTCATGCATCGGGGGTGCCCCCCTTGCCGCTGCGCAGTCGGGCGAGGACGACCTCGATGAAGGCGGGGCCGAAGACGCCGACGAGATAGGCGGCAGAGCCCGCCGCACCCCCGGCCGGGATCGCTTGTGATGGCAGGCCCAGCCAGGCGGTGATGATCGCCATCGACAGGCTGCCCATCCCCGCCGCGATCAGACCGCCGAGCAGGATGTGGCGCAGGGCGTCGCGCAGCCGCATCCGGGTGGTCAGAGCGTTGGTCGCCCCGCCGAGCGCACCCCAGGCGGCCAGTATCACGGCGGTGGAGGTTGCAAGATCGCGCAAAGCGGCGGCGACAAAGCCGGTTTCTTCGTTCATCGCCGGATCTCCAGCAGCGGGATGGATGTGATCGACCCCAACCTTTCGAGATCGAGGGTGACGTCGAGGATGTCGGTGTCGAAGCGAACGGGGACGTCGAATTCGAAGCCAGCGTTGATCGCGACGCCCGCGCCCGGGGCAGTGGTGAAAGTCACGCTGCCGGTGGCGGTGTTGACGCTCCAGCCGGTCATCTGTTCGGCTCCGTTCAGGGCAAGACGGACAGTCCCTGCTACCGGCTTGGCAATGGTGCGGGTCCAGCTTTGCGCGCCGGAGGTGTAGCGCTTCAGCAGGGCGAAGGTGGTGACAGCGCCATTGCCGGTGCCGATGGGCTGGTCGGTCGGGGCCACCGCCTGCGACGGCAGGCAGGATTTGTAGTCCGCCCAGTCCTTGTAGCGAAACCCATGCAGGCGGCCGTTGCGGGCTTCGAAGAAAGCCACGACCGCTGCCAGATCGTCGGCGCGGCGGATGCCGTAGGCCACATCATAGCGGCGGCGCGAATTCGCCCAGCTGGCGTTGCGCTCCTCGTCACCGCTGGCAAGTTCGACCACTTGCGTACGCCGTTCCGGTCCACCGCGCGCCCCGCGACTGATGTTGTCGGGGAAACGAACTTCGTGAAACGCCATCACATGCCCCTCCGACCCAGCGACACGGCGCGGGCGATGTCGCTCGCCACCTGCGTGCGCGATTGTCGGAAGCTTTCGGCATCGCGGGCCATGATGGTGACGTTGACGGCGGGTGCGCTGGACGAGCCTTGGCCGTATCCAGCGGCCTCGCGGCGGGAAAGCACACGCTCGCCGCGTTGCAGGATCGCCGGAACCTCGTCGGGCTTGATCCCGGCCCAGCCACCTGCATGCATGCGTGGGGCATTCGCGAAGGCCAAAGCCGGAACCATGCGGCCCGGGCCCGGCGATCCGACCATGCCACCGGTGTGCAGGATATTGGCGAATATCCCGCCCGCACCGCCTAGCGCTCCCGACAGGGCGTTGGCAATCGGTCCAAGGATGAAGGTCCGCGCCGCCAGCTTGGCCAGATCGGCGATCATCGACGTGACCAGATCGCGGAAATCGAGCTTGCCGGTCTTGACGAACTCGCCCACGGCGTTCTCGGCGGAGGTGAAGGCCCCGACCAGCGCCTGGCCGATATCGCCGCCGATGTCGCGCGCTTTGGAGGCGTAATCAGCCAGCGCAGCGGTCACTGCACCCCAGCTGGTTGCGGCTTGGTCAGCCCCTGCAGCAGCTTCAGCCCCGGCTTCGCGCGCGGCCGCACCAGCGCTTCCGGCAGCAGTCGCGGTGTCGTCCAGTTCGGTGTTCAGCGCATCCGCCGAGTTGGCGGCATCGGCCAGTGCTGCCTCAGCTTCCGTCCCGGTGCCGGTCACCGCGTCGCGCAGCGCCTGCCAACTGGCCAGCGGACGGCCTGCGGCATCTGCCAGCATGCCGGCCGCTTCGCGGTAACCGTCAGCCCGGCCACGCGCATCGGCTGCCATCGCGCCCAGCCCGAGGTCGGGCGGTTCAAGATACGTCCGAGACAGCGCTGCCGAAAATGCATCTGCAGCGGCCGCTCCGGCTGCAGTTGCCGCGCCCTCGAACGGGTTGCCGATCCGCGCCAGTTCCACCGGGTCAAGCGTGCCGATCCGCACCCCGCCTTCGCCAACCGCCCAATCCGGCAGCAGGTCCAGCGCGGCGTTGAGCCCGTTGATGAAGCCGTTGATCCGCGTGACGACACCGTTCAACATCGCCTCGACCCCGGAAATCAGCCCGTTCGCCGCCTGAAAGGCGAAATCGCCGATGGCGCCGGGCAGACTGCCCCAGATCGCCACCGCAGCGTCATAGGCTCCCTGGAAGATCGCCGCCGTCCGGTCGCCGAAGCTGACCACGCCCGCGATGGTGCCTTCGAGCGCCGAGAGCCCGGCAGCTTTCAGCCCCTCCCAGCCAGCGCCCATGTTGGCGAATGCGGCTTCGAGCGACACGCCGATGCGCGACCAGACTTCTTTCGCCAGATCACCCAGCAGGCGGAAGGCTTCGCCCACGCCGCCGACACGGGCCACCAGTTGCGAGAACTGATAGACCAGTTCCCCCGCGCCAACGATCAGCGCGCCGATGCCGGTGCGGATCAGCGCCCCGCGCAGGAAGACCAGCGCCGTGGCGACGCCACGCACCGACAGGGCCGCAACCGCCAGCCCGGCCACCCAGCGCCCGGCCATGAAGGCGGCGAAGCTCGCGGCATAGGTGGAAAGCCGTGCGAAATTGTCGAAGACCGCCGTTATCGCACCGCCGATGGGACCGGTGCCCCGCGCCATATCGGCCAGTGCGTTTGCCACGGTTTCCAACGCTGGGGCGACGGCAGCGGTCAGGCGGTTGGTCAGACCGAGCCAGATCAGGCTCAGCTTGGCGATGGCATCGCCGGTGCGTTCGATCTGCGCCGCGTCGGCCGCGCTGACCGCGACGCCGAAGTCGCGCACATCTTGTGCCGCCTCCCGCAGGGTGGCCGGGTCGATGCGCAGAAACGCGAGGGCCGCCCGGTCACCGAAGAGGTCGGATGCCACGGCGGCGCGTTCGGCCTCGGGCACGAACTGGTTCAACGCTTCCTGGATGGCGACGATGCGCTGGTCGAGCGGCAGCGCTTGCAGTTCCGCCGCCGTCAGGTTCAGCCGTTGCAAGGCCCCAACAGCCGATCCGGACCCAGCCGCCGCTTCCGACAACCGCGTGGTCAGCTTCTTGGTGGCCTGTTCGATCTCGCCCATGGAGACACCGGCCAATTCGCCAGCCCATGTCAGCACCTGCAAGCTTTCCACCGTGGTGCGCAGCGAGGCCGCCATGTCGGCCTGTGCGCCGATGACATCAAGCCCTGAGCGGACCATCGCCACGCCCGCAGCGGCTGCGGCGGCCGTCACTGCCGCAAGCGCAATCCCTGCCTTGCTGGCGAAGCTGCCGAGCCTGGTATTGGCCAGTTCCATCTCGGAGGAAAGGCGGCCGAAACCCCGCGAGCCGGCCGCGCCGATGCCTTCCAGTTCCGCCCGCACTTGACGGCCGCCTTCTGCGACCAGCCGGACAGAGACCCTTTTCTCAGCCATGTCCCTCTCCGATCTGTTCGTTGAGTTTGCGCACCATCACCGCCTCGATCTCGGGCAGCAGTTCAGCGGCGATGAGGGTGTCGATGCCAAGGGCCCGGGCCATCGCTAGGGCCGCGCCCATATCCCAGCCCAGCACCGCGCCGGGGATCACCCGCAGTTGCCCACCAAGGCGGCCGACTAAGTCCCAGACCTGCCAGCCATCTTCCGTCTTTGGCCGGTTCAGTCTTGCGGGGCAGTCGGGGCAGCGCCCTGTGCACGCCGCGCAGTAGCGGTCGCCCCCGCCGACGGACCATTCGGCAAGGGCGCGGAGACGTTTTTTTCCGCGTCCAGGATCAGGCCTTTGGCGACATATTGGGTCTGGAAGGCTTCAAAGACCGGCCAGATTTCCAGCATTGCATCGATGCCTTCGGGCGAAACCGGGACAGGATCACCCGCGTCATCGCCAACGCCCTCCCAATCCAGCACGGCACGCCGGGCGACTGCCTTGGCCATGGCCAGCGCCAGTTCCTCCTGCGTCGCGGTGTCCGGCAGGGCTTCGATGGCCGGGTCGGCACGCGCCGAGACCATCAAGGCGGTGGTCAGCGGAGCGACTTGCAGTCGAAGGCCGGGGGCGAGGGCCAGCCATGAAGGGTGGGCAGTCAGGTTCAGTCTGATCATGATCAATAGCTCACAACAGTGTTGACGAGGACGGCGGTGCACATGCGGGCGGGGCTGACGGCCTTGGCGGCCTGCCAGTCGAAGGTGGCTTGGATGCCCTGCGGGCCCGGGATCTCGATGCGCGGGCGTGGCAAATAGACGGCATGCGCGGTGAAGGTGAAGCTGGCGTTGGCCCCGAGGCTCCAGGCGAAGACCATCTCGCAAGGCGTGCCGTCGATGGCCTGCGTGATCAGCGTGCTATCGGCAAAACGCACCTCCACCCGGCCGGTCAGCGCGCCCATGCCGGGGTCTGCGCCCTCGATACGGCCGTCGGAGCGGATGGTCTCGATCCGGTCGAGGCCATTGGAATAGGTCACCTCGGCCGAAATGACGTTGCCGAGTGGCGAGCCGTTCCGGGTGATCGCGCCGTTGAAATGCCCGAACCGCTGCAACGCCAATGAGGTGGGCGTGCCAGCGGCCGTGGCCGCCGCGACGGTCTCGCCCTGCGCCACCAGTCGGGCGGTGGCCGTCAGCAGGCCCGACCGCGCCATCTGCCATGAAAGCTGATCGCAGACGCAGCCGGTGTACATTGCATAGCGCGGCACCTCGGGCATTGCCGTCTCGATGGCCATGCTCGGCAGGGTCCAGTTGCCGGACTGGAAGGTGTGGGTCTTGGGCGTGGTGCCCGAGGTGACCGGTGCACCAAAGGCCGCCTTCAGCCACAGCCCAAGGTTCTCGACATCGATCGGCACCACGACATCGCCATCGGCGGTGAACGCGTCCTTGATCGGGGCCAGCGGGTCGCGCCCCTGTCCCAGCAATTCCGAGGCGATAAGCGGCTGCTCGGAGCCAAGCGTGGTGCTGGCAAACGGCACCGTGCGGTAGCCCGTGGCGGGCGCGGTGCCATAGACGGATTCGAACGCAAGCGCCATCTGCGCCCGCGCCCCATGGGCTCGTGCCATCGTGTTCTCCTATCGTGATTGGGGTCAGGCCAGCGGATCGGCCGTGGAATAGTGCAGGATGACCGGGATTACCGCCGCCTTCAGGCTGGCGGCACCTTCAACGGCCAGATCGACCGGGCGGGGCGCTTCCGCCTCGACCCAGTCGCATAGCCCGCCCAGCGTGCGGTCGGCGGCAATCGCCGCGCCGATACTGGAGCAAATCGTGTCGAAGGCCGCGTCACGCGTAGCACCCTGCACGACTGCCTCGATCTCGGCCCGGTGCTGGTAATGGTAGCGCAGCGGCGAGAGCGTCACCTCGGGCTCCCCGGGCTCGCCGTCGCGCAGGATCAGGAGGCCAGCGGTGGGAACGCGTTCAGGCAGCACATCACCTCGCAGGGCGGTGGCGGGCAACGCCGAGAGCAGCGCGTGCAGCGCGGCGAGGATGGTTTCACGGGGGGTGGGCATGGTTTCGTACCTAGCCTGAGACGTCGTACTTTTTAGAGGAGCTCGCCGAAGCTCCCAAATTTCAGTCGGAAGCGATGGTTGGCGGCCCAGTTTTCCTTTATGGCGTCTGCATCGCCCACACTCAGAATGCCCTCGCGTATCATTTGAACTGTCAAATCTGCTGTGCCGACAACGACGAGGCGTTCATCTACGCGGCGCGCTTCGTTTGCGGCGCGTCGGTCGTCGAGCGCAAGAGCTGCACCAATCGAAAGAGCATGCGCAATGGTCGCACTTTCACCGATTCCGAGCCGCTGTGTCCCAGTCAGGTGCGCGAACATCTCGAGAGCGGCGTCGCCTTCCACGCGGCAGACCTCACAGCATCCCGAAGCGACCGCAGCCTCAAAGCGCGCCAGCTGCTCCCCGTAGATGTCACTAATCTCGCCAGCCGCATGGTCTGTCACGAGGAACTGTGGCGATAGATCACGGATCAAATCCATCCGGTCGATCCGAAGAAAGTTGACCAGAACGGACGTGTCTGTGACGAGCACTATTTGGGGGGATGAAGGCATGTCTTGCGTTACTCAGCTCGCGCCGCCTCGGCCAAGTCGAGCAGCTTTCGTCCGTCAACGCCAATAGTCTTGCCAACATCCAGCAGGCGACCACGAGAGATTTCCCCAAGCCGATAGGCCTCAAGCCCGAGGTGAGCCACGCGGCCGCGAAGCTCCCGGGTTCCCCTGGCGCCACTCACAGGCGCCTCAAGGTCATCGAACAGGTCCAGCGCCTGCAAGTATTCTCTCCCTGCGGCTTCGTGCTCCGGCGACAGCAGCAGCGTGCTTTCCGGCTGGTTGATATATCGAAGGCTTTTCAGCCGATAAACCGCCGCTTGATAGCTCAAGCCAAAACGGTGCGCGATGAAGGCGACATCCTGAAAGCCGATGGTCTGGGAACGTGGCGCCGGACGCAACTGCCCCTGTATGCTACCGCCGGTCGCTACGTCGAAGACAATCTGATCGGTCCGCGCCGGCTGGCCCTTGCCAAGCTGACGCAGTTCCTCTTCGAGGCCTGCCTCAGGAAGCAGGAAAGCAGCAGCGAAAGCATTCGCGCGCTGTTCGATGCGTTCATTGCTGTTGTCAGCACTGCTGACCCCGACGACCCGATCCCGGTCGAGAAGTGCATGTGCATACTCATGCGCCAACGAAAACCGCTGACGGGCGCGGACATGTCCAGCGTTTACGAGCACCGCCATGCCGATGGTCGGATGATGGAGGAAAAGGCCCGACATAGTGTGAGGGAGGTCGACGGTAGAGGCCCAGATCCCCTGATCCCCGAGCAACTCCGTCAGATCGGCGACGGGAGCACTGCCCAGTTCGAGACGTCGCCGCTCCTGCTCGGCCACCCGTTGGCCTTGTGCCACGGCTTCGCCGGTCGATTTCGGAACTGGTTCACGATAAGCTGGCGGACCCTCTCGTTCATCGCGACCCAACAAGCCCTCAAGACTGACACCTTCGCGGCAGATCTGCACACAGCGGTCTACCTCGATCCGAATCTCGGGAGTGTCGTCAATGCCTGGAGCAATTCGATGCAACGCCACGACAACGTCCTCGTCCACATCCGGAGCGTCTGCAAGAAACCATCGAACAGGGCGGCGGTACAGGTCTGCAAATCGTGCAAGTTCCATCGTGGACACTGCACGGTTGCCTCCTTCGATCTGCGTGACAGCCGTACGGGTCAAGCCGAGCGCTTCAGCGGCTTCACCTTGGCTGATTGACGCCAAGTCTCGTGCCTCCCTCAACCGACGGGACATTTCGATACGGTTCATGACGGATTCCTCAGATGAGCGTGTCGGGCTTCTACCGGCCCTCACTTGGGCACAAGATAGGCTCATCGAACCATAACGTCAAATCCTTACTTGAACGTTCGACTTCCGAACACCACATCATGTTCATGCCACTGAAAGGGGGTGATGGTTATGGCAGGCAAGAATCAGCATGTGGTTCAGCGTGAGGCCGGTTGGGCAGTCCTTGGTGCCGGGAACAGCCGTGATACGGCGCGTTTCGGCACGCAAGCAGAAGCAATCGATCGGGCCACTGAAATCGCGCGCAATCAGCAGAGCGAAGTCCTCGTCCACGGGCGCGACGGTCGCATCCGTGAGCGCAACAGCTACGGCAACGATCCGTTCCCGCCCCGCGGGTAGGTAAGGCACGGAGGGCTCTCGGGGCCCTCCGTGTGTCCAGGTGGATTGAGACAGCGACTCCAACATCATAGCCGTCCGTCGACCCAGTTCGCCACGATCAGCCCCGGAACACCATCAGCCGCCCGCTCTGCATCCCGCGCCAGATTCAGCCGCTTCGGCAGCTTGACCTGCGGCACCAGCAGGAAGATCGGCGCGGTCACGAGGCCCCGGCCCTTTTTCGACCGTGACGCCACGGCCCGACCCTTGGTGTTCAGCCGGCCCTCGGCGACCAGCAGGCTCGGCCCTCTTCGGCGGTAGATGAACCGCAGGCGCAGACCGGTACGGCGTTCCCATTCGCCTGGGGTCATCCGACCGCCGCGCGTGGATTTGCCCGCTGCTGGTGTGGGGATCGCCAGCCAGAACCCGTTCTTCGACCGGATCAGTGGTCCGGTGTCATGCGCGCCGATGATCACCGGGGCGTTCGACCAGACCAGCGCCGCCGCATTCAGGCTTTCGCCGGACTTCGGGAAGCTGGCGGAGCGGATCGAGTTGGCGAGGCGTGTGCCCAGCCCCGCACCGGTGATCTGTGTGCGCCAAGCGGATTTCAGGCCCGCTCCAGCTTCCCGCATCGCGGCGGTGACAGCGCGTTCCCCCGCCGCGACCTCGGCCGCCATCAAGGCGACAATGTCGGGATCGATGGCGAGTTTCAGTTTCACGCGGGCCTCAGATCGACCGTCCAGACCAGCCGCTCGCGATCCCGGACGGGCTCGCCTTGTATGAGGAAAGCATCGCTGTCGATTTCCACCCTGTCACCGGGGCGCGGGTTCGGAACCTCGGCCACGCGCAGGTCGATGCGGGTGGTTTCCGACCATAGCCGGGCATCGCCGAAGTCGGTGATCGCATCGGCACGTCGGGCGACGATGCGCACCAGCACAGGTTCGCCGCCGTCGGCGATGTAGACCGCGTCGCGCCCCACGTTCGGATCGGCGAAGAGTGCGCCGACAGCGGCGGCGAAGGCGCTCATCAGAACGCGCCGTTCAGGCGCACCCGGCCGATCAGGTCGGTGGCACCGCCCGCCACGGCCTCGGTCGCCACGCCGATCAGGGTGTTCGCGGTCAGGGTTTTGGTGGTCTGCTTGGCGGTGTTGTCCCAATAGATCCTGTCGCCTGCAGCCCAAGCCTGCGAGGCGACCTTCTTCAGATCGTAGACGCCCTCGACTGCGGTTTCGACCGGATCGCCAAGGATAGCGGTGCCAGCGGCCACACCGAAGATGGAGCCGACGAGCAGGCCATCGCCGGACGTGACAGCATAGGGTGCCGTCAGGGTGATGGTATTGCCGGGTTGGACGTAGTTCTTCATGGCGGATGTCCTTTCGCGAACGTAGAAACAGGCGGCGTAAGGGCCGCCTGTCAGGGTTCAGGTGATGGAATGGTCCCGGCTTACGCGCCGGGGTTTCTGTAAAGGCCGCGCCAGTCGATGGCCTTGGCCCCGAAGTCGAGGCGGCACTTGATCTCGACCCCGTCGACATCGAAGCCGTTGCGGGTTTCAACGTAGGCCCCCTGCTGGCCCTCCAGATAGGCATACTCGATGGTGTCGATCTGGTTCGGGCTGGCCGCCAGATACCAGGCGGTGGGGCTGGCGGCATCAAGCCGGGGTTCGCTGATCGGGCTGAGGGTGCGGATCGACTGCGGCACCACCTTGGTGCTGTCGGCCGGGACGAGGTTCTGCGCCACCAGTTGCTCGGCCTTCAGTTCCAGTGCGGCGGGTACGATCAGGAAGGCAGGGCGGATGTTCAGGACCGTCTTCTTGTCGAAGCCGGTCTGAAGCGCCATCGCGGCCCGGGCAGCGCCCACGGCATCGACCGCCAGTGCCGTGCCGGTCGCGGCGAGGTTCTTGTGGGTGGTGTGGAAGAGCGCATTTCCATCGGCCATCGCCGGGTTGGCGGTGATGATGCCCCAGACCACATCGCTTTCCAGTTGGGCGATGGAGTTGCCATACATCGCCGGGATCCGGGTGAAGGCGTCCAGATCGTCGTTGATCAAGGTCTGGCGCGTGATCGCGACCACCCGGCCATAGGTCTTGACCTTGTAGCTTTCCTTGCTCTCGCCGAGCGTCCCGCGCTTGAACTCGCCGCTTTCGCCCACCTCCAGCAACTGCGGGGCTTCGCCTAACTGCACCCGGTTCATCGCCTTGAAGTCGGTGGCCAGCACCTGGCGGCAGAACAGCATGAAGGTGCGCGGATAGGTCTCGTAGGCCTGCCGCAGGGTCTTGTTGGTGACGGCCGACAGAATTTCGGGGAAGTCGGAGGTCGAATGCAGCGAGCGGGTCGCCACCTCGTCACGCGACAGGCCGCGCGTGTTCACCCCGGCATTGGTCAGGCTTTCGCGGGCCAGTTCCAGCAGCGACATGCCGCGGTATTGGCGGGCAGAGTCATCAAGCTGGAACAGCGTCGGGCTGTAGCGGTGCAGAAGCGCATTTGCTACGGCGTCGCGGCGGGTCACGCGTTCATCCCGGCCGCCGAGCGGGATCGAGACATGTGGGAAGGTGCGGGTTTCGTCAGACCTGGCGGCAACCTGGTCGAGGATCAGGCGGCGCGACTCGTCGACGCTGACGCCGCGCTTGACCAGATCCTCTGCAAAGCCGCGCTCAAGGTTCAGGCGCCCGGCCAGATCGTAGATGGTGGAGACGCGGTCGCGTTCTCCCTCGCGCGCCCGGGTGGCGATTGCTTCGGTATCGGGCGGGGTCGTCGGCGCGACCTGCGGCAGCGCGCGCGTCTCGACGGCGCGCGCCTGTGGTTCGGCAGCGGGATTGGTGGGGGTGGTCATCTGGGTCTCCTCGGTCGCGTGGGGTTCGGCGGCCGCTGCGGCCGGGGTCTGGGTCGGGTCGGTCATCGGGGATGCTCCTTGTCGGGTGTTGGAAGCGTCCCGGCGATGAAGGACGCAGTCGTGAAGGGATTGCTGAGCGCGGAAACCGGCGGCGGGGTCGGCCCCGACCGGCACGGCGGAAACCTCGAAGGGCGTCCAGTCGACAGCACGCCACAACTCGCGGCCGCCATCGGGCTTCGAAACCTCGAAGCGGTGGACCTGGTAGCCGATGGAGACTGCCCGGATGTGCCCGGCCTGAATGTCGCGCCAGATCGGCTCGACATCGTCGCGTTCGCTGATCCGGACCAGTGCGATGCCCCGGCCGTTTTCGAGGCGGGCGGAACCGGGGACGACCGAGCCGATGACGGCATCCAGCGCGCCCAACTCATGCACCTTCAGGAACGGCGCGCCCGCGTTCAGCCGTTCCAGCCGCACATGGGCGGGATCGAGGCTGAGTTCCTCGTCATAGGGCTCGCCAAAGAAGCTGGCGCGGCGGACGCGGGCCCCAGCCGACCAGACCACTTCGACGGTGCGGGCCTGCGCATCGGCCGTGTTCGGCGCAAGCTCCGCCGTCCGGCGCATGGCCGGCAGTTCGATCATCGTGTCCATGGGGTCAGTCCTTTTGGGCGGCGTCGGGTTGCGCCGGGTCGTTTTCCGGGTCGGCGGCCGGATCGCTGGCGGGGTCGCTTGTCTGGGCGCTGCCGGTTTTCGTGACACGGCGCGGGTCGCTGTCGAGCACCAGCCCCAGCGCGTCCAGCTTGGCATTTGTCGCGGCAATCTCGGCCAGCACTGCGTCGGGGTTGCGGCCCTGTTTCGCGATCACCTCGGCCAGCGTCATGGTGCCGGATCGGATCGACAGCAGGTTAGCCATCGCGTCCTTCTGCGGATCGACCGCTTCAAACTTCGGCGGCGACCATTCGACCGGCACGTCTGGCGACGGGATCTGGCCTGCCGCCCATGCAGCTTCGGTGAACCAGCGCCAGACCGGCGCGCAGAACATCGGGATGAACAGTTGCCACTGCACGGCGTCGATCTGGCGGCGGAACTCGACCAACCCCGCCCGTATCGAGGAATAGTTGACCTGGCTGAGATCGCCGGTCAGCAACTCGTAGGGCACCCGGAACCCGGCCGAGATGGTGTGCAGGCTCGCCCGCTTGTATTCGCCATAGCCGCCGGTGGCGGACGGCTGGTTGAAGCGAATGTCCTTGCCGCCGCGCGCGTAGGCAATCAGCCCCGGCTCGAACTGCTCGACCCGGTTGCCGTCGGCATCGACCACTGTGGGTGCGATGCCCTGCTGGGATTCATCGTCGCCGAAGACGATGGCGGTGACGCAGGCCTCGGTCTTCTTGCGGACCAGTTCGGCCACTTCATAGTCGTCGAGGTCGCGCAAGGAGCGGATCACCGGCGCGCCCCAGGGAACGCCACGCGCCTGCGTCCGCTGCTTTTCATAGACATGGGCGATTTCGGTCGCGGGAACCGGGCGGCTGTCGAGCCCGCCGCGCAAGGCACCATGTGCATCGCCGGGATGCTCAGGATGCAGCCAATAGGCGCGGCGCTTGCCGACCGGGTCGAATTCGATGCCCTGCACGATACGACCCGCGCCGACGTTGCTGGACTTGGTGGCATCAAGAAAGTCGGCCTCGAGCACCTGCAATTGCAGTGGCACGGCCAAGCCATCGCTGGCCCGCCGCAGTCTGCGCCGCACCAGCACCTCGCCCGCCTCGACCATTTCGCGGCAGATCAGCGTCTGCAGCCCGTAAAAATCCAGCTGACCGTCGGCATCGCAGTCCGCCGTCCAGCGGGTAAACAGGGCATCGACCTTGCGGTCCAGCTTGTCGTCGCCGCTGGCTGCGCGGGGCATGATTCCCGAACCGACGATGTTGTTCACAAGCACCGCCACGGCCTTGGCCGCGTGCGGGTTGTTGCGCACGAGATCGCGCATCCTGTCGCGCAGCAGCGCCCCCGCCACGCCGATTTCGGTGTCGGCAGAGGATCCCGGTGCGCGCCATCCGTCCGTCCGCCGCCCCTTGGACGCTCCGTCATAGCCGCGCGTCAGGGTCTCGAAGGCCTGCCGTGCCAGGACGCGCCGGGCCGCCATGCGCGGGGCGACGGAGGCGATGGCATGGTCCATCCAGTTCGCTGGCATCAGCGATCCCCACGGGAGAAGCCCGCCAATCCAGCCACCGGGAGCGGCCGTGCGGTCCCAGCGATGGCGCGTTCGATGGTGCGGATGCGGCCTAGCAGATCCTCAGCCGTGCCATAATCCACCGACTTGCCGTCATAGCTGACTCGCGTGGTACCGCTGGCATAGGCCCGGCGCAACGCGGCCAGTTCGGTTTCCGTCCAGTCAGTCATCAGAACCATCCTCCGCGTCGGCCAAGCCAATCCGACTGCCGTTTTCCCTGGGGTGCGGCCTGCGGCCGGTTGACCCGCCCCGCCGCATCCGCTGCCGATGGCGCCGCCCCGAGTTGATCCTCGAGATCGCGCCATTTTTCGTCGGTCCAGCGATCCGCGCCCGCGATCCAGGCGGCGGCGCGGGCATAGACCCGGCAATCCAGCGCCTCGTTGCGCTCGCGCAGCTTCTGCCATTCCAGTCGGGCGAAGCCACGTTTCGTGCGCACCGTCACCAGTTGCTCGGCCACGAACTGCTTCAGCCATTCGTTTTCCACCCAATGCGGCAGATGCACCGATCCCGGCGGAAACGCCGCCCCTTCGGCCGTGTCTTCCTCGGTGGGACGTTCCAGCCGCAGGAAGCGGTAGGTCTCGGCCTTGAAGGTCGACACCGCCACGGTCCAGAGCCGCGCGCCGCGCCGCAGGCGCTTGCCGCCCTCGGTCGCATCGACGAAGGTTGGCCCCGAGACTGGGCTCGAGCGGTTGAACCCCTCGACGCCTTTCACCGGCGAGACCTGCCCGAACCCTTGCGCCCGCGACCAGGAGTAGACCGCCGGGGCCTCGTAGCCCGTGTCGATGGCCAGCCGCGCAATCCGCAGATGCGCGCCGCGTTCATGTGGCCAAGACCGGTCCAGCAAGGCCGTCAGCTCCGACCACGCGTCATGCCGGTCCGGCCCGCCTTCGATCACGACATGATCGACGAGCCAGCTTTCCAGACCGCGGCCCCAGGCCCAGACATCGACCTCGATCCGGTCCTTCTGTACGTCGGCCCCGGCGGTTAGAAACAACCCGCCCGCTGGCACCGTGCCGGATTTCCAGCGCTCGCGCCGGTCGTAGAGCCTTTGCCAGTCAGGTGCTTCCCCGGTTTCGACCCAGGTTTCGCCAAGGATCGTGTTGCGGAACGCCTTGATCGCCTCGTCTGACCCTTGGGCCGCTTCCCATGACCGCACGATCCGCTCCCAACTCAGCCAGCCGATCGGCGAGTAAAGCGCCGAGAGTTGATACCCGACCGTGGTCGGATCGGCGGCAACGGCTGTCGCCCGCCATTCGCCAGCCTCCAGCATCGCCGTCTTGTGGTGTTCCGCGATGGGGCGGTCGCAGCCCTCGCAGTGATATTCCGCCGTTTCCGGCTTCCCTTTTTGCCAGCGCAGCCGGTCGAACTTCAGCCACTGCGCATGTCCGCAATGCGGGCACGGCACGAAGAACCGCCGCTGGTCGGATGCCTCATATTCCCGTTCGATCCGGCTCAGACCCCGGATGGTGGGCGTCGAGACCAGGAAGACCTTGCGCCGGTGCGCGAAGGTCAGCGACCGCGCTTCCGCCAGCGTGACCGGATCGCCTTCTTCGTCGGCCGATGCGGGATAGGCATCGACCTCGTCGAGGAAGATGTAACGCGCCGGGGTAGACCGCAGCCCCACGGCCGAGTTTGCCCCGGTCATAATTAGGATGCCGCCCGCGAATTCCTTCGACAGCATCGTGTTGCCCGCGTCCCGCGACCGGGCCGGTTTCACCCGCTCCCGAAGGTCTGGGCTTTCGTCGATCAGCGGGTCGATCCGCTGGCGCGAATTGCGCTTCGCCAGTTCCACCGTCGGCTGGACCGCGAGCATTGGGCCCGGTGCCTGGTGGATGGCAAAGCCAATCCAGTTGTTGCCCGCCTCAGTCGCGCCAACCTGTGCGGCCTTCATGAACACGATGCGTTGCATCACATCACCGGGCGACAGCCGGTCCATGATCTCGCGCATGTAAGGCGTGCGCGCGGTGCGATACCGCCCGGGTTCAGCGGACGCCCGGCCCGACAGCATCCGGTGCTTGTCCGCCCATTGCGACACCGTCAGGTCCGGATCGGGCGTCAGCCCCGCGCCCCAGGTGCGCAGGATTTCTGCCGCGCCGTCGAAATCGGTCAGGTCGTCGCCAGTTTCACCGGAAGTCAGGCCGGACCTCGGCAAGTTCGTCGAGGTGGGCGCGTACATGTTTTTCCAAGGCCTTCTGCATCGCGGCCGGTTCCACGCCCAGTTCCGCCGCCATGAGCGCAGACGAGCGCGCGGGCCAGTTCACCCATGCGTCCCGCACCTCCCGCGCCAGCCGGAACACCAGCGACAGCGCCCGGGCCCGCTCGATCAACTCCCCCCTCAGCTTTTGCAGCCGGATTCGCCGCTCCTGTGCCTTCAGCACCTCGTTGGCGGTTTTCGCCTGCAGATAGGTCGTGCCACCGCCAACCGCTGGCACCGCCAGACCCTGCTCG
Source organism: Paracoccaceae bacterium (assembly GCA_031415015.1). Taxonomy (GTDB): domain Bacteria; phylum Pseudomonadota; class Alphaproteobacteria; order Rhodobacterales; family Rhodobacteraceae; genus JAUYQR01. Next base: position 28,631 of record JANOQT010000160.1, read on the forward strand.
CGCAAGGTGTCGCCCACGGCGGCGACGGCAGCTTCAGGGACCGGCTTCAGCTTCGGTTCGGGCGGCTTCCGGGTCTTCGAAGGATCGGTCGTTTCCGCCCGGCGCACATCGCTGGCACCCGAGTCGATACTGCCATCCGCGAACAGAACCAGCCGTTCGGCGGTCTTCGCTTTCTGGATCGCGCCCCGCGACAAGCCGACATGCGCGGCGTACTGGCGCTCGCTCATGCCCTGCATTGACGGCTCCTATTATCATTCAAAAACAGATGCTTATCGAGTTGATAAGCATCGCGACCAGAGCGAACGTGGGTCCAACGCAACGATGCAACCCGACCAAGGAGCCACCAGAATGACCCGCCGCGCACAGGACAACACGAAAGCCCTCGATGCCTTCATCGGCAAGAAGGCCGAGATCGACGCGATGCTCGCCCGACTTCAGGCGCTCAGCGACGACCATTTCAACTTCGATCCGGACGCGGTCAATTGGGGCAGCGTCAGCTCGATCAGCAGCGTCGCCAGCGACCTCCAGAAGATCACCGATTTCCTTTTCGGCGAGGGCGAACACGCCGAGTAACCCAGCCAGCCATCCCGCCAGCCCCGCCCTGCGGGGCTTGGCCTCGTAGAAGGGCCCGCATCCTGCGCGCCCCGATACGGAGACGACGATGACACAACTTTCCGACACCCAAGCCATGATCCTGAGCGCCGCCGCCCAGCGGCCCGAGCGCATCGCCTTGCCGCTGCCCGAGAGCCTGCGTGAACCGCCCCGGGTTTACCGGAGGGCAAAACTCTCGGAGAATTGCCCGTTATGGAACAGACATCAAAGAAGAAGACCTCGAAGCCGTATTCACCCGAGTTCCGCGAACGTGCGGTGCGTTTGGCGATGGAACACCGCGATGAGTATCAAAGCGAAGCTGCGGCGCTGACGGCGATCGCGGGTAAATTGGGTTGTTCGCCGGACAGCCTTCGCGTTTGGGTGCGTCAGGCCCAGCGTGATGGCGGCGAACGGCCCGGCCAGACGACGGCCGAGAAAGCTCGGATCAAGGAGTTGGAGCGGGAAGTGCGCGAACTCCGTCAGGCCAATGAGATACTCAAGAAGGCGTCAGCGTATTTTGCGATGGCGGAGCTCGACCGCCCGTTTCGCAAGTGACCGCTTTCATTGAGGAACATAGGGGACAGTTCGGGGTCGAGCCGATGTGTAAAATGCTGCAAATCGCCCAGTCTACCTATTATGAGCGGCTCGCCATCGCGCGTGATCCGGAGCGTGCTTCGCCTCGGGCAAAGTCTGACGCGGATATCTGCATCAAGATCGATGCCGCATGGAAAGACAACCGCAAGCTCTATGGGGCGCGGAAGATCTGGCATGTTTTGCTCAGAGACAATCACGACGTCGCACGATGCACGGTGGAGCGGTTGATGCGCGATTTAGGCCTCAAAGGCGTGCTTCGGGGCAAAAAGGTCATCACCACGAACCCTGACACATCGCAGCCGTGCCCAGATGACAAGGTGAACCGGCTGTTCATGGCAGACCGTCCGAACAAGCTGTGGGTTTCAGATTTTACCTATGTGCAAACTTGGTCCGGGACGGTCTACGTGGCATTCGTGATCGATGTGTTTGCGCGTCGTATTGTCGGCTGGCGTGCCTCGACCTCGATGAAGACACAGTTCGTGCTCGACGCACTGAAGCAAGCGATCTGGCAAAGAAAGACGCCAGATAACAAGAGCTTGGTTCATCATTCGGACCGTGGCTCCCAATACTTGTCCATCAAGTATACTGAGCGCCTGGCCGAGGCAGAGATCGATCTTTCAGTCGGCACCGTCGGCGATGCCTATGATAATGCCCTTGCCGAATGCGTGATCGGCCTGTTCAAAACCGAGGTCATCAACCAGATCGGCCCGTGGAAATCAATGCGAGAGGTCGAGTGGGAAACCCTCAAATGGATCGATTGGTATAACAACCGCCGCCTTCTCGGCCCCATCGGCTACATCCCGCCCGCAGAAGCAGAGGAGGCGTTCTATGCAAACCTGAACTCACTCGATATGGTCGCTTAGTCGTTGAACAAATCACCCTCCGGTAAACCCGGGGCGGTTCACTGCGGCGGTGCCGCCGCCAAGGTGGTTGGCGCGATGATCGCCAAGGGGTTCCTGCAGGAGGTCGACGCCGACCTGCGCAAGGGCGAACCCATGTGGCGCGAAACCGGGGATGGTCACGGCGTTACGCTGGTCGCCACCGACGCGGGCCTCGCCGCCATCGGCATCGAACCCGAGGACGCGAACACCGCGCCCGTGGGCGCGACGGACGCGCCGACAGAAGGGCCCGCGCCCGAGACCCCCAGCCAACCAAACGCCGCGCCCAAGGCGCGCACGCCGCGCGAGGGCACCAAGCAGGCCACGCTGATCGCCATGCTGAGCGCGCCGGACGGCGCGACCATTGAGGAGATCATGACCGCGACGGAATGGCAGTCGCACACGATACGGGGTGCGATGGCCGGGGCGCTGAAGAAGAAACTCGGACTCGAAGTGACCTCGGAGAAGGTCGAAGGGCGCGGACGGGTCTACCGGCTTCCGACAGCCTGATCAACTTCGCAAGCAAAACGCGAAACACGAGAGGCTTTCGTCAAGCAAGCCTCTCGCTATCTCATTCACCAGAGTAGATAGCTGCACAATGATCGCAAAGGCAAAGCAATGGGCGCGCAAAATCAAGCGCGACATCCTCGCCCTGTGGATTGCCGCACGCGATCCGCGAACGCCTTGGTATGCAAAGGCGATGGCGGCGGCGGTCGCGGCCTATGCGCTTTCGCCGATTGATCTCATTCCGGATTTCATTCCGGTGCTTGGCTACCTTGACGATTTGCTCCTTCTGCCAATCGGGATCCTTCTGGTCGTCCGCATGATCCCTGCAGACCTCATGGCGGAGTTCCGGGCGAAAGCGGTGCTCCTCGAAGCAAAGCCAGTCAGTCGGGCTGCAATGGTGTTCATCATCGGCCTTTGGCTGATCTGCGGCGGGCTCGTCATTTGGCTGCTCTGGCCTGCTGTGACCGGCGAGCGAGGCTGATCGCAGGCTGTGCGGCCCAAGTGACCCGGATCGTTTCAAAAAGCCGTCGAAGCGCGAACGACCGTGCGATGCTCACGACCGAAAAGATAGCGCCCATTTGGAGGTTCTGCGCCAGCGTGGTCTGCAGCCCGAAGATCGGGAAGATCAGAATCTGCGTGACGACAGCGACGCCGTAGCCCACGACCACGTTGGCTATGGATTCGACCAGCGACATGACGCGCGACTGCTTCATGCCGTCACCTCATCCACCGGCCAGCAGCTCAGCTGCGAGAGTTCGCAGCGCATGCGCCGCAACCAGGGGGACCACGCCATTGCCACAGAGGCGAAGCCGGTCCACCCGGTGGGCCAGCCCATCAGCGCCTCGACGAACAGCGGGTTCAAGGTTCGGCGCACATCGGAGGTATCGCTCCCAGCCATCCGCGTCACCAGGACCTGGCGGCCAAGCAGGCCGTTCACCGGCGTGTTCGCCAAGGTCGTCGCCCCATCCTTGTGATCCCGCGCTGTCGGCGTCATCCACATCCCCGCCGCATGGGTCAGGTCGGCCGTCCGCCGGTTGCCCGCACTCGGCTTGCAGCCGTCGTTCGCCATCGGCGTCGGCCAGTCCCGCGCCATACGGTCGAGACCTTTCTCGTCCTTCCGCTCGCCACCCCGGCTGCGGAAACTGTCGATCTGCGGCGTCGGCCAGAGGGCTGCCAAAGTCGCCAGGTTCATGCCGTGCTGCCCAGCTTCCTGCGAGGGCGTGGGCTTGGTCTGCCGGTTCTCGTTCGCACTGGCCCGAGGCGTCGGCCAGAGGCGCAGCAATTCCGTCCGGTTCCCGCCACTCGACCGGGTGCCAGAGCAGGCGCGCGGGGTCGGCCAGTTCGTCTCCCTCGCGGATGGCGAGGATGAACAGCCTTTCGCGCTTGTGGGGCGCGCCGATTTCCGCCGCCGTGAAGAGGCCTGCCGCAAGGCGGTAGCCCATGCTGACCAGTCCTGCGGCGACTTCGGGGAAGCCGAGGCGGAGATGATGGGCGACATTTTCGAGGAACACGAAGGGCGGCTCGACCTCGCCGATGATCCGGGCGACATGGGGCCAGAGGTGGCGCGGATCCTTGGTGCCGAGCCGTCGGCCCGCCACGCTGAATGGCTGGCACGGATAGCCCGCAGTGATGATGTCCACCGCGCCGCGCCATGGACGGCCGTCGAAGGTTCCAACGTCGTCCCAGACAACAGCCTGATCCAAGGACGCGTCTTCCATCCGCGCCACGAGAGTGGCTGCGGCGAAGGTTTCCCGTTCGACATGGCCCACAGCACGATATCCGGGGATGGCGATGGCGAGCCCGAGGTCGAGACCGCCTGCGCCAGAGCAGAGGGACAGACCGAAGAGACATGCGTCCGCTGTTCCGGAAGCGCGTCCGGAGGAAGGTAAAGCCAGGTCATTCATGTCACGCGGAGGGTTCGGGTAGGGTTTCAGGTTCGGTCGGGGTTTCGGCCAGCCGCTCGGCCTTCACGCCCGCGAAGTTCCGTCCATCGCCGTCGAGGATTGCCTCCCGGCCGGTGTTGGCTTGCCAGCGTTCGACGGCCACATCGATATAGGCCGGGCTGATCTCCATCGCGAAGACGCGGCGGCCATTCGCTTCGCCCGCCATGATTTGCGAACCCGAACCACAGAAGGGATCATAGCAGAGGCCACCCCGTGCCACATGCTGGCGCATCGGGATCCCGAAGGCGTCCAGCGGTTTCGGCGTCGGGTGGTCGGGTCGCTCATCCTTGGCAAAGCTGGGCAGCGCCCATGTCGATGGCAGGGTTTCTTCCGCCACTTTCGGTGGCCGGTTCGGGCGGCGCCAGCCCATGAAACATGGTTCATGTTTCCAGAGGTAATGCGATCGGGTCAGAACCCCGCGGTCTTTCACCCAGATGATCTGCTGATGGACGAAGGCCCCGGCCTTTTCCCAACAGGCCTCCAGCATCGCCTGGCGGCGCGAGGCGTGCCAGCAATACCAGGCGGCATTCTCGGCGATGGCTTCCGCCACGGCCGCCGCGATGAAACCGTCGTAAAGCTCGGCCCCCTGCGAACTGTCATCCCAGGTCGTGCCGTAGGATGCCGACCAGTCCTTGTTGCGGGTCGGATGGTTGGAACCGTCGTAGTCGACCAGATACGGCGGGTCGGTCGCAAACAGGATCGCCCGCTCGCCATTCATCAGGCGGCGCACATCGGCGGCGCTGGTGCTGTCGCCGCAAAGGAGCCGGTGGTCGCCAAGAATCCACAGATCGCCGGTGCGCGAGGCCGGATTGCGCGGTGGTTCGGGGATGGTCACCGGAGGCACCGAGCCCCCGGTGCCACCTTCTTGCCCGTCCCCCTCCGGCACGAAGGCCAGCAACTTGTCCAACTCGCCGTCGGAGAAGCCGACCAGCGACAGGTCGAAATCCTCGGCCAGCAGGTCGTTCAGTTCCACCGACAGCAGCGCCTCATCCCAGGTGCCCAACTCCGTCAGCTTGTTGTCGGCGATCCGGTAGGCCCGGCGCTGCGCCTCGGTCAGGTGCCCAAGCACGATTACCGGCGCTTCAGTCAACCCAAGCTGCGTCGCTGCCAGTATCCGGCCATGGCCCGCAATCAACTCGCCGTCCTCTGCCACGAGGCAAGGCACGGTCCAGCCGAACTCGGCCATGCTGGCGGCGATCTTCGCCACCTGGTCCGCGCCATGCGCCTTGGCGTTGCGGGCATAGGGTTGGAGCTTGGCCAGCGGCCACATCTCGATCCGATCCGGGGCAAAGCTCAGCGTCATCGTCGGGTCAATCCTCGGATCGGGGTGGATACCCTTGGCTTCCGGACTCCGGGGTCCAGACTGGACTCCACGCGGGGTCCGGCGGCCACCAGGGGTGTCCAGCTTCAAGGGTTTGATTTTTCGATGTTTCAGGCGGGTTCGGGCTGCGGTGGCTTCCGGGTGGCTTCCCAAAAATTCGGCCCTGTCGCTAGCGATGTGCCGCGCTTTGCCCGCCAGCATACGAATATGGCCAGGAAGGAACCAGAAATCAGTGGGTTAGCGGGATGGACCCCGGCTGGACCCTTGCTGGACCCCGGAAACCAACCCGAAATCCAACTGCATCCGCCCAAAAGCAAAGGGGAGAGTGAACCCTTCGGCGCACTCTCCCCATCTTGCCTTCGGAATAGCACGAACATGTTGCAGATGTCGAAGGGAAAAGTGTTGCAACACATTGGAGTCGCTCACGCATTCAGTCGCGCCGCGATCTTGGTCAGCGCCAGCTGCCAGCGCCGCCATGCGGTGGTGCGGTCGCAGCCCATCTCCCCGCTGATCTGTTTCCATGGGACGCGGGCCGCGCGCGACCAGACGAGCTTGCGCTCGGCCTCCTCGATCCACAGCACCCAGTCCGAGGTCTGCTCCAGCCGCGTGATGGCAGCGGCTGATGGCCAGACCCGCATGGGCTCGGGCTCCATCGCGGCGATCTCGCGGCTGGTGCGGACGATCTGCGGCCAGGCGTTGAAGAACCCCTGCGCCTTGACCGGCGGCAGCTTGCGCAGGGTGCGGAACGCCTCCTCGAAATGATCGGCCACGCACTCGGCCGTCCAGATGCGGTCAGCCATTGCGGACCTCCTTTCCCATCGGGCGTCGCCCGTAAAGCTTCTCGCCAAGCTGGCGGACCAGTTCGCGCTCCGGCCATGTCAGGCGCTGATCGTCGGCCGACACCGCCAGCACTCCCTGTTCGTGCCAGCCCTCGCGCTTGACCTGATCGGGGTCGCGGCGTTGGCCGCCGTAGCCGTGGGGATGCCACCTCATGCGACACCGCCATTCGTTGCGATGGCCCAGAGCAGTAGCGCGATGGCATCAGCTTCGTTGTCGTCCGCAGGGCTGAAGCCACGGGCCCGGGCAGCGGCGATCATCGCATCCTTGTCGGCATTGCCCTTGCCGGTGGCGTGGCGCTTGATCGTGCCGACTGGGACGCCCTCGTAGGGCACGCCCCGCAATTCAGCCCAAGCAGTCAGCGTGGCCATGAGCCCGCCGTAGACATGGGCGGCATCGGTCGCGACATGTCGACGGACCTCTTCGAACCAGATGGCGGCGATGGGTCCGGACAGCCGGTCCAACTCGCCCAGCCAGTTGCTGAAGCGGAGAAAGCGCATGCCGCCGCCGTCGAAGCGGCCGGAGCGGAAGCTCGCCGTGCCGCTGGTGATCAGACCGTCATGGCCGCGCAGGGCCCAGCCGGTCGTGGTGCCGAGATCGAGGGCGAGGATGCAGCGGTGGCTTGAACTGCTGACGGGCAGCAATTCAAACCTTGCGCTGTCGGATTTGGGGATCAGAGTCGTCGCAGCCATGATGGGTCTCCTGTCTTGGGGGCTGGTCCTGGTGGAAGACGACGGCGGTCATGTGCTTGGCGGTACGGGCCGCCGTCGTCGGATCGGGTGTTTGGGGGACGCATCAGGGCGGCCCGCGCGCCAGGCCCTTACGCATGGGATGAGTGGCCCACCCTGGGGTGGGGCCATCCGATACGTAGTATGGGGGTTCAGCACCTAACTGTTCGGGTCGAGTCAACACTTTGATTTTGCTCGGGAATAAGACTTCATGAAGTCTTCGGGCATGAGTTAGGGGCCTAACTCTTATTTGCGCGTAACCCGTTGATTTCATTGAGTGCACAGTTGGCGCTGTCATATGAGTCAGGCCTCACTCATATGAGTTAGGTCGTCCTCGGGGCCGTCCTGGTAGACCCAGACAGCCGGATTTTCGACTTGAAGGCTGAGCCCGGACTGGGGGCATTTGAAGTGGCTGGGCAGCACCGGGCGGGCGGCCGTCGTGACCTCGCCCGTGGTCGGATCGACCTCTTCGACGGGCAAACTGAACTGCATGCCTTCCACGCAGAGATAGCCGAACCGTGACCGGGTGACGGGAAAGCCAAAGCCGGAGGGGTCGCGCAAGAACTTCACGAAGCCCTTGGTGGCGAGCACAGAGAGGCGTTCGCGGATGGTGTGCTTGCTGCCCAGACCGCCGCGATTCTCGAAGGTCTCGGCAAACTGCATGGCGGTGTAGAGGCGCTCGCCCGCCGCCTCGTCGAGCAACATGCCCAGAATGACATCGTGCTTGCGCAACCGTTCTGCGTCGAACTTCGCCCCGACTTCCTTTCGCACCAGCCGCTCGTTCAACGGGTTCAACTCGACCCAGCGACCTGCCACCTTGTCGATCAGCTTGCCCGGTAGTGCGGGGCCATTGCGCAACTCGATTTCGAGGCGACGCTGGGTGCTGTCTTCGTCAGGCCGGTGCATGAGAAGCCCCGAGGTATAGAAGCCGCGCAGCGCGCTGGCGCCGGACAGGGCAAGGAAGGGATCGTCCTTGACCTGATGCTTGGCCGCCTTGCGGGTGTGGTGGGCGAGGATGACGCCCGCGTCCGGATTGACCGCTTCGCGCAGAACCTCCACCCGGTCCTTCAGGAAGAACATCATGGCAGTGTTGTCGTTTTCGCCGCCGCCTTCGGGGCCGCCGTCAAAGAGGTTGCGGATCGGATCGATGACGATGATGTCGGGTAGCTCGTCGGGGAACGCCGAACGGATTGCCTCGGTAATGCGGGTGACGCCGTCAGCATCCAGCAGCAGCTTCAGCTTGGGTGTGGCGATGAAGGTGTCGCGCGCGGCCGCGATCACCCCGGGGGCCAAGCTGATCTGCTGCATCCGTTCGCGCAGGTAGTGGTACTGGATTTCCGCCTGCAGATAGAACACGCGCAGCGGCCGGGGCGGCGTGAAGCCGAGGAACGGCACGCCTGCCGCCATATGGACGAGCCCGGAGATCAGGAAGTCGCTCTTGCCGACCTTTGGCGCGCCGCCGAGTACCAGCAGCCCGCCTGGCGTCAGGACGCGCGGCGCGATGATGTCGTCAGGCATCGGGCTGCGATCATCGAGCAGCGCACCAAGGCTGAACGTCGGCAGCGGGCCTGCGGGAGCGTTTGGGCGGGCCGCGCGAATGAGTGGCGGGCCGTTCCGCTTCATATGCAGGGCCCAGAGGCGTTCGGCCTCGGCCTGCAGCCGATCAAGCGGCCATTCGGGGCGAAGCATGGCAGCGTTGTAGCCACAGATCGCTTCTCAGCCTTCTGCGGGGTCCATGCGGCCGTCGTGCACCAGGCGGATGAAATGGCCAATGGCGGCGCTTGCTCCCTGGAACCGCGACCAGTCATCCACTGCGCCCTCGCGCACCGGTGTGGTCAGAACGGCATCAACGCCGGGCTTGGTGACGGACAGCGGCGCGCTGGTCATGCCAACGCCGGGCAGCGGCGGCATGTCGGCCACTCGGTCCGAGCAATCCGCCAGATCGACTTCAACGGCATTGTGGTCGCGGATTTGCACCAGTCGCTGATGGCCGTGCTTGTGATAGACCGTTCCTGCGACACGGATCGGCTGGTGCGCCGAGCGGAAGTGGGTGTCACCGCCGACCTTCACAGCGATATCGCCGCGCAGGCTGCACAGGGTGGCCAGATCCTCGCCCTCGGCGGGTTCGGTCAGTTTCCACCAGACGTGCAGCTTGGCAGCACCCTCGGGCGTGCGACCCCCGCTTTCGACGATCAGCGTGGGCACCCCAAGGTGGCTGACGATGTGATCCAGCTTGGCCGGGATGTCGCCCGCGTCGAGGTCGACCACGAGGGCCTGCATCTGCAACACATCTGCGGCGCGGGCCTGGCCCTGTTCGGCGACAGTACCGGGGATGACATAGACCGCAGCCCCTTCGCGGTTCGCCCATGCGGCAAAGGTCGCGAGCTTTTCGCGGGCAGTCGTGTCTGCCGCGATCCAGATGTTGTGCGGCTTGCCATCCCGGCCCTGACCCTTGTCGACAAAGCCGCGCAATGGGATCAGCCCACGCACCAACTGAAGACGACATCGAGGAAGATGGCGATCTGGTCGGGGTCCGGATCGCAGCCGAACGGGTTTTCGGCCTGGGGACCGTCGTTGAAATCCATCCACGGGTTGAAGTGCAGGATGCTGTCCTCGCTCACCGCTCCAGCCTCCAGCAGCGCGCGGCCCAAGGGCAGAAGCGGCATTCGAAGAAATCGGCGCTGGCGGCGATGCGCGGCAGCAATTCGCCCGCGTCGGTCGCCTGCAGGATCCGCACCCCGCGATCCGACATGCGCTGCGCAAGATCGGCATCGAAGGCGACCTGCTCGTGGTGCATCTCGGCCGTGTCTTTGTTGATCGCAGTGAATACTGCGGGCGCGGCGCTGATGCCGGGCACGCTGGCTTCCATGTAGGCTTGGTAGACGGCGATCTGCGCGGCATAGACGGGTTTGGATTTCGTGACGCCCTCCTTGACGCAGGCGCGCCAGTTCTTGGCGTTCATCGTCTTGCATTCCCAGAGTGCGGGAACGGCGAGGGCGAAGTCTTCGGGCCCCGCGGCGATGATGCCGTCGACATGGCCTCGAATACGCCCGCCCGCGACGGAAAAGCCGAACTGGCCGCCATCAGGTCGGTTGCCCTTGCGGGTGTAGAGATCAAACCCCGCGCCGCGCAGCCAGTCCACGGCCAGATCCTCAAGCGCGTGGCCGATGGCGAAGATGCGGAGCGACTGGCCGCTGAAATCCTGGCCTTCGTCCTTCGGCGTCGCCGTGAACTCGAACTGCAGGGCGCGTTCGCAGGCATGGCCGAGACGCGATCCGCCGAGATAATCGCGGGGCGTGCGTGTCGCCTGATCGGCGGTCAGGGCCTGATCGACGGCGGCATTGACCTGGTCGGCGAAACTGGGGCGGTGATTGAAGTCCAGCGTCAAAACGGCACCTCCGGCGCATTGGCCTTGGCGATGTCGGACATGGCCTCGCGGAAGCCCTCGACGGATTCCTCGATCAATGCGCGGACCTGCGCCTCGGTCAGACCAGCCAGCGGGGTGGCCCAGCCGATCTCGTCCATCAGCAGCGCGACGCGTTTCGTAGTGGCGGCGATGGCCGCACGTTCTTCATCGGTCAGGTCAACCATGGCCACACGCTCCCGCGCCAAACGCGTCCAGTAGCCTTGGCAGGGCATCGAGCAGAACCAGACCGATGGGCGGCGCCGTTTCGACCGCACCGGATCGAACCAGCCAAAGCCACGGCTGGGTTGCCGGCAGACAGCACAGAGCGTTCCAAGCGGATGCCAGAGCCGCCGCCGGTCCTCGGCCGTGATGATGGTGATGGAGTCCATGGGTCATGCCGCCCTCCGTTCGGGGCTGGCCGCGCTGTCGATCAGCTGGCGGATGGCGCGCTTGTTGAAGCCGAAGGTCATCAGCGCCGAGGCGCGGTAGCGCGTCAGGCCGAAGTCATGGCGGCACTCGGGGGCCAAGTATTGCAGCTGCTTTTCGGTTGGCGGCTGGCGCAGCCAGGAACGGGTCTTGAACGCGCTTTCGTCAGTTTCGTGGGTGTTCAGCCAGTCATCGGCCTGCGCGAGGCAGACGGTGCGTTCGCCGACGCCCAGTAGGTGCGGGCGTTCGTTCTTGCCGCCGCCCACGGCATACCAGACCCCGTCCAGCCAGAAGATCCCGCCCCAAGCCGTGAAGCCGGTGGCCATCATCGCATCATCGGTGCCGAAAAGGTCGACCCATGCGAAGCTGGACCGCTTCAGCAGGTCGATCTCTGTCATGATGAAACCCGACAGCGGGGCTACGCCACCGCCTTCGCCGGTATCGTCATCGTCTCTCGGGAACACCTCGCCGCAGAGCGGGCATTCGGTTGCGGCCAGCGGGATTTCAGCGCCGCAGCCGGGGCAGGATTTCGTCGGGGCCTCGCCAGACTCGGTCTTGCCGTCAAGATCGACATCCTGTTCCAGCGTGCCGTGGATCAGGCTGGAGGTGCCGAAGTCCAGCACGACGCAGTCGGTTTTCACGATGCCGGGATGTTCTTCCGGATCCACGATGCGCAGGCCGCGACCAACCATCTGGATCATGGTGGACTTGTAGGAACTGGGGCGCAGCAGCACGACGCAGGAGGTGGGCGGGTGATCCCAGCCCTCGGTCAGCACCGCCACATTCACGATGACGCGGATGCTGCCCGCCGCATAGTCGGCAAGGATGGCCTTGCGGGTGTCTGACGCCAGATCGCCGTGGATCAGCGCCGCGGTGATCCCCGCCGCGCGGAAGGCTTCGGTGACGTGTTCGGCATGGGCGACGGTGGAACAGAAGATGACGGTCTGGCGGTCGCCCGCCTTTTCCTGCCAGTGGCGGATCACCTCATCGGTGACCGGCGCGCGGTCCATGATGCCCGCCACTTCGGCCATGTCGAAATCCGACAGGGTCTTGCGGACGGACCGCAATTCGTCCTGCACGCCCACGTCGATGACAAAGGTGCGCGGCGGCACGAGGTGGCCCGAGGCGATCAATTCGCCCAGCCGCGCCTGGTCGGCCACGTTGTCGAAGACCTCGCGCAGCCCCTTCTTGTCGCCCCGGTTCGGCGTGGCGGTGACCCCGAAGATGCGGGCATCGGGATTGGCGTCGCGCACGCGGTCGATGATGCGGCGGTAGCTGTCTGCCACCGCATGGTGCGCTTCGTCGATCACCAGCAGGTCAAGGCGCGGCATGTCGGCCAGGTTCGATGCCCGGGCCAGCGTGGGCACCATGGCGAAGGCGACTTGGCCATCCCAGGATTTCTCGGTGGCATCGATCACCGAGGTGGAAATCCCCGGCACCACCCGTTGGAACTTGGCGCGGTTCTGGGCGGTCAACTCGTCGCGATGCGCCAGCACGCAGGCTTTGGCACCGTCGCCGATCATCTCGCCGGTGACCGCCGACAGCATGATGGTCTTGCCAGCACCAGTGGGTGCCACGCTCAGTGTGTTGCCGCGGGAAGCGAGCGCAGCCACGCTACGCTCGACGAAGGTTTTCTGGCGGGGGCGCAGGCGCATGGCCGATCCCCCCTTACTGCGCCCAGCTCGGCCGAGCGGCATTGCCGGGGGCGGAAGCGGGCTGGCTGGGACGGGCGGCGGGGGTGGTCTGCTGCGGGGCATAGCCCTGCGGGGTGGCGGTGCCGATCGGCAAGGCAACCGTCCCCATCAGGGCGGCATAGTCGCGGTGGTCGGGCGTGACTGCGCCCCGCACTTCGTTCTTGTCATCGCCGTTGGTGTCCTGGCCGATGTCGATCCGGGCCACGAATTCCAACCCGTCCAGATCGCCGAACCCGTTGATGCGGCGGCGGCCCTGCGCTTCGGGCGAGTTGTCCTTGTCGGAAATGCCGCGCGCCGAGTTCAGGATGCCGCGGATCAGGCTGCGGCCCATGTTGGCCCAATCCGGACCCTTGGGGCTGTAAAGGCCGATCAGCGACCAGATCTTGCGGCGCGCATAGGGCCCGTCGACCACCGTGTATTCGGCGTCAAGATAGACCGCACCGGTTGCGGCGCGCTTGGCGAAACCGCCGGTCCAGCCCTGCGACGGATCATCGAAGCCGCCGGGGCGGATGGTCAGGCGCACCTTGGCCAGCGTGCCTTTGGGGATGACGTTGGAGTTGGATTGGGCCGAGTTGAAGTCGTTCCAGATACCGGACATGGCACGGTTCCTTTCAGTTGGAGGTAAGGACGCGCGGCGGCGTCAAACGGGAAAAGCCATCGCGGCGCCCGGATCGGGACATCGGGACTGGCAAGGTGCGATCAGCCATTGATCGGCACCTCCGCAGCGACAGGATCGGCCGTGGCGATGGCCGGATAATTCAGGCGTTCAAATGCCGGTCGGATCGGGCTCTGGATCTTGGCCATCAGCCGCCCGAGGTGGGGTTCCTCGACCATGGCCAGACGCCCCGAACGATCCTTGGCCGGGTAACCCCAAGGATTCAGCGTCTGGCAGACGAAGGTGCGCTGGGGCTGGCCATTGGCATCGGCGATGTCGGCCATCGTGATGACCTGATCGACGATGCCCGGCAGTTCGAGGCCGGTCTTGCTGCCATCGATCTGCGGCTGGAAGACCTTGCGATTGAAGTCGTCCAGCTTCTCGTCGAGGATGCCCACGAACCAGACATGCTTACCGCGAGCATGCTGCAGGTGGGTCAACCACCCGATCATCTCGCGGCCATGGAGCCCGTAGGCACCCCGGATGTCCGGTTTGCCGGTCTTGTCCGAGAATGCCTCGGGTTGACCCCGGCACCACTGAAAGCAGAGCCGACCCGCCACAGTGATGCTGTCGATGAAGATCGTCTCGTAGCGGTCTACTACCGCCGGATCGCCGAACCGCCCGCAGACTTCGTCGAAATGAGCCTGGCTATAGGGCTGGTCCTCGCGCAGCGCCGGGTTCGGCCCCCCGATGAACACCGCGAAATCGCGGCATTCCTTCCATGTGCGGGGCCGCAGCGTGTCGCCATCCCAGCCCTCGACCGCCAGATCCCCGGCTTCGAGATCCATGAACAAGGTGGTCGAGGCATTCAGCGTCCACAGCAGGCTGGTCTTGCCGATGCCCGACCGACCGAAGATACAGCCCTTGATGCCCTTGCGCTGCGCCAGCCGTTCATCGGCGCTGATGATCGGGAGGGCCATCAGGGCTTCTCCCGCTTCAGGGCAGCGGCGGCGGCACGGTCAGACCCGATGGCACCTGCCTCACGGGCAATCTTGTAAAGGCGCTGTAGCGCGGCCGAGCAACGATAGGCGGCGGAGCTTTCCTGTTCGGCCGCGATGATCGCGAAGGCGATGTCGTCAATGGTTGCATCAACGACCGGCATCGGGCCGTTGGTGTCCTGGCCGGGGTGCTGCGGGAATGCGATGGTTTCGGGGAGGTCTTCGAGGGCGTAATGCGACTTGCGAAGACGGGTGATGTCGTCCGGTTGGTCCGGCATGTCAGTTCTCCATGGGATGAGGTGATTGAAGAGGCGCATCAGCTGGCCTCCGGGATGTCGGGGACCGGATCGCTGACGAAGATCGCCAGCAGCGGCGTGCCATCGGCGTGAGTGCCGGCGTCTTCGATCTGGTAGTTACGGTGCGCCTCGAAGACCTCGGTCAGTTCCCAGCGCCGGTAGAGGCCGGGGATGCGCTTGAGGTCCGTGGGCGAAAGGTCGGCAATGCTGTTCATGCGTGTCGGCTTTCGGTTGGAGGAAGACGCGCGGTGGCGTCTGAATGTGAAAAGCCACCGAGCTGTCCGGATCGGGACATCGGGGTCAGTGGATTTTCTGGAGGGCGTCGCGCAGCCGCTGGGTGGCGCGCTGGTAGCGCTTGCGCGCCGCCGCCTCGGACAGGCCAAGTTCGGCGCCAGCTTCAGCTTGGCTGAAGCCTTCGACCGCGACGCGGATCACAAGGATTGCATCCGCACCCACCAGCAACCGAAGATCGCGAAGCAGTTGCGCCTCGGTTACCGCCGCGTCGGCTGAACCATCATCGGCAGCGACCTCGTCAGGCTCGGTTTCGCTGCGCAGGCTTTGGCGGCCAGCCTCCCGCTGATGGGCGCGCAGGATGTCCCGCTCGACGTTGCGCAGGATGGTGGCCGCGATCCAGTTGACCCGTTGCAGGTCCAGACCGCGGATTGCTTCAGTGGTGCGGCCAAGAATGTCGGCGGTGATTTCATCGCCGGTGCCGACTTTGCGCCAGATGCACCGGCGCCGGATGGCGTCGAGGCCGGGCCAAAGCGCCAGCAGCATCAGGGTCAGGGCGCAATCGCCCGTGTGCCCATCGGAATGCGCAGCGCGGGCAAGGGCGGCGAGGATCAGGTTCTTCTGATCCGGGCTGCCCGCTTTCTGATGCAGCGCATCCAGCAAGGCCGCCGGATCGCGGAAGCCTAGGACCGGCCCCTGTTCGCGCCGGATGGCATCGAAACTGCGCTGGAAGCTGAGGGTGGAAGCGGAATGCATGATTTGATCACGGATCTCGTGCCATGCGAAAGACATTGGACGCCTGCCTTGCGGCCAGGCGTCCAGCGCCTTCTCGTGGCCAGGTCAGGACGTCGCGCGTCTCTGCGATTTCAGGGGGTTGGTGGTCGTGGGGCGCGTCAGCCGGTCGGGCTGGACGCCTGATTCAGGGTCCCGCAGCCGCGGCAGGTGGCCTGAACGGGAAAGCCCACGAAATACTCGTGCCCCCGCGCAAAACGCAGGTGCATGCGGCCGTCCCGGCAAACGCCGAGCAGCTTGTCACAGCGCGTGCAGCGCCATTCCGGGTTCAGGGTGGTGGGCTTGGGTTTCGCGCCGGTGGACCAGCTTGACGGGGCGGCTTGGCGCGATGGGAAGGGAGTCGGCATGGAAATGCTCCTCTATGTGGAGCCCTTCCAATAATCAGCCGTTTGTTAGACCGTCCCCCTGCGTATGTTAGACCGTTGTTAGACGGGCTCTTCGACCTCGGTCTCGGCTTCGATGACCTCTTCTATTGGCGACGCGGTGGTGATCAGGCGCCAAAAGCCGCGCTTCGCCCCCTTGCCGATGTAGACGCCGACGATGTCCTTCCACATTTCGCTCCGGAAGGCTGGCTGGGGGCTCTTGGCCGCGAAGCCATTCATAAGGTCGCCGACGTAGACGTCTGCACTGCCGTTCACCAAAGCAGCTACAAGGCGCTCGAAGATTGTCAGCTGATCGTTCCCGGCAAGGTGCAGCGGTTGACGACCGGGAATGTAAAGCGTTCCAGAATACTGGCCGGTTCGGATCACTTGGGGTGCTACCCCGCCGCGTGCGAGGGCATTGTTCGTGCGCCAAGCCAGTTCAATTCCGTCACGGGCGACAGCACACTCCGAGTCATAGGAAGCGAGATGGGACAGGAGCGGCACGACAACGTTCGACCCGAGGTGCGCGGGCAACTCTTGACTTGCCGCAAGCACGATGCCCACCCCACCCGAATGCCGCGCTCGCAAGGCAAGATCCAGCCGCTGCGCAGTTTTTGGGTCATTGAGACGCCGCGCGAAATAGACGGGCACCTCCGAGCCATCGACTTGCATCGTACCAAGAAGGGTCAGGTCCGGTTCTAGGATTTGTGCTGCCCGTTTGCTCAGGATCGGTTTCATCAGGCGCAACAGCGTCTCGTGAAGCCACTGAGCGTTGATCGCGTACATCTTGACATCCGCGACAGGGCGCTTGCCGGCATCTTCGCCGAACGGTCCGACGGTGCTTACCATGCCGACCGTCGTCGATGGCTGGATGGTACCTTCCCCGTCAATGTCGTCATCCTCGATGAGGACAACATCTTGCCGGTCGCGGCGCTCAAGAAGGCCACCTTCGATCATGCGGCCTGCGTCGAGGCCGAGTTCCAGCAAATACCCTCCGCTGACTTCGTCCTCGACACGGTCGTGGAGTTGAACCAGCTGTGAGAAGATCGCTTGAAGATCATCGGGCGCGATCTGCCGAAATGCGCTCAGGATTCCCCACTCCTTGAGGAGCGCGAAGCCGAGACTGCGCTCTTCGGGATCCGACTTGCTCTGCAAGTTGCAGCTCTTCGTGCCAGCAATCGTGATGTTGAGCGTCCGCTCCTTTGCGTCACCGATGCGGTTGTAGGCCACCGCAATGGCAATACGGCTGAATGCTTCGGCACGGCGGAAGATGTTTCTGGCCCCAAGATATCGGCTGGCCACCTCCTCGATGTCATCATCGACGGTAACCTTGAGCTGAAGTTTGCGGCGCCATGTTCCGAGCCGGATCTCAGCTTCCACGACGCGGGCAAACTCGAATTCGTAGCCGTCCATCTCTGGAAGCTGCAGAAGCAGCGATGTCCGAAACCGCGAGAGGTTGTAGCGTTTCCAGGTCAGCGGTTTCTGGGAGATGTCGTGGCCGAGTGCTACTTCGGCAAACGAGTCGCTGACCGTTTGGCGCACCACCGGGCTGTCCGCACAGACCTCGATCTGTCGCAACGACGGCGTATAGATCAGCGTCGCCTCATTCGGCGGGCGGTAGTAGATTGTCCCCCTTCGACCGTCCTGACGGTGGTCGTACACGCTCGACAGCGGTCCACCATGTCGGACGATCAGCATGATCGAAGCGGGGTGCGCGTCAGTGGCGGGCAGATCGAGCGCTTTCACGGTGCAGGAAATCTCGGGCTTTAGCTCGAGCACCTTCTTGATCTTGGTGGCCAGTGCAGCTTCGTCGATTGCCGCAGCATCAAGGGCCACGTGATTCTCGAGCTCGACCTCGAAGGCATCATAGAGTTTGCCATGGTCGCGGAACTGTCGGGCGAAATGAAAGCTCTCAGCATCCTCGAACGTTTCGCGCGCATAGAGATAGGTCCAAATGCTTCTGCAGATCTGGTCGGGCTGTTCGTCGAATTCTTCTGACTGCAAGTCATCGAGTTGCTGTTCGACAATGGTGGTGAGGGACGTCACGCCCTTTCCGTCAGCGAGGGCCAGGATCCTGCGCGACCGATGCTCTGCAGGTTGCAGTTCGTCCCGATCAAATTCAGACAGTGCTTGAATAAGCATTTCTCGAAACGCTTGGACTGCTTCGTGATCAACTTGATCGGGAATGTCCTCAGGTAACTTGAAGTCAGGCTCGTTGTCTCCCTCTCTAACGGCAAGTGCTGCTCGGGCGAGATCAATCCGCGCATCCTCGATCAGTGCTAGGACACTGGGTCCAATCGGAGATGCTTTGCGCGGCATGAACTCACCCCTTCGTTTATCGGCACAAGTCTGATTCAACCTTTGATAATCGTGGACAAAACTTCGGGCCGCAAGAGCAGACGTTCTACCTCCGTTCTGATTTCTGCGCTCGTTTTCAGATCGCGTGTCCCATCGGGGCACATGGACTGGCTTTTCGTCGGTAAGGATACCGATGAACACGAGTACACCACCGATGAAACGCCCGAACTCCCTGCCACCTGATCAGATGACCCCCGCCGCCCGTCGCGCCGAACTGTGCGGGTTACTGGCGCTTGGGCTGATCCGATTGCGGATGCGGAAACAGCGTGAAGTCTCTGACCAGACTGGAGAAAGTTGCCTACACTGTCCGCCCGACCAATGCCTTCATGCAACTCCAACTCGGAGGAGAGACGCATGACAAAGCCCGATCCAATCCCCGCGCGCCTAGTCGCGCTGAAGACCACATCGACGCCCGACCTGAAGGCGCAGTGGCGCGACCTGTTCGAAACCGAACCGCCGCCGTTCAACCGGCGCTACCTGGAAAGCCGCTTGGCCTATCGTATCCAGGAACTGGCCTATGGCGGACTGAGGCCCGAAACCATCAAGCGGCTGGAAGCCTTGGGCGAACAGCTCGATGGCGGCAATATCACGACGCGCCGCATCCGCGCTGATCGCGACCGTCCCATCACCGGCACCCGGTTGCTGCGCGAGTGGCAGGGCGTCGAACAGATCGTCACCGTCACTGCCGTCGGCTTCGAATGGCAGGGGCGGCCATACCAGTCGCTGTCCGCCATCGCGCGCTCCATCACCGGCACACGCTGGAACGGCTGGGTCTTCTTCGGGCTGAAGAACCACCGGAGGACGGCATGAACAAACCTGTCGTCCGCAAACTCCGCTGCGCCGTTTACACGCGGAAATCTAGCGAGGAAGGGCTGGAGCAGGAGTTCAACAGCCAGCATGCCCAACGCGAGGCCTGCGAATCCTACATCGCCAGCCAGCGGTCGGAAGGCTGGGTGCTGGTCCGCGATCAGTATGACGACGGCGGCATTTCCGGCGGCACTCTGGAACGCCCCGGCCTGAAACGGTTGCTGGCCGACATCGAGGATGGGCTGGTTGACGTGGTGGTCGTCTATAAGATCGACCGCCTGTCGCGCTCGCTGATGGATTTTTCCAAGCTGGTCGAAGTGTTCGACCGAAACAGCGTGACCTTCGTATCGGTGACGCAGTCGTTCAACACAACCACCTCAATGAGGCGGCTGACGCTAAACATCCTGCTGTCTTTCGCCCAGTTCGAACGGGAGGTGACGGCCGAACGGATCCGCGACAAGGTTCGCGCCAGCCGGATGAAGGGCATTTGGATGGGTGGCTGCCCCCCGCTGGGTTATGAAGTCAAGGCCCGGAAGCTGGTCGAAAACCCCGGCGACGCAGAACATGTCCGCTGGGTCTTCGCCCGGTTCATCGAGATCGGTTCCGGCACAGTGTTGGCGCGGGAACTTGCCGAACGGGGTGTCACCACCAGCCGTGGCCACCGCATCGACAAAAAGTTCATCTACCGGATGCTGAACAATCGGGTCTACATCGGCGAGGCGGTCCACAAGGGGACCAGCTATCCCGGCGAGCATGCGGCGATCATCGACATTGAGACATGGGATAAAGCCCATGCAATCCTGACGGAAAGCCCACGCAAGCGCGCAGCCCAAACCCGGGCGGATACGCCTGCGTTGCTGCGGGGATTGCTCTACGGCCCAGATGGTGCAGCTTTCTCACCGACTCACACGCGCAAGCGCGGGCGGCTGTACCGCTACTACGTCAGCCTGACTGTCCTTAAGCATGGTGCCGGGTCTTGCCCGGTGGGCCGCGTCCCAGCAGGTGAGATCGAAGCCGCCGTAATCGATCAATTGCGCACAGTTTTCCGCCAGCCAGAGATCGTTGTGGGGACGTGGAAGGCGGCCCGAGAACAAGATGTGGGGATCAGCGAAGCTGAGACCCACGCAGCCCTGATCCGGCTTGACCCGCTTTGGGACGAACTCTTCCCCGCCGAGCAGGCGCGCATCGTTGCGCTTCTGGTCGAGCAGGTGGACCTCGGAACCCATGGGCTGAATGTGCGACTGCGCACGGACGGGCTGGCAGCGTTGGCACGCGAGAAGCGCCCAGATGCGGGAGCGGCGGCATGACCCGTGCACGAGCGGTCCCCGATACCGTCACCGTGTATGTCCCGTTCCGCCTTGTGAAGCGCGGCGGGCGGAAGGAGATGATCTTGCCGGTCGAACGAACGGCCCCACGCCAAACCGACGACACGCTGGTCAAAGCGCTGGCGCGCGCATTCCGATGGAAGCGCATGCTCGAAAGTGGTGAGTTTGGCACGATCTCCGACCTGGCACGGCACGAAGGAATCGCCGCGCCATACCTTACCCGTGTGTTTCGGCTCGCGTTTCTTGCGCCCGAGGTTGTCGAAGCAATACTGGACGGGCGGCAGCCGAGGGACCTAACGCTCCAGTCGCTGCGGGGACAGCTTCCGGATGAGTGGTCCAGCCAGATTGACTGGCTGCGCAAGGGGTCGCAATAGGGCTTGCGACATCAATCGTGCAAGCTGTAGGTTCTGGCCACCGCAGCATGGCGAAAGAGCTTCAAAACCAAAGAATTGCGCGTTGAATCGGGCCCGCTTCTTTGACAAGCCATTGGTCGAGCGGTGATAGGTTTTAATCGGGCAAAGAAGATTGCGGATGAATGAGGCCGATACTTGCAGGAAGTTCGTCGTACCCAAACTGCAAGCAGCAGGCTGGGATGACAGGCCACATGCCATAAACGAGCAAAAAAGCTTCACTGACGGACGCGTTGTTTTCATTGGCGGAAAGGCGCGCCGTGGAAAGCAGAAGCGGTCCGACTACTTGCTACGATATAATCCAGACTTTCCGATTGCGGTTGTTGAGGCAAAATCTCGATATCGGCATGCCGGTGACGGACTTCAGCAGGCAAAGGAATATGCTGAGATTCTTGGATTGCGTTTTGCCTATTCAACCAACGGCATAGAAATCGTCGAATTCGATTACACGACGGGTGTTGAGAGGACCATCCAAGATTTCCCTGCCCCTGATGATCTTTGGGCCAGGCTCCGTCGTGCCGAAGGCATCGTCGACGATGAAGTGGCAGAG
>JANOQT010000161.1:0-10785 GCA_031415015.1 Paracoccaceae bacterium
CCAATGCGGCCTTTGCCGTGGCCGATCTTTTCGGCAGCGCGGTGGAAGGTGCCGCAGCGACCGCCCTGGCCGAACGCGCCGCCGCCGGGGCCACACTGCTGCGCATCGACGATGGTGCCGGGCTTGCAGCGGGCGACCGGCTGTTGCTGTCGGATGGCCCCCGGTCGGAATATGTGACGGCGCAGAGCGATCCGCTGGCTTTTGGCGTGGCTCTTGCGGGCGCACTGCATGCCGATCAGGCCGACGGTGTGGCCGCCGATCTGCAGGACCCGCCGGTGGACGGTGCGGACCTGACAGCCGGGGTCACCGGTGACATGGCGGCGGGGGGTGAGCTTTTGCTGGACGCCGCCCGGTTGGCCCTTTTGCAGGCGGGGGACATCCTGCGCATCCGCCAGACTGGAGCGCCGACGCTGACCGAGTATGTGACGATCCTTGCCGACGGGGCAGGGGATTTCGCCGAAGGCACGCTGCTGTTCGACCACCCTGCCGCCACGGTTGAGGTTCACGTCGTGACCCTGGCTGACGAGGGCACGTCGACGACGCTGGACGGCGCGGCGGGTGCCGGGGCCGGACTGATCGCGCTGGCCGCCTCCGCCGGAATCGCCCCCGGTTCGGTTCTGGCCATCGGTGCAGGTGCCTCGCGCGAGTTTCACGAAGTCCGCACTGTCGTGTCGCAGCTTTCCATCGCTGCGACGCCGACAACCGCAATCCATGCGCAGGGCGTGGCCCTGATCCGTCAGGTGCCGCTGATGCGGGTGCATGCCCGCGATCAGGGGCAATGGGCCAACCGACTGCGGGTGCGGTCCCGGCCTTCGGCGCTGTGTTCCACGACGATTGCCACCGCTGCGGCGCAGAATGACAGCCCGGTGACCGTGGTCAGCGCCGTCGGTCTGGTGACCGGGTCGGTCATTTCGATCACCCGCGCCGGGGCAGAGATTGCCCGCCAAAGGGTCGTTGCCGTCGATCAGCGCAGCGGCGAGGTGGAACTGGCGGGCGGGGCCGCAGCCGCGCTGCAGGCAGGCGATGTGGTGACCAGCCAGGAGTTTGCCCTGACGGTAGAACTTCTGGACGCCGGGGGCCGCGTGGCGATGGACGAGGTGTTTGACACCCTGGCGCTGGACCCGGCGCACCACCGCTATGCCCCGCGCATTCTTGGCGCCTTCAACCGCGCCACGGCGGAGGCCGAGGATGCAGGGTTGTCCGACCTCATCCGCTTGTCCGACCTGACAATGGACGACACAGGGGCAGATGTGGCCGATGCCGCCGACACGCGGTTGGCAGTGCCATTTGGCGGGATCGCGCGCGGACTGACGGCGGGTGACGATGATCTGGCGACCATCGACGACCGCGCTTTTGTCGGCACCAATGCGGCGGATGTGGGCGACCGTACCGGCATCCATGCCCTTAGCGGGGTGGATGACATTTCCATCATTGCGGTGCCGGGACAGGCGTCGCAACTGGTGCAAAACGCGATGATCACCCATTGCGAGCTGATGCGCTACCGCTTTGCCGTGCTGGACAGCCTGCCCAACGCCCGGATGGCCGATGTTCAGGCGCAGCGTCAGCTTTATGACAGCACTCGCGCGGCACTGTATTACCCGTGGCTGGTCATTGGCGACCCGTTTGGACGCACTTCTGACCGGCTGATGGTCCCGCCCTCCGGCCACATCTGCGGGGCTTTTGCGCTGACCGATACAGAACGCGGCGTTCACAAGGCCCCCGCGAATGTGGTGGTCCGCTCGATCCTGGGTCTGCAGGCCACGGTGACGACGGGCGAGCAGGAAATCCTGAACCCGCGCGGCATCAACGTCATCCGGGATTTCTCCTCGCTGGGCCGGGCCAAGCGGATCTGGGGCGCGCGGACCATCTCGTCGGACACGGAATGGACCTATGTGCCGGTGCGCCGCCTGTTCCTGTTTGTTGAGAAATCCATCGAACGCGGCATGCAATTCGCGGTGTTCGAGCCGAACTCGCCCGCGCTGTGGTCGACCATCCAGCGCAGTCTGTCGAACTTCCTGACCTCGGTCTGGCGCAGCGGCGCCTTGATGGGCAACACGCCGGAAGAAGCGTTCTTCATCGACGTGGGCTTTACCACGATGACGCAGGCCGACATCGACGCGGGCCGCCTGATCGTGCGCGTCGGCATTGCGCCGGTGAAACCGGCCGAATTTGTCATCTTCCGCATTTCCCAGAAAACCGCAGGCGCGGCCCAATAATTTCCCCTGACAGGAGTAACCAAGATGCCTCCCGGAGATCGTATCGACCCCTTTGCCCAGTTCAACTTCCTGATCGAGATCGACGGTGTCACCACCGCCGGTTTCACCGAAGTCAGCGGGCTTGAGACCACGCAGGAAACCATCGACTATCGCGAAGGCTCGGATGACACGGTGCTGAAAAAGCTGCCGGGTCTGAAGACCTTTCCGAACATCGTGCTGAAGCGGGGGCGGACCAAGAACACCGACCTCTGGCTGTGGCGCAAGTCCACGCTGGACGGCAAGACCGAACGCCGGTCCGGCGCGATCATCTTGCTGGATGAGGAGCGGAAGGAGGCGCTGCGCGTCAACTTCCGCGAGGGGTGGCTGTGCAAGTGGGAAGGCCCGTCCCTGAACGCCACCACCAACGAGGTCGCCATCGAAGGGGTGGAAATCTGTCACGAGGGTATCGAGCTGGTCGTCAGCTAAGCACCTGAAAGAAAGGCCAAGCCATCATGGGCGCACCCGGCGTCACCTTCGAGACGGTCGATCTGACCCGCCCCCGCATCGAGCGGCTGAGGACCGATATCTGCGGCTTCCTTGGCTATACCGAGCGGGGGCCAATCGACCGTCCAGTGAAACTGACCAGCTGGCGGCAGTTTCTGGATGCTTTCGGCCCACCACTTGAGGCCGCACATACCGGGCATTCGGTACGGCTTTTCTTTGAGAACGGCGGGGCGGCCTGCTACCTGCAAAGGCTGGCTGATCCGTTTGGTGCCGTAGCTGCATCCTGTGTGATCGACCTCGACGGGGCAGGGGCGGGTTTGCGGTTGACCGCCGCCTATTCCGCAATTTCGCAGGCGCGGACGCAACAGACCGGTCCCACCGGCGAGGCCCCTGGTGCCGCAGGCCCAAGCCCCGGCAGCTGGGGCAACCGCTTGTCGGTTCTGGTGCAAGCGGGGGGGCGGGCGGCGACGCAATCGCTGGCCAACCAGCCCGCCGACGGGGCGACGATGCGCCTTGCTTCGGTTGCGGGGTTTGGCGCGGGGTCATGGGTCCGGCTGGTGCAGGACGGCGATGTGATGGACCGTCTGGGGCGCATTTCGTCAGTCGATCCGCAACTTTCTGAGGTGACCTTTGCCGAACCACTGGCCGGATTGCCGCTTGATTTCGCCCGCCCGATCCGGGTCGAGGCGCAAGAGTTCACCCTTGCCGTTCAGCTTGACGGAATCGAGGTGGAACGCCACGCTGATCTGTCGCTGGACGCGGACCATCCGCGCTTTGCGCCGATTGTTCTGGGCGCGGGCAGCCGGTTATTGTCGGCAGAGGTGACGCTGGATGCGGGGCGCCTGTCCGACCCAGCGCATTGGCCTCAGCCAGGACTGCCGCTGGGCTTTTCCGGCGGGCGCGACGGATTGGCCACCCTGACCAAGGCGCATGTGCTTGAGGCTTTGGCCCGGCTTGGTCAGGTCGACGAAATCGCCGTGCTGGCCGCGCCGGATCTTGTACTGGACGCCGGGTCCCTGCGGCAAACTGTGGCCGACACCTTGCCATTCTTTCCGTGCCGGTCGCTGGACCCGCCGCCCGCCGGACAGCTGAGCGGGGTTTTGACCGATGCGGACAGCGGCCAGCCCATCGCCCGCGCCCGTGTCACCAGCCGGGGCGGTCCGGCCGCCGCTGTTCTTACCGATGTGGCAGGCGCCTTCATGCTGACGGGTCTTGCCGAGGGACAGGCATCAATCCGCATCGAGAAGGAGGGATGGGAGCCGCTTGACGCGTCAGGCCAGGCTTTCGCGGCACTGATGCCGCAACCGCAGCGCTTTGCGCTGGCCGCGCGGACTGCGCCACCTGCGTTCGCGGATGACGAGGTGTTCGAAGTTCAATCCACCATGGCCTTGCAAGGCGCATCAGGACTGTACCGTGTGGCTTTGCTGGATGTGCCCGCCTCGGCCCTGCGATCACTGGACGCCCTGCAGGGCTGGCGGATGCGGTTTGATACCAGCCATGCCGCGATGTATTGGCCTTGGGTTCTGGCCGCCGATCCGTTGGCCGACGGCGGATCGCGCCTGATGCCGCCCTCGGGTGTCGTAGCTGGCTTGCTGGCGCGGATGGACCTTGCCGAAGGCCCGCAGCGCGCCCCCGCGAACCGGCCCTTGCGTGGCCTGTCCGGGGTCAGCGAAGCGATAGATGATGAACGCCACGGCCTGTTGAACGACCTTGGCATCAATGTCATGCGCGCAAATCCCGGACGGGGGATCGCACCGCAGGGCGCACGGACGCTGTCGTCGGATCCAGAGTGGCGCTACCTTGGGGTGCGGCGGCTGATGCTGATGATCGCCAAGGCCATCGAGCAATCGCACCAGTGGGCGGTGTTCGAACCAAACGACCGCCCCTTGCGCGATGCTTTGGTGCAATCTCTGACCGCCTTTCTTGGCGCACTCTGGCGGCGGGGGGCCTTTGCGGGGCCCACGCCCGAGACCTCCTTCGCCGTCAAATGCGACGCCGAAAACAACCCGGCCGCAGTGGTGGACGCAGGTCAGCTGGTCGCCGAAATCGCCGTCGCGCCGGTGCGCCCGGCCGAGTTCATCCGGCTGCGACTGGGACGCATCGACCGGCTGTCGGTTCAGGTGGAGGAAGGGCGATGATCGACCTGCCACGCTTTGACCCTTTGCCCGCCTACAACTACCTGATCACCCTGATCGACAGTTCCGGCATATTGGGTGGGGCGGTCGGCGCTGCGGCCGGGCTGCTGCTGGGCGGGTTCTCCGAATGCCGGGGGCTGGAAAGCGCGCTGGACGTCGAGAGCTACCTTGAGGGCGGCGTCAATGACCGCGTTCACCGCTTTCCGACCCGGATGAGCTATCCCAACATCACCCTCAGCCGTGGCGTTGGCCTGTCGGAAAACCTGTGGCTTTGGCACGAGGAGTTTCAGAAGGGCCTCGGTACACGGCGCGACGGGCTGATCATCCTGCAAGACAACATGAAGCTGCCGATCAAGACCTGGTCCTTTTCCAACGGTCTTCCGGTGCGCTGGACAGGACCTGCGCTGAAAGCCGGGGAAAGCGCCGTCGCCATCGAAAGCCTTGAGATTGCACATGAAAAGTTGGAACTGATCGCCTCGCCCGGCAAGTTGCTTGATGCTGTGAACCCATTTTAGGAAAGACATCCCATGCCCGTCAGGATCAACGAAGTCGTCTCTGAGGTTCACGCGCTGGACGCAGGCTCGCTGCTGACGCCGGAAATCATGGACGAACTCGCCCGCCGCGTCGATGCGCTGCGCCGCCGCGATGATGCGGCACAGGCGGTGCGAGCCAAAGATGCGGGTCTGTCCGAACGCCGCCGGGTCAAGGTCTGACGATGGGCAAGCTGACCTTTCAGAAGCTTGATCTCAGCAAGGCAGCGGTCGGCGAACCGATCGAGGTGCAGTTCAATCCGACCGAGTATACCTTCGAGAAGACGGCGAAGTTCGGCGAGGTCAGCCTGCCGGGTCTGGACAGCCCAATCCTGCAGTTCGTGCGCGGCGAAAGCGAGAAGCTGACGCTGGAACTGTTCTTCGACGGCACCACCGTGGCGGGCGGTGGTGGCCTTCTGGGGGCGATCACCGGCGATCCGGGTGGGGCGGCCAAGGGTGCGCAGACCGTGGTGCAGCGGGTGGATGCCTTCTACCGGATGGTCAAGATCAGCGGCTCGCTGCACACCCCGCCTTTGGTGCGAGTGACCTGGGGCAGCGCCTTTCCGGGCGCGGTGACCAGCGAAAGCGAGGCACCGACGCCGACCTTTGACGCGGTGGTGGAAACCGTCAGCCGCCGCTACACCCTGTTTGATCCCGACGGCGTGCCATTGCGGTGCATCGTGTCGCTCAGCTTGCGCGAATACCGCACCCTGACCGAACAGCTGACCGAGCTGAACCTGCAGACCGCCGATCATACCCGCACCCATACCGTGCGCGAGGGCGAGACTCTGCCCTACATCGCCCATGTCGCCTATCAGGACCCCGCGCGCTGGCGCATCATCGCCGACGCGAACCGCATCCCCGATCCGACCCGTCTAGCCCCGGGCCAGATCCTTGATCTGCCACCCTTGGTGTAACCGATGACCGCCGAAGCCATCCACCTTAACCGCGGCTTTTACGCCCCCCGTTTCACGATCCGCGTGGATGGCAAGCGCACCGACGGCTCCGACAGTACGGCAATCGAGCCGCATGTGATCCGCGATGTGCTGGAAGTGACCTTCGAGGACAATCTGGACGAGTTCGAAAGCTTCGAGTTCACGCTGGCCGACTGGGACCCGATCCTGAACGCGCCGAAATACTCCAGCCCCTATGACGAGGGCGGCAGCCCCCGCAAGGACGGTGCAGGCAACGCAATCCCGGCGTTCGAGCCGGGGATGCTGGCGGAACTTTCAATGGGCTACTATGGCCCCGAAGACCCGGTGGTAAAGCTTTTGGGCACCATCGTGACGGTCACCCCCAGCTTTCCCGAAAGCGGCATTCCGGTGATGAAGGTCCGGGTGATCTCGACCCTGTTTCAGTTGCAGCACAAGCAGGTCACGCAGGAATTTGTCGACCAGACCGATACGGCCATTGCGCAGGCCCTTGCGGATGAACTGGGGATCGGCGTTGCCACGCCATCGGGGCAGGCCGGGGCAGAGGTGCCGCAGGCATTTGTGATGCTGAACAACGAATATCCGGTGCGCTTTCTGGCGCGGCGGGCGCGGCTTCTGGGGTATGACCTTGTGATGCTGCCCGCGCCGCCACCCGAACTGGGGCTGACGGTGACCGGCGGCGGTGCGAACGAACCGGTGCTGTTCTTTGGCCCATCAGGAGTGACGACAGCCAGTTACGAGCTGGCCTGGGGCAAGACGCTAACGCATTTCAACCTGTCGGTGCGGATCAAGGATCAGGTCGGCAAGGTGCAGCTGCGCGCCACCAACCCGACCGCCAAAGGGGCCGACCGTGACATCGTCGCCGAAGCGACGCTGGATCAGCTGGGCCTCGATTTCCCCGATCCAAAGCTGCTGGAAACCGTCACCGGCGCGCTGGAGAAGACCGAGGAAATCGTCCTTGACGTGCCCGCCAAGTCGCAGGCCGAGGCGGATGCCAAGGCGCTTGGCATCCTGCGCGACCGGGTCAAGGACATGGTGACGGCCGAAGGTGGCACAATCGGTTTCGCGCAACTACGCGCCGGGGGAACGGTGGCGATCACCGGGATCGGGCCGCGGTATTCGGGCCTTTGGGTGTTGACCAAGACCACGCACCGGATCGACAGCAGCGGCTACCGCACGACATTCTCCGCCCGCTTGCAGGGGAGGTTGCCATGACCTCCGCCATTCAGGGCCTTGTGCTGGCCGTCGTCGAGGATCTGGAAGACCCCGAAAAGCTCGGCCGGGTAAAGCTGAAGTTTCCCAACCGGTCCGATCAGGCGATCAGCGACTGGGCCCCCATCGCGCGGCCCCTGGCGTCGGGCGGGTTCGGGCTGTGGTTTCAGCCGCTGAAAGGCGATCTGGTGCTGGTCGCCTTTGGCGAAGGCCAGTTCGACCAGCCTTACGTGCTGGGTGCGATCTTTTCGGGCGACACCCAGCCGCCGACCACCGAACTGACCCAGCGCATGCTGCAGACGGAGTCTGGTCACAAGATCGTTTTCGAAGACAAGTCCGGCGCGGAATCCATCCTGATCGAGGACGCCAGTGGCAATCTTTTGCGCATGGAACAGGCCGGGATCACGCTGGAAAGCCCCGCTGACATCACGATCAAGGGCGTCAACATCACCATCGAAGCCTCTGCCCAACTGACGGGCAAGGGCGCGCCGATCCACCTTAACCCGTAGCGACCGGAGGCCTGAATGGACGTGCAGTTTCCCGATCATCCCGGCCTTTCCGGCACGTTCTTTCCGTCGTTCCGGCGGGTGGCAGGGTCGGCCCCCGGGCCGGGAAGCATCGAGGCCGTCAGTGTTCTGGCGGTCAAGCTGGCTTATGTCGTGCAGGCCGATCCGGACCCGGCGCTGGGGCAAATGGTGGCCGACCCTGACGGTCCGGTGATCTTTGAGGCAGATCAGATGGGGATCGCGCTGGACAATGCCGATTTCGCGCAGGGTCTGGGGCCTTGGGCCGCAACCGGCGGGGTCACGGCAACAGCGGGGGACAATGTCGTGACCTTGGCCCGTGTTGGTGCAGGCGATCTGCGGCAAACGGCGAACTTTGGGCGGCAGGTCCGTGACCGGGGATTTGGACTGGCAGTCAAGGCTTCAGGGGCGACAGGACTGGTGACCCCGCGGCCGTCGCTGGTTGCCGGGGCGGTGGCTGGGGCCAGCGCCACCTCTCCTGCAGCCTTCCCGGCCGCCGCCGATCAACCGATCCTGATGTCGGCCTACGCCCGCTTCCCGGGTGGGGCGACGGCGACGAGCGTCACCCTCCGGCTGCCGGCCATGGCTGTGGACGGGCAGGAGGTCAGTTACTCTGAGCCCAGCCTGACCGCCGTCGATTTCGAATCCGACATGGTACCTGAAAAGCCTGAGGCCGATCTTATCGTGATCGCCGACGCGCCCCCGCTGCCGCTGACTTTGGCCGTGAACGGGGTGATCCGGCTCAGCCAGGCAGCGCTGCCGGTCAAGGAGCTGACCGGACTTGCCTGGGAAGACCGCCAGACCAACCCGCGCAAGGCGGAAGGCGGCGATTTTGCCGCGATGACGCAGGATCTGCCCGACGCCTTCGCCAACAGCTGGTACAACGGCTATCGCCGCAACCGCCGGCAAGGCGTAGCGATTCCGCATCTGACCCCCGGCGACACCGTCCTTCTGACCCGCGAAGCTGGCCCGCACTACGGGTTCACCCTGCCGCCCGACACCCCCGTGGCGGTGCAAAGCTGGTTCACCGGCGACGGCCCGGACGACCCCGCACTTTGGCGGTCGCGGACCATCCCAATGACGCTCGACACGCTGGTGATCGAGCCGGACCGCAACCGTGCCTACACCGTCTGGCGTACCGCCTGGGCCCCGGAGTTCGACCCCGACGTGCCGCAGGACATGCTCCGCCGCATCACCGTCACCTTGCAAGGAAGCTGACCATGGGACGCCCGATCTGCACCGCAAAAGGAATTGCCTTCGCCTTCCCGGACGTCTGCCTGACCCCCAGCCCCGGCGGGCCGGTGCCGATCCCTTACCCCAACATCGCACAGCTTTCCGATGCGACGGGAACAGCCGAGCAGTTGCAGGTAGGTGGCCTGAAAGTTCTGCTGCAGGGCAGCAAGGTTCCCAGCTCATCGGGGGACGAAGGCGGGACGGCGGGGGGTGGTGTCGCCTCTGGCATGATCCAGGGCGAGATGGAGGTGACCTCTGGGTCAACGACCGTCCTGTACGGCGGCAAGGGGGTGGCCCGCTTTGGCGACCCGACCACGCAGAACAAGCAAAACGCCGTCGGCTCGCTGCTGGGTGCGTTTCCGACCGTCTTGGTGGGGGGCTGAGCGATGACCGCATTCCTTGGCAAGGGCTGGGCCTTTCCGATCCGTGTCAACGGGCGCGGCGGGCTTGATTTCGCCGAAGGCCCGACCCTGATCGAGCAATCCATCTGGATCATCCTGTCCACAGCCCCCGGACGGCGGATCATGCAGCCCGATTTCGGCTGCGGCATCCATGACTACGTCTTCGCCTCAAACACCCCGAACCTGCGCGCCACGGTTGCAGCGTCAGTCGAACGGGCACTGGTGCGCTTTGAGCCGCGCATCGACGTCCTGAAAGTGCGCGCCCAGACGTCGGCAGACAACGAGGCGCTGCTGCTCATCCACATCGACTACCGCATCCGCGCCAACAACGCCTTTCACAACCTTGTCTATCCGTTTTTCATCAATGAAGGGGAGGGCTGAGCCATGCCGATCTCGCCGCCGAACCTGGACGACCGCAGCTTCAAATCCTTGATCGACGAGGCAAAGGCACGCATTCCGACCTATACCCCGGAGTGGACCAACTTCAACGACAGCGACCCCGGCATGACGCTGGTGCAGCTGCAAGCATGGCTGACGGAAACGCTGCTGTACCGGGTCAACCGGCTGCCCGAACTGGCCTATGTCAACTTCCTGAATCTGATCGGCACGACACTCGCGCCGGCACGTGCAGCGGCGGCGGATCTGGGCTTTCGCTTCGCTGATCTGGACCGGGTGGGCGATCCGCTGACCATTCTGGTGCCCAAGGGCACGCAGGTGGCGGTTAAGGATCCAAGCCTGCCGAAACCCCTGATCTTCGAGACGGATGAAACCCTGCGCGGGGTCAACGCGGCAGTGGCGTCGCTGATCGTGCCGTCGGAGGACGGGCTAGGGCGGCGGGTGGTGGGGAGTTATGATCCGGACGCAGCCGAGATGACGCTGGTCACACCCTTCCGCCCCTTTGGCGATGGCGCGCTGGTGCCTGAAATGCTGATTGGCCTCCTTCTGCGTCCGGTGCGGGACGATGCTGAGGACTATTTCCTTGACCGGTTCCCGGAAGGCGAGCTGAACCTGACCGTGCTGATGCCGGATGTCTTCGACAAGACCGCAACGGGTGCAATCAACCAGGGGCCGAACGCGCTGGATTGCCTGTTCCCGTGGCAGGCGGCGGACCGGTCGGGT
>JANOQT010000162.1:0-4811 GCA_031415015.1 Paracoccaceae bacterium
AAAAGCCAGCGGCGCACGGTTGTAGGTCGGCAGAACGGCAGGGATCATCAAATTGCCCTTTCACTGGGAAGCCTTAGCCGTAACGGCTGCAAAGGCAGGGTGTCAACGAGGGAGCAGCCCAGTAACGCCGGGCAATACGGAACAGGTCGCCTCAGCGGCGTCGGGGGCGGGCGGTAAAGATCGTCCACATGATCATTCCCATTACCGCAAAACCGGCGCAAGCAAAAGGGAAAATCGACGCGCAGCACACCTGCAACCGGTCGCGTCGCGGTCACGCTGTCTTGCGCGGGGGCGCCATGCCGCGTGGTATCACAAAGATGTCCGGATCAGGTAACCCGGCTGACCCGCGTCAGGTAGACTGCCTGCACCACGACAAAGCCGGTCGCCAGCGCGAACATCGCCGGAGGCGTCGCCAGACCGCTTTCGGGACGAACCAAGGCAAGGCCCATCACCAGCGTAGCCAGCAGCGGCACCGCGGCCAGCGCAACCCGGCGCGGCGTTGTCCAGATGACGTTGCCGAGCGGGCCCCATTGCATCGGCAGTCGGGCACTGTCGGCCAGACGCCGGTCAGCGCGGATCGACACCGCCGCGAGACCGCCGATGCAAAGCGTGGCGACAAGGATCGAAAGTGGCATCAGGTTCCCCATCTTCAGCCGCCTTTGCGTAACTGGCCGTGGCTGGGCAAATAGGACTGTCATCCCCTGCAATCCGGACGTCACGTCACGGTTCGGGGCCGCAGATAGCCCGACTCGGTGCGCGGATTGGGCCGGCCACACGCATCCCGCCCTTGATCTTCCCCCGTCCGCCTTGTATCCCACGCCGTCGCGGTTAAATTGGACCGCAATCAGCCGTAAGCGGAGATACCCATGTCCTGGACCGACGAGCGCGTCGAGACGCTGAAGCGCATGTGGGGCGAAGGCCAGTCGGCCAGCCAGATTGCCAAGGAACTGGGCGGTGTCACCCGCAACGCGGTGATCGGCAAGGTCCACCGGCTTGGCCTGTCGAACCGTGTCGGCGGCAAGGACGACGAGGAGGAGGCCCCCGCAGTCGTCGCCGCACCGGTTGCCGCACGGCCGGAACCCGCACCCCGGGTCGAGCCGCAGGAGCGCGTCGAACCGCCGCGCCCCGTTGCTGCTGCACCTGCCTCCAACGTGACGCCGCTGCCGATCCGCAAGGCGATCATCCCGGCGGGCCAGCCCCTGCCGCCGCAACCGTCGCTGAACGAGATCAGCCCCGAAGCGCTTGCCTCGGTCCGCGAGGTGGAAAAGCGCGCCAAGCGGCTGACCTTGATGGAACTGACCGAACGGACCTGCAAATGGCCGATCGGCGACCCTGCAACCGATGATTTCTGGTTCTGCGGGCTGCCGTCCATTCCCGGAAAACCGTATTGCGAGGCCCATGTCGGCGTCGCCTTCCAGCCGATGAGCGCGCGACGGGATCGCCGCCGCTAAATCTTGGTCCGCTCCACGTCAGATTTTGGGACGCCCGACCGACGTCGTGGGGCGAAACGATTTTAGCTGTTCTCAATTCAGGCTTACTTTTGCCAGAGTTCTGGGGATTGTTGCCAAGCTGAACGCATTTCGGAGTCAGCACGTGGCAACTACAGCAAGCCTAACCGGCACCAAGACCAAAGGGCTTTACGCGCCCGTCCTTTTCACGGTGACGATTTTCACCAGCGCGCTGCTGTTGTTCTTTGTGCAACCGCTGTTCACCCGGCTGGTCCTGCCGCAGATTGGCGGGGCAGCGGCGGTCTGGACGACGGCCATGCTGTTCTTCCAGACGGTTCTGATCGGCGGCTACGTCTATGCGCATGTCCTGACGCGGCACCTTTCGGTGCGCAACCAGATCATCACGCATCTGGCGCTGCTTGGGGTGGCGATGTTCTTTCTGCCGCTGGCCGTCCCCGATAGCTGGTCCTACGATGCGAACCGCCCGGTGGTGACGCAAACCCTGTGGCTCTATGCGCTGGGGGTCGGATTGCCGTTCGGCGTGCTGTCTGCCAACGCGCCGCTGATCCAGTCGTGGTATCGCCGCAGCGGCGGGCCGAATGCCGAAGACCCTTATTTTCTGTATTCCGCCAGCAACTTGGGCTCGCTCGTGGCGCTGCTGGCCTTTCCGCTGGCCGTAGAGCCGCTGTTTGGAATTTCTGCGATTGCCGTCGGGTGGTCACTTGGGTTCGTGGCGCTGGGGCTTTTTCTGCTGCTGTCGGGCCTTGCCGCCCGTGGCCCGCTGACGCAAAAGGTCGCGGTGACCGACCAAACCACGCCCGGCCTTCCTTCCCTGAAGGTTGTGGGCCTTTGGGCGTTTCTAGCCTTCATCCCGTCATCGCTGATGCTGGGCGCGACCTCCAAGATCAGCATGGACATCGGGTCCTTCCCGCTGGTCTGGGTGCTGCCGCTTGCCCTTTACCTGCTGACCTTTGTTATGGTCTTTTCGACCGGATCACGGCTGACGGCTGACCGCTTGCGCCATGCCTTTCCCGTCGCGATCACCTTGCTGGTCTTTCTGATCGTCAAGCCTTCCGCGTCGTGGACAAGCTTCACGCTTCTGCTGGCCAGCTTCTTCTACATCAGCCTGTTTTCGCACCGCCTGCTGTTCGAGGCGCGCCCGGACGCGCGTTACCTCACGGTCTTTTACATCACCATGTCAGTGGGCGGCGCGCTTGGCGGCATCTTCAACTCGATCGTAGCGCCGCTTGCCTTCAACCGCCTTGATGAACTGTCCATCACCATTGCCCTCGCCGCCCTGTTGTTTCTGTGCCGCAAGGGCCGCAAACCCGCGCGCGATGTGGCGCTGGGTGTGCTGGCGGTTGTACCGGTGGTGCTGCCGCTGACCGAGCTGATCCCTGTGTTTTCCGACAGTAGTGTCCTTATGCGGATCGGGCTTGCCTGCCTGATCCTGCTGGGCGCCATCATCGCCTTCCGGCATCGCCCCATGGCCGCGACAACCGTCGTTGTGCTGATGCTTGGGCTCTGGACGATGATCGCAAGACAGGACGTGGTTCTTGAGGCGCGGAGCTTTTTCGGACCGCACATTGTCAAGGATACGGACGGCAAGCGCGTCTATTCGAACGGGACCACCGTTCACGGCGCACAGTGGCTGGCCGACTTTCAAGGCCGCCCGCGCCCGCTGTCCTATTACCACCAGAACGGCTCCATGGCCGAAATTCTGCTGTCCGACCGTGGCAAGGCCGCCCGGACCATTGGCATCGTCGGCCTGGGTGTCGGGTCATTGGCCTGCTACGGACAGCCGGCGCAGGATTGGCATTTCTACGAGATCGACAAGAAGGTCGTCGACATCGCGCTTGACCCCAAGCTGTTCACCTTCATGTCCGAATGTGGCAAGGACGCGCAGATCCACCTCGGCGATGCCCGCATCGTTCTGGAACGCCAGACCGACCTTCGCTATGACATCCTGATCATCGACGCCTACAGTTCCGACGCAGTGCCCGTCCATCTGGCCACGCGTGAGGCGCTGGAATTGTACCGTGACAGGCTGGCCCCGGGCGGGCTGTTGGTGTTTCACATCTCGAACCGCTTCTACGACCTGTCACAGCCCTTGGAGGCGTCGACCTCGGCCCTCGGTATGGAAAGCCGACTCAGGGTGCACGCCCCCGACGCAGCCGGGATGGCCGACGGCGACCTGATCTCAAAGGTCATGGTCATGGCCGCCGATGCCGCTGCCTTGGGCACCATCGCGACCGATCCAACCTGGGAAAGGGTTGAGCAGTCGGCCAATCCGCCGTGGACGGACGATCACGCCGACCTCTTGTCCGCCATTCGCTGACGGCTGGCGCGGGACAGCCCGTCCCGCGCCCCACCCGCCTGTTCAATCCCCGCCCGTCTGTTCAATCCCCGCCCAGCAATCCGTCCAGAACCCGCCGCGTTTCCGCCTCAAGCGCCTCTTCGGCCCGCCGCCGCGCCGCATCCTCAAGGCTTTCGCCCTCCAGCGCCTCGACGCCCAGCTCTTCCTTCAGCTGCCGCTCAAGTTCCGCCTTGGCCCGCGCCTCGACCGCCTTCGCCTCGGCCTCCATCTTTTCACGCGCAATGCTTTCAAGGTCGAGCCGGAATTTCGGGTCAGCCCAGGTGCCGGTGATCAACAGCGGCACCATCACGCCGCCAGTCCCGTCCGCCTCGGCCAGCGCGGTGGGTCGCAGCAGGTAATCCAGCGTCCGCGTACCGACCCCCACCTCGCCCGAACCTGACGCCGTCACATAAGGGGCCACCAGCTTGAGGTCGCTGTTCGACAGCACCCCTTCGGTGATCGTGAACGTCCCCGCCAGCCCGTCAAAAATCGTCTTTTGCCCGTCGCCGACGTACCCCGTGTCCAGCGTCCGCAGCATCCCGCCGATATCAAGGCCGCGCAGCTCGCCCTTGCCCAGTTCCAACGTGCCCTGCCCCTTCAGGCTGCGCATGATCGCATCGACCGAATTGCCCACACCCAGAAACTGCACCTCCAGATCGCCGGTGCCGATCAGCCGGTCATAGCCTGCCACGTCCATCAGCAGGGGCTGCATGGCCAGACCGGCAAAGGTCAGGTTGCCGCCCACCGACAGCCCGCCGCGCCCGTTCACCACGAACTCGCCGGTGATCTGCCCGCCATAGGCCGCCATCTCGCGGATATCAAAGACGGCGCGGGCGCGGTCAACCGTCAGCTTCACGCCCGTCGGCCCCAGCTTTGCCATCCCCAGATCAATCGAGGGTGCCACCAGCGCAATCGCCATATCCACAGCAGCCAGACCCGACACATCCATCTCTGCTTCCGGCCAGCCGTCGGCCTTCATCCCGCCTTCGGCACCGCCACCCTTGCCG
>JANOQT010000163.1:0-7065 GCA_031415015.1 Paracoccaceae bacterium
GATCGACCGCTTCTCCTCGTCAGTCCAAAGCCGTTTCGTTCGCCGAACCACCCAAAACCCCATAGTGTCCGCTATCCAAAGCGGACACTATCCAACCCACTCTATCCGCGGCAGAGCAGTCAGACCGGACGGTTACTACGCAGGCGGGAAAAGGAGCTTTCTGCCCAGTTGGTATGCTTGCCGTGGTCGCTGTAGATTTCCGAGTGGTTCACGCGGTCCACGTTCCAGCCCGCATGCAGCATATCCCAGTGCGACGCTTCGTCGGCTGACAGGGTAGCCATGCGGTCAACGTTGGCATGCACCAGCGCCACGCCTTCGGCCTCTGCCATGGTGACTACGGGCAGGGTGCGGCCCAGACGCTCACGCATCACCACGACCACACGGCGCTGGCCGTTCTGGTGGGCTTTCAGGCGACGGTCCTTTCGGTCGGCCTTGGCGTTCTCCGGGCGGATGGTGCCGCCGAAGTATGCGCCGTCAATCTCGACGTGGCCGGTCAGCACTTCGCCCGTGTGGACTTCCAAAGCCATCGCTTCGCGCAGCTTATGGGCCAGCACGAAAGCGGTCTTGTATTGGCAGTCCAGATCACGGGAAAGCTGCACCATGGACAGGCCCTTGGAAGCGTTCACAGTGATGCAGATCGCGGCCATCAGGTCCACGAATGCCAGCTTGCGCGATGCAAAGATGGTGCCCGAGGTGACCGAGAACTGGCGCAGGCAAGCCTTGCACTTGAACTTGCGGCGGGTGGTGATCTTGTAAGTCTCAACGCAGCCGCAATCCGGGCAAATCGCTTCGCCATTGGTTTCAGGCCAGCGCATCTTGCAGAACGTGTCATACGCAGCAGCTTCACCAGCTTGATAGATCGCCTTGAGGCTCAAGGTGCGAGCCGCTGCGGAAAGGAGGAAGTGTTGTGCCATTTGCCATCGCCTGCGTTACTTATGTAGCGTATATAGTGCGTTGACGCATCGTGCGCAAGGGCATAAGTAACGTATACGATGCATTTTTTATCGCAGGTGACACATGATCGAAAAGACAGACTGGGAGGTGTTCGCCGCGAACATGCTCAAGGCCGAACTCAAGCGCAAAGGGGTGACCTATGCGCAGTTGGCTGAGATGATCGGTGACAAGGAAGTGAACATTCGCAACAAATTGGCGCGCGGAAAGTTCAGTGCAGCATTTCTTCTCGAATGTTTGTGTGCTATAAAGGTGGAGAGGATAGCCCTTCAGACATGACACAAAAAAGCGATCAAAAACAACAGCATAACCTGCGCCACTGGCTTCTAGCCTTGGCGGCTGCGGTCGTCGTATTTGCCGCCCTTTCCGTGATCAAGTCGGCCACGGCAGCTGGCGCGCTACTTGCTGCCGTCGTCATCGTCGTCGTCGGCATTGTCCTGCTTAGGGTCATCAAATAGGCTGGTTTGGATGGGAGCCCTTTTGATCCCGTGAACGCGCTTTACCGTCCTGTCTTTAGTTCGCCAAACCCCACCGATCTTTTCCTCAGAGATTTCCAGATCAACGTCCATCAGAATCCCCTGAGCCAAAGGCACGTTGAGCCTTCCTTCGACTAGGGCTTTTAGGAACTCTTCATCGTGTATTGGCGCACCAAATGACCCAAGCCTAGTCTGGAAGCCCCACCTTCGATTTGTACGGGCCGCCAAAACGGGGCGGATCAAAATTATCTCCATTCTCTCTGTTTGTGTTCGCTCTTCCGGTTCAACTAGTTCTTCTGGCTCACGGCGGGAAGGGAAAGCCGCCCGAGGAATGATCAAGGGAGGTCGCCCGTTACTGCCGGTCGTCGCCCCAGCGCCAGTCACATCGGGGTCGGCTTCAAGTGCCTTAAATACTTTGACTGCCTCTTCCTTCCCTGCCGTGCCTTGCAATATGGCTGCGATGCGGTCCGCGATAGCGACAAGTTCTTCCTCAGTAAGGGTCTGCACTTCTGCGGGCGCGTCCGGGCCCTTGAGGAAGTCCAGAACTTCCGTGTAGCCCCAGACTACAGTCTCTTTCAGAAGAAAGAACAGTGCTGAACCGACGGCCCCGACGATCAAAGTTCTTAGGTCGCCGCCGGTCTTGATTCGTATGAAGCTCTTGATCTTCTGGCTGCCAGGAAGCGAGCTTTCAAGCTCCACCGCCCAGTCTGACATCGGGTCAATACTTTCCCCGATGGCTCTGATCATCTTCGCCCACGCCAAGGAGGCGTTGGCTGCGGCTTCTAAATCAAGGCGCGACCCATGCCTCAAATCCACATAAAGCGTAATGCTTGTCTCTTCCATGTGCGAAGATTGCCGCATCTGCTTTTGGTTGTGGAGTCATTTCTTCACCCCCCCCCACCGAGTTGGTGCGTTTGCTACATAAGGCCGCAGATATCCTCAGGGGGGAAACCGCAAGCCCCCACTTGTGGCGCGGAGGCGGAACGCCCCCCTCGGGCCCCGCCTGCGGCGCAAGCCGCGGGCGGGGAGACTAGCCTTGCCGCGGCACGCGGCGCCATACGGAAACCGTCAGTCGTGCTCCGGCACCTTGCCGGAGGGCGCGCGGTAGGGCCGCGTCACATCTTCCAGCCGCACCTCCAGCGCCTCCACATCCAGCGCCACTGCCCCGTCCCCCGCCAGCACCAGCGTCAGCGTTCCGGTACCGTCCACCCCCGGCACGAACTCCAGCGACAGGATCGACAGCACCAGATCCCTATCGGCACGGTCAAGACCCTGGGTCCGCACCGCCTGCACATCCTCCACCACCAGCAGCGAGCGCACGCGCTCGTACGCCCGTCCCGTCGCCTCGGCTGCAGGGCGATCTTCCCAGCGGAACCGGTTGACCAGCAGGGCAAACCGCCGCTGCTTCGGCGTCCAGCCCATCTCGGTCACCGGCAGCACCGCATCTTGCAATAGCGCCGACAGAACCTTCAGGTCTTCGGCATCCGCCGCCACCAGATGCAGCGGCACTTCCGCGCCGTCTTCAAACCGTGCATCGCTCATGCGCTGATCCGCTCGATATGCGCGCCACAAGCCCGCAGCTTTTCGACCACCCGCTCATAGCCGCGATCCAGATGGTAGACCCGGCTGACCACGGTCTCGCCCTCTGCCGCCAGCCCGGCAAGGATCAGCGACACCGAAGCGCGCAGATCGGTCGCCATCACCGGTGCCCCTTTCAGCTTGTCCACCCCGGTCACCGTCGCCGTGCCGCCGTGCACGTCGATCTTCGCCCCCATCCGGATCAGTTCCGGCGCGTGCATGAAACGGTTCTCGAAGATCTTCTCTTCCAGAACGCTGGTGCCCT
The DNA here is from genome assembly GCA_031415015.1 of Paracoccaceae bacterium. Classification (GTDB taxonomy): domain Bacteria; phylum Pseudomonadota; class Alphaproteobacteria; order Rhodobacterales; family Rhodobacteraceae; genus JAUYQR01. The sequence goes on from JANOQT010000163.1 coordinate 3,271, forward strand.
CAGCCGTGCACAGCAAGGCCATCATCTGCGCCTGCAGATCGGTCGGGAAACCGGGGAACGGCTCGGTCGTCACGTTCACCGCCCGTGCCCGACCGTTCTTGGCAGAGACCTTCAGGCCACGGTTGGTCTGGGTGACCGACACCCCCGCCTGATCCAGCTTTTCCGCGAACGCGCCAACCAGATCCAGCGTGCCGCCCAGACATTCCACCTCGCCGCCGCAAATGGCAGGCACCAGCATATAGGTGCCCAGCTCGATCCGGTCGGTGACCACGGGGTGGGTGGCCCCGCCCAGCCGGTCGGTGCCCTCGATGGTGATGGTGCTGGTCCCTTCGCCGTCGATATGCGCGCCCATGCGGCGCAGGCAGCGCGCCAGATCGACAATCTCCGGCTCGCGGGCGGCGTTCTTAAGAACGGTCGTGCCCTTCGCCAGCGTGGCCGCCATCAGCGCGTTTTCCGTCGCACCTACCGACACAAACGGAAACTCCACCACCGCGCCGCGCAAGCGCCCGCCGGGGGCGCGTGCGTGGATATAACCATCGCGCAGGTCCAGTTCCGCCCCCATCGCCTCCAGCGCCTTCAGGTGCAGATCGACGGGCCGCGCGCCGATGGCACAACCGCCCGGCAACGACACGATGGCATGGCCATAGCGCGCCAACAGCGGCCCCAGCACAAGGATCGAGGCGCGCATCTTGCGGACGATATCGTAATCTGCCGTATGGTTGGTAATCGAATGGCTGGACATCGCCAGCACCAACCCGTCCTGCAACGACGCGACCTCGGCCCCCAGCGACTGCAGCAACTGCGTCATCGTGGCGATATCCGACAGGCGCGGCGCATTGGTCAGCGTCAGCGGCTCGTCGCTCAGCAGCGTCGCGGGCATCAGCGTCAGGCAGGCGTTCTTGGCCCCCGCAATCGGGATCACCCCCGAAAGCGCCCCATTGCCCCGCACCAGAATCGAATCCATCTGCCCTATCCGTCTTGTTCGGTTTCCCCGGACGCGGGTTCACCTGCGGTCCGGGCTTTTGCCTGTGCCTTCCGGCGCGCCATGTTCGCCTTCAGCGCCGCCTTCTGCCGCTTTTCCCGCGTCTCGGCGGCGGTAGGACCGTTCGGGCGGTCCGGATCAGCAGGGTTGGACGGGCTGCGCATTATTATCCCATAGCGCAGCCACGCCGCAGGGTCCAGATTGGCAAGCCAGACCAACCCTGCCGCCGCGACCTGCTACTGCGCACGCGTGAAGAACAACGTGAACCCGTGGCCATTGGTCGTGCCGGACATCGTCATTTCATTCTTCCCGGTGCAGGCGAAATCATAGCTCTCATTCCTGGACTTCGGCAGGTCCTTGAACAGGATGATCTCGCTGGAAGAGGGGTTTTCCGTCATCTTCCCGGTGGTCGGATCGCCTGAGGCGGATTTCGGGATCACGATCTGGATCGCCGCGTCCGAATCCTGATAGCACATATGCAGGTTCTGGGCATCGGTCGACCAGGTGTTGTCGATGCTGCCGCCAAGGTCGATCCCGGTGGAACTGACGCCTTTGTCGGCATAGTTCAGCTTCACCCGCAACTTGTGAAACCCGAAATAAGCCTTGCCGTCGGGGTCGAACCTGACGCCGAAATTGCCCGCAACCTCGACATCGCTGACCGAGGCCGGGACCATGTCATAGATCACGCGGCTAAGGTCGCCCTGATCGGCGACCCATGTGCCGATCAGACAGGCGTCGCGGCCGCTGGCCACAAAACACTCCTCGCAGCCCGGAAATTTCATTGCCTCCAGCGTCACGGGCTCGGGGCCTGTGCCAAAGCTCATTCCGGCAAAGCGCAGTGTTGTATCACCCTGACAATCCTGATCAATGTTGATGAGCCCGATCCCAGACCAATCCCCCGGTTTGCTGCCCTTGCTGCGGTAGCTGACATCCGGGTCGCCGTGCCCGGTGACCATGTAGGTGCCGCCGATATAGGTCACGTCCTGCAGGACCATCGTCAGGGGAACCGCGTCGATCACCAGCGGGCCGCTGGCGTTGACATCCTGATTGTCCAGCGGCTGGACCTTAAGGAAGGTATACCCATCCGGCATCTTGATGTTGCCATCCACCCAGTCGCGGGGAAACTCGCCCAGCAGATAGGGTGGCACCCGTTCCAGCAAGGCCTGCTTCTGCGCCGCCTCGCCCGCCGCAGTCGGCATCGCCGCGATGAAATCGAAGATCGGATAGACATTGCCCGAGGCCAGCCAGGCAAAGAACACCACCGACCCGCCGGATGTTCCGGTCTGATGCAGCGGCGTTGCCTGCACCTCGTTGGCAAAACCCATAGCGCGCGCCTTAAGGTCAGCCGGGTTGGGAAAGATCCAGTGCGCGATGAACTGGGCGGTGCCTTCCAGCCACCAGCGGTTTGCCGTGTCGCCCAGCAGAACCTGATCCGGCCATGTTGCGCCCTGAATGCAGTGAAAAATCTCATGCGCCACAGAGTTGCGGTAGTCTTGCAGCACGTCGCCCACGCTTTTGGTGTCGCCGAGGGCCACGTTGATCCGGATCACACATTCTTTCGGGTCATCCATCTGCGCATCGGCCAGCGGGCCAGAGGGATCGGTCAGCGCGATATTGGCGAAGACAAGGGTCAGGTCCGGCACTTCCAGGCCATTGCTTTCAACGTAACCATCCAGCCAGGCCAGCGTCGTCTGGGCCGCCTCGACGACAAGCGGTTCGTATTGCGGATCGGTCGTGTCACCTTTCCAGCGCAGGGTCCGGATCCCGACGCTGCGCCCGAACGCATCGACCGACAGCTCGCGGATCGGCTCACAGACGAATTCCGGCTTGCCGATCTTGCCGATAGCGAACTCGGGCGCAGAGCAGTCAAGGAACTCCGCCCTCGCGGGGGCTGCAAGCAGCAGGCTGCCCGCCAGAACCAGCATCAAACGGTGAAAAATCGCCTCTCCGGGCAGGCGTGAGACCGGGTAAATGCGCATCATCGCAATCTCTTTTCCAAAACTTGTCAGCACGAAACGCTACCGCACGCCTCGCGGCCTTGGCAATCCACGGAAGGGTCTGAAACGGTGGAACACAGACTCCACCCCTCTGCGCCAGAACCCGCTTGCAAGCCTGCCGCTTTGCGTTTAACACGCCCGCCAGAACGAGTTGAGGTCCAGTGACCCAACCCCCGGCGCTGCAGTAGCTCAGTGGTAGAGCACTCCCTTGGTAAGGGAGAGGTCGAGAGTTCAATCCTCTCTTGCAGCACCATCTCACTTTTTTGCCCCGAAAACTCCCCTAAGAACTTGAACGGGAAGGATAATTCGGGAGTTTCATACACCCCATTTTGGCTGTATTTTAGGGGCTCTGCAAAGGCCAATCTGAGCACCGTTTGACGCATGATGAAGTCACCATTTTTGTATATATTCCAAGGGTTGGACGGAAACCTTAAGGCGAGTTCAATAAATCCTCCAGCCGTCCCTTCGGCGGTATCGATTTGTCGAGACGTTCCTGCAGAACGATCTTTTGCCGTTCGAGCTTGTCGATCCTTGTTTCGTAGGCGTTCACGACCGAGGCGTTACTCGCTTCGACGATCCGATCAAGAAGGCTGTCGATCTGCGCAACGACTTCATGCAGTCGCTTCGGCTCTGTTGCACAAATGCGGTGAGGGATTCATCTTGTGAATCCAGCGTGATAGCTGTAACCGTCCGGTCTGACTGCCATTACCGCAGGTTCCATGGCAGCAGGTCATTGATCCGGTTGATCTTGTGGTCTGGAATGCGGGCGAGGGTGTCGACGAGCCAGGCTTGGGGATCGACGCCGTTGAGCTTGGC
>JANOQT010000164.1:0-43666 GCA_031415015.1 Paracoccaceae bacterium
ACGCTGGATGAAAAGGGGGATTTTCATCCCCCCTGCCACCGTTTTCAGAAGCTGGAGAAGATCAGGAACGGCAGCCGCGCCGCCATCATCGCCGCTTGCGCGCCCGCATTCATCACCTCGGCATTCGGGGCCACATCCGCCACCAGTTCGGGTGCCGGTTCGGTAGCGGGCATCGGTGCAGGGGTTGCCTCGACAACATCAGCCAGCTTCGGCGCGACAAATACCGGAGCCGGAGCCTTGGTGCCCAGAACCGGCAGATCGGTCGCCGCCACAGCCTCTTCAACCGGGGCCACCACGGCCACCGCTTCCGGCTCCACCACCGGCGCTGCGGCCACCTCGGTCACCGGCTCCACCGCAACGGCGGCTTCCGCGATGACCGGCGCTGGCACCGGGGCCACCTCGGGCGGCACCTCGAACAGCGGCAGTGCTGCCTCTTCGATCTTGGCCTCCGGCTCCAATTCGGCTGCCCGCCCGTTGATGGTGAACGCAGCCTTGCGGATCACCGCATCGCGCCCGCCCATGCCGGGGGCCACCACCATCTGGCCCTGCCCCATCGCGTCCAGCGACATCTCATACCAGCCCATGGCCAGATCCGGGCGCACCGTCGCGCCAAACCCCTGGCTCAGGTGATGGCCCAGAAACTCGCTGTAGCCCTTTTCGCCCATCGCGGCCAGCAACAGCGCCGACCCCATCGCCACGTCCATATCGTCGCGCGTATAGCCCACCCCAAGGCAGACCTTCGCGGTCCCTGACAGTTGCGCCGGCGACATACCGGAACTCAGGATAAACCCTTCCACCCCCGCCAGCACTTCCTCGGACGGCTTCAGCGACACCGCCGCCACGTGGTCCTTCAGCACCGGCCCGAACGCCGCGCACTGCTCGGCGATCTGGTCGGGGGTAAAGCCCGCCACGTCCTGCGACAGTTCGTCCCCCTTGGCCATCGCATAGGTCCGCGCCAGGCAGAACTGCTCGGCAAGCGCAAAGTTCGCGTCCTGCATCCCTTCCGCTGTGGTGAACCCGCCATTGGTGTTGGTCGTCAGGCTGACCTGATTGCATTCGGCGGCAAGTGATCCGTTGGCACCGGCCGGGCTCATGAACGACGGCAACGCCGGTTCTTCGGCAACGGCCACCTCTTCGACCACAGGCTCCGGCTCTGCGGCCGGTTCGACAACCGCCACCTCTTCAACCACTGGCGCTTCGGGCAGCAACGTCGGGATCGCCGCCGCCGCCGCTGCGGCCACCGTGCCCGGCGCTGCGATCCCGGCAGGCGCTGTCACCAGCGTGCCGCCCGGGGCCATGCCCGCCATTTCGTCACGCCGCGCGACCAAGACCGCTTTCAGCCCATACACACTGTTCGACACCACCCCGGCGATGACCGGCCCGCCCGCAACAGTGCGATGATAGCTGGTCACCAGAATCGTGCGCTCATGCTCGGTCAACTCACCTGTCGCGGGATAGCCGATGAACGCCTGATACTCGGATATCGCTGCCCGGCTTTTCGGCCCGATGGCGCCGTCCGGCGTGCCCACCGGATAGCCGAAATAGTTCAGCGCGGTCTGAACCTCCTTGTTCGCCTCGCGCTGTTCGGACGAGATGCTGGACTTGGCCTTGACCTTTGCCTTGCTGGATTTGGTCGATTTCTTCTTGTTGTTCTCGTTAGTGATCGCGCTGCCGATGATGCCGCCGATGATCATCCCGGCCACGACGTCACGGCCATCGGCGCGGGCGGCACTGACAAAGGGCGTCACGGGTGCGAAAGAAACAGAGACCACAAGGGCGGCAGTTGCAATTGCCTTGAACTTCATCGCATCACTCCAATTCAAAAGGTAAAGGTCACATTCGCGGTGCAGAATAACACGGCTTTGCCGTAACGGAAGGCAGGATTCCCGCATGTTTCATGACAAATGGTGCCACGTTTGACCGAATGGACCCACCTTCCGGGCTTGTCGCCATATCTGGAAACAGTCGCCGCGATGGAGGCCCGCGCCGCCGCCATCGCCGAGGGCCGCGCCGATGAGGCGATCTGGCTGCTGGAACACCCGCCCCTCTACACCGCCGGCACTTCGGCCAAACCGGCGGATCTGACCGACCCTGACCGCTTTCCCGTTTATCCCGCCGGTCGGGGCGGGCAGTATACCTACCACGGTCCGGGCCAGCGGGTGATCTACTGCATGCTTGACGTGGGCAAGCGCGGCCGCGACGTGCGCTGCTTTGTCCGCGATCTGGAACGCTGGGTCGTAGCCACCCTGGCCGAATTCAACGTCAGGGGAGAGATTCGCCCCGGCCGCGTCGGCGTCTGGGTTAACCGCCCCGACCGCTCCGGCCCGGACGGGAAACCCACCGAAGACAAGATCGCCGCCATCGGCATCAAGCTGCGCCGCTGGGTCAGCTTTCACGGCATCTCGATCAACGTCGAACCGGACCTGACGCACTTCGAAGGCATCGTGCCCTGCGGCATCCGCGACCACGGGGTGACCAGCCTTGTCGATCTTGGCCTGCCAGTGACGATGGCCGATCTGGATGCGGCTCTCATGGCCACCTTCAACCGGATATTCAGCCCCTGACCGTAGGATGGGCAATACTGCCCATCTCCCCTCCGTGCCTTGCAAATTGCCGCACTCCCCTGGCTTGCTATTGCATATCAAGCGCCCTGATCCCCATGTTGCCCTCAAGGCGACTCGCGCCCCGTGATACATGAGGACACCATGACCAAGTTCATCCTGTCGGCCGCCGTTCTGGCGGCGACCCTCGCCGCTCCCGCCTTCGCTGGCGACGCTGCGGCGGGCGAGGATACGTTCAAGAAGTGCAAGGCCTGCCACTCCGTCATCGCCCCCGACGGGACCGAGATCCAGAAGGGCGGCCGCACCGGCCCCAACCTCTACGGCATCATCGGCCGCGCCGTCGCCTCGGACCCCGATTTCAAATACGGCGACGGCATCCTCGCCCTCGGTGCCACCGGCGCGGTGTGGGACGAAGCCTCGCTTGCCGCTTATGTGGCCGATCCGGGTGCCTACCTGAAAACCGCCACCGGCGACGATGCCGCCAAATCCAAGATGTCCTTCAAATTGGCCTCTGGCGGCGAGGATGTAGCAACCTACCTCGCTTCAGTCGCGCAGTAACCAGCGCCCCGCCCCCGCATCCCGGCGCGCGCCCCACCCCGGGGCCGCGCCGCCCCGTTTGCCGCAAAGTCCCGCAATTTCTGCCCCCTGCGGCAAAGTCATGCATTGCGACAACGCGCCCGCCCGATTAAAGACGTCTGCACAAGGGAACCGGGCGGGCCATCCTTCGGACCGTCAACCGGCAAGACACATTGACCAAAGCGGGAGACGCCCATGGCGGACGCAGCCATCCACGGCCACGAACATTCCAGACCGGGGTTCTTTACCCGCTGGTTCATGTCGACCAACCACAAGGACATCGGGATCCTCTACCTGTTTGCCGGTGGTCTGGTCGGCCTGATCTCGGTCATCTTCACCGTCTACATGCGGATGGAGCTGATGAACCCCGGCGTGCAGTACATGTGTCAGGAAGGCTTGCGCCTTGTGGCAGATGCCGCCGCGACCTGCACTCCGAACGGTCATATCTGGAACGTCACCATCACCGCCCACGGCATCCTGATGATGTTCTTCGTCGTCATCCCGGCGCTGTTCGGCGGCTTTGGCAACTACTTCATGCCGCTGCAGATCGGAGCACCAGATATGGCGTTCCCGCGGATGAACAACCTGTCGTTCTGGCTGTATATCGCCGGCACCTCGCTGGCCGTGGCCTCGCTGTTCGCCCCCGGTGGCGGTGGTGACCTTGGCACTGGCGCGGGCGTCGGCTGGGTTCTTTACCCGCCGCTGTCCACCACGGCTGAGGGCGGCTACGCGATGGACCTCGCAATTTTTGCGGTCCACCTGTCGGGTGCGTCGTCGATCCTGGGTGCGATCAACATGATCACCACCTTCCTGAACATGCGCGCGCCGGGCATGACCATGCACAAGGTGCCGCTGTTCGCCTGGTCGATCTTCGTCACCGCCTGGCTGATTCTGCTGTCGCTGCCGGTGCTGGCCGGTGCCATCACCATGCTGCTGACCGACCGCAACTTCGGCACCACCTTCTTCTCGCCCTCGGGCGGCGGCGACCCGGTACTGTATCAGCACATCCTGTGGTTCTTCGGCCACCCAGAGGTGTACATCATCATCCTGCCGGCCTTCGGGATCATCTCTCAGGTCATCGCCACCTTCTCGAAAAAGCCGATCTTCGGGTACCTGCCGATGGTCTACGCGATGGTTGCCATCGGCGTGCTGGGCTTCGTCGTCTGGGCGCACCACATGTACACCGTGGGTCTGTCGCTGACCCAGCAAAGCTATTTCATGCTGGCAACGATGGTGATCGCGGTGCCCACCGGCATCAAGATTTTCAGCTGGATTGCCACGATGTGGGGCGGGTCGGTCGAATTCAAGACACCGATGCTGTTCGCCTTCGGCTTCCTGTTCCTGTTCACCGCCGGAGGCGTCACCGGCATCGTGCTCAGCCAGGCCGCCGTCGACCGCGTCTATCACGACACCTATTATGTGGTCGCCCACTTCCACTACGTGATGTCGCTGGGGGCTGTCTTCGGCATCTTCGCCGGGGTGTATTTCTGGATCGGCAAGATGTCGGGCCGCCAATATCCGGAATGGGCGGGCAAGCTGCACTTCTGGGTGATGTTCATCGGCTCGAACCTGACCTTCTTCCCGCAGCACTTCCTTGGCCGTCAGGGCATGCCGCGCCGCTACATCGACTACCCCGAAGCGTTCGCCTACTGGAACTGGTTCTCCTCGATCGGGGCGTTCATGTCCTTTGCCTCCTTCGTGTTCTTCATCGGCATCGTGTTCTACACCCTGCTGGCAGGCCGCCGCGTGACCCAGAACAACTACTGGAACGAATACGCCGACACGCTGGAATGGACCCTGCCCTCGCCCCCGCCCGAACACACGTTCGAGCAGCTGCCAAAGCGCGAAGACTGGGACAAGCAACACGCCCACTAAGGCTCAGCATAACAAGCAAAGGCCCCGGAGAAATCCGGGGCCTTTTGCGTTTGCGTTCGTAGGATGGGCAATCTGCCCATCATTGCGGCTCGCCGCCTTACCACAAGGCGCAACTTGTCACAGGACAGCGCCTGACCGCCGGGGGGCGCACCAACGGCAGTTCTACGCCCTTTTTGCCTCAACCTCTCCCACCGAATCTCTGCTGGAGACACCTCAAAGCGCCCGCCCGAGGGCGCGGTCGGGCGCTGCCCGGCGGGCTTCGCCCTTGATTCCGGGCGGGGGAAGAGGCCAATTCAGCGCGCAGAAGGTCGGAGCATGGCTCAGATCATCGGGTGCATTGTCGCCATGACCAACCTGCAGCTATCCTTTGGCAGGCGATATCCAAGGAGGCCGCGATGCCTGAAAAGAACGTTGCTACCGCCAGAGACGCACTGTCACAATATTGGCACAATAATGCAGCGATGTGGCTCAATCGTCAGCATTGCGGCTTTGCCACAGACGACCGCTATCAGGACTTCTGCATTGCAAAAGACCAGATCCAAGACACAGCTGAAGCAATGCTGGTCCATCGGCGCCAAGGATTCTCCGCCGACCCATTCGCGGGATACATTGAGCTTTGGGGCATCCTGCAATCTGTCGTTCTGCAGCAGGACGCAATTCGCGAGATGGAGTATGCCATCATCGGGCAGCGTCCAAAGTATCCTAAAGGTGACGCTTCTATTGCCCTCCGCAACTTGCGAAACATCCTAGGCGGTCACTCGAGTTGGAGCGACATAGAGCGCGACGGCATCACGCGGCGCTGCACAATCAGACGACAGAAGATGAGCTACGACCATATCGACTACGAGGTCTATGAAAATGGCGCGCCTCTTCACAAAGTTATCCAGTTGGGCGACCTCTTGGATGCGTGCGATGTCGAAGCCGCCGGGATATTGAAGGACTTGTTCGTGGGATTGACGCGGCAAGTTTCCTCGCCAGTTCCGTAGGTGAGAATAGCCAACCAGAATCCACAACGATAGCCTAACGTAGTCGCTCACCTCCTGCGGACAAACTGTCGCCTTTCCCAACCGCCTCCACCGCCCTACCTTGCCGCCATGCCCTACCAGTTCCTCCCCTCTGACCCGGAAGAGACCCGCCTGCACCTCTGGCCGCACCGGTCCTTGAACCAGCGTGGCTTTGTCTGGTTCATCGGCCTCACCGCCGCACTGATCGCGCTGCCGATGTTCGGGGTGATCGGCTCGCCCGTCGTCTGGGCCCTCCTGCCTTTCCTGCTGACCGCGGTCTGGGCGATCTGGTTTGCGCTGCGCAAGAACGGCCGCGACCGCGACATTGTCGAGGATCTGACCTTGTCACCCGCCCGGATCAGCCTGTCGCGCCACGGACCAAGGGGCCGGCAGCAGGACTGGGAGGCGAACCCCTACTGGCTGCGTCTGACCTTGCACCCGACCGGCGGGCCGGTGCCCAACTATCTGACCCTGAAAGCCGAAGCGCGCGAGGTCGAGTTAGGTGCTTTTCTGTCGGAAGAGGAACGCATCGCCCTTTGCCATGATCTGGAACGCCGGCTGGCCGCCCTGCGGTAAAGCGCGCCGGTCCACGATCGTTGGGCCAAATCAGCCGCGCCAAATCAGCCGCGCCAAATCAGTCGGGCCAAATCAGTCGGGCCATGACAAAGGTCAAGGCAAACTCTGGCGCGATGTGCCAGCTTCGCGGCTAAGGCGACCCTTGGCCAAAGGAGGCAATCATGGCGACATCCTACCCCCGCTGGACCTGGCCCGTGGCAATCGCGGCAGGCCTGTTCGGCGCAGTGACCATCTTTACCGGCGGAATGACGCTGTTTGGCCCGACGTCGGCGCAACAGGCGGCGGGCAACGCGGTGACCTTCGTGCTGATCTTCAACTTTCTGGCCGGCTTTGCCTATGTTGCTGCGGCGGCGGCACTCTGGTTTCACCACCCGCTCGCCCGGCCACTGGCGCTGGCCATCGGTCTGGCCACGCTGGCGGTCTTTGCCGCATTCGGCGTTGCGGTCATGGGCGGCACGCCATTCGAGATGCGCACCGTCGGTGCCATGATCCTGCGGGCCGGGTTCTGGCTGACCGTGGCGCTGATGCTGGGCGCCGTAACCCGAAAGGCCTGAACGGCGCGGCGGGGCTTAGCCCAGCCGCCCCTTGACCAGCGCGCCGACTGCGCCGAAATCCATCTGACCGGTGTACTTTCCCTTCAGCGCCGCCATCACCTTGCCGCAGTCGCGGATGCTGGCCGCCCCGGTTTCGCTGACGGCCGCCACAACCGCAGCCTCGACCTCTTCATCCGACATCTGGCGCGGCAGGAATTCCTGGATCACCCCGATTTCCGCCAGTTCCTTTTCCGCCAGTTCCAGCCGCCCGCCCTCTTCATAGGCGCGGGCCGATTCCTGGCGCTGCTTGACCATCTTGCCCATGATCTGCAGGATATCGCCCTCGCCGACCCCGACTTCGCCGGCTTCGCCCCGAACGGCAATCTCGCGGTCCTTGATGGCTGCATTGATCAGCCGCAGCGTTGAAAGGCGATCCGCCTCCCTCGCCTTCATCGCCTCTTTCAAGGCGGTCTGCAGACGGTCGCGCAACAGCATCGGATGTCCATCCCCATGGTTAATCAACAGCGTTCGACAGTACAGCTAAAGTGGATCGACCGCAACTCCACCCCTCATTTTCAACCCACTGATAACGCTAGTAAAACCATTTGCAAAGCGACCTTGACCCCGGCCTCTCCGCCCCTTACGTTCACCAAAATTTGCTGACGGGAGTCGCGCCGATGCCAACATCCTCCGCTGTACGCCCCACCGCATGCCTTGCCTTGGCGGATGGCACCCTGTTCTACGGTATGGGCTTTGGGGCAACCGGCGAAACTGTCGCGGAACTGGTGTTCAACACCGCGATGACCGGCTACCAGGAAATCATGACCGACCCGTCCTATGCCGGTCAGGTTGTGACCTTTACCTTCCCGCACATCGGCAATGTCGGCGTGACCCCCGAGGATGACGAGACCGCCACCCCCGCCGCCGCGGGCATCGTGGTGAAATGGGACCCGACCGAATCGTCGAACTGGCGCGCCAAGGGCGAGCTGACCGACTGGCTGGTCCGCATCGGCCGTATCGGCATCGGCGGCATTGACACCCGCCGCCTGACCCGCGCCATCCGCCAGCAGGGCGCCCCGCATGTAGCATTGGCGCATGATCCCGAGGGCCGGTTCGATATTGAAAAGCTGGTCGCCCGGGCCCGTGCGTGGAAAGGTCTGGTCGGCCTTGACCTCGCAAAGGATGTGACCTGCGCGCAGTCCTATCGCTGGAACGAACAGCGCTGGGCCTGGCCCGAAGGCTATACAGAACGCCAAGGCCCCGGCCTTCGCGTCGTGGCTATCGACTACGGCGCAAAGCGCAACATCCTGCGCTGCCTCGCCTCGACCGGCTGCGAAGTGACGGTTCTTCCCGCGAGTGCCACCGCCGAAGATGTGCTGGCGCTGAACCCCGAAGGCGTGTTCCTGTCCAACGGCCCCGGCGATCCGGCTGCAACCGGTGCCTACGCCGTCCCGATGATCAAGGGCGTGCTGGACCGCGACCTGCCGGTTTTCGGCATCTGCCTTGGGCATCAGATGCTGGCGCTGGCCTTGGGCGCTACCACCGTCAAGATGAACCACGGCCACCACGGCGCCAACCATCCGGTGAAAGACCTGACCACCGGCAAGGTGGAAATTACCTCGATGAACCATGGCTTTACAGTCGACAGCCAGACCCTGCCAAAAGGCGTGTCCGAAACCCATGTGTCGCTGTTTGACGGATCGAACTGCGGCATTGCGGTCGACGGCAAGCCGGTGTTCTCGGTGCAATATCACCCCGAGGCGTCGCCCGGCCCGCAAGACAGTTATTACCTGTTCGAGCGTTTCGCCGCCGCAATGCGGGCCCGCCGCGCTGCCTGACTGTCCCGTCTTTAGGCGATTAATCAACCGTTAACCCGGCGCGCGCATGCTGATCCGATCCACGGGGTGTCGGATATGAGCATTCAGGGACGGCGTCTAACCGGATCGGCCATCTGCCCGCAGTTGCCGGGCCAGACCGCCTTGGGCATCTCGCTTCTGCGCGACGGGATTATCGGGTCGGATGATCTGGTCCGCGTGTTGTCGCATCAGGGCAAGGCAGCGGGGCGGCTACCTGACAAGCTGCGGGCCGATGGCCTCGTTCTGGAACAGCACCTGATCGCCAGTGCGGCCCGCAATTGGGGTCTGGGCCTGATCGACCTTTCGGTTGCCCTGCCCGATCCGCGCCTGATCGACGCTGTGGGGGCGACCCAATGCCTGCGCGAGGGGTTGGTGCCGTGGCGGCGCGTCGGGGATGCCACCATCGTCGCCCTGTCCCGGCCAGAAGAGTTTTCCCGCCTGCGCCCGATGCTGGAGGCGCGGCTTGGGCGCGTCAGCCTTGGCGTGGCACCCGCCACCGCCATCGAAGCCGCGATCCTGGCCCGGCGCGGCGCGTCTCTTGCGCATGCCGCCGAAAACCGGGTCAGCGCGCGGGAAAGCTGCCGCAACTGGCCGCAACTGTACCGCTCGCCGGGCCTGACGCTGGGCCTGCTGATCGTCGCCGGACTTGTCGCAGTGGCACCTCTGGCCAGCGGCCAACTGGTCCTCGGCTTCGCGGCCCTGTCACTGGTGATGCTGCTGGCGCTGAAAATCACCGCCGCCGTTGCCTCGTTCCGCCACGCCCCACCCGAACCGCCGCCGGCCCCGGATGCCGTTGATCCGGTCATTTCGATCATCGTGGCGCTGTACAGCGAAGGTGACATCGCCGCCCGGCTTGTCCGGCGCTTGGCCTGTCTGGATTATCCGGCAGACCTGCTGGATGTCATCCTGGCCGTGGAACAGGATGACCAACTGACCCGCGCAGCACTGGCACGCGCGGCCCTTCCGCCCTGGATGCGGGTCGTTGTCGTGCCCGAGGGTCAGGTCAAGACCAAGCCGCGCGCCCTGAACCATGCGCTGAACTATGCGCGCGGCAGCATCGTCGGTGTCTATGACGCCGAAGATGCGCCGGACCCGGACCAGTTGCGCAAGGTCGTCAACCATTTCCATCAGGCCGGCCCAAAGGTGGCCTGTCTGCAGGGCGTGCTGGACTATTACAATCCGCGCACCAACTGGCTAAGTCGTTGTTTCACCATCGAATATGCCACATGGTTCCGCCTGATTCTGCCCGGCATCGCCCGTCTGGGCCTTGTCGTGCCGCTGGGGGGCACAACCCTGTTTTTCCGCCGTGCGGTGCTGGAACAGCTTGGCGGCTGGGATGCGCATAACGTGACCGAAGATGCCGATCTCGGCATTCGTCTTGCCCGGCACGGCTACCGCACCGAAATCATTGCCACCGTGACCGAGGAGGAGGCGAACTGCCGTGCCTTGCCTTGGGTCAAGCAGCGCTCCCGCTGGATCAAGGGCTACATGATGACCTGGGCCGTCCACATGCGCGACCCGGCCCTTCTGTGGCGGCAACTTGGCCCGCGGGCGTTTTTCGGCTTTCAGATGATGTTTCTTGGCACCATCGCGCAGTTCCTGCTGGCCCCGCTTTTGTGGTCCTTCATGGTAATCCCCTTCGGAATCCCACACCCGCTGATCGACCGGCTTCCCGCTGGCACCGTCCTTGCCGTAGGTGCTGTGTTCCTGTTGTCCGAGGTGGTCAACCTGACGCTTGGCATCATCGCCCTGCGCCGCACCCGGCACGGGCTCAGCCTGTTCTGGGTGCCGACGATGAGTGTGTATTTCCCGCTGGCGTCGCTGGCCTCTTACAAGGCGTTGATCGAACTGGTGACCAAACCGTTCTACTGGGACAAGACCACGCACGGGCTGTATGACCGGGCGGACGACAGTCACGGCTGACCGTTTCAGCGCTGTCTGAGCTCGCCCGCGTCCACCCTCAGCCGGGTTTCGAAAGCGCGGCTGATATGGGTTTTCAGCGCCTGATACGCCGCCTCCCCGTCGCCCGCCTCGAGGGCGCGGACGATCTGGTCATGCTCCGCCAGCGCCACCGCATCGCGGCCCTCGGCCGCAAACGACGTTGTCGCCATCAAGGCCATCGACCGATGCACCAGATCCAGTTGCTGCACCAGAAACCGGTTGTGGCTGGCCAGATGAAGCTGGCGGTGAAACCGCTTGTTGGCCCGGCTCAGCGCCTTGGGGTCGCCCCCCAGCAGGGTGCGGTCATCCTCGACCATGCTGCGCAGCACCCGCAGCTCTTCGGGCGTTGCATGTCGGGCCGCAAGCCGTGCCGCCAGCCCTTCAAGCTCGGTCCTGACCGCATAAAGTTCGGCCAGCTGGTTGTGATCAAGGCTGGCCACAATCAGGCTGCGCCCGTCGCGCGTCAGCATTGACTGCGTTTCCAGCCGCTGCAACGCCTCGCGCACCGGCGTGCGGCTGACCCCCAGCCGCTCGGCCAGTTCGCTTTCCACCAACCGGTTTCCGGGCCGGTAGATCCCGGCGTCAATCGCCTCCAGAATCAGCGTGTAAGCATCTTTCTGCACCAGCCCCAGCCTTCCTGTTGGTCACGTCCAGACCCTACCCTGCGCCAAGCCCAGCGATCAACCCTTCCCATCTTCCTCTGCATGGCATTACAACCGGCTCATGCCACATCCAGATTTCAGCCATGTCCAAACCTGGGTCTTTGACCTCGACAACACGCTGTACCCGCCGCACATGCGCCTTTTCGACCAGATCGAGGTGCGGATGACCGACTGGGTGATGGCCGCCCTCAAGGTGGACCGCGCCCGCGCCGATCACTTGCGCAGCCACTACTGGGCGACCTATGGCACCACGCTGGCCGGGCTGATGACCGAACATGGCGTCGATCCCGGCCCCTACCTGACCGATGTGCATGACATCGACTTTTCCGTCCTGGCCCCGGACCCTAACCTTGCCGCGCAGATCAAGGCGCTGCCCGGCCGCTGCATCGTCTATACCAACGGCTGCGCGCCTTATGCCCAACGGGTGCTGGACGCCCGGGGTCTGACAGGCCTGTTCGATGCGGTCTACGGCGTCGAACACGCGGCCTTCCACTCCAAGCCCGCCCGTGCCGCCTTTGAGACCGTCTTCGCCCTTGACGGCCTGATGCCAGACGCCGCCGCGATGTTCGAAGATGACGCCCGCAACCTCAAGGCCCCCCACGCCATGGGCATGCGTACGGTCCACGTCGCCCCGGCACCCGAACCCGCAGCCCACATCCACCACCACACCGATGACCTCGCGGCCTTTCTCGCCCGCCTGATGGCGTGACAGCTCACCGCAGCTTCGGGCCATTCCCTTTCCACGCGCCGCGCCTATCTTGAGGGTTGAGTTCAGCCCGAGGATCCGCATGACCCCCGACCTTGCCGCCCCCCTTTCCCGCCGACGCCGCATCCTCTACGCCGTCCCCGTGATCGGCTGGATCGCCCGCGATATCTCCAGGGGCGTGGAAAACATCTACTACGCCCTGACCATCGCGCTGACGGTGCTTGTCCTTGCCGTCCAGACCTGGGGGCTTGCGGCACTGGTCATTGCGGCGCTGTGCCTTGTGCCGCTGATGTTCGCGTTCTTTATCTGGATCAGCCTGCCCTAGGACATTTCGCCCTCTGGCGGCGCGCCAGCCAAGTGCATAGGGTCTGTGCCATGAACCGCACCCAGACAGACATCCTGATTTCCGGTGGCGGCGTTGCCGGTCTGACCGCAGCCGCTGCCTTTGGGTCCGAAGGCTTTAGTGTGCTGTGCGTCGACCCGGCCGCGCCGGTGACCGATGCCGCCGCTGAAGGTGCGGATCTGCGCACCACGGCCTTCCTGCAACCGGCCGTCGCCACCCTGACCGCTGCCGGGCTTTGGGACCGGCTCGCCCCACACGCCGCCGCCCTGCAGATCATGCGGATCGTCGATGCGGGCGGCCCTGACCCCGAGCCGCGCCTGATCAAGGATTTCAACGCCGCAGAAATCTCTGACCAGCCCTTTGGATGGAACCTGCCGAACTGGCTTTTGCGGCGCGAGATGGTGGCCCGGCTGGCCGAACTGCCGAACGTCACCTTCCGCACCGGTGTAGGCTTTGCCCGGCTTCTGGCGCGCGAGACCGAGGCCATCGTCACCCTGACCGACGGGACCAGCATCACCGCCCGCCTGCTGATCGCCGCCGACGGTCGCGCCTCGCCCCTGCGCGAGGCCTTGGGGATCGGTGTCAGAACCACGCGCTACGGCCAGAAAGCGCTGGCCTTTGCCGTCACCCACGCAAGCCCGCACCAGAACATCTCGACCGAAGTGCACCGCTCAGGCGGCCCGTTCACCCTGGTGCCCTTGCCCGAACGTGACGGCAAACCCGCCTCTGCCGTCGTCTGGATGGAAGCCGGGCCCGAAATCACCCGCCTTGCTGCCCTGCCGGTCCCCGCGTTCGAGGCCGCGATGACGGCCCGCTCCGCCGGGGTGCTGGGCGCGCTGACCCTTGCGTCGCGGTTGACCGTCTGGCCGATAATAAGCCAGATTGCCGACCGCATGTCCGGCCCCCGCACTGCCCTGATGGCGGAAGCGGCGCATGTCTTGCCCCCGATCGGTGCGCAGGGCCTGAACATGAGCCTTGCCGACCTTGCAACACTTCTGGACCTTGCCAAGGCGGACCGCGATACGCTTGGCTCTGCAGCGATGCTGGATGCCTATCATCGCAAGCGGCATTGGGACGTAAAGGCGCGCGTCATGGGAATCGACCTGCTCAACCGCACGTCGATGGCCGCAAGCCCGGCTCTGCGCGACCTGCGCGCCAAGGCGCTTGACGCGCTTTATTCAGCCAAACCGATCCGGCAAACCCTGATGAAGGCCGGTCTGGGCCTAAGCTAAGCCCGCGGCATATTCATCTACGACGCCTCACGCAGATAAGTTTCGTGCATTTTTGCACAGTTCCGCCGCAGCGCGCCACGCCTGCGTGAAACGCTGAAATACGTGACCCGACGCGGCAAGATTTGGCCCCGAAACCTCAGGATTCCGCAGCACGCGCATTCAAGCGACACGCCGCCTCACATCTTGGCGACAAACAGCGATCAAGGCGTGATTTCCTTTTTGTACCACCATGGCCCATTTCTGTTTCACCGCCCCAGGACGGGGCAGGCAGAAACCCACAACCCAAAGGAAAACATCATGAAACGTATCGTCCTCGCCACCGCCCTTGTCGCCGCTTCCGTTGTCGGCGCCTTCGCTCAGTCGTCGTCGGTCATGCTGTCTTCGGCCATTGAATCGCAGATCATGACCATGGTTCCCGGCGCCGATCTGACGAACCTCTCGAGTTCGCAATACGCCCGGCTGGTGACGCTGTTCTCGACCTCGGAAAGCCTGCGCACCGGCAACGATCCGGTCGGTCAGGTCAAGGTAATCCTGAACGCTCAGTGATCCGCGCAGCAATGCACAGCCAACAGGATGGGCAGATTGCCCATCCTACCCCAGGACGGCATCCACCGCCCGACGCAACCGCGCCACCGTAGCCGGCACATCCGCTAACTTGTCCAACCCGAAAAGCCCGAGGCGAAAGGTGCGGAACTCTGCCCCCTCGCCCACCTGCAAGGGAACCCCGGCAGCAATCTGCAAGCCCTGCGCGCGGAACTTCGCGCCGGTCTGGACCTCGGCATCGCGAGTATAGCTGACCACCACTCCCGGTGCCTGAAACCCTTCGGCAGCCACCGACGGCACGCCCTTATCGGCCATCAACTCCCGCACCGCACGCCCCAGCGCCAATTGCGCGGCCTTGGCGGCCTCAAACCCCATCGCCTTCGTCTCTAGCATCGCATCCCGGAAACCGACCAGCGCATCGGTCGGCATCGTTGCATGATAGGCATGGCCGCCGCCCTCATACGCCGCCATGATCGCGCGCCATTTCTTCAGGTCTACTGCAAAAGAGTTGCTGGTCGTCTCGGCCAGCCGCGCCTCTGCCCGCGGGCTCATCACCACAACGCCCGCAGAAGGCGACGCCGACCAGCCCTTTTGCGGGGCCGAGATCAGCACATCCACCCCGGTCGCCGCCATATCCACCCAGACACAGCCCGAGGCGATGCAATCCAGCACCATCAACGCGCCAACCTCATGCGCGGCAGCGGCCACCTGCGCAATGTAGTCATCCGGCAGGATGATCCCGGCACTGGTTTCCACATGTGGGGCGAACATCGCCTCGGGTCGCATCTCGCGGATCCTGGCACACACCTCCTCCACCGGTGGCGGCGCAAAGGCGGCCTGCGCGCCGTTGCCGGTCTGCCGCGCCATCACCACCGTCGTCTCGCCCGCAAAACCGCCAGCGTCGAAAATCTGGCTCCAGCGATACGAAAACCAGCCGTTGCGGACGATCAGCACCGCGCCTTGCCCGAACTGCCGCGCCACGGCCTCCATCGCAAAGGTACCGCCACCGGGCACCAAAGCCACCGCGGATCCCGCATAAACCTCTTTCAGAAGAGCTGAGATATCGCGCATAACCCCCTGAAACTTCGTTGACATATGGTTCAGGCTGCGGTCCGTGAAGACGACCGAGAATTCCTCCAACCCGTCTGGGTCAACGCTTGCGTGCAATCCGGGCATCAGGGCCTCCTCTGTTTAAGGCAACTCTGACACGCGATACCGGGCGCGGGCAAGCCAGTCCGGATTGATCTCCACCCCCCAGCCCGGCGCGTCGGGCACTGTCACATGGCCGTCCGTAACGCCGTAGGGATCACCCAGGAAAAGTCCGTCCTGCCAGGGGTAATAGTCCAACCCCTCGATCGACAGTTCCAGATACTTCCCCGCGTTCGGAATCGCCTTCAACAGATGCATCGTACACATGGTGACAAGGCTCAGGTTCGCGGCATGCGGTGTCACCGGCAGCCCCGCCGCCGCTGCCATTTGGCACACCTCCAGCGTGCGGTGGATGCCGCCCAGATACATGACATCGGGCTGCACGATATCCACCACATGCTCGCGGATCATCGTGCGAAAGCTGGTGAATTCATTGTCCTGCTCACCCCCCGCCACGTCAATCGACAGCGCTTCACGCACTTGGCGGGTCTGGTCGAACTCCCAATAGGGGCAAGGCTCCTCAAAATGGCCAATGCCGTGGTCCTGCAGCATCCGCCCCACTGCAATGGCGCGGGCGGGGGAATAGCAGGAATTGCCATCGACCAGCTTCTCGACTCCGTCCCCCAAAGCCTTGGAGACAATCGGGATAACCGCCTCCGTCCGCCCCGGCCACTCGTCCCGGTCACGCCCGCATTCCGCGCCCACCCGCCACTTGAACGCGGTAAAGCCCCTCTCGTCGCGCAGCCGAACAAACCGCGCGGCCTCATCCTCAGGTGTGATGTCGCGCTTCATCGAACTGGCGTAGGCGCGCAAAAGCCCCGGCACGCCCCCCAAAAGCGCGACCACCGGCTTGCCCTCCAGCTTTCCTCGCAAATCCCACAACGCGGTGTCCAGCCCCGTCATCGCGCGGCGCAGATAGCTGCCCGGAAACTTGTGCTCCCGCTCGCCGATCAGCGCCAGCGTATCGGCAAAGTCCAGCCCGTCCGTCCCCAGCGCATGCGGGGCAATCTGGCGGTGAAACACCTGCGCCGTGATGTCGGCGTTGTAGGTAGACAGCTGTCCCCAGCCCTGATCCCCCGTGTCTGCGGTCGCCCTCACAAAGCAGACGAACTCGGTTTCAAAGGTCTCCAGCTTCACGATTTTCATGACCATCCCCCAGCCGCTCCTCAGCCCTTGCAGGCTTCCTCGCTCCAGCGAAGAAAGCCGTCAGGCTTGATGAGCGGACCCTAACCGCCCCCGCTCACCGTTTCACGACCGTTTCCGCCACGCCCAGTGGTCCGGGGCGACGCTCTTCCGTCAACAGCACATTTGCCTCCACCTGCCCCACGCCGGGCAGCGTCATGATCCGCCGCCGCAGCACCCGCTCGAAATCGGCGATATCCCGCGCCACCACCCGCAGGCGGTAATCGAACAGCCCCAGCACATGCTGCACCACCTGCACCTCGGGAATTGCCACCGCTGCCCGCTCAAAGTCCTCCAGCGACACCCGCCCCTTGGTGGCCAGCTTCACCCCCAGAAACACCGTCACGCCAAAGCCCAGGGCCGCGCGGTCCACCTCCACCCGGCGGCCAGCCAGCACGCCCGCCTCCTCCAGCCGCCGCACCCGCCGCCACGCCGCAGGTTGCGACAGCCCCAGCCGCCGCCCCAGCTCGCCCGCGCTGACACCGGCATCCCCCACCAACGTCCGCAAGATCGCCCGGTCCTGATCATCCAGGTCGATCACAGCGGCAGCCCCGCCGCGTCCTTGACCGTAGCAATCAGCATCAGCGCCTCTACCTCCTGAATATGCGGCAGCATCAGGATCTTTTCGCGGTACACCGCCGTCCAATGCCCCATGTCCCGCGCAATGACGTTCAGCCGCACATCGACCCGGCCCAGAAACGTCTCGATCCCGATCACCTCGGCCACGCCGCGTGCAGCCTGAATGAACTCATCGAACGCGCGACTGTTGGTCTTGTCGAGCGTAAATCGCAACGACACCTCCACTTCGTACCCCAGCGCCCGCCAGTCGATCAGCGCCCCTTCCGACCGGATCACCCCCCCCTCGCGCAGCCGGTCCAGCCGCCGCCACAGCGTCGCAGGCGTGACGCCCGCCCGTTCGGCCAGCACCGCCCGCTCCAGCCCCGGTTCCGCCAGATAGTGCCGCAAGATACGGCGGTCGGCATCGTCCAGTTGCATGATTTATCCTGATAATCCAGATTATACGAATGATCATAAGCCGAAAACATCCGTATCATCGAACAATGCACGGTATCTACCGGAAAAACCCCTATTCTCCCGCCATCAATCAACGGAGAGACAGCCCATGCGCGTTTATTATGATCGTGACTGCGACATCAACCTGATCAAGGACAAGAAGGTCGCCATTCTGGGCTATGGCAGCCAGGGCCACGCCCACGCGCTGAACCTGCGCGACAGTGGCGCGAAAAACGTCGTCGTCGCCCTGCGCCCCGGGTCTGCCTCCGCCAAAAAGTGCGAAGCCGAAGGCCTCAAAGTGATGGACATCGCCGAGGCCGCCAAATGGTGCGACCTGATCATGTTCACCATGCCCGACGAGCTTCAGGCCGAAACCTACAAGAAATACGTCCACGACAACCTGCGCGAAGGCTCCGCCATTGCCTTTGCCCACGGTTTGAACATCCACTTCGGCCTGATCGAGACGAAAAAGGGCGTCGACGTCATCATGATGGCCCCGAAAGGCCCCGGCCACACCGTCCGCGGCGAATACACCAAGGGCGGCGGCGTGCCCTGCCTCGTGGCCGTCCATCAGGACGCGACCGGCAAGGCGATGGAAATCGGCCTCAGCTACTGCTCCGCCATTGGCGGCGGGCGTTCGGGGATCATCGAGACCAACTTCCGCCAGGAATGCGAAACCGATCTGTTCGGCGAACAGGCGGTCCTCTGCGGCGGCCTTGTCGAACTGATCCGCATGGGCTTCGAGACCCTCGTGGAAGCCGGCTACGAGCCCGAAATGGCCTATTTCGAATGCCTGCACGAAGTGAAGCTGATCGTGGACCTGATCTATGAAGGCGGCATCGCCAACATGGATTACTCGATCTCGAACACTGCGGAATACGGCCAGTATGTTTCCGGCCCGCGCATCCTGCCTTATGATGAGACCAAGGCACGGATGAAGGCGGTTCTGTCCGACATCCAGTCCGGCAAATTCGTGCGCGACTTCATGCTTGAAAACGCCGTGGGCCAGCCGACGATCAAAGCCTCGCGTCGGTCAAACGACGAACACCAGATCGAACTGGTCGGCAAAAAGCTGCGCGACATGATGCCGTGGATTTCGAAAGGCAAGATGGTCGACAAGGCGCGGAACTGACGGCAAGGATGGGCACATTGCCCATCCTACACTCCGACCCCGGTAGGATGGGCAATTTGCCCATCCTGCTCACCCCCCTTCGCCCTTTGCGCGCAGCACCGCCATCGCTTCTGTCGGCCACAGCGTGGTATCCTGCGGCCAGATCCGGTTCTCGATCTCGCCCGCCACATGCCAGATCGCAAATACCCTTTCGGTCGGCGCATGCAGGTACAGGACCGCGAAATCCGCCTCGCAGGTGAATTTCTCGCAGGCCTCGCCCAGATACCCCGCCTCGGTCAGATCGCCCGAGCCCAGCCCCGAAATCCGCGCGGCGAACGCGTCGTAATCCGGCCCCAGCCCCGCCACCAGCGCCTCATACACCGGGGACAGCGCCAAAGCCTCTGCAGGATGCGCCCCGGCCAGATCGCCCAGCGTGTCCCAACCCGCGCTCTCGACCGGTACGAACGCCTCAGGCAGCGCCTCGGTCATCCCGGTCAACCGGTTCCACACCCAGACTTCGCCCAGTTCAGACGGCGTAGGTTCGGACGCGAAGACAATCGCCTGCGACTGCACATCAACCACCGGCAAATAGGCGCAACTGTCGATCGGGCCAAAGAACTCCGGTGCGACCCCCTCCGGCAGCGCCAGCACGAAGGGGGCGGCGTTACAGGCATTCCCGCCCGGCCCCGCCGATCCGGTGACGACGCTGATACCGCCCACCAGCTTCACCGCGTCATCCAGATAGATAACCCCGTTCAGGTGCATCAACTGACCATCGACCAACAGCATCTTGTCGCCCTGAGTGCCGTCATTCACTTCCACCGAATGCCCCGCCACCGTCATGATCCCGTTCTGGGCCCCTGCCGCCCCGGCAAACGCCAGCGCCGCCGCCATCACCATCCAACGCATCTTGCCCTCCGCTTCCGCCGCCCCTTTCTGCGCGCCACCACGGGGCTTGACCAGACCGGATTTCCCGACCCATCCTCGCCCCGACAAGTGGAGGAACACATGGGCAGGCTCAGCGGCAAAGTGGCACTCATTTCCGGCGGGGCAACGGGCATGGGCGGGGCCGCCTCTACCCTCTTCGCCGCCGAAGGGGCTAAGGTCGCCATCATCGACCTGAACCTGGCGCAAGCGCAGGCCCGCGTGGCGGAAATCACCGCCGCAGGGGGCACCGCCATCGCTCTGCAAGCCGATGTGTCCGACGCCGCGCAGGTCCATGCCGCCGTCTCCGCCGCAACCACGGCTTTCGGCCCGATCACCGTGTTGTTCAACCACGCGGGCACCATCGTCATCAAACCGTTTCTCGAGACGACTGAACAAGACTGGGACTGGCTTCATGCCGTCAACGTCAAATCCATGTTCCTGATGACACGCGCGGTCCTGCCCGGCATGATCGCCGCTGGTGGCGGCTCCATCGTCTGCACCTCCTCGATCTCCGCCGTCGCAGCCACCCCGATGGAGGTGCTTTACGACACCACCAAAGGGGCCGTCCACATGTTCGCCCGCGCCATCGCCGTGGAATTCCGCGACCGCAACATCCGCTGCAACGCCGTCTGCCCCGGCTTTATCGAAACCCCGCACGGCTTGCGCGAAGTGCGCGACTTGCAGGCGCTTGGCGTCGATGTGTCAGAGGCCGCGATCAAAGCCGCGCAAGGCCGGATCGGCAGGCCGGAAGAGGTGGCCGAGGCCGCCCTGTTCCTCGCCTCCGACGCCGCAAGCTTCGTCAACGGCACCCATCTGTTCGTCGACAACGCCTTCACTGCGATCTGACGCGGCACCTCAACCCTTTCCCGTTCGCCAAATATCCCCCGCGGAGCGGACAGAGCCAAGCGGCCCAGGCCGCGCAGGCGACCCAAAAGAGTGCCATCTGACCGCTATGCGGGCAGATGGCTCCGCATAAAAACCGCCCGAACCCGGCGTGCGCCCTGTCAGACCGCCGCCTGCACCGCGCCGACAATCTCGTCCACCACCTCGGCCAGCAGCCCCGCGTCTTCGCATTCCGCCATCACCCGGATCAGCGGCTCAGTTCCCGATTTTCGGATCAGGATGCGCCCCCGGCCCTGCATCCGGGCCTCATTCGCCGCGATCACCGCCTGCACCGCCGCCGCTTCCAGGGGCCGCATGCCAACAGCAAAACGCACGTTCTTCAACAGCTGCGGCACCGTGTCGAAGCTGCGGGTCAGCTCCGATGCCGCCCGCCCGCTGCGCACCATTTCCGCCAGAAACTGCAACCCCGCAATCAGCCCATCCCCGGTCGTCGCATAGTCGGTCATCACGATGTGCCCCGACTGCTCGCCACCAAGGTTGAACCCGCCCGCCCGCATCCGCTCCACCACATAGCGGTCACCCACCGCCGTCCGCTCCAGCCGCAGGCCGCGCGCGTCCAGATACCGCTCCAGCCCAAGGTTCGACATCACCGTCGCCACCAGCGCGCCGCCCGTCAGCCGGCCCTCGTCGGCCCAGCGGCCCGCCAGCAGCGCCATGATCTGATCGCCGTCCGCCACCTGACCGGCCTCGTCCAGAATCATTACCCGGTCGGCATCCCCGTCAAGACAAATCCCCACATGCGCGCCATGCGCCACTACCGCCTCCGCGGCTGTCTCCACATGGGTCGACCCGCAGCGCAGATTGATGTTGGTGCCGTTCGGCGTCACCCCCACCGGAATGACCTCAGCCCCCAGTTCCCACAACACCTCTGGGGCGGCCCGGTACGCCGCCCCATTGGCGCAGTCGATCACCACCTTCAGCCCGTCCAGCCGCAACCCCGCCGGAAAGCTGGTCTTGACAAATTCCTGATACCGCCCGCGCCCATCCTCGATCCGCTTGGCCCGCCCGATGTTCTCGGGCCGCGCCGAAGCAATCTCGCCCTCCACCATCGCCTCGATCTCCGCCTCTGCGGCATCCGACAGCTTGAACCCGTCCGGCCCGAAAAACTTGATGCCGTTGTCCTGATGCGGGTTATGCGACGCCGAAATCATCACCCCCAGATCAGCCCGCATCGACCGTGTCAGATACCCCACCGCCGGGGTGGGCACCGGGCCCAGCAGCAGCACATTCATCCCCGTCGACGTCAGCCCCGCGGTCAGCGCGTTTTCCAGCATGTAGCCCGACAGCCGGGTGTCCTTGCCGATCACCACCCGGTGCGCTGCAGACCCGTCGCGCCGAAAGAACCGCCCGGCCGCAGCGCCCAGCCGTAACGCCACCTCCGCCGTCATCGGCCAGTCGTTCGCCCGCCCCCGCACCCCGTCCGTCCCGAACAATTTCCGCGTCATGCCCCACCTCCGTTCACAGCCTGCCACAGCCGCAAGGCCTGCCGCGTCTCGGCCACATCATGCACCCGCACCATCTGTACGCCCTGCGCCACCCCCGCCAGCGCCACCGCCAGCGATCCCGGCATCCGGTCCGCAGCCTCTGCCGCCAACCCGTACGTGCCGATGAACCGCTTGCGCGACGCCCCCAGCAGGATAGGGCAGCCAAGGCTATGGAACAACGACAACCCCCGGATCAGCGCCAGATTATGCGGGCCGGTCTTGCCAAAACCGATCCCGGGGTCCACCGCAATCCGGCTGCGCGCGATGCCCATCGTCTCCGCCTCCGCCACCCTAAGCGCCAGCGCGTCGTAAACATCCAGCAGCACATCGCCGTAACTCGGGTCATCCTGCATTGTCGCGGGCGCGCCTTTCGCATGCATCAGGATCACCGGCGCACCTGTCCGCGCCACCAGCGGCCCCAGTGCCGCATCAAACCCCAGGGCCGACACGTCATTCACCACATCCGCGCCCGCCCGCAGCGCCGCCTCTGCCACCGCCGCCTTGCGCGTGTCGATGGAAATGACCGCCGCCAGCCCCGCGCTCCGCAAGGCAAAGATCACCGGCCCCGTCCGGCGCATCTCTTCCTCGACGGAGACCTCCACCGCACCCGGCCGCGTGCTCTCTCCGCCGATGTCGATAATATCCGCACCCTCGGCCATCACCCGCGCCTGCGCCAGCGCCGCCTCGGGTGCCAGAAACATCCCGCCGTCCGAGAAACTGTCAGGTGTGACGTTCAGGATGCCCATGATCCGCGGTCGGTCCATGCTCAGACCCGCGAAAGCGGCACGCGGGGCACACAGCCGCTCCAGCACCGGCCCCGGACAGTCAGACACCGGCACCACCCGGCCAGCAGCGCCGCGTTCCAGCACCTCGACCCGGTCGAACCAGCACCAGCCACCGGCCAGACCCACAGCACCCGCAGGCCGCGCCGCATCCGTCATCACAATCGGTCGAACGTATCTCATGGCTTTTGCAGTGGCCGATGCGATTTGCCTTGGCAAGAGGCAAGGCTCAGGCCTGCTCCACCGGCACGCGGCTTCCTGCCGGAATTGCAACATCACCGTGAAGGACAATCGCCGTCGCTGCCATCGCCTCGGCCAGCCACAGCGCCAGTGTCACTGGGGCGCTGCCCTGCGGCCCGTCCACCGCATCCAGCACCAGCTTTGACGGGGCCCAGACCACGGTCTGCCCGCGCCGCATCGCCCAGTCGATCTCGGTCCGCGTCTCCACCACCACACAGCGCGGATCGCGCGCCGCCAGCGCCCAGGCGTTCTGCTCGATGGCCAGAAGGTCGACCCGCCGTTGCGTCGGCTTGTGCCCGGTCAGCGGGCGCGGCACGTCAGGCAGCCCAACCGTCAGGATCAACGGCAGGCCCCGGCGCTGCAACGCATCCAGCCGGGCCGACAGATCAGCCCCGGAAATCGCCGCGTTGTCCAGAAACACCACCAGCGGGTGCATCGCCGTCTCGGCCCCGTCGGCACTCACCCGTGCCACCGGCACTTCGGCCCGCGACCGCACGATCTCCACCCCCAGCGCATAGGGCCCCACATCCAGCTTTTCGATCCGCACGAAGGCCCGCATCGCCGCCGGTTCGGCCAGCACGCGCTCGGCCACCCGTTCTGCCAGCGTTTCCAACAGGTTCAACCGCTCAGCCGCCAGTTCCGCCGCAATCGCTTCGGTGATCTTGTCATAGCTGAGGATGCGGTCCACATCATCTTCCAGCGGTGCAGGTGCAGGCCGCACTTCGACCACCACGTTGAAGCGCAGCCGCTGTTTGTGACCGCGCTCTTGCTGAAACGCCCCGATATCCGCCTCGACCAAATGGTCGCGCAGTGAAATCCGGTCGCGCGGGTCGGCCGAAGACGACGCCTCCGCCCGGGCCTCGGGATGCGCGAAGGCAAGCTCGATATCAGTGGTCATAACCGCACTCCGGGAACCCGCCGTCAGCATAGCGCCCCGGCCCGCGCGCCCTATCTCGCGGGCGGCATCCAGGGCAAGGCCCGCGACATCAGCCGCGCGCACCCGGCTGGCGATAAAACACATGCGCCCCGATGGATGCCGTATGGGCAAAGCGCTTCGACCACGACGGTCGCACGTTCTGGGTGTGAAAGTGCGTGGCCCCCTCGGTCAACAGGCGCGGCGCGCCGTCCAGCATCGCCCGCGCAATCCGGCCAGCCCGGTCCCGCGAAACACCGTCGCCCATCCGGTCGGCCCGGCCGTCACACACGTAAGAAAACTGGCATCCGCCGCCGCCCCGCTGTTTGACGACGCCACAAACCGAGCGCGGGTACAGCGGGCTGTCGACGCGGTTCAGGATCACCTCGGCAACCGCGATCTGCCCTTTCAGGCTTTCACCCCGCGACTCGAAATACAGCGCTTCGGTCAGACACTGCCATTCCGCATCGCCCGCAGGGGCCGTCTGCACCATCAAGGACGCTTCGGTGATGCCGACCGGCGCCCCGTCCGCCGCTTTGGATTTCACCTTGGGACCTACCGCAATCGCCGACAGCGTCGGATCCGGCAGGCGCATCAATCGCTGCTTCTCACTTCCAAACAACGCCGTCATCTGACCCGACAGCGTCACCGAGGGATCATTCTTGCCACTCAGGGTCACATCGGCCGCAGCCACCCCGGCCAGCACGACAGCGCATATCGCCGCCAGCATCAGGTTTCTTCGCATAAACATCATTCGACTTTCCGCTTCATGGGCAGGCCGGCCAAGGCCCGCTCTGATTTGGCGGGGAGGTAGTCGAATGGGTCGGGGTGGTCCATCGATGTGGCAAATTTGGCACATAAATCGCGCCTTTGTCGGCGGAAACTCGCCGAAAATCTTAATCTAAAAAGTGAACAAAACCCATCAGAGCGTTGTTATGAAATGTTATTCTTCGAATCTCGCAACGCAAGATGCGCTGCCGCCAACCGCGCCATCGGCACCCGGTAGGGCGAGCACGAGACATAGTCGAACCCCGCCTTCCGGCAGAACTCAATCGATTCGGGGTTGCCACCGTGCTCGCCGCAGATCGACAAGGTCAGATCATTGCGGGTCTTGCGGCCCCGCTCCGCCCCGATCAGCAGCAACTCACCTACCCCGTCCACGTCCAATATCTGGAACGGGTCTTCCGGAAACACACCCTGCCGCACATAGGTGTTCATGAACCGCCCGGCATCGTCGCGGCTCAGTCCGTAGGTCATCTGCGTCAGGTCATTGGTTCCGAACGACAAAAATGATGCATGCTGGGCAATCTCACCGGCCCGCAAGGCCGCGCGCGGGGTTTCCACCATCACCCCCAGCTTGAAGTCGAACTCGGCCTTGGCCTTTGACTTCACCATCGCCGCCACCGCGTCGATCCGGGTTTTGACCAGCTCCACCTCACGTTTCGCCGAGACCAGCGGGATCATGATTTCAGGTACCACCGGCGCGCCGCGACGGGCACTTTCCAGCGTCGCCTCAAAAATCGCCTGCACCTGCATGTCATAGATCTCCGGCAGCACGACCCCCAGCCGCACTCCCCGCATCCCCAGCATCGGATTCACTTCGGTCAAGGCTTCCGCCCGCCGCACCACCTCGGACAATGGCCGGTCCAACGCTTCGGCCAGTTCCCGCAAGCCTTCGCGCGATTGCGGCAGGAACTCGTGCAGCGGTGGGTCGAACAGGCGGATGCAGACCGGCAAACCTTGCATGATCTCAAACAGTTGCACGAAATCCGCCCGCTGCATCGGCAACAGCCGCGCCAATGCAAGTGCGCGGTCCTGCGGCGTGTCGGCAAAGATCATCTCGCGCATGACGATCAGCCGGTCTTCGTCAAAGAACATGTGTTCCGTCCGGCACAACCCGATCCCCTGCGCCTCGAACTTCCGCGCGGTTTCCGCATCCGCCGGCGTATCCGCATTGGCCCGGATGCCGATATCGCGCATCTCGTCCGCCCAACTCAGCAACCTGCGGAAACTGTCGTCCAGCGCCGGCGGCAGCATTTCCGCCGTCCCCGCCAGCGCCTCGCCCTTGGTGCCGTCCAGCGTCACCACATCGCCTTCGCGGAACACCCGTCCATCCGCCGCCGTCAGCTTTTTATCCTTCGAATCCAGTCGCATATCTGATGCACCCACCACGCAGGGCAGCCCCAGCCCGCGCGCAATCACCGCCGCATGGCTGGTCATCCCGCCGCGTTCGGTCAGCACCGCTGCCGCCGAATGCATGCCGCGAATATCCTCCGGCGCGGTTTCCCGCCGTACCAGAATGCACGCCTCGCCCTTCGACGCACTCGCCTGCGCGGCTTGCGAAGAAAACACCAGTTTCCCCGTCGCCGCCCCAGGGCTGGCCGCAATTCCCCGCGCAAACACGTCGCGCGGCCCGCGCGGATCAACCTGATGGTGCAGCAGTTCCGACAGCGCCCGCGGTTCCACCCGCAACACCGCCTCTTCGCGCGCGATAACCCCGTCTTCGGCCAGCGCCACCGCAATGTGCAGCCCCGCCCGCCCCGACCGCGCCACCTTGACCGCGTCCAGAACCGCCAGACGCCCATCCTCGACCGTAAACTCGATCTGCATTTCCTCGCGCAGCCGTTCGCGGCACACCGCCCCGTGTGCCACCAGCGTCGCAAACACCTCGGGCGACACATCCTCCAGCGACGGCCCCCGCACATCGCGCGTCAGATACAGCGCTTCCGTCGTCTTCAGCGCATCGCGGCCCTGCGATTGCCCCAGATACCGCCCGGTAATCTGCCGCACCCCCGTCACCGGATCGACGAACTGGATCACGCCAGACCCGGAAATCCCCTGCCCGATCCCCTGCGCCATTTCCTGCACCACCAGCCCAAGCGCGGCCTCTTCCGGCGCGCCCTTGGCTTGGCGCAGCAACCGGGCCGAGGTACCTTCCCAGGCCCGCGCCATACTGCGCAACACCTCTGACAGTTGCACCGCCGGGTCGGCCGGGAACGGCTCGTCCGTCTCCACCTCGTACTGCCGCAGCACCTCGCGCAGCGCCCCCGGCCCCGGCTTGATGCTGTCAAACACGTCCGGATCCAGCCGCGCCACATGGATCGCATAGGCCTGCACGAACCGCACGAACAGCGCATCCGCCGCCGTCTCGCCATGGGTTTCCGCCAGCCGCGCGTGGCGTTTGGCGTTCAGCCCGATGTTCAGGATCGTCGCCGGGCCACCCCAATCGGGGTTGGCAGGGCTGGGCCGGACCGAGATCAGCGGCCCATCGCCGAAATGCTCCAGCACCCCGCCCGCATCCACGCCGTGCCCCGCCGCAATCGCCCGCACGGTCGGCGCGGGCAGCGCGACGCTTTTGGGCACCGGCAGCTCAAGCCGCACCAGCCGTTGCAGGCATTTCGCCCGCCAGCCATGCGTTGCCGTCGCGATCAAAGCCGATGGCTCGATCCGGGCAAACTCGGGAATCGGGTCATGTTTCTGCACTGCAGCACCTTTTGTCCGCGCGAAGGATACGCGGAAAGTGCTGTCATACAAGCGTGACATGTCAGCACAAAGGCGATTTGTGCTGAATTATTAGCCTTCGATGCGGGTCAGGTCCGCCACCCCGGAGCAGATGGAGCGGATACGGCTGAGCAGATTCAACCGGTTGCGCCGGATGATCGCGCTGTCCGCATTCACCTGCACGGCGGTGAAAAACGCATCCACCGGCCCGCGCAAGCCCGCCATCGCGGCCATAGCCGTCGCAAAATCCTCCGCTTTCATCGCCGGCCCGATCTTCGCCTCCGCAGCATCCAGCGCCGCAAACAGCGCCCGCTCCTCGTCGGTTTCCGCAAACTTCACATCCGCGCCGTAGGAGTATTCGACGCCATCCTTCGCCTCGGCCTGCGTCAGGATGTTGCTGGCGCGCTTGTAGCCCTGCAACAGGTTCGCCCCATCCTCGGTCTTCATCACCGCCGCCAGAGCCTCCGCCCGCTTGACGAGCAGCGTCAGGTCATCGTTGGCGGGCATCGCAAGGCAAGCGTCGATGATGTCGTGCCGGATGCCCTGATCCTTGAGGTAGACCTTGAGGCGGTCATGGAGGAAGGCGAGAAGGTCAGGCACATTTGCCGATACACGGTGCCCCTGAAACTCGATCAGTGCCTTGCCTCGGGCCACCCCAGAGATAGTCATTCCCGGCACCTTTGAGGCAGCATCGAGTCGAGCCTGATGTAGTTGATCCAAGAGCAAATCTTGGTGGCGATCCAGCAATGGAATGGGGCCCATACGTACCCCATTCCCCACCACCAACCGGATCACCCCCAACGCCGCCCGCCGCAGCGCAAAGGGGTCTTTGCTCCCCGTCGGCTTCTCATCAATCGCCCAGAACCCGGTCAGCGTGTCGATCTTGTCGGCCAGCGCCACGGCCACCGACACAGGCTCCGCCGGCACCGCGTCCGACGGCCCCAGCGGCGAATAGTGATCGCGTGCGGCCAAAGCCACCGCCTCCGGCATCCCCGCCGCGCGGGCGTAGTACATGCCCATCAGCCCCTGCAACTCCGGGAACTCGCCGACCATCGCTGACCGCAGGTCTGCCTTGGCCACCCGCGCCGCCTGTGCGGCCAGCGCCGGATCAGCCCCAACCATCGGCGCAATCTCCGCCGCCAGCGCCGCGATCCGCTCCACCCGCTCCGCCTGCGACCCCAGCTTGCCGTGGAACGTGACCGCCTTTAGCCCCTCCACCCACTCGCCCATGCCGCCTTTGGCCACCCGCAAGTCATTCTCCCAAAAGAACTTCGCGTCCGACAGCCGCGCCGACAGCACCTTCTGGTTGCCCTTCAGGATCACCGCCCCACCATCAGCCGCCTCGATATTGGCGACCGTGACAAACCCCACTATTTTTCCAGAATCGGGCCGCCCCGATTTCGCCCGCACCGAGAAGAACTTCTGATGCTCCCGCATCGAGGTTTGCAGCACCTCCGGCGGCAGGTCCAGAAACTCCGCCCCGATCCGCCCCATCAGCACCACCGGCCATTCGACCAGCCCCGCCACCTCGGTCAGCAGCCCCGCGTCCGGCACTACGTCCATCCCCGCCGCAAAGGCCGCATTCACGGCCCCCTGCCAGATCGCAGCCTCCCGCTCCGCAGAATCCAACACCACAAACGCCCGCTTCAGCTTGACCACATAGTCGTCAAACCCGTGCACCGGAAACGGCCCCGCCCCCATGAAGCGGTGCCCCTCGGTCACGTTGCCCGCCACGATCCCGTCCACCGTCAAAGGCACGACCGACGCGCCCGTCTCATCCGACAGCACACACAAAATCCGCTGCAACGGCCGCACCCAGCGCAAGGTGCCGTTCCCCCAGCGCATCGACTTCGGCCACGGAAACCCCCGGATCACCCGCTCCAGCACCTCCGCCACGATCTCCGCCGCCGCGCGCCCCGGCTTCTCGACCACCGCGTAAAACGTCTCGCCCTTCTTGTCCGCCCGCCGCTCCAGCGCCTCCAGCACCAGCCCGGTGGACCGCAAAAACCCCTCCACCGCCGCCGCAGGCGCAGAAGTCGCGGGCCCCTTCCGCTCCTCCCGTACCGCGCGCGACTCCGCCGTCAGCCCGTCAACCGACAGAACCAGCCGCCGCGGCGTGGAAAACGCCCCCGCCGAGGCATAGGTCAATCCGGCCTCGACCAGCCCATCCGTCACCAGACGCTTCAGATCGTCCCGCGCGCGCCCCTGCATCCGCGCCGGAATTTCCTCGGAGAACAGTTCAATCAACAGGTCAGGCATCGGCTTGGTCCTCAAAGGCAAAGGTCATCAGATCCAGTCCAGATTGACGCGGGTCACCGGATGGGCCGCCGCAATCGCCTCACGCAAGGCGGCAAAACGCGGGCGCAAGTCCTTGAACTTGCGCTCATGGGTTTCGGCGACGGTCAGCTGGATGTCGTCGAACAGGCTTTGCGCCTGCATCGCTTCCAACAGGTCCAGCTCGGCCCCCTCGATATCCATCTTCACAAACGCCACCCGGCCATGTGCTGCAATCAACCCGCGCAGAAACGCCGGGAAATCGATCAGCGGCACGTCGATGCCGTCGCCGCCGATGTTATGCCCGCCCGCAACAACCGTGCTTTTGACCGACGCAAGGTCGGGGTTGGCATCCCAGTTCGCCGCCCGCATCAGCCGCACAGACCCCGCCGCAACCCCCACCGCCGCCGCATGCAGATGCACGTTGGCCGCACCCGCGAACCGTTCGGTAAGCTTGGCCAGGTTATAGGGGTCCGGCTCGAACGCGTGCACGATGGCCCCGGTATCTGCCAAGGGTCCGGTCACATCGCCCTGATTGGCCCTGCAATCCACCACCACATCGCCGGGCCGCAGCATCGACAAGACGCCCTGCAACATGCCTTCTGCCCGCGCATAGCGCAGGTCGCGCTTGTGACGGCGCTTCAGCTTTTGCATCAGGTCGGGGTCCGCGTCCGTCATTCAAAGCCCGCCGCTGACACCTGATGCCAGGCAAAGGCGCGCCCGTCCGGGAACACCGCCACCACCCGGTCTACGCCCTTGTGGATGCCCGCCTCCGACAGAAACGCCAGCGCCTCGCCCGTCTCCAGCGCCGCGCCGATCTTTGCGGCATCAAAGCAGTCGAACCAGCCCGGCGCGTTCAACGGCTCCGCCCGCTCATACACCCGGTAGGTCTCCGACAGCATCGCAAGGCTCATCGGCGTGGTGAAACACGCGCGGAACCGGATGGGAGAGCTGTCGCCGTCGATCCCGGTCACGCCCTCGGCCAGAATGGCCTCAGGCACGCCACCCGCCACCGGGGTCAGCCTGATCTCGGCCCCCGGCTGAAACACAACCGGCTGATAATACGCATAAACTTGCGTATAATACAGCACAGCGCCACCAATAAGCGCCACTACCACGATGAAGCCAACCGCAATCCGCCCCACATTCACGCGTCCGCCCCCGCTGGCGTTGCACGGAATGCGTCGGCGCATTTCTTGGCCAAGGCCCGCACCCGCCCGATATAGGCCTGCCGCTCCGTCACCGATATCACGCCGCGCGCGTCCAGCAGGTTGAAGACGTGGCTGGCCTTGATGCACTGATCATAGGCCGGATGCGCCATCACGATGGTGCGCCCCGCCTTGTCAGGCTGAGCGGCAGTAAGGATACGATCACACTCGGCTTCCGCATCCTTGAAATGCTGGAACAACATGGCCGTGTCGGCTTGATCGAAGTTATGCCGCGAATACTCCTGTTCGGTTTGCAGGAAAATATCGCCGTACGTCAGCGGGGTCGGGCTGTCAGGATCGTTGAAGGCCATGTCCATCACATGATCGACGCCCATCACATACATCGCCAATCGCTCCAGCCCGTAGGTCAGCTCGCCACTGACGGGATGGCAATCATGGCCGCCGACCTGCTGAAAATAGGTGAACTGGCTGACTTCCATCCCGTCGCACCACACCTCCCAGCCCAGACCCCAGGCACCGAGGGTGGGGCTTTCCCAGTCGTCCTCGACAAAGCGGATGTCATGCACGGCCATGTCGATGCCAATAGCCGCCAGCGACCCCAGATACAGCGCCTGCAGATCGGGGGGCGAGGGTTTGATGATCACCTGATACTGATAGTAATGCTGCAACCGGTTCGGGTTCTCGCCGTAGCGCCCATCCGTCGGGCGGCGCGAGGGCTGGACGTAAGCCGCAGCCCATGGCTTCGACCCCAGACTGCGCAGCGTGGTGGCCGGGTGAAACGTGCCTGCGCCCACCTCCATGTCATAGGGTTGCAGGATGGCGCAGCCCTTCGCCGCCCAATAGGCCTGAAGCCGCAGGATGATCTCCTGAAAGCTGCGCGGTGTGGCGGTGGGCTGGGGCATGGTCTGGGGCATGGGCGAACCTGTGGCAACGCTGTTGCGCTTTCCCTATCCACTGGGGGGCCAAGGGTCAATTCCCGAACCGGCAGGCGGGGGAGTGTCCGCATGTCCGGCCTTGCGGGACGCGCGGAGACGTACCCGCTTTCCTCCTGGCCCGGAATCAAGGGCGAAGCCCGCCGGGTGTGCCATTGGGTGCGCCATTGGTTCAAGCGACCAATGGCATGGCCCTCCCTTCCCCTTGGGAGGGCGCGACCTTGTGAAGCACACTAAATTGAATGGACAAGCCGATCTGCCATCGTTTTTCGCCCCTTCCACCCCCCATGGACGAAGCCCTGCGATGGGGATACGCCCTTGCCCAGATTGCACCGATCCCGCATCTTCCACACATGCTTTGCCAACCAAGGACGCCCCTCGTCATGTTCAGACCGCTTGTCGCCGTTGCCCTGTTCCTCACCCTTTGCTTCGGCTCACTGGCCCACGCGCAGGATGGTCAGGTCTGGATCCAGATCGAGGCGCAGCCCAATCAGGCCGAAGCCGAGGCCCGCGCCCGCGCCTATGCGGCGGTGTTCCCGGAAACCACCGGCTACCGGCTGCGCTCCGGCTGGTACGGCATCATGCTTGGCCCCTACACATCCGCCGAAGGGGCGGCGCGTCTGGCCGAACTCCGGGCGGAAAACCTGATCCCGCAGGACAGCTTCATCGCCTTTTCCCGCAACTTCGGTGACCAGTTTTGGCCCGCGACCGGCACTGCCCCCCTGCCGGTGGAACCCGAAAACATCGCCACCCCCGATCCGGACCCCGCGGCATTGCCGGATGAGACCCGGGCCGAAGCGCGCGACAGCGAGGTCACCCTCTCCGACGACGACCGCCTGCTGTTGCAGACCGCCCTGCAATGGTTCGGCTTCTACAACGGGGCCATTGACGGCGACTATGGCCCCGGCACCCGCAATTCCATGGCCGCATGGCAAGAAGCGCAGGCCGCCGACCCGACCGGCATCCTGACCACCCGCCAGCGCGCCACCCTGATCGCCGACTACCGGGGCGCGATCGAGGCTTTCGGTTTCAACCCGGTCGCCGAGGCCAAGTCCGGGATCGAGATCACCCTGCCACTGGCTCTGGTTGAATTTGACCACTACGAGCCGCCCTTCGTGCATTACCACGCCAAGGCCGGGTCGGACCTGCGCATCGTGCTGATCTCGCAGCCAGGCGACCAGTCGAACCTCTACGGGCTGTACGACGTCCTGCAGACGCTGGATGTGGTCCCGATGACCGGCGAGCGTCAGCGGGGCGAGAAATCGTTTCGCATCCGCGGCACGTCGGCCAGCACCGACACCACGGTCTACGCCGAACTGACCGGCGGGCTGATCAAGGGCTGGATGCTGATCTCGCAGCCCGGCAACGACGCCCGCGATGCCCGCATACTGCGCATGATGGAAACCACCTTCCGCGCCGCAGGTGACCGCGCGCTTGACCCCGGCATGGTGGCCATGTCCGCTGAGACCCGCGCAGGCCTGCTGTCCGGGCTCCAAGTGCGCAAGCCGAAGTTCAGCCGCTCGGGGTTCTTCATCGACGCCACCGGCAGCGTGCTGACCACAACCGAGGCCGTCACCGGCTGTGGCCGCATCACCATCGACCGCAGCCAGGACGCAAGCGTCACCCTGTCCGACGCTGGCACCGGCCTTGCCGTGCTGACCCCGAACACCCCGCTATCCCCCCGAAAGGTCGCCGAATTCCAGATCGCCCCCGACCGCATCGGGGCCGAGATCGCGCTGGCCGGCTATTCCTACGAAGACCGCCTGCCCGCCCCGGTGCTGACCTTCGGCACGCTGGAAGACATCACCGGCCTGAACGGCGAACCCGGCGTCAAACGCCTCGCGATCGAGGCGTTGGCGGGCGATACCGGCGGGCCGGTGCTGGACAGCACCGGCGCGGTGCTTGGCATGTTGCTGCCCACCGCACCGGACGGCAAGCAACTTCCCCCCGGTGTGTTCTTTGCAGCCTCGGCCGCGCAGATCGCCAGCACCCTGTCGGCGGCTGGTCTCACCCCTCTGCAATCGGGCAAGCAAGGTGCCATGGCGCCGCAAGACCTGACCCAGGCTGCGACGGGGATGACGGTTCTGGTGTCCTGCTGGGAATGATGGGGCGCCCCGGCACTTTTGCCGGGGCAACCGCCAGACGGCTCAGCGCCGCCAGAATGACGGCAAGACCAGCACCAGAATGGCCAGCAGGCCCAACCGGCCAAGGATCATCGCCAGTGTCATGATCCAGATCGCGCCTTGCGGGAAATCGATGAACGTCCCTGTCCGCTGCACCAACGGGCCAAAGCCGTAGCCGATATTGCCCAGCGCGGTCCAGACCGCAAACAGCGCCGAAACCGGGTCCACCCCCAGCATCGTCATTGCCACGCTCATCACGCCCAACAACAGAATATAGCCCGAGATGAACAGGATCAGCGCGTTAAGCACATCCTCGTCAACCGTGCGTCCGTCATACTTTACCGGGTCCACGCTGGAAGGATTGCCGATCCGGCGCACCTCTCGTCTGAGTGCGGCCATGGCAAGCTGTACCCGGAACACGCTCAGCCCCGCAGCGGATGATCCCGAACAGGCCCCAATGACGCCGATGACAAAGGCCACAACCAGCATGAACCCGCCCCAGGTCGGAAAGCTGCCGGAAAAGAACCCGGTCGACGACATGATCGAGGTCAGGTTGAACAGGCTTTCCCGGAACGCCGGTTCCCAGGCCATCCCGGTGGTCGACACCTGCCACACCGTCACCATCAGCACCGCCGACAACAGCCAGCGCAG
Source organism: Paracoccaceae bacterium (assembly GCA_031415015.1). Lineage (GTDB taxonomy): Bacteria > Pseudomonadota > Alphaproteobacteria > Rhodobacterales > Rhodobacteraceae > JAUYQR01. The sequence continues at coordinate 34,764 of JANOQT010000164.1, forward strand.
ATAGGCCCGCACCTGGCTGTCCTGCCACAGCGGCAAGGCCGAGCCGTTCACCAGTTGAACATAGCGGATGTACGGCAGACTGCCGAGCGTCATGAACAAGGCGCCGAAATACTCTCCCGCGCCCGGATATTTGCTGAACGAGATGTCTGACGGCGAAAATCCACCCGTCGCAATCGTCGCAAAGCCGTTCACCACCGCATCCAGCGTGGTCATCCCGATCATCGAATAGACGGTTATGCACAGCACGTTCAGCAGCACATAGACGAACAACAACTGCCGCGCGATATCGGTGGCCCGGGGCAACGCCTTGCCGAACGTGTCGAACCCTTCGGTGCGGAAGAACTGCATCCCCCCCACCCGCATCAACGGCAGAAAGATCATCGCGATGAACGCAATGCCAAGGCCTCCCAGAAACTGCGTCATCCCACGCCAGAGGTTCATTCCGGCGGGAAGCGTTTCGAGGCCAAAGATCACGGTGGCCCCCGTGGTGGTAAACCCCGACACGCTTTCAAAGAACGCATCCGAATAGACCAAACCCGGCGCTCCAAGAAAGAACGGCAACGCGCCAAAGGCGGGCACCAGCACCCATATTCCGGCGGTCAGCAGATAAGCCTGCCGCACGTCCAGCGACGGACCCAGCGCATTGGCCGTCGCCAGCGACAGCGCCCCGCCGACGACCCCGGTGATCGCCGCAGTCTGGACAAAAGCAATGCCGTTCGGATCACCGGCGCGCCAGTCGATGATCGCTGGCGCGATCATCAGGATCGCAAGCACGATCAGGATGCGACCGATGACATAGGCGACGGGGCGGATATCAATCATGGTGCGGCATCGCTACGCGCCCCCGGTCAGCACGTCAATCGCCCTGCGCGTCAATCACCTTCGCAGAAGTCACCCCGCGTGGATCAGGCTCTGGAACAACCGGGGGTCAAGGCTTTCGGCCGCAAACGTCGCGCCTTCGGTCAGCAGGCTGACCGCATCGTGGCTGTGCAGACTTTCCTGATGGCTGGCAAGCACCCGGAAATCGCCGATCCGTGCATCCGCCTTCAGCACCTTGCAGAAACTGCGCGCTGCATCTTCCACAAAGATCGGGTTCGCCGCGTTCAGTTCTGCAAAGGCCTGCTCGTCCTCGCGCTTGACCATCACCTGCGTCTCGGTCGGCACCCCGTCCCGCGCCAGTTCGATCAGATCCTCGAACCACAGGCATTCGTCGCCGACAACCTCGACCGACAGACGCGCCACCGACCGCTGGCTGTGCGGTGTGGCCAGTTGTCCCCGCTCCCGCCGCGCATGTTCCGCCAGTTCCAGCGAACACGGGCAGGTCGAGGAATAGACATAGTCCAGATGCACGATCTTCTTGCGCACCCCCGCGCGGTCCACCAACTCCAGCGCGATGTCATAGTATTGCCACCCCGAAAGGCCGGACCGCAGACTGCGCACCCGCATCGGAAACGAAAACCGCATCTGGATGCGCGCATCGAAAGACCCCAGATCGCGTTTGTAATCCTCCAGCGCCGCCTCGATCACCTCGAACGAGAACGCCTTGTCCGCGTGGGCATAGAACGACCGCATGATGCGGCTCATGTTGATGCCCTTCTTCTCCGCCTCAAGGCTGACCGTGCCGGTCACACTGGTTTCCAGCGTAAGGCCGCCCCCATTCTGGCCAGCGCCGTCGCGGGTCTGAAACCGGATCGGCAACCGGAAGTTGGAAATGCCCACATGCTGGATCACCGCCTTTGCGCCCACGATCAGGCTTGCAGGGCCGTTCTGCAGGTCTGGCAGGCCAGCCTTGTAAGCCTCCGTCACGCCAAATTCCGCCGGATAGGCGCGTGACAGCGCCGGATAGCCCGCCCCCGGAACCAGATGGCCCACTGCATGATCCAGCGTCGCAATCTCGTCGTCCGAGGCTTTGCCCGCCCACTGGCGCAGCACCGCCAACGCCGCCTCCGCCTCGGCACGCGACGGCTTGCGATCAATCTCGGGGGTGTGGATGTTCATGGACAGGCCCTTTCTCAAACGTCTGGATACTCAGATAGGTGGTCCACGGCGCCAGTCAAAACCGATCAGCAGAGATACGTTGAAAAAACCGCTGCCGATCACGATTCCCGGGCCGCCGTGACCGGCACCGAGTGATGAATAGCCCAGTCCCGCAAGGGCAAACCCAGAATCTGGCTGCCGTCGCCGGCGCTTCGCAAATTTGCACAGGCTCCGTGCGCCGTCCCCGGGTCACCTGCGGTAAAGCCTTCCGGCAGCCCGATATCCGGCGGCAGGCCAAGGGTAAGCCGGGCTGAAACCTCAGGATCAACGGGATGGCTCAACCGCAACCGGACTTCGCGGTCCCCGACGATCGCACAGCCAATGATATCCGGAGGCGGGCCGCCACGCTGGCTCCAGTGAAACCCGAGGTTCGGTACCGCGCGCACCCCGATCCGGACCGGGCCGGTTGCCGGGTCATAGGCATCCGTCACCAGTTCGCCGTCACCGCCAGTGAACCGCACCCTGACCGTGTCGCCCGACAGTGTAGCGCTTGCCATTTCCAGCGGTTGCCAACTGCCACCCGACAGCACGCGGGCAATCGCCCGACCGTGCAGCGCCCCCAGATAGGCGGCAGCCATCGGCGTCAGATGCACCCCGTCAGACCGTTCAAGCATGTATTCCGGTCCGGCCATGATCATCCGACCGGCCAGTGCCAGCACCGCATCGCGCTGATCATTGGCCACGCAGCGCCGGTCGCTGGCTTTCGTCACCACATTCTGGCTGATGCACCACAGCACCTGCCCCGAAACCCCCGTCACCTCGCGGTGCAACGCCTCGGTCTCTGCGACCAGCGCCTGCAGCTTTGCGCTGTGGCTGCCGCGCGGGGCCCGGCTGTCCCCGCCTGACCCTGCACCCAGGACACCACCATCCGGCCAAACCGCAAGCCCCGCGCCCGCGCGACCTCCTCCGCACGCAACACGCAACGCCGTAGGTTGGCGAAACTTTCGGTCTGCGCCGCCGCGCCGAAGGCGTCAATGCTGGCCCCCTTTTGCGCCAGATTGACCGTCAACAGCGCGTCCTTCGGCCCCAACACCCCGAGGATTGCCTCGCTGGCAAAGGTCAGCGGACCGGACCGCCCGCCTCGCCGGTGCGGATGCACCTCGTCCAGCGCTGTCGGCGGCAACGCAATCAGCGTGTTGACCCCAAAGCGGTCATCCCCACCGGGCACAAACACCAGCGCCCGGCGCGGATCAATCTCCGCAGGCTTCGCGCTTAACGGCCGCAGCCGGGGCATCAGCGCCAGATGCGACTGGCCAAGGCCCACATACAGCACCAGTTCACCGCCAGCCTGCACCTGTCATCTTTTGCGAAATGGCCGGACAACGCGGCTCAAGCGGCGTCCAGTGCCTGCACCAGATCATCGGTCAGGTCGCCCACATCTTCCAGACCCACCGACAGCCGGATCAGCCCCGGCGTGATCCCCAGCAAGTCCTTCTGGTCTTGCGGCAACCGCTGGTGCGTGGTCGTCGCCGGATGCGTGGCGATGCTTTTGGCATCCCCCAGATTGTTGGAAATCTTGATGATCTCCAACGCGTTCAGAAAGCGGAACGCCGCGTCCTTGCCGCCCTGCAGGTCAATCGCCAGCAGCGTCCCGCCCGATCCCATCTGCGCCATCGCCAGCGCGTACTGGCCGTGGCTGGGCAAGCCCGGATAGATCACCCGCGCCAGCTTTGGATGCCCCTCCAGCGTCGCTGCGATCCGCGCTGCCGCGTCCGCCATCGCCCGGCAGCGCAGGTCCAGCGTCACCATGCCGTTCAGCATGATCCAGGCGGTAAACGGGCTCATCGACCCGCCGGTATGCTTCATGTAGGGTTCCAGCACCTTGCGGATGAACTCCGTCGTGCCGCAGACCACACCGCCCAGCGCGCGGCCCTGCCCGTCGATATGCTTGGTCGTGGAATAGACCACCACATCCGCCCCCTGCTCCACGGCACGCGAAAACACCGGTGTCGCAAAGACGTTGTCGCAGATAACCAGCGCGCCCGCCGCATGGGCAATCTCTGAAACCGCCGTGATATCAATCAACTCCAGCGTGGGGTTCGACATCGACTCGAAGAACACCGCCTTTGTCCCCGGGGTCACCGCTGCGCGCCACTGGTCAAGGTCGGCACCGTCCACGAAGGTCACCTTGACCCCGAACCGCCCCAGCACCTCTTCCAGCACATAAAGACAACTGCCAAACAAGGCCCGCGCGCTGACCACGTGGTCGCCGGCGCGCAGACAGGCCATCAGCGCCCCCGACACCGCCGCCATGCCGCTGGCCGTCGCAAAGGCATCCTCAGTGCCCTCTAGCGCCGCGATCCGTTCCTCGAACATCCGTGTCGTCGGGTTGCCGTAGCGGGCATAGACGAACTCGTCTTCCTGCGCCTTGATGAACCGCGCCTCTGCCGCCTCGGCATCGGGGTAGACGAAGCCCTGGGTCAGAAAGATCGCCTCGGCCATCTCGCCATACTGGCTGCGGCGGCTGCCTTCATGCACCAGCTTGGTGCGGGTTTTCCAGTCCTTCGTCATTTCGGCGGGCCTCCAGTCCAAAAAAAACCCCGGCAAACCAAAGGTGCCGGGGCCAACGCCCTTCACCTCTTTAGCGGTTTGTTTAACGTGGCCCGCAATCCGGTAACAAATCGCCACGGCGAGGGTGATACGCCCGCCCCGCGACAGGGTCAAGCCCACCGTCTTCCCCACTTTCCCCACCTCTGTCATCCATCTGTCACCCCGCCTTCATGCTGCGGTCGCAGCATTACGGCATGTTGTGCCAAACCCAACAGCCATCGCAAGATCATGCCCCAGGACCCGACCCCGATCCGCGCCGATGTCACCCCTCGCGGCCTTGTGCTGGACGAGGACCGGCTGGCGCGGAAACTCCACCACCTGCCCCCCGGTGCGCCAGTGGTGGCGATGGTGCATGGCTGGCGTTACGCGCCGGGGATCAGTCCCGATTGCCCGCATGCCTCGATCCTGTCGCTGGACCCTGCGCCGGGGGATCGCCGCACCATCAGCTGGCCCCGGCATCTGAAACTGGACGGGGTGCAGGGGCTGGCCATCGGCTTTGGCTGGCCCGCGCTGTGCGATCCGTGGCGCGCCCACGCCCGCGCCGCCCGCGCTGGCGACGCGCTTGCCCGTATCGCCCGGCTGACCCATTCCCTGTCAGGCCGCCCCCTGCACATCATCGCGCATTCGATGGGCGCGCGGGTCGCCCTGACCGCGCTGGCCGGGTCCGACCCCGGCCAGATCGGCCGCATCATCCTTCTGGCCGCCGCCGAAGCCCGCGGTCCCGCCCTTGCCGCCCTGAACAGCCCGGCCGGGCGTGTGGCCGAGGTGATCAACGTCGCCACCCGCGAGAACGATGTCTTTGACGCCTGTTTTGAAGGGGGCCTGCATCTGGGCTTTCGCACCTCGATCGGTCAGGGGTTAGGGCGGGCGCATCCCGGCTGGCATGACCTGTGGATCGACCAGCCGCAGACCCGCACCGTTCTGGCAGCGCTCGGCTATCCGCTGGCCCCGCCGCCCAACCGCATCTGCCACTGGTCGCCCTATCTGCGCCCCGGGACGTTCCCGTTGTACCGCGCGCTGCTGGACGGTCGCCTTAACGCCGCAGCGCTGCCGCACAAGGGCCCGTCGCGCCGCTGGTCCAGACTGCTGTCCCTGACACCGGCCCGGGGCATGACGCTGACCCCGTGAGCCCCGCCCTCACCCCGGCCCTTGCTTTTCCTCGCAAGGTCAATGACCCTGCGTCCTGTGCAGCGCAACCCATACCCACAGGCCCAAAATGCAGCGTAGCCTTCTTCTTGCCCTTGCCGCGATCCTTCCCGGGGCCCCGGCCCTGTCGCAGACCTGCGAAGACCGCAGCACCGACTACGCCGCCCGCATCATCACCTGTGATCAGGCCTTTGCCGCCGCCGAAACCAACGCCACCGCCGCCTACGCCCTGTCGTTCAAGGGCGAGGCGCAGCGCATGCTGGGCGATTTCACCGGTGCGTCCGAGACGCTGCAATACGCCCTGACACTGACCCCGGAAAATGCCTGGATCTGGGTCGAACTGGGCAACGTCCGGTTTGACGAAGGCAACACCGTGGGTGCCATCGCCCACTATTCCGCCGCCATCGCGGTCGAGGATTACATTGACGCCTACGCCAACCGGGCAGACGGCTGGTGGTCGCTGCGCGCCGCCCAGCGCTGTTCCGATGACGCCGATCAGGCGCTACGCATCGACCCGCAAAACGCCTATGCCAACGAGATCAAGGGCCGTTGCCTGATCGACCTGGATCAGCCCGAACAGGCGCTGGGCTATTTCGACACCGCCATTGCCCTTAGCCCCGGCTATCAGAATGCCTTTCGCTACAAGATGACGGCGCTGTTTGATCTTGGCCGCTATCCCGATGTGGTCGCCGTGGCCGATCAGGTGCTGACCCCCGGTTCGGTGGCAACCCCGAACCCCGGCATCGAAGAGGCGATCTACGCGCTGCGCCTGATCGCCTATGCCCAATTCGCCACGCCGGATACCGTGACCGCCGAAGCGGACGCCCTGTTGCAGCGGTATCCGGGGAACTTCGCAGGCATCAACATCAAGGGAATGGCGCTGGTCACCGCCGGCCGTGCCGCTGAGGCCGATCAGATCACCGCCATCATGCGGCAGAACCCGGATGGGCAGCGGATGGAAGGTGCCTACTTCGACACCCTCGCGCAGATCGACATCGCGTTGGGGCGGCTGGAGGATGCCTATTCCAACTTCGCCAGCGCTTTGGACGCTGACCCGGGGATGTCGAAAATCTACGCCAAGAAACTGTCAGAGCTTGGATTTCTGCCGCTGTCAAACGCGCCTGCAGGTGTTCTGACCGCGCTGCGGCGCTGCATTGATGTCAAGAAACAGGCCTGCACCGTCGCGGGCTGACCAGTCCCGGGCTGCGCCCCTCAGACCGGACGCGCCTGATCGTCGTCAAGGTTGATCACCGTCAGAACCAGTGCCCGCATCACCATGTGGCCCAGCACCGGCAGCACCGCCCAGAACAGCAGCCAATGCGAGGCATCAAGGCTCTGGATCATGGTCTCGTTCAGCAGCAGGAAGGTGAAGTTGTAAATCACCATGACCCTGGTCAGGTTCGGCAAGTAGGGTTGCATGTCATCAGACGGCCAGAAGCTTGCCGCCGTATCGACACGGCCCTTGATCACGTCGGCCATGAAGATGCCGCCGATCACCAGATAGAACGCGCTTTGCATCCGCTGGCACCACAACGGATCATTGGCCAGCGCCAGAACGACCAGCGGCAACACCCCCAGCACAAGTGCGCGGAACACCGTCTGCGTCTTGGTGAATTTCGTCAGCATCCGCTTGACCATGCCCTCGAACCCGATGGCAATCCGCAGACCAAGCGCCAGCAGGAAAGCGGTCGCAAACGCCTGACCCTGCGCGTCATGGCCCAGCGCCACCGCCAGAACCGGATAGCAGACCAGCAGCATGGCGCCGGGCAGATAAATGGATTTCGGCAGGGGCGGCATGTCCTGAAACAGGCTCATGAACAAACGGACCAGATCGAGCGGATGACGGTGCATTTCGGATGACCCTACTTAGGAACATCTCAGTATCTACCGGCGTATCAAGGCAGCGCTGGGGCGGGATCACGACGGTTGAGGGGCATTCCTGTGCAGTTTGTCAGGGTTTGTCCTCGGGCGGTTCGATCAAATAGCGGCTCAGCATTCCGATCTGCACCATCAGAAAGACAAACAGCGCAACCGGCATTCCAAAGGTCTCCAGCTTGACCCAAAGGTCGGTCGATTGTGTTCGCCAGATCACCTCATTGGCGATCGCAAGGGCCGCGAACATCAGCGCAAGCCGCTTGGTCAGGATCATCCAACCCTCTGGTTGCATTGGCAAAGCCTCGGCCATGACCCATTGCAACCAGCTTTTCCCCCGCATCAGCCCGATCCCCAGCAGAACCGCAAAGGTGCCGTAGACGATGGTCGTCTTCATCTTGAAAAAGCGCTCGTCATTGAACCATGCGGTCAGTCCGCCAAAGAAGATCACCATGATCCCCACGAAAATCTGCATTCGGCTCAGCTCTCCGGTCAGCCACCACAGCGCGGCAATTGAGGCCAGAAGGATCGGCACGAAGATCAGCGCCGCCACAATAAAGCCAGAATACTCCGTCCCCCCGAACAGGTATTTTTCGTCCTTCATCCACATGTAGATCGCAAAGAACACCAGCGTCGGGCCCAGTTCCAGCACCTGCTTCATCACCGGATTGATCTTGCCGTCCACCATCGCTTTATCCCGCCTGTACCATCACCGCGCCCAGCGCGACCGCCGCCATCAAGGCCGCCCGCAGGCGACCCACCGTTTCGCCCAGCACCAGCCAGCCGATCAACGCCGCGAAGATCGTAGAGGTTTCACGCAGCGCCGCAACCTCGCCCACCTTGCCGATCCGGGTGCCCAGCATGACGCCGCCGAAACTGACAAAGGCCACCAGCGCGCCAACAAACCCACGCAGCATCAGGGCCCGCGCCTCGCCCGTAACACTCAGCGATCCGCGCAGCAACCTTGCGCCGACCAGAACCGGGAAATCCAGCGCGGTGATGAAAAAGAACCACGCCAGAAAGGTAAACGGGTCCGGCGTCAACCGGATTCCCCAAGCATCATATGTCGTGTAGACCGCAACCAGCAGTCCGCCCGCAAAGGCCCAGGCCAATCCCGACCGCAGCGCCGTTCCGTCCACCGCAGCGCCACGCAGGTTCACCCCCGCCAGCCCCAGGATCGCCCCCGACAGAATCGCCACCCCCAACCATTGCAGCGGGCCGTAATGCTCGCCCAGAAACAGCGCCGCAAAGGCCAATGTGATCAGCGGACCACTTCCCCGCACCACCGGATAGACCAC
>JANOQT010000165.1:0-13677 GCA_031415015.1 Paracoccaceae bacterium
CACAGATCGACCGCTTCTCCTCGTCAGTCCAAAGCCGTTTCGTTCGCCGAACCACCCAAAACCCCATAGTGTCCGCTATCCAAAGCGGACACTATCCAACCCACTCTATCCGCGGCAGAGCAGTCAGACCGGACGGTTACACAGCACCGACACTTTCCGCCCGATCCCCGCCGCATCGCCCGGCGCGACCACGTCAACCGCCAGATATGCCTGCCCCCACCAACGGGTCAGCGCTGTGGCGTCGGTCAGCACGGCGGCCACCTCTTGCGCTGTGGCCTGCACCCGCCACGTCGTCTCAATCCGGAACTCATGCGCCTGTGTCATCATCACCACCGTTTGCCGAATTTACGCCGCGCCGGGGCCAGAGTTTCGCCCTTCCCTCAACTTCTCCAGAAATCCGCGCAACAACGCCACCCGGCGCGGGCGAAAGCTTTCGTCGGTGGGCACCACCGCCTCCATCGCGGTCATCTTGAAACGGCGGAAATCCTGCCGGAGGCAGCACCACGCCAGACACATCAACTCGCGGTCCAGAAACACCACGCTCAGCGGCCAGATGCGGCGGGCGGTCACCGCGCCGCCCTTGTCACGGTAGCGGATGTCCAGCGCGCGTTCGTCCCACGCTGCCTCGCGGATCAGCGCCAGATGCGGCGGGGCAGGGGGGCGCGCCTCGTAGCGGTAGCTGCGACTGACCGCATGGATCGCCTGCCGTTGCACCCGTTCGGGCAGGCTGGCGATGATTTTGGCCTGCGCCGCCTCGGCAGCCTTCGCCAAGGCCGGATCGCCCGCCAGCCGCACCTCGGCAAGGCCCAGCACCAGCGCCTCTACCTCCAGCCGGGTGAACATCTGCGGCGGCAGGGCGGGGTCTTCGGTCAGGGTGTAGCCAAGCCCCGCCGCCCCGTCGATCAAGGCACCACCGGCGCGCAAGGCGTCGATATCGCGGTAGAGCGTGCGTTCGGAGACGCCGGTCTCTTCAGCCAGACGCGCCGCCGTCACCGGCTGCGGCAGCATCCGGATCGTGGACAGCAGGCGGAACAATCGGTCAGCGCGGGCCATGATGATCCTGACAGGTTCTGACAGGAGGAGGAGCGTAAACCAGACCTATCGAAATGCAAGGAGACAGAGATGCTGACCATTTATCATTCGCCGCAAAGCCGGTCTTCGGCCATCATGACCCTGATTGAGGAGATGGGGATCGCCGACCGGATCGACATCTGTCTGGTGACCATTCCGCGCATCGACGGCTCGGGGCAGCGCGACCCGGCGAACCCGCATCCCGAAGGTAAGGTGCCGGCACTGCTGCATGACGGCGTGCTGATCACGGAACGGGCAGCGATCATGCTGCACCTGACCAGCCTGTTTCCCGACAGCGGCATGGCGCCAAAGGTCGGCACGCCGGAATGGGGGGCTTTTGCCACCTGGCTGACGTGGTATCAGGGCGTGGTGGAGCCGGTGGTGATCTTCGCCGCCTCCGGTATCAGCCACCCGTGGATCACCGCGACCTTTCGTGGACCCGATGAGATGGCCGCGCGTCTGCGCACCGCCTTGCAGAAGGGGCCGTGGCTGATGGGCGCGCAGTTCAGCGCCGCCGATCTGCTGGTGCATTCACCCTTCGCGTGGTTCCCGGAGTCTACTCCGGATGATCCGCTGATCCGCGATTGGGTGGAACGCTGCAAAGCCCGTCCGGCCCGGCAAAGCGTGCTGGCGCGGGAAGCAGCGTGATCAACCGGGGCCGCCTTCGCGGGCGGCCCTAACCCTGCGGTCTGCGCGAAAGCTGCACGGCCAAAATCCCGGCCATGGTGACCGCGACGCCCAACATATCCAGCGGTCCGACCCTTTCGCCCAGCAGGGCAGCGGCGATGGCCACGCCAAAAAACGGGTTGAGGAAGTGGAATGTCGATGCACGCACCGCCCCGATCCGCCCGACCAGCGCGAACCATAGCAATGTGGCGGTTAGGCCGGGGATCACAATCTGGTACGAAAAGGCCAGGATCAACGGCACGCTCCAGCTGACCGAAAGCGGCTCTGTCATGGCGGAAACCGCGCCCAGCGTCACCGATCCCACCAGCATCTGCAAGCCGACGATCATCAGCATGTTGCCGCCCGCCGCCGTGCCCCGCATGGTCAACGTCGCCACGGCCAGCGCCACCGCGCCGCCGATGCACAGCAGGGTTCCGGTCAGATCGGCCCCACCGGACACCCGGCTGCCCATGATCAGCGCGACGCCAGCCATGCCGGTGACAAGACCCGCCACACCCAGCGGCGGCACCCTCTCGCCCAGAAACAGCCAGCCCAGCACGGCCACGATCAGCGGCATTGATGCCGCGATGATCGCCGCAAGCGACGCTTCTACCCACTGCATCGCCACGAAGTTCAGCCCCAGATACAGCGCGTTCTGGCAGATGCCGAAGATCAGCACTGACCGCGCCTGCCCCTGCGTCAGACGCCAGCTTTGCCCCAGCGCCCGTGCAATGACCACCGCGATCAGCCCGGAAATCGCAAAGCGCAGGCTCAGCGCGGCCAAAGGCGGAGCATGTGCCACGATGATCCGCGCCGTGGCAAAGGCGGATGACCACATGAGCGCGAAAGCCACGCCCATCGACAGAGATAGGACATCAATGCGCATCAGGCTGGCGGCGGCTCCCACAGCTCGATGGGTGTACCTTCGGGGTCATGGATGCGGGCGAAGTGGCCATAGCTGCCGTCACCGTCCCAATCGGCGCGGGTCTCGACGGCGATGCCTTCGGAACGGAGGCGCGACACGAGGCTTTCCAGCCCTTCGACGCGCAGGTTCAGCATCCATTGCTTGTCAGCGGCGAAATAGTCCGAGGTCTGGGAAAACGGGGAAAAGACGGTCGGCCCGGCGTCTTGCGTCCAGATATCCGGGCCGGGCGGCTGAATGCCGAGGTGGTCCAGATACCACCTGGCGAGGCGGTCAGGATCCTGCGCCCGAAAGAAGATGCCGCCGATGCCGGTCACACGTCCCATACTGTCCCCCAACGCAAAAGGGCCGCCCTCGGGCGACCCTTCCACGTCTGGAAACTGGAGGCAAGGATCAGCCGTTGACGACGTCTTTCAACGCCTTGGCGATGGTGAATTTCACCTGCTTGTCGGCGGCTTTGGTCATCGTCTCGCCGGTCGCCGGGTTGCGCACCTGACGCTCGGGGCGGGCACGGCAGGCGACTTTGCCAAGACCCGGCAGCGTGATCGCACCACCGTCGGCCACTTCGCGTGCCACAACGGCGGCAATCGCATCCAGCGCAGCCGAAGCGGTCTTCTTGTCGCCGCCCATGGCGTCGGCCACAGCGGCCACCAGTTGAGTCTTGGTCATCGGTTTGGACATTGGATCATCCCTTGTGTTGTTATTTGCGCAAAACCGGCCCGCGAGTGGCAGGCGTCAGATCCCCGGAAACGAGGCCACCGCCCAAACACACAGTTTTGTATCTGAAATCAACCCCAGAACGAAAAGACCCACAGAATTAACGCTGTTTTCGCGGCGTCAGAGGAAGGCGGTCTCTTCGAAACTGCGCAGTTTCCGGCTGTGCAGGCGGGCGATCGGCGTTTCCCGAAGCCGTTCCATCGCGCGGATGCCGATCTGCAGGTGGCGGCTGACCTGCGTCTTGTAGAAATCGCTGGCCATTCCGGGCAACTTCAGCTCTCCGTGCAGGGGTTTGTCGGACACGCACAGCAGCGTGCCGTAGGGCACCCGGAAGCGAAAGCCATTCGCGGCAATGGTCGCAGATTCCATATCCAATGCGACGGCACGGGATTGCGACAGCCGCCGCACCGGACCGGAGTGGTCGCGCAGTTCCCAGTTCCGGTTGTCGATGGTGGCGACAGTGCCGGTACGCATGATGCGTTTCAGCTCGTACCCCTCCAACTGCGTCACATCTGCGACGGCCTGTTCCAGGGCTATCTGAATCTCGGCCAGGGCCGGGATCGGCACCCAGACCGGCAGGTCATCGTCCAGCACATGGTCGTCGCGCAGGTAGGCGTGGGCCAGCACGAAATCCCCAAGGCTCTGGCTGTTGCGCAACCCCGCGCAGTGCCCCACCATCAGCCAGGCATGCGGGCGCAGCACGGCGATGTGGTCGGTCGCGGTCTTGGCGTTCGACGGGCCGACACCGATGTTGACCAGCGTGATCCCCTGACCGTCCGCCCGCTTCAGGTGATAGGTCGGCATCTGCGGCAGCTTGGTGACCGGCTGGATCACGCCGTCAGACGTGGTGATCTGCTGGTTCCCGGTCGCCACAAATGCGGTATAGCCGCTGGCCGGATCGGCAAGCACGGCGCGGGCATAGGCTTCGAACTCGTCAACGTAGAACTGGTAGTTGGTGAACAGAACGTGGTTCTGGAAATGGGTCGGATCGGTCGCGGTATAGTGCGACAGCCGGGCAAGACTGTAATCCACCCGTTGCGCGGTGAATGGGGCCAAGGGCGCCGAGCCATCCGCATAGCGGGTCATCACCCCGTTGACGATATCGTCGTTGGTGGTTGCAAGGTCCGGCACGTCGAACACGTCGCGCAGCGAGAAATCCAGCACGCCTTCCTGCGGCACCGACACACCGGGGTTGCCCGCCACCGCGAAATGCACCGGGATCGGGGTGTCGGACGGGCCGATATCCACCGAAACCCCGTGGTTTTCGACCAGCAGTTCAATCTGCTGGATCAGGTAGTTGCGGAAAAGGTCGGGCCGCGTCACGGTCGTCGCATAGGTGCCGGGGCTGGACACATGGCCAAAGGCAAGGCGCGAATCCACCTTGTCAAAGCTGGTCACCGTCAGCCGGATTTCCGGGTAAAAGGCACGGACGCGGGCGCTGGGCCGGCCTTTCGTCACCGTCTCGCTGAAATGCTGCGCCAGAAAGGCCGTCGCTTCGCTGTACAGCTCCTCAAGCCGGGCCACGGCAGCGGCGGCATCGGTAAAGCTTTGCTGCGGCTGCGGCGGCGGGGAAAGCGTGGCGGTCTGGGCGTCGTCCTGCATCTTTGGTCCTGCGATTTGATCCGGCATATAAGCCGGAATGGGTACCCCTTCGCAAGTGACGGCGTGATGACACGCGGCGGTCAGGTCACCTGAAACAGGGCGATCAGCGCCCGGTCGGCAGCATGCTCCGGGTCTGCAGCCATGGCGGCTGTGCCGTAAACCTCGACCTCGATCAGCTGAAGTCCGGCGATCTGTCCCCGGTCGGAAAGGTCGTCAAGCACCTGATCAAAGCCCGCAGCCGTCCAGACCCGCCGGTTGACCGACAGCGCCACCTGCGCGCCGGGCAGGGCCAGCGCCAGCAGATTGGGCAGCGCCGCTGGCCCGACATGCCCTGCGGTGAAGGTGCCTGAACTGACGATGCCGCGATATTGCCGGGGAAGGTCGATTGCCCTGGTGATATCGGCTTGAACGAGGTGGCGGTACAGGCCCTTCTGGCCCGCCCGCGCCAGCATCTGCGGCGAGAAATCCACGGCGTCCAGTGCGGCGGTGAACCCCATGCCGCGCAAGGCTTCGGCCAGCAGGCCGGTTCCAGCGCCCACATCCAGCACCGGGCCAGCGGCGGCGGTTGCCATGAACGCGGCCGCCACATGGGCGGGCAGGCGGTAATCCATGCCGCTGGCAAAACCGGTATCGTAGTTCGCCGCCCAGTCGCGGTAGTAGGCCAGGCACGCCTCCGGCCCGGTCAGACCCAGTGCGCCCTTCAACGTGTGGTCCGTCATCACGCCCCCCTTGTTGCAGAAAGGATGATCCCCCGAGGAGCGCACTGCAAGTCCCTTGCACCCGGCGGTGCGGGCCCTGATAGTCGGCCCATGTCAACGCTTCTGTCTCTTGGTCACGGCTATTCCGCGGCCGCCCTTGCCCGTCGTCTGATCCCCCAGGGCTGGACGGTGATCGGCACCACCCGCAGCCCGGCGAAGGCCGAAATGTTCCGCCGTGACGGCGTGGAGCCGCTGATCTGGCCCGCGGACCTGGCACCTGCATTGGCGCGGGCCACCCATATCCTCGCCTCTGCCGCCCCGGATGCGGCGGGCGATCCGTTCCTGCAGGCCGTGCCACTGATTGCCCAAAGTCCGGCGGTCTGGGTCGGCTACCTGTCCACGACCGGGGTGTACGGCGATCATCAGGGGGGCTGGGTGGACGAGGATACGCCGCTGACCCCCAGTTCCGACCGGGGGCGCTGGCGGGTGCTTGCGGAAACCCAGTGGCGCGCGACGGGGCTGCCGGTGCATGTCTTTCGTCTGGCGGGCATCTACGGTCCCGGTCGCGGCCCGTTCGAGAAGGTCCGCGACGGCACCGCCCGGCGGATCATCAAGCCCGGCCAGTTCTTCAGCCGCACCCATGTGGCGGATATCGCGCAGGTCCTTGCCGCGTCGATCCGCCAGCCCGCGCCAGGCACCGCCTACAACGTTTGCGATGACAACCCCGCGCCGCCCGAAGACGTGCTGAGCCATGCGGCACATCTGCTTGGTCTGCCGGAACCGCCCGCCGTGCCCTTTGATGAGGCAGAGATGTCGCCGATGGCACGCAGCTTTTACGGCGAGTCAAAGCGGGTGCGGAACGACCGGATCAAGACCGGTCTGGGGGTGCGCTTGCACTATCCCACCTATCAGGAGGGTCTCGCGGCGCTACTGGCCGAAGAACGCAGATAGACCAATAATTTATCTAAAATTGGCGTTCATCTTGGCCAAAATATCCCACGGGAGGTCCGGAGGGTGTGAAACCCTCCGGGGTCTGGGCCGAGGGCGCGCGGCTACTGCGCTGCGATCTCGCGTACCGGCACCAGAATAGCCTCGCTGACCGCCGACAGCGCCAATGCAGCCGCGCCGTGCGCCCACAACAGATCACCCCAGGCGTGGATCTCGATCGGCGGGCGGGGGCGGCCAGAGTTGATTGCCAGATTGTCCATCTCGGCCAGCGTCTCGGCGGCGTAAAGGTAATCATACCGCATCCGCTCGCCCGACAGGATGATCAGGGCGGGGTCGAAAAGGTTGATCACGTTCGACAGACCCACCGCCAGATAACGCCCGGCGCGGCGAAAGATCGACCGCGCGGTGGCATTGCCGGCCTTGGCGTGATCGTACAGGCTTTCCAGCAGCACCGCGATGGACTGGCCTTCCTTGTGGCCCCAGTTCAGCGCCGTCGTCGCCTCGCGCGCCAGCGCGTAGTCGGCGACATAGGCCTCCAGACACCCGCGCTGGCCGCAGCGGCACAGGGCCCCGTCCAGATGCACCTTGGTATGGCCCAGCTCCATCCCCAGCCGTTGCGACCCACGATAGATGCGGTGGTTCATCACGAACCCCATGCCGACGCCATGCTCGATGGTCACCACCGCGAAATCCGACAGCCCACGACCCGCGCCGAACCACAGTTCCGCCAGCGCCACCAGATTGGCGTCGTTATCAATCGTCACCGGCAGGCCCAGCCGCGCGCCTGCTGCGGCGGCCAGTGGCACGGCGCGGTCGGCAAGGACCGAGGACCACAGGACCATGCCTTCGGCGACATCCACAAACCCGGGCACCCCGATGCCGACCGCCGACAGATCACTGCGCGCCATCCCGGCCTTGGCGCAGACCCGGTTCAGCAACGCTTCGATGGCGTCCAGAATCTCGCTGACGGTCATCGGCCCCGGTTTGCGCGGGATCACATCGTCGGCAACCAGGTTGCCCGCGAAATCGACGATTACGGCGGTATGTTCACGGTCGGACAGCTTCATCCCGGCCACGCGGTGCGCCTCGGCGCGAACCCCGAGTGCGACGGCAGGACGGCCGCGCCCCGCATCGCCGTCACGTGGGGCGGCGACCTCTTCGATCAGCCCCGCCTCGATCAGTTCCGAGGTCAGCGTCGTCACCGAAGCCGGGCTTACCCCCAGATCCTTGGCCACCTGAACCCGGGGAATCAGTCCCGCCGCGCGCACCAGTTCAAAGACCTGCTGGCGCAACGGGCGCAGCGACTCGGACAAAGGTGGGATCAGGGGGCCGACACCCTTGCGCCCCTCCGGCCCGCCCTGACTGATCGCCTTCGGCGCCATTACTTTGATCTCCGAAGAAAAAATCTGTCTGCGCAGCCATTTTGCGCCTGCAGAATGCTGCAGAGCAGCGTTATTTTGCACAATCTGCAGGCGTGTTAAGCTTTGATCACAATTTTTATTTTGACAACTGAATTTATTCGCGGCACTTTTCCGCCCGTTCCGGCGAGTCTGCCGGATCGGCCATGCGCTGGCCGCGTTCCTAGGGAGGATACTCATGCGTAATGCAATCATCATCGCCGTCATCGCGGCGGCAGGGTTCTCGTCGGCGGCTTTGGCCGAAGGCAAGAAAATCGGCGTGTCCTGGGCTTCGTTCCAGGAAGAGCGCTGGAAAATCGACGAAGCTGCCATGAAGGCCGCAATCGAAGCGGCTGGCGACGAATACATCTCGGCTGACGCCGAATCGTCCTCGGCCAAGCAGTTGACCGACATCGAAGCGCTGATCGCACAGGGTGCAAACGCCCTGATCATCAACGCCTGGGACAAAGACGCCATCGGCCCGGCCATCGAAGCCGCTGCCGCCGAAGGCATCCCGGTCGTCGGCTACGACCGTCTGATCGAAGATGCACGCACCTTCTATCTGACGTTCGACAACGTCGGCGTGGGCCGCATCATCGCGGAAAACGTGTTTGCTGCGACGCCAAAGGGCAACTACGCGATCATCAAGGGCGACCCCGGTGATCCGAACGTCGCCTTCCTGCTGCAAGGCATGATGACGGTCATTCAGGGTGCGGTTGATTCCGGCGATATCAAGATCGTCGGCGAAGCGTTCTCGGACGGTTGGAAGCCGGAAAATGCTCAGAAGAACATGGAGCAGATCCTGACCGCCAACAACAACGCCATTGACGCCGTTCTGGTGGAAAATGACGGTATGGCCGGTGGCGCGATTGCGGCACTTGCGGCGCAGGGCCTGAACGTTCCGGTCGGTGGCCAGGATGGTGACCTTTCCGCGCTGAACCGCGTTGCCCGTGGCAGCCAGACCGTGTCGGTCTGGAAAGACGCCCGTGCGCTGGGCAAGGCTGCTGGTGAAATCGCCTCGGCCTTGGCCGGTGGCGCGGCCCTGGATGCGGTTGCCGGTGCGACCAAGTTCTCGGGCGGTGCAAACGGTGTCGAGATGAACGCGATCCTGCTGGATCCGACCCCGATCACCAAAGACAACCTGAACGTCGTCATCGACGCTGGCCACATCTCGAAAGAGGCGGCTTGCGAAGGTGCGATGGAAGGCGTCGCTGCCTGCCAGTAATGGCGTGATCCTGATTTGGCGGGGCCCCCCGGGCCTCGCCAAAGCCCATTCGGGGCTATGGATCAGTGATCTTATCCCGATACTCATCTGGCATGCGTCCGGGGCCCCGCCCATGTCGCGCTGCCGTCATTTCCTACTGCAACGTCGGACCTGGACATGACCGTAACAAATACTCCTAAATCCCCCGCCAGCCCCGGCCATGATGCCGAAGCCGGCGCGTTCACGCGGTTCCTGCGTGCAACCGAGATTGATACCCGGCTTCTGGGCATGGTCGGCGCGCTGGTTCTTATCTGGATCGGGTTTCACCTTTACCCTGCCATCGCCAGCGTGGCCCGAGGTGGCGCGTTCGACCTTGGCCTTGGAAACTTTCTGACGCCGCGCAACCTGTGGAACCTGTCGGTCCAGACCTCGTACATCGGGATCATGGCAACCGGCATGGTGTTGGTCATCATCATCCGCTGTATCGACCTGTCGGTCGGGTCGATCATCGGCGTGACGGGAATGGTCATGGGGTTGCTTCAGGCCGAATATCTGCCGGCCCTGCTGGGACTGGGGCATCCGGCGATCTGGATCGTGACGGCAATCGTCGGGCTTGTTGTCGGGCTGCTGATCGGGGCCTTTCACGGCTGGCTGATTGCCTACCGCGGCATCCCGTCGTTCATCGTGACGCTGGGCGGCCTCTTGATCTGGCGCGGCATGGCGTTTCTGTCGGCATCCGGCCGCACCATCGCGCCGATGGACGAGAAGTTCGCGCTGTTGGGCGGCGGCCCTTACGGCACTGTCGGCGAGGTTGGCAGCTGGATCGTCGGCGCCCTTGCCTGTCTTGGTGTGGTGTATCTGCTGGTCAGCGGACGGTCGCAGCGGCGCAAGCATGATTTTCCACAGCGTCCGGTCTGGGCCGAGGTGTTTCTGGGTGCTGTCGGCTGCGGCGTGATCCTAAGCGCCGTGCTGCTGGTAAACGCATACCCTTGGGCCAAAGGGATCGTCGCAAACTATGCCAAGGCGACCGGGCAGACCCTGCCCGAAGGCACCTTCATCAGCCACGGGTTTGCCATTCCGGTGCTGCTGCTCATCGGCGTGGGCATCGCCATGACCATCCTGATGACGCGCACCCGCTTTGGCCGCTATGTGTTTGCCATCGGCGGCAACCCCGAAGCCGCACTTCTGGCGGGCATCAACACGCGCTGGGTGACGCTGAAGGTGTTCGCCCTGATGGGGTCGCTGGCGGGACTTGCCGCCATCATCGTTTCGGCGCGGCAGAATTCGGCGACGAACGCGATGGGGGAGCTGGACGAGCTGTACGTCATCGCCTCGGCCGTCATCGGCGGCACGTCGCTGGCGGGCGGGTCGGGCACGGTCTACGGCGCGATCCTTGGGGCGCTGGTGATCCTGAGCCTGCAATCCGGCATGGTGCTGATCGGGTTTGGCGACGGGTCGTATCAGAAGATTGTCGTCGGCACTGCGCTGGTTCTGGCCGTCTATCTGGACATCCTTTACCGCAAAAACGTGAAGTGAGGGGGACGCCATGACCAACACGGGAACGCCATTGGTTGAACTGCGCGACATCTCGATTTCCTTCGGGGGGATCAAGGCGGTCGATCATGTGACCGTCGATCTGTATCCGGGCGAAGTTGTTGGCCTGCTGGGTCACAACGGAGCGGGCAAATCGACGCTGATCAAGTGCCTGTCGGGGGCCTACAAGGCCGATGCCGGACAGATCCTGATCAACGGGCAGGAAGTGGAGATCAACAACCCCCGCGACGCCCGCGCCCAGAACATCGAGACGATCTACCAGACGCTGGCGCTGGCCGACAACCTTGATGCGGCGTCGAACCTGTTTCTGGGCCGCGAACTGGTCAACGCGATGGGCTTTGTCGATGACAGTGCCATGGAAGCCGAGACGCGCAAGATCATGAAGCGTCTCAACCCGAACTTCCGCAAGTTCAACGTGCCAGTGTCGGCCTTGTCCGGCGGTCAGCGCCAGTCGGTCGCCATCGCCCGCGCGGTGTATTTCAACGCCAGGATCCTGATCATGGACGAACCCACCGCAGCGCTTGGCCCGCAAGAAACGCAGATGGTTTCGGAACTGATCCAGGAGCTGAAGGCGCAGGGATTGGGCATCTTCCTGATCGAGCATGACATCCACAACGTCATGAAGCTGTGCGACCGGGCGTCGGTGATGAAGAACGGCCAGCTGGTCGGCACGGTGAACGTGGATGAAGTCACCGATGAAGACATCCTCGGCATGATCATCCTTGGGAAAAGACCGGCAAAGGCCGCCTGATGTATATCGGGCTTGATCTGGGCACTTCGGGGCTGAAAGGTATCCTGATTGACGATACCCAGACCATTCTGGCCGAAGCGACCGCGCCGCTGACCGCGACACGCCCTGCCGAAGGGTGGAGCGAGCAAGCCCCGTCGGACTGGATCACTGCGGCTGAGGCGGTGCTGGATCAGTTGTCCAGCGCTGGGCTGGGCCGCGTGCGTGGCATCGGGCTATCGGGCCAGATGCACGGTGCTACGCTTTTGGACGCGGCGGACGAGGTGCTGCGGCCCTGCATTCTGTGGAACGACACCCGCAGTCATCTGGAGGCGGCGGAACTGGACGACGATCCGATGTTCCGGCGGCTGACCGGCAATATCGTGTTTCCGGGCTTTACCGCCCCGAAACTGATGTGGGTGCAGCGGCATGAGCCTGCGATCTGGAGCAAGGTTGCCAAGGTTCTGCTGCCCAAGGACTATCTCCGCCTCTGGCTGACCGGCGACCATGTTGGTGAGATGTCGGATGCGGCGGGCACCGCGTGGCTGGATACCGGCGCGCGGGATTGGTCGGATGAACTGCTGGTGGCCATCGGCCTGTCGCGCAGTCACATGCCGCGCCTGGTCGAAGGGTCCGAGGTTTCGGGCCAGTTGCGTGACGCACTGGCAGGGCGATGGGGGCTGCCGAAGGGCGTGGTCATTGCGGGGGGCGGCGGTGACAACGCGGCCTCGGGCGTGGGTGTCGGCGTGGTGCGCGCGGGCGAGGGCTTTGTGTCGCTGGGCACGTCGGGTGTGCTGTTTGCGGCAAACGACGGCTATCAGCCTGCCCCGGCCACTGCCGTGCACACCTTCTGCCACGCCTTGCCCAGTACCTGGCACCAGATGGGTGTGATCCTTGCCGCGACCGACGCGCTGAACTGGTATGCGGGGCTGGTGGGTCGTGACGCCGCTGCGCTGACCGGAGAGCTTGGGCCCCTGCAAGCGCCCGGCAAAACGCTGTTCCTGCCCTATCTGGGGGGTGAACGCACGCCACTGAACTCTGCTGCCATCCGGGGGGCGTTCACCGGCCTTGAACACAGCACAGACCGCGCCGCCGGAACGCGTGCCGTGCTGGAAGGCGTGACCTTTGCGTTCCGCGATTGCCGTGATGCGCTGGCCGCCACGGGCACGCGGCTTGAACATCTGCTTGCTGTCGGTGGCGGCTCCCGCTCTGACTACTGGCTTCGGGCCATTGCCACCGCGCTGGATTGCCCGGTGCAAGTGCCGGTCGCGGGGGATTTCGGCGGGGCCTTCGGGGCCGCCCGGCTTGGCCTTATGGCTGCCACAGGCGCGGGGGCCGAGATCGCCACCCTGGCAAAGATCGCCCGCGTGATCGCCCCCGATCCCGCACTTAAAGACGCCTTCGATGCGGGCCACGCCCGTTTTCGTGCCGCACAATCCGCCATCCGAGGCCTGACCTCCTAAGGACCGCAATCATGACCGACTTTTTCAAAGGCATCCCCGCGATCAAATTCGAAGGTGCCGCCAGCACCAGTGAATTCGCCTTCCGCCATTACGACGCCGACGAGGTGATCCTTGGCAAGCGGATGGAAGACCATCTGCGCTTTGCCGTCGCCTACTGGCACAGCTTTGCCTGGCCCGGTGGCGACCCGTTCGGCGGGCAGACGTTTGAGCGGCCGTGGTTCGGCGACACGATGGCGCTGGCGAAACTGAAGGCCGATGTGGCGTTCGAGATGTTCCAGATACTGGATGCGCCCTATTTCTGCTTCCACGACGCGGACGTGCGCCCCGAGGCGGGCAACTTTGCCGAAAACACCAGCCGTCTGCGCGAGATCACCGATTATTTCCAGATGAAGATGGAAGCGACCGGCACCAAACTCCTTTGGGGGACCGCCAACCTGTTTTCCCATCGCCGGTTCATGTCGGGTGCCGCGACCAACCCCGACCCTGCCGGCGACGACTACCACGCCCTGCGCAACCCGCGCGGCACCGAGCGCAACCACGATCGCGAGGACGGCGAGCCCTACCTCGACGTCGGCCTCGACGGCGTCGCGGCGACCTGCCAGTGGAGCGCGGCGACGCCGACCTGCTACGACAGCGGCGAGGGCGACGGGGTCTGGACCCTGTCGCCCAACGTCGCGCGCTGGTACCAGAGCAACGTCGAGCGCAACC
>JANOQT010000166.1:0-3694 GCA_031415015.1 Paracoccaceae bacterium
GGGCAACCGAACGCAACGGTCAAAGCGCCAATCGCCAAATATCAGCTATCATCAGCTGATCCCGCACCATCCGCCCTCAGACGGCCTCTTTCGGCCTCAAACCTTCTGAAACGGGGTAGTCAGACTATGTGAACACACACAACGCAGCTTTGGGGGGCTGGTCCCCCTTTCCCCGAACCGCCCACCGCGCTAAGCTCATTCTATGCTGAAAACCCGCATCATCCCCTGCCTTGACGTGGCCGACGGCCGTGTCGTCAAAGGTGTGAACTTCACCGACCTGATCGACGCCGGTGACCCGGTCGCGGCCGCCCGCGCCTATGACGCGGCGGGCGCGGATGAGCTGTGCTTTCTCGACATCATGGCCACCGAAGACAACCGCGCCACGATGTATGATCTGGTCACCCGCACGGCGGAGCAATGCTTCATGCCACTGACCGTCGGCGGCGGCGTGCGCACGCCCGAGGATGTGCGCAAGCTGCTGCTGGCCGGGGCCGACAAGGTCTCGTTCAACTCCGCCGCTGTCGCCAACCCGGACGTTGTGGCCGAAGCCGCCGACCGTTTCGGATCGCAATGCATCGTCGTGGCCATCGACGCCAAGACCGTTGCCCCCGGAAAGTGGCAGATCTTCACCCACGGCGGCCGCCGCGCCACCGGCATCGACGCTGTGGACTTTGCCTGCACCGTCGCCGCCAAAGGCGCCGGGGAAATCCTGCTGACCTCGATGGACCGCGACGGCACCAAGCAAGGCTTCAACCTTCCCCTCACCCGCGCCATTGCCGATGCTGTCAGCATTCCGGTGATCGCCTCGGGTGGCGTCGGCACCCTTGACCACCTTGTCGAAGGCATCCGCGACGGCCACGCAAGTGCCGTCCTCGCCGCCTCGATCTTCCACTTCGGCACCTTCACCATCGGTCAGGCCAAGGCCCACATGTCCGCCGCCGGCATCCCCGTGAGGCTGACATGACGCTTGACCGATTGGCCGCAACCATCGCCGCCCGCAAGGGGGCCGATCCCGAAACCTCCTGGACCGCGAAGCTGCTGTCCAAGGGGCCGGAAAAATGTGCGGAAAAGTTCGGCGAAGAGGCCATAGAAGCGATCATTGAAGCGGTAAAAGGCGACCGCGCCCGCCTCGCGTCAGAGGCGGCAGATGTGCTTTACCACCTTCTGGTCATGCTGACGGCGCGGGATGTCACCCTCGCCGAGGTGTTGGCCGAACTTGACCGGCGCGAAGGCACGTCAGGCCTCGCGGAAAAGGCAAAACGCCAGCCGTAAGGTCACGGCAGAGAACCTGCCAGAACGCCTGCTCAAAGGACTAGCGCCCTTAAAGTCCCAGCCGCGGGATCTCTATCGCCGGGCAGCGGTTCATCACCACTTGCAGCCCTGCCGCCTCGGCCCGCGCCGCTGCCGCCGTGTCGATCACGTCAAGCTGCATCCAGACCACCTTTGCGCCCGCCGCAATCGCCGCGTCGACCACCGCCCCGGCCTCTTCGGACCGCCGGAAGATGTCTACCATATCCACCGGTCCCGCCTCGGCCAGTGTCGCGCGCACGGTTTCGCCCAGCGCCACCTGCCCGGCCTGACCGGGATTGACCGGAATGACCCTGTAGCCGTGCCGTGCCAGAAAGGCCGCAACGCCATGGCTTGGCCGGTCCGGTTTCGGCGACCAGCCCACCACCGCAATCGTCTTCACCGAGGTCAGGATGGCACGGATCTTTGCATCTTCGTCTTGCATGCGATCATCCAAATAGAAAAAGGCGCCCGAGGCCCCGCCTTTTGAGCTGTGCCTTGGGCGCCAGTGCGGAACGAGGGACAGTGAAGTCAAGGACGGGGGTTCCGGTCCCGTGCCTCCACTTATTGATGTAGAAAGCCGAGACCGCGGTTAAAGACCCGTCTCGGATTTGTGATCACCTCCGCGTGGCGGCATACAGCGACACCGCCGCCGCGTTCGATACATTCAGGCTGCCGAACGCACCCGAGAACGGAATCCGCGCCAGCACGTCGCAGGTCTCACGCGTCTTTTCCCGCAGGCCCGGCCCTTCCGCCCCCATCACCAGCGCGATGGCCCGCCCTCCGGCACCTGCAACCGCCTCGTCCAGCGTCACCGGGCCGTCACCGTCCAGCCCGATCAGCACATAGCCCATCGCCTTCAACGCCTCCATCGCGTCCGACAGGTTCGTCACCCGCAGATAAGGCTGCCGTTCAAGCGCCCCGCTGGCCGTCTTTGCCAAAGCCCCGGTTTCCGGGGCCGAATGATGCCGGGGGGCGATCACCGCCCGCGCTCCGAACACCTCCGCCGACCGCAGCACCGCCCCCACGTTATGCGGGTCGGTCACCCGGTCCAGCAGCACCACCAGCGGCAACCCCTCGCCCGAAATGCACACGTCCTCAAGGCTGCCCCAGTCCAGCGGCCGCACCTCCAGCGCAGCGCCCTGATGCACGGAACCCTCATCAATCGGCGCGTCAAACCGGCGTGGATCGGCAATCTCCGGCTCCATGCCAGACGCGGCAACTGCCTCTTCCAGCTTGTCCAAAGCGTTCTTCGTCACCACCAGCCGCAGCTTTTCGCGGGCCGGGTTCAGCAGCGCATCGCGCACCGCATGCAGCCCGAATAGCCAGACCGTTTCCCGCGCCTCGGCCCGCCGCCCGCGCTCTTTGTCGACCACCCATGACGGCTTTACCGTGCCCGTTTTCATCGGCGCTTCCCCTCGAAAATTGAGGCAGGACACTGCGGCAGGACCGCCCCCCGATGCAAGCCGAAACTCTGCCCAATCGCTCTTGACGCCCCCTTCCCCCTTGAGTAAACGGACGACGCAGTGGGCGACGAGCTGCAAGGTGCGGCAGGAGACTGTAACTCTCCCGGGGCGACCCACGCCTGGTTCGATTCCAGGGTCGCCCACCATATTGCTTTTTCGTCCAATCAAATCAAAGTCCTACGAGGCATTATTGTAAACCTACAGTTCAGGTTTTACACTTACGTTCTTGCTTCTTTCCGCGCCAGAGCCGCAAACGCCCTCTCTCCAAGGTGGATTCGGTTTGCCGTCACGGTGTATCGGGTGACTTCGGCAAGCGTCTGGTGCAGCGCGAAGATTTGGGTGCATCGGAATGCTTACTTCTTGCCCGGTCTTGTTTTGGACATTGGTAAGGACACCCGCGCGGACATGCTGCCTATCCGTACGCACCACATCGCCCCGCCGCTGCTCGTATAGAGCAAGAGCGAAAACGCCAGATGCGCCCGGCTGCCTGCCCGTGTCACCGGATCTAAGCTCGCGTGGTGTAGTCTTTCCGCCCTGCTGAAGAGGTTACTTTGTCTGGCCGAACGGGACGCCAACCTCGATCATGCGGCTCTCGTCCTTCAGGTCCGTATCGGACGCGATCATGACGGGGTTGGCGGAGCCGGGGATCCACGAGATGTTGCCATCCTCGAGAATCTCTACCCGATTTTGATGATAGATACCGACGCTAGGAAGGACGCTGATACCGTCTAGGCCGGCCGGAATGTCGAACGTCAGTGTGACCTCGCCTGCTTTCGTCTCCGGCGCGTATTCCTGAACGGACGGTAACCGTCCGGTCTGACTGCCATTACCGCAGGTTCCATGGCAGCAGGTCATTGATCCGGTTGATCTTGTGGTCTGGAATGCGGGCGAGGGTGTCGACGAGCCAGGCTTGGGGATCGACGCCGTTGAGCTTGGCGGTC
>JANOQT010000167.1:0-1845 GCA_031415015.1 Paracoccaceae bacterium
TTCATGCCTGAAAGCACCGGCCCGCGTCACATCGCCAGAGGCGTGACAAGGAGCGCTTGGCCCATATTCGCGACCAACACCACCTGATCTTGGGCAACTACGGCACGCCTTTGCAAGTCCGGTGATTTGACATCCGGGGCCAACCACGCCCATCGAACTATGGAAATCCGCGATCTAGCGCCGATGCGGAAGCCCAATCACATCATCCGATCCAGCCAGTTCTGCAGATCCGTCTCGGCCCGCTCCAGCGCGCCGTAATTCAACAGCTTTCGCAGGATCGCCGTGGTCACTGCCCGTGCCCGCAGATTGAACTGCCCTTCTTCACCCGTCTGATAGACATCCAGTTTTTCGTAAATCTGTTGCAGCCGGTTCTGCACAGATCGCAACGAAAGCCCCCTGCGGGTGGCAATCGCGCGGTCGGTCAGACCAAGGGCAATATCAATCAGAATGTCGTACTCAACATCGGAAAACCCGCCCTTCTGGCCGAAGGACATTGCCTGCGTGCCGCGCACCTCGCGGTCTATCACGCATTGGTTTTCGATGAAGATGCTGCGCAGGGCCAGCCGCAGGCGCTCATCGGTGGCCGATTTCAAGACATAGCCATAGGCAGCGCCGTCCGGCACGATGCGGGAGACGCCGCGCACATAGGCCTCGTCGGCATAATTCGACCAGAACAGGATGCGGGTGCCGGGGCGTTCGCGCCAGATGGTGCGGGCTGCCTCGATCCCGTTGCGGGGCGCCATCTGCAAATCCATCACCACATGCGCCGAGGCATGTTCGCGGGCCAGTATTTCGCCTTCACTGCCAGACGCTGCCTCTATCACCATTCCGCATTCCGGCAAGGCGGCTGATACCGCCTCGTTCAGATAGGATCGGTGCAGCGGATCATCTTCAACAATCAGAACTTTCACATCCGCACCTGTCGGTCAGTCGCTGCAACCGCCGCAGGCAATGAAATCGCCACCCGCGCGCCCCGGCCATCCGCACCGGTCGAGATTATGAACCGGGCCGAGATCAATCTCGCCCGTGTTTTCATGTTGTCGATGCCGCTGCCGGATCTGGATTTTGGGCGTGGAAAGCCGACGCCGTCATCTTCGACAATGATCGCCACCTGACCGCGGGTATGCATCAGCCGGACCTGCACGGTTTCGGCCTGCGCGTGGTTTACCGCGTTGTTGACAGCCTCCTGCGCGATGCGGAACAGCGCCATGCCGATCGAAGGATCCAGCCGGTCGATCACGCCACTGGTTTCATCGGTCAGGCTACCCTGAACGCCTTGGCCAGAATCGCGAATGGCGCGGTCCAGATGGTTTTCCACCGCATGCGCAAAGCCGAACAGATGCAGCACCGAGGGCTTCGCCGTCTCGATGATCTGCCGCAAATCCTGTATTGCCTGCTGCATGCCTTGCGTCACCGGATGCAGGTCCACCGCCGCCACCCGCTCGGCACTTTGCAGCCGCTCCAGCCGCCGCGCCAAGCGCGTGAGGTCGGCCAATGTCTGATCATGCAGGTCCATCCCGATGCGCTGGCGTTCCTGTTCCAGTGCCTCGGTCAAACGTAGCGCACCTAGCCGCAGGCCTTCTTCCCGCGCGCGCGCTTCGGTCTGGATGATGGCCGATTGGCGGGCCTGTTCGGCGGCGCGCAGGGCAAAGAAGTACGGTGACAGCATTTCCGCCACATAGCGCGCATTGCGCACATCATCCGGGCCATACTGCCCAGCTGCGTGTTGCGAACAGGACAACGCGCCGATCAAAGCGCCATGCACCTTCATCGGCAGATGGATGCGTGACCGCAAACCATGTTCGAAAATCGGCCGGTGAGCCACCATTTCGGGCCGGAACTGTG
>JANOQT010000168.1:0-21974 GCA_031415015.1 Paracoccaceae bacterium
GGGCGGGGCCACGCTGGTGATCGAATTGTGCGGGTCCGACGACGCGGGGAACTATGCGGCGGACCGGGGTGGGATGGTGCGCTGCGACGGGATCGCGCGGCGCTATGGCCCGGGTGACAAGCTGAAACTGGCGCCGGGGGAAAGTGTGACCCTGATGCCGGGCGACTGGCACGCGTTCTGGGGCGAAGGTGGCGACGTGCTGATCGGCGAGGTCAGCACGGTGAATGACGATTTGACCGACAACATCTTTCGCGAACCCATCGGCCGCTTTGCCGAGATCGAAGAGGACGTGCCCCCGACGCATCTGCTGGTCAGCGATTACGACCGGTGGCTGTAGGCTGATCCGGCAAACGAAAGGGCGCGGGCCAATCTGGCGCGCGCCCGTTTTTCATGGCTTCGGACAGGTCAGTCGACCGGTTCGGTCGCAGGTTTGGCAGGTGGGCAGACGCCACCCA
This sequence comes from Paracoccaceae bacterium, assembly GCA_031415015.1. Taxonomy (GTDB): domain Bacteria; phylum Pseudomonadota; class Alphaproteobacteria; order Rhodobacterales; family Rhodobacteraceae; genus JAUYQR01. The sequence continues at coordinate 456 of JANOQT010000168.1, forward strand.
CCAGCGGCCCGGCACAGGCCGGGGCGGGCGTGACAACCGGCACCACCGGCGCACCCGTGGCAATCGACGGCGGCGGCAGGACGACCAGCGCCGGGACCGGGGTCACGACCGCGGCTGCCGGGGCAGCCTTTTTCTTCACCGCAGGCGGCTTGGGGATATACAAGCCCTTCGGCATTTCGCCCGAGGCGGTCAGCACGATAACCTTCTCGCCGCCCTTCACCCGGTCAAACAGATCCATCACGTCCTGATTGATCATCCGGATGCAGCCCGACGAGGCATTGCGCCCGATCGACATCCATTCCGGCGTGCCGTGGATGCGGTAGCCATAGTCGACGCCGTTCGACAGCAGGTAGATCGCCCGCGCGCCCAAAGGGTTGGTCGGCCCGCCGGGTTGACCCTTTTCCCATTGCGCCAGTTCCGGCTTGCGTTCGATCATTTCCTTTGGCGGGGTCCAGGTGGGCCAGGTCTTCTTTTCGGCCACGACCGCCTCGCCCGACCATTCAAAACCCGCCTTGCCGACCGCGATGCCGTAGCGGATCGCCTTGTTATTGCCGAGCACGTAGTACAGCAACCGCTGGCCGGGGTTGATGATGATCGTGCCCGGGGCCTGATCGGAGGTGTATTGCACCACCTGACGGCGGTACGCCTCGGGGATCTTTTCGATTGGCAGGGCAGGGATCGCGATGCCCGCATCCATCTTGGCGACATAGACATTCTCGTCCGCCTTGGGCAGGGCGGGCTGGCCGGAGGTGGCCGCCGTCATTGTCGGATCGACGCAGGCTGCCAGCATCAGCATCGCAAGTGCCGCAGCGGCAGCGGTTCCCTTGCGCAGAAGGATGGTCGGAAGGTAAGGCATGGACGGGCTCACTTGTGCACTGCCCGCAGACGGCTGTCAGCGGAGTCATTTTACCCGACGGTAGCTGACAGCGGCATTCGCGTCAAACCGTGCAAGGGCCGGAATGTGATCACGGGCGCGTGAAAAGGGCGTCAAAGTGTGGTGCGAAGTTGCCAAAGCTCGGGGAAAAGCTGTGTGTCCAGCATCCGGCGCAGGTAAGCGACCCCGGAGGTGCCGCCGGTACCGCGCTTGAAGCCGATGACACGTTCGACAGTGGTGACATGGTTGAACCGCCAGCGGCGGAAGTAATCCTCGAAATCCACCAGCTTTTCGGCCAGCTCGTAGGCCTGCCAATGGGTGGCGGGATCACGGTAGACGATCTGCCAACAGGCAAGCACGCCGTCGTGCGCGGTCCAGGACTGGCGCAGGTCGCGGGTCAGGATTTCCGCCGGCACCGGCAGACCCTTGCGCGCCAGATGGCGCAGCGCTTCGTCATACAGAGTGGGGCGGGCCAGTTCCGCCTCCAGCTTTGCGGTCAGGTCGGGGCGGTGGGCGTGGGGTTTCAGCATCGCAAGATTGCGGTTGCCGACGGCATATTCGATCAGCCGGTATTGCCACGACTGAAAGCCGGAGGATTGCCCAAGATCATCGCGGAAATGGGTGTAATCGGAGGGCGTCATCGTGCGCAGCACGTCCCAGGCATTGTTCAGCTGTTCAAAGATGCGGCTGATCCGGGCCAGCATCTTGAACGCTTCCGGCGCACGGTCTTGCGCGATGGCATGGCGTGCTGCGTCCAACTCGTGCAGCGCCAGCCGCATCCACAGCTCCGAGGTCTGGTGCTGGATGATGAACAGCATCTCGTCATGCGCCGTGGTCAGCATATGTTGCGCGCCAAGGATCTGGTCGATGCGCAGGTAATCGCCGTAGGACATCCGGCCGTCAAAGGACATCTCGGCGCCGTTTTCTGAAGGGTCGTCGTCGGGTGGGTTGAAAGGGCAGGTGGTCATGCGGTCTTTCTATGGTGACAAGGTCAGGCGGCGGGCGTCAGCATCGCGATAGCCTGAGGGCGGGGCAAAGGTCAGGGTCGACCTTGTAGGTCCGGGGATCCGCGATGCCCAGACTGCCGGTCCAGCTGTAGACCGCCCAGCCAAAGCCCGCCGCCTCGATGGCGGAAATCTTGGCGTCCAGAAAGGCGGCGCGGCTGGCGGCGGGCACGGCGATACCTTGCGCATTTTCGTGGATCACGCCGAGCTCGCCGACAAGGATCCGGTTGCGCGGCACGTCATGCGCGTCGGCCCAAGCGGCAACGCGGGCGATATCTTCGGACACCGCATCCAGCGGCAGATCACGGTAGGCTTGCAGTTCCGCCGTCAGCGCATCGCGGGTCACCTCGCCTGAACCGGCGCGCGCGGCAGCCTCGGTCACCAACTGCGCGGCCATGGCGTCGTCAATGGCTGCGGCGGGAAAGGGCACGCCCGCAAAGTGAACCACCGGCCCGCCGGTCCAGCCCGCCCCCTGATGGGTAAAGAAAAACGGGCCGTAGCTGTGAAAGCTCCAGATCAGGTTGTCGTCGGCCAGCAGGGCAGGGTCGATGGCCAACAGCCCGTCCGCACTGCCCCAGCAGCCGCCCGACACGACCAGCGGCAGATCGGGCGCAGCAGCGCGGGCGGCGCGGTGCAGGCGCGACAGCTGGCCGGGCCATTGCTGCAGATCAGGCTCGAACACCAGACCGCAGTCATTGGTCGGTTCGTTCAGCAGTTCCAGCGCGGTGCGGTCGGGGTCCATCCCGTGCAGTCGCGCGGCGATCTTGCCGACAAGGGCTGCATAGGTGTCGAAGGTGGCGGGGTCGTTAAGGATTCTGTCGGTGCCCCACGGCTCGCCATTGCGGGGGATGGCGTGTAGGTCGACGATGACCTTGAGGCCGGTGGTCTGGATCATCGCGGCGGTATCTGCGACCTGCCCGATCAGCGCATCCTGCGCCGCACCGGGACCAAGCGCCAGAAACGGCGCAGGCTCGACCGGCAAGCGGATGACATCGAAACCGTTGGTCGCCAGCGCGGCCACGGCACCTTCGGGGGCGGTACGGCGCCAGTCGGGGAACACGTCCAGAAAGCCCGGCCGGGTGACCATTTCGTCAACGCTGAGCCATTCCACCCACAGCTCAAAGTTCAAGCCGCGTTTGGGGCTGAACCGGTCGGCGGCCGTTTCGGCGTGGGCCTGTGCAACCGCAAGCAGGCAGATCAGCAGGGCGCGGAGGGTCAGCATGGCGGGGCGTCTTTCTGCGGGTCAGGCGGGCGAAAGAGGGTGCATCATTCGGGGGCCAGGGTCAGGGACATGTGGGACAGAAGGTAGGTCTGGCCATCATGCACCTCTGGCCCTTCGTGGTCCACCTGCCAGCCACGGCGCAGCAGGAAGCGCTTCGAAAACGGGCTGGCGACGACGGTCAGGCGGGGCAGGGCTTCGGCGCGAGCCTTGGCCAGCAGGACGTCATACAGGGCGGCGGCTGTGCCTTTGCCCATCACCTCGGGGATCACGAAGGCCATATCCAGCAACCCGTCAGGGCACAGCGACATGAATCCGGTGGGCTGGCCGTCCTCTTCCGCAATCCAGCACCATTGGTCAACCAGCTTGTCGGGTGTCGTCCAGTCCGGCTGGTTGCTTGGGGCCCATGCGGCACGCTGGGCGTGATCCAGCAGATCCGTCGTGCCCTCGCGGATTGCGCGGTAGTAGATCATCTTGGCGGCGGCGCGGTCTTCGGGCCGGTAGGGGCGGATCACCGGGGCCATGGCCTAACCCGCGGCCACGGCGTCCACCTCGACCAGCAGGGCGGGCGAGGCAAGCCCGGCGACGATCAGCAAGGTGGCGGCGGGGGGCACGGCATCACCCACCCAGATATCGCGGCGGGTGCGGTAGGTGGCCACCGCCTCGGGCGTGTTTTGCGTCAGATAGACGGTTATCTTCATCAGGTTCGCGCGGGTCATCCCGGCCGCCGCAAGGGCCGCATCGACATTGGCAAGGGCGGCGTCAAGTTGGGCCGCCAACCCTTCGGCCAGCGTGCCGTTGGGGTGGATGCCAACCTGACCAGAGATTTCCAGCCGCCGGGTGGTACCGGTCGCCAGCGCCAGATGGCTGTAGCGCGAGGCGGGTTTTGGCAGGGTCTCGGGGTTCCAGAGACGGATCATCAGGTCACCTTTGCGCGGCGTTTGAAATCGGGGCGGTCCCAGGTGCCGTAATCCATGATCTTTGTCAGCACGTTGACGGCGCGGGCCACGTCATCTTCGTCGATGAACAGCGGTGTAAAGCCAAAGCGCAGGATATCGGGGCTGCGGAAATCACCGATCACGCCTTCGGCAATCAGGTTCTGCATGATCGCATAGCCTTCGGGGTGGCGGAAAGACACCTGCGAGCCGCGCATCAGGTGCGAGCGCGGGGTGGCGAGGGTCAGGACAGGGATGCGCGTCTCTACCCCTTTGATGAACAGGTCTTGCAGCCGCAGCGAGGCTTTGCGCAGGTCGTTCAGATCAACCATATCCCAGACATCCAGCGCCGCCTCCAACGCGGCCAGTTGCAGGACGGGCGGGGTGCCGACGCGCATCCGCTCGATCCCTGCGCCGGGGCGGTAATTCAGGTCAAAGGCGAAAGGAGCCTCGTGCCCCAGCCAGCCGGACAGGGCCGGGCGGGCGGTGTCGGCGTGCTGCGGTGCCACGTAGATGAAAGCCGGGCCGCCGGGGCCGGAGTTGAGGTATTTGTAGGTGCAGCCCACCGCGAAATCCGCCTTGGCCCCGGTCAGGTCCACCGGAAACGCCCCGGCGGAATGCGCCAGATCCCAGACGGTCAGCACCCCCACCTCGTGGGCGCGCGCCGTGATGTCGGCCATGTCGTGGCGGCGGCCGGTGCGGTAATCAACCTCGGTGATCAGGGTCACCGCAACGGTATCATCAATCGCTGACATCACCTCTTCGGGCGCGACGGTTTTCAGCCGGTACTGGCCGCCAAGGGTGCGGCACAAGCCTTCGGCGATATACAGATCGGACGGGAAGTTGCCGGTATCTGACAGGATCACCCGGCGCTTTGGGTTCATCTCCAGCGCCGAGGCGAGGGCCTGATAGACCTTGACCGACAGGGTGTCGCCCATGACGACGGTGCCGGGGGCCGCCCCGATCAGCTTTGCCACTCGGTCGCCGACGCGGGCGGGCTGATCCATCCATCCCGCCTTGTTCCAGCCGGTGATCAGCAGGTCACCCCATTCGCGTTCCACCACCTGCGCCACGCGGGCAGGCGCAGATTTCACCATCGGCCCCAACGAGTTGCCGTCAAGGTAGACAATCCCGTCGGGCAGGTGGAACAGGCGTTTGGTGGCGGCGAAATCAGTGGGCATCGGGTGTCCTTCGGATTTGACTGGTTATCGCCGGGCGGGGAATAAATTTCAAGCTTGAAATGATTACCCGCGTGCTTGGGCGCTTGCACCTTTCCGGCCAAGACGTCTAGATCGGCAACAGAGGAGTGGACGATGCGCAAAGCACTGGAATTCGTGGATCTGCCGCCGGTCTGGTTGGCCCTGCATCTGGTGCTGGCCTACGGGTTGGGCGCGCTGGCGCCGCCGTTTTTCGGGGTGTTCGGGGTGTGGGCCGGGGCTGCGCTGGTGCTGACGGGGCTGGCACTGATGGCCACGGCGATCCTGCAGATGGCCGCGCGGCGCACCACGGTGATCCCCCGGCGCGACCCTTCGGCACTGATGACCACCGGCGCCTTCAGCCTGTCGCGCAATCCGATCTATCTGGGCGATGCGCTGATCCTGACCGGAGCGATCCTGTGGTGGGATGCGGCGCTTGCCTTGCCGCTGGTGGCCAGTTTCGTATCGCTGATCCAGGCGCGGTTCATCCGGGACGAAGAGGCGCGCCTGACGGCTGCCTTTGGCCCGGAGTTCGATCTGTGGGCCGCGCGGGTGCGCCGCTGGATCGGGCGCAGATGAACGTCTGTCCGATGCGGATAATGTAGGGTTTGAAATATTGTTGCGCGGTGTTAAGTCGAAACGAACATTTCGGGGTGTGGGCATGAAGAGCGGGGGACCACAGTGAAAATCGGTGCACTGACAGAGATTTTCGCGGGCGAGAACCGGGTGGCGATGACGCCCGATTCCGCGCTGCAACTGGTAAAGCTGGGGCACAGCTGCTGCATTCAGGCCGGGGCGGGCAGCCGCGCCGGGCTTTCGGATGCCTTGTATGCGGCGGCGGGGGTCGAGGTTCTGCCTGACGCCGGGGCTGTGATCGCTGCGGCAGATGTGATCGTCAAGGTGCGCGGGCCCGAGGCTGCCGAGTTGGCAACCTTGCGGGGCGGGCAGACGCTGATCTCGTTCTTCTGGCCGGCGCAGAACCCCGAGTTGCTGGAGCTGGCCGCCAAGTCCGGGGTCACGGTTGTGGCGATGGACATGGTGCCGCGCATCAGCCGCGCGCAGAAGATGGATGCGCTGTCGTCGATGGCCAATATCGCCGGGTACCGCGCGGTGATCGAGGCGGGTTCTAACTTTGGCCGGTTCTTCACCGGTCAGGTGACGGCGGCAGGCAAGGTGCCACCTGCAAAGGTGCTGATCGTCGGCGCGGGCGTGGCGGGGCTTGCGGCGATTGGCACGGCGACCTCGCTGGGCGCCATTGTCTATGCCTTTGACGTGCGGCCCGAGGTGTCAGAACAGATCGAATCGATGGGCGCGAGTTTTGTGTTTCTGGAATTTGCCGATGCACAGGACGGTGCGGCCACGGGGGGCTACGCGGCCCCTTCCAGCCCCGAATTCCGCGAAGCGCAGCTGGCCAAGTTCCGCGAACTGGCCCCCGATATGGACATCGTCATCACCACCGCCCTGATCCCCGGCAGGCCTGCGCCAAAGCTGTGGACCGCCGATATGGTGGCCATGATGAAGCCCGGCTCGGTGATCGTGGATCTTGCGGCGGAACGCGGTGGCAACTGCGACCTGACCGTGCCAGACCAGAAAATCGTCAGCGACAATGGTGTGACCGTTGTGGGCTACACCGATTTCCCCAGCCGGATGGCCGCGCAGGCCTCGACCCTGTATTCGACCAACATCCGGCACATGATCACCGATCTTACGCCCAAGAAAGATGGCAACATCGTCCACAACATGGAGGATGACGTGATCCGGGGCGCCACCGCGACGCATGCGGGTGCCGTGACCTATCCGCCGCCACCGCCGAAGATTTCTGCGATTGCGGCGGCCAAGCCAAAGCCGAAAGCCGTGGAGCTGACCCCGGTTGAACGGCGCGCGCAGGAAGTGGCGGCCTTCAAGGCGCAGACCCGCAGTCAGGTGGGGCTGCTGGCAATCGGAGGTGGGCTGATGCTGCTGGCGGGGCTATATACACCTGCCAGCTTCATGTCGCACTTCATCGTGTTCGTGCTGGCGGTCTTTGTGGGCTTTCAGGTGATCTGGAACGTCAGCCACAGCTTGCACACGCCGTTGATGGCCGTCACCAACGCCATCTCGTCGATCATCATTCTGGGGGCACTGATCCAGATCGGTTCCGGGTCCTGGCTGGTGGTGATCCTTGCGGCGGCTTCGGTCTTCATGGCCGGGATCAACATCTTTGGTGGCTTCATGGTCACCCGGCGAATGCTCGCCATGTTTCAGAAGTCGTAAGGAGTGGCCGCCATGGAATACGGATTCACCACGGCCGCCTATGTCGTCGCAGCGGTTCTGTTCATTCTTTCGCTCGGGGGGCTGTCCGGACAGGAAAGCGCCAAGCGGGCGGTCTGGTATGGCATCGCCGCCATGGCGCTGGCGGTGCTTGCCACGCTGTACGGGCCGGGGGCGGGCAACTGGCTGATCTCGGCCGCGATGATTGCCGCGGGCGGGGCCATCGGCTGGGTGGTTGCCAAGCGAGTGCAGATGACGGAAATGCCACAGCTTGTGGCCGCGATGCACAGCCTTGTCGGTCTTGCAGCGGTGTTCATCGGCTACAACGCCCACATCGAGGCGACGCTGGTCGCCGGGCTGGACGAGGCGGCGCGGGCCACGCTTGACGGTTTCGCCGCCGTGTTGGCGCACAAGACGGCAGTGGAACTGAACATCCTGAAGGTCGAGGTGTTCCTGGGTGTGTTTATCGGTGCGGTCACCTTTACCGGGTCGGTCATCGCTTATGGCAAGCTGGCGGGCAAGGTGGACGGCAAGGCGAAAAAGCTTCCGGGCGGGCATCTGCTGAATGCCGGGGCGGCGGCGCTGTCGCTGGTCATGCTGGTTGTCTACATCAACAGCGGCTCGACGCTGGCGCTTGTGCTGATGACGGCTGCTGCACTGTTCATCGGCTATCACCTGATCATGGGGATCGGTGGGGCGGACATGCCGGTCGTGGTGTCGATGCTGAACAGCTATTCCGGCTGGGCGGCGGCGGCGATCGGCTTTTCGCTGTCGAATGACCTGCTGATCGTGGTGGGGGCGCTGGTCGGATCGTCGGGCGCGATCCTGAGCTACATCATGTGCAAGGCGATGAACCGGTCGTTCATCAGTGTTATCCTCGGCGGGTTCGGCGGCACCACCGGCCCAGCGATGGAAGTTGTGGGCGAACAGATCGCCATCGACACCGAAGGCGTGGCGGCAGCGCTGAACGACGCCGACAGCATCATCATCATCCCGGGCTACGGCATGGCGGTGGCGCAGGCGCAGCAGTCGGTGTCGGAACTGACCCGCAAGCTGCGCGCCAAGGGCAAGACGGTGCGCTTTGCCATCCACCCGGTTGCAGGCCGCTTGCCCGGCCACATGAACGTGCTTCTGGCCGAGGCGCGCGTACCCTACGATATCGTGCTGGAAATGGACGAGATCAACGAGGATTTCCCCAACACCGACGTGGCCATCGTCATCGGATCGAACGACATCGTCAATCCGGCAGCACAGGAAGACCCGAACAGCCCGATTGCCGGGATGCCGGTGCTGGAGTGCTGGAAGGCGAAACAGGTGTTCGTGTCCAAGCGCGGGCAGGGGACGGGATATTCCGGGATAGAGAACCCGCTGTTCTACAAGGAAAACACCCGGATGTTTTACGGCGACGCGAAGAAATCTCTGGATGCTTTACTGCCGATGATTGATTGATGCTGGAACGGGGGGATGGGCAGATTGCCCATCCTACTGGTGCCCGCAGGTTAGGCAATCTGCCCATCCTGACCCTGCGATAATGCAACATGCGCGTCGCATACCCATGTATTCCGGCAATTCTCTGGAACGCACTCCGGTTGCGCCCTAAGTGTTGGGGCAACCGCGATGAAAGACCCTGACCATGGCCCCGATCCCCGACCATCCCTTGCGCTATGCCACCGTGAACGAGCTGCACGCGCGGCCATTTCCGTCGCTGGAGGTGCCGACTACGGCCGTCTATGTTGCGATCAAGGAACCGGAGCAAGCCGCCAACCGCGACCGCGGTCTTGATCTGGCGCATCTGCTGGCGCTGCTGGACCGGCACGGTTCGGCCCACCCGCAGCCGGGGGCGACGCATTTTTCCGGCTCCATCGGGCGGGCCGAGGTGAAGTGGGAAAGCCATACCGAATTTGTCACCTACACCGCCTTTTCCAAGGGTGTATCGCGCCGCCCCTTTGATCCGGCCGAAGCCGAGGTGCTGCCGGAGGACTGGCTGGCTGCCGCGCCGGGCCTGCGGCTGACCTCTGTGCTGATCCGGGTGGAACGGCTGTCGGACAGCGAACCGGAGATGCTGGCCAAGCTGGACGACTGGTTCGTGCCGGAAAGTCTGGCGACGGCCCGGGTGGTTGACGGGGCCGCGGTGATCGCGGGCGACTTCCGGATTGATCCGGCCGGGCACATGCGCTTTGCCGTCTTTGTCAAGGATGGCACCGGCCCGCGCCGGGTGGGCCGCATCGTCCAGCGCCTGTGCGAGATCGAGACCTACCGCGCCATGTCGATGCTGGGCCTGATGCGGGCACGCGACCTGTCGGCGCGGCTGAATGCGCTGGACCCCAAGCTGTCGGCGCTGGTCTCCGGCCTTGATGGGGCAGAGCGGTCGCCGGAGGCCGCGTTGCACGAATTGCTGACCATCTCGGCCGAACTGGAAAGCCTGGCGGTGCAATTCTCGTTCCGGTTCGGGGCCACTGCGGCCTATGAGGCGATCGTCAACCAGCGGATCGAGGTGCTGCGCGAACAGCGCATTCAGGGCCGCCAGACCTTTGGCGAGTTCATGATGCGCCGCTATGATCCGGCGATGCGGACGGTGAAATCATCTGAGGGCCGCCTGAAGGGCATGGCCGAACGGGCCGAGCGTGCGGCAGAACTGCTGCGCACCCGGGTGGATGTGGAACGGTCGGCGCAGAACCAGAAGCTGCTGGAATCCATGGACAAACGCGCCGATCTGCAGCTGAGGCTGCAGCGCACGGTCGAAGGTCTGTCAACCGTGGCTATCAGCTATTACGCGGTCAATCTGGCCGCCTATCCGCTGAAACCGCTGGCCGAAAAGATCGGTCTGGGGCCTGCCGGGTTGATGGCGGTGCTGACGCCGGTCGTGCTGATCGGCGTCTGGCTGATGGTCCGGCGCATCCGCAATCACCTTGGTTAGCGGCCCCGGATGCGCGGGTCCAGCGCGTCGCGCAAGCCGTCGCCGATGTAGTTCACCGACAGGACGGTCAGCGAAATGGCGATGCCCGGCCACATCACCCGTTCTGGGTACAGCGTCATGTCGACATAGCCGTCGTTCAGCAACCGCCCCCAGGTCGGGAAATCGGGGGGGAAACCAAGGCCAAGAAAGCTGAGCACGCTTTCGGTGATGATCGCCCCGGCGATGCCAAGCGTGGCCGCCACCATGACGGATGAGAACACGTTGGGCAGGATATGGCGCAGGATGATCCGCCGCGAGGGCGTGCCGATGGACCGGGCGGCCAGCACGAACTCGCGTTCCTTTACCGCCAGCACCTGACCGCGCACGATCCGGGCCGCCTGCATCCACGACGTCAGGCCGATGGCGATGACGATCAGCAGAAACGTCCCCGCCTCTGGCCCCAGCCAGCCGCGCACCATGTCGCCGTACAGCATCATCATCACCAGCAGCAGCGGCAGCAGCGGCAGCGACAGGAACAGGTCGGTCAGCCGCATCAGCATGCCGTCCAGTTTGCGGAAATAGCCCGCCATGACGCCGACAGTGGTGCCGACGAACATCGAGATCAGCATGGCCACCGTGCCCACCGCCATCGACACCTGCCCCCCCGCCATCATCCGCGCCAGCATGTCGCGGCCCAGTTGGTCCGTGCCAAGGGGGTGTTCCCAACTGGGCGACAGGTTGCGCGATTTGAACATCGCGGCGGTGTCAGGGTTGACGTAAGTGCCGTCCACCCGCCAGATCAGCGGCCCGATCAGCACGGCGAAGACCAGCAGGCACAGCACGATCAGCCCGGCCATCGCGCCCTTGTGAGTGCGGAACTGGTCCCAGACATCGCGGTACAGGCTGCGCGGCGTGTCGGCGGCAGAGGTTGCCTCAATGGGGGGTGCTATATCAGTCATAACGGATCCTCGGGTCCAGGATGCCGTAAAGAATGTCGGCGATCAGGTTGAACAGCACGATCAGGACGGCGGTGATGAAGGTCACGGTCTGCACCATCGGCAGGTCATTGGCGTGGATGGCTCCGATCAGCGCCGCGCCGATGCCGTTCACCTTGAACACCTGTTCGGTGATGATGGCGCCGGCAAAGATCGTCGGCATCCCAAGCGCGATGATGGTGACCACCGGGATCAGCGAATTGCGCAACACGTGCTTCAGGACCACGGTCCGCTCGCTCAAGCCCTTTGCGCGGGCGGTGCGGACGTAATCCTGGCTCAGGTTCTCCAGCATCGACGACCGGGTATAGCGCCCGATCTCGGCGGCGTTGAACAGGGCCAGAACAGTGACCGGCAGGGCCATCTGGTGCACCATTTTGACAAAGCTCGGCCAGTCGGTAACGCGCAGGGTGGTGTCATAGATCGACGGGAACCAGCCAAGGTTGACCGAAAAGATCACGATCAGCAGCACGCCGGTAAAGAAGGTCGGCACCGAATAGCCGACCATCGACACGAAGGTGCCGATCTGGTCAAACCAGGAATATTGCCGGTAGGCGGAATAGATGCCGATCGGCAGGGCGATCACGATTGCCAGCACATAGGCCGTGCCGATCACGGTCAGCGTCTGCGGCAGGCGTTCGACGATGATGTCAAAGACGGGTGAGCGCGACTGGTACGAGATGATCCGCTGCATGCCTTCGGAATGGTTGGTGCCGAACACCGCGTCATAGCCGACAAGTGGTTCGGTGACAAAAAACTGCTTCAGCCACAAAAGGTATCGCACATGCACCGGATCGTTGACGCCCATCGCTTCAAGGATCTTGAGGCGCACTTCGGCCGGGACGGTCAGCGGAATTTCCGACGCCGGGCTGCCGGGGGCGAAATCGACCAGCAGGAAGATGACCAGACTGATCAGCAATAGCGTCGGTATCGCCAGAAGAAGCCGTCTCAGCGTGTAGGTGAGCATGGGCGGGCCCTCGGATCAACGGTCTGGGAGGGTAGGATGGGCAATATTGCCCATCCTACGGTCTGCATCACTTTACGCGGAACCAGTCCTGGGCATTCCACAACTCGGTGTCCCAGGTGTTCAGCACCACGCCGCCAAGCGTGTTGGAGGCGGCTGACAGACGGCCACGGTCCACCAGCGCCACCACTGTGTAGGTGTCCTTGGTCAGCATATCATTCAGCTTGATGGCGATCTCGCCGCGCTTGGCAAGGTCGGCTGTGGTGGCCAGTTCAGCGACCAGCGTATCATAAGCCGGGTCGCAGAAACGGTTGATGTTTTCGCCCTGCCACTGGTTGTCGGGGCCGGGGATCTTGTCGCACAGGTACTGGGCCAGGTAGGGCTCCGGATCGGTGCCGTCAAAGTTGTTGGCGTACATTTCGACGTCCGCATAGAACTTCTGGAACGTGTCGGGCGATCCCGCGTCACCGCCGAAGAAGACCGAAGCGTCGATGTTCTTCAGCTCGACCTCAACGCCAAGTTCGGTCCACCAGCCCTTGACCAGCGCCTGGAAATCCTGACGAACGGGGTTGGTTGACGACTGGTACAGCAGCTTCAGCTTCTTGCCGTCCTTGTCGCGGACGCTGTCGCCGTCGGTATCGGTCCAGCCGGCTTCGTCCAGCAGCGCCTTGGCGGCGTCCATCTGCTGGGGAATGCACTCGGTGTTGGGCGAGGCGTAGAGTTCAGGTGCCGGAACGATGTTACAGGTCGGGCGACCGGCAGCGCCGTAGCCGATGTCGACCAGCACCTGACGGTCAATCGCCATCGACAGGGCCTTGCGGACCTTGATGTCGGACAGGATCGGGTGCGGATGCTTGGTCGTCGACCGCTCGCCTTCGGCAAGGGCCGGATCGGGATCGGTCATGTTCATCTCGATCCGCTCGACCAGCGTGCCGAAACCGTTCAGGAACACGCCCTTGCCGCCTGCAGCCATCTGGGTCTGCATTTCCGGGTTGATCTGGGTGTTCCAGGCATAGTCAAACTCACCGGTTTCCATCACGGCGCGGGCAGCGGCCTGCGCATCGCCGCCGCCTTTCAGCGTCATGGTGGCGAAGGCCGGTTTGGCCGGATCGCGGTAGTTCGGGTTGGCGGCCAGCGTGACCACGTCATTCACCTTGAAGTCGGTGACCATGAACGGGCCGGTACCGATGGGTTTGAAGTTCTGGTCGTTGCAGGCCGATGCGGCCGCGCCAAGGCAGTTGGCGAATTGTGCCTTTTGCAGCAGCGGCGAGGTGCCGCCGACGAATGCCTGATAGGGGTTCGGCTTCGGTGCCACGAAGGTGATGACCACGGTAGCATCATCCGGTGTGTCGATCGACTTGATGCCTTCATAGCGGGCGGCCTGTGCGCAGCCGCCTTCGGGATGGGTGCAGTATTCGTAAGTAAACTTCGCGTCCGCCGAGGTGACCGGCGTGCCGTCGGACCACATCATCCCCGGCTTCAGCTTCCAGGTAATGGTGGTCAGGTCGGCCGATACGCCGCCGTTTTCAACGGTGGGGACGGATTCAGCCAGACGGGCGATCACTTCGCCCTTCTCGTTAAAGCCGCCGAAGCCTTCAAGGATCAGCGACGAGGCTTCGACATCCTTGGTGCCCGAAGACAGGTAGGGGTTCAGCGTGGACGGAGCCTGCCAGTACAGCACGTTGACGTTGCCGTCGGCTCCACGTTCGGCGAAGGCCGCCGACGCCATCGCGGCGACGGCTGCGGCCCCCAGAAGGGCGGTTCTCAGTTTCATAGCGACACTCCTTGTTGATTGCGCTCTTTGGCCTCGGATGCGCCGGTTGGCCCGGCGGCGGTTTCATCGAAAAGATGGCAGGCCACAAAACGCTGTGGCTCCACTTCGCGAAGGATCGGCTTTTCCACCCGGCAGCGGTCAAAGACGCGCGGGCAGCGGGTGTTGAAATTGCAGCCTTTGGGCGGGTTGGCCGGTGACGGTACGTCGCCCTTGAGGATGATGCGGCGGCGTTTGGCGGCCAGCACCGGGTCGGGTTCATTGACCGCCGACAACAACGCCTCGGCGTAAGGATGCAGCGGGCGGGCATACAGCGCATCGCGCGGCGACAGTTCGGCAATCTTGCCCAGATACATCACCGCCACCCGGTCGGCGATGTGGCGGACCATCGACAGATCATGGCTGATGAACAGATAGGTCAGGCCGAACTTTGCCTGCAAATCCTCCAGCAGGTTCACCACCTGCGCCTGAATCGACACATCCAGTGCGGCGATGGGTTCGTCACAGACGATGAACTTCGGGTTCAGGGCAAGGGCGCGGGCGATGCCGATGCGCTGGCGCTGACCGCCGGAAAATTCATGCGGAAAGCGGTTGGCAAAGCGGCGGTTCAGGCCGACCGCATCCATCAGCTCGTAAATCCGCTCAAGTTTCTTTGCGGTCGACCAGTCGGTGTGTTCGTCCAACGGCTCGCCGATGATCCGCGACAGGGTCATCCGGGGGTTCAGGCTGGCTTGCGGGTCCTGAAACACCATCTGCATGGTCGGGCGCTTGCGGCGCAGCGCTTCGGGCGACAGTGTTGCCACATCCTCGCCGTCGATCACCACCTTGCCCGAGGTGATCTCGTACAACCGCAGCAGCGCGCGGCCAACGGTGGATTTGCCACAACCGCTTTCGCCCACCAGACCCAGCGTTTCACCGGGCAGAATGTCGAAGCTGATCCCGTCAACCGCCTTCACGTCGCCGGTATGGCGGCGCAGCAGCCCGGAATGGATCGGAAAATGCATCTTCAGGTCGGTGACCTGCACCAGCGGCCTTGGGGCGGCGTCAAGCATGGGCCACCTCCTGACGTGCGGCGGCGGGGGCCGTCCAGTGGCAAGCGACATCATGGCCAAAGCCGACCGGGATGCCATCAATGGCGCGGCGGGCCGGGTTCGTGCGGTCGCAGGCATCGTGCCGGTAGTCGCAGCGCGCCCGGAACGGGCAGGCGACGGGCGTGCCCGACAGGATTGGCGGCTGACCTTCGATCACCTTCAGCCGCGCCTCACGCGGGCCGGAAATCGCCGGGATCGTTTTCAGCAGCGCCCGCGTGTAGGGATGCTGCGGGTTGGCGAACAGCTCGTTCACCGGGGCCTGTTCGACGACTTGGCCGCCATACATCACCATCACCCGGTCGGCGATGCCCGCAATCACCCCCAGATCATGGGTGATCCAGATAATCGCCATGCCCAGCTTCTGGCGCAGTTCCTTCACCAGTTCAAGGATTTGCGCCTGAATGGTCACGTCCAGCGCCGTGGTGGGTTCATCCGCGATCAGCACATCGGGGTCGCAGGCAAGGGCGATGGCAATCATCACCCGCTGCCGCATGCCACCGGAAAACTGGTGCGGATAGGCCGACAGCCGCGATTTCGCGTCCGGGATGCCGACAAGGTCCAACAATTCCACCGCGCGGCGTTCGGCCTGCGCTTTGGTCATGCCCATGTGGGTGATCAGCGGCTCCATGATCTGGTTGCCAAGGGTGAACACCGGGTTCAACGAGGTCATCGGGTCCTGGAACACGAAGCCGATCTTCGCCCCCCGGATCTTGCGCAACTCCTCAGCCGGGAGTTTCAGGATATCGCGGCCGTTCAGCTTGACCGTGCCGCCGCGCACATCGGCGGGGGGCGAGGGCAAAAGCCCGATCAGCGACATCATCGTCACCGACTTGCCAGAGCCGCTTTCGCCGACAACGCCCAAAAGTTCACCTTTTTGCAGATGAAAGCTGACGTCGTTGACGGCGTGAATCTCGCCGCCGCGGGTGCGGAAAACGGTCTTGAGGCCCTTGACATCAAGGACGGGCATGGCCCGATCGGGCATTCAGTGCTCCCCGTAACGTTTCTTAGGTCTTGTTATTCTTTGTTTTTTGGCAGTGACGCCCAAAGGTTGCCACGCCCTGAACTCAGACTGTTCCCGATTTCTCGTCCCCTATCAATCCCGTTTCTATGCGGCTTTCCAGATCGTATCGCCGTCATTCTGCGTGATTGACGCTGCATTTTGCCAGATATTGACATGGATTGCAGGCAGGCACAGGTTGACCACAATATCTGGGGGAAATCCACGTGCCTGCAGCAGAGCGATTGACCCCACGTCAGATTCTGGATCGGTTGGTCAAATTTCCGACGGTCAGCCACGACACCAATCTTGATCTGATCGACTGGCTGGACGGGTATCTGGCCGGTCATGGCATCACCGGGCACCGGCACTGGAACGAGGACCGCACCAAGGCAGCGCTCTTTGCCCATGTCGGCCCGTGGCAGGCGGGGGCGGTGGTGCTTTCGGGGCATTCCGATGTGGTGCCGGTTGATGGTCAGACCTGGACGACTGATCCCTGGACGGTCACCGAACGGGGCGGGCGGCTTTATGGTCGCGGCACCTGTGACATGAAGGGATTCGTGGCGTTGGCGGTCTGGGCGCTGGTCGAAGCGCAGCATCGCGGCGTGGCGCGGCCGCTGCAACTTGCGCTGTCTTACGACGAGGAAATCGGCTGCACCGGCGCGCCGCCGATGATTGCCGCGATGCAGGGCGTGCTGCCCAAGGGCGAGGCGGTCATTGTGGGCGAACCCAGCCGCATGGCTCTGATCACCGGTCACAAGGGCGGCACCGGCTTTCATGTCCATGTGAAGGGGTTCGAGGTGCATTCGTCGCTGCTGCCCTACGGGGTCAGCGCCATCATGGAAGGCGCGCGGCTGATCGGCTGGGTCAACGACCAGAATGCAGCCCTTCAGGCGGCCCCGCCAAGTGCCGTGGCCACGATGTTCGACCCACCCTTCACCACGATGCACGTCGGCATGATTTCCGGCGGCACCGCGCACAACATCACCGCCGCCGATTGCCGTTTCGCCATCGAGACGCGGGTGCTGCCCGATGACGATCTCGAAGGCCGTGCCGCCGCCATCGAGGCCGAGGCCTTGGCGCTTGATGCGGCGCTGAAAGCCAGGCGGCCTGAGGCAGGGGTGACGCTGGAGCGCTTCTTCGGCGTGCCGCCCCTGCGCCCCGAACAGGACGGCGCGGCCGAGAGGCTGGTGCGGCGGTTGACCGGCAACAACGCGACAGGCGTCGTCAGCTATGGCACCGAAGCGGGCCAGTTTCAGGACGCCGGCTATTCCGCTGTTGTTTGCGGCCCCGGCGACATCGCGCAGGCGCACCAGCCGGACGAATACCTTGAACTGTCCGAGTTCAACGCCGGTCACGCCTTCATGCAGCGCCTGCTTGACCATCTGCGACACTGACCGCCGCTTTACATCGCCGCGCCGCTGGTCTACCGCTGCCGCCCCTTTGCGGAGCGCATGATGAACCTCCCGGCCTGTGGCATTGACTTCGGCACCTCAAACTCGACGGTCGGTCTGGCGGTTGCCAGTGGCGCGCGGCTGATCGCGCTGGAGGATGGGTCCGCCACATTGCCCTCCGCCGTCTTCTGGCAGACCGAAGGCGCACCGCCCCTGTTCGGGCGCGCCGCCATCGCGGCTTATCTGGAGGGGGACGAGGGCCGCCTGATGCGCGGGCTGAAATCCACCCTCGGCTCGGGTCTGATCCACGAGAAGACAGCGGTCGGTGGCAGGGCGGTGTCGTTCCGCGAGGTGCTGGCGCGCTTTATCGGCCATCTGCGCGCGGCGCAGCAATCCGCCGTGCCGGGGCTGGACCGGGTGGTCCTTGGCCGCCCGGTGCATTTCGTCGATGACGACCCCGCCGCTGACAGCGCCGCCGAAGCGGTTCTGGCCGAGATCGCGCGGGACTGCGGCTGGCGTGAGGTGGCGTTTCAGTACGAACCCATCGCCGCCGCCCTGCACTACGAACAGACCGCGGCGCGCGAGGAACTGGTGCTGATCGTCGATATCGGCGGCGGCACCTCTGACGTATCGGTGGTGCGTGTCGGGCCGGGCCGGGCAGGACTGCCGGACCGCAGCGCCGACATTCTGGCCAATGATGGCATCCGCGCCGGCGGTACCGACTTCGACCGCCTGCTCAGCCTGGCCGAGGCGCTGCCGCATCTGGGCTACCTTGCGCCGACCAAGGGGGGCGGGACGATGCCGCGCCACTATTACCACGACCTTGCCACCTGGCACCGGATCAACGCGCTCTACACCGCGCGCACCGCCAGTGACCTCAAGGCGCTGCGTCTGCAGGCGGACCGGCCCGAGGTGATCGACCGGATGATCAGCGTCGTGGCCGGTCGCCATGGACACGCGCTGGCGATGCGCATCGAGGCGGCGAAGATCGGCCTGTCCGGGGCCGACAGCGCCCGCCTGCCGATGTCCGACCTGACCGGCGGCCCGAACCCTGTGGTCCGCCGCGAAGGCTTTGAGACGGCGGTAGAGGCGCCGATCGCCCGCATCCGCGCCTTGCTGGATCGGGTGCTGGCTGACGCGGGCCTGACGCCCGACCGCATCGGCACCGCCTTTCTGACCGGCGGCTCCAGCCAGCTGCCGATCCTGCGCGCAACTGTGCAATCGGTGCTGCCGGGCGTGGCGCTGGCGACCGGGGACATGCTGGGGTCGGTTGGCACCGGTCTGGCGCTGGAGGCGCGGCGGCGGTTCGGCTAGCGGGCGGTCTATGATACCGGCTGCATCCCTTGCGACGAATGCGAAATCCTTGCGCCAGCCGGTTTGCCCGTGCTACCAGCGGGATATGAACCTGACCGGCACCATTATCCGCTGCATTCGCCGCTGACATCTGTCAGGCGGGCCCGGTCTTCTGTATCCTAGCACAGTCGAAATTGGTAGGCCCCGCCGGGATCAACGGCAGTGCGGGCTGGTGCCCTGATGCGAGGAAAACCATGACGGGAATAACGACGGGCCTGAGGCTGCACAACACCAAGGCGCGGGCGAAGCAGGACTTCACCCCGATTGATCCGTCAAACGTGCGGATGTATGTCTGCGGCCCCACCGTCTATGACCGCGCGCATCTGGGCAACGCGCGTCCCGTCATCGTGTTCGACACGCTGTACCGGCTGCTGCGGCATGTGTATGGGGCCGATCACGTCACCTACGTGCGCAATTTCACCGACGTCGACGACAAGATCAACGCCGAGGCTTTGCGGCGGCAAAGGGCCGGGGCTGCGGGCACGCTGGAGGACCTGATCCGCGAGCGGACCGAGGAAACCATCGCATGGTATCACGCCGATATGGACGCCTTGGGCGCGCTGCGGCCTTCGATCAAAGGCGTTGTGTCGGACAAGGCCGCACCGCGCGCGACCGGCTACATCAAAGAGATGATCGACATGATTAATCTCCTCATCGAAAGCAAGCATGCCTACGTCGTGCGGGACAATTCGAACAACCCACCCAGAGAGTATGTTCTTTTTGACCGAGCCTCCTACGAGCAGGGCCACGCGCTGTTCGATGTCGAAAGCTACGCCGACTACGGGAAGTTTTCTGGACGATCTCTAGAGGACATGATCGCCGGAGCCCGCGCGGAGAAAGCGCCCCACAAGCGCAACCCACAGGATTTTGTCCTCTGGAAACCCTCCTCAGGCGAGGAACCCGGCTGGGCCTCCCCTTGGGGCAAAGGCCGCCCCGGCTGGCACATAGAATGCTCCGCCATGGCACATGAATTGCTGGGCGAGTCCTTCGATATCCACGGCGGCGGCCTTGACCTGCAATTCCCCCACCACGAAAACGAGATCGCCCAATCCGCCTGCGCCCATCCGCACGGCGACTTCGCGCGGGTCTGGATGCACAACGAGATGCTGCAGGTCGAGGGCAAGAAGATGTCCAAGAGCTTGGGGAATTTCTTCACGGTGCGGGATTTGTTGGACGGACCCTATTATGGGGCACAAATTCGGTATGTTTTCCTGATGACCCACTACCGAAGCCCGATGGATTGGACGGCGGAAAAAGCGGCGGCGGCTGACTCAAAGCTCTCCGACTATCTTTCATTGGGCGCAAGGTTTGCCGATCTCGACAAGGCGAGAGCGATCAAACCTGCAAAAGAGGTAGTTGATGCGCTTTCAGACGATCTAAACACCCATCTCGCCCTTGTCGAAGTTGACAGGCTCCTTGGAAACGCAAGATGGGACGAGTTGGTCGCTACGCTTGACTTCTTAGGACTGATTTCATTCGCGCAATTTGAGGCGCGCAAGGAGTCAGAGGTAAGTGCCGCTTTTCTTGTTTCGAAACTGTCAGAAAAGCTCGCATCAACGCGCCTTGCCGCCATCGCAACCAAGGACTTCTCCGCCGTCGATGCCCTCAAGTCCGCCTTGATAGCTGCAGGCGTCGAAGTGCGCATGTCAAAGGAGGGCGTGGAACTTGTTCTGGGTCGGGATATCGACCCTGCCAAACTGGAGGCGCTCCAGTGACCCACAGTGTGTCAATTGTTAACATAGCCTTAAATCACATCCATAACCCATTGAAATCAAGCACTCTCATTTTTGTCCACGCGTGGACAAACCCCAGAGGCTACGCATGATCCGCGAGCGCCTCTCCCTCTTCGACACCACCCTCCGGGACGGCCAGCAAACCCAAGGCGTCCAGTTCTCTGCCGCCGAGAAGGCCCAGATCGCCAAGGCTCTCGATACCCTCGGGGTGGATTACATCGAAGGCGGCTGGCCGGGGGCGAACCCCACCGACTCCGAGTTCTTTGCGGCCCCGCCGAAGACCCGCGCCACCCTGACCGCCTTCGGGATGACCAAACGGGTGGGCCGGTCGGCGGAAAACGATGACGTGCTGGCGGCGGTGCTGGACGCGGGCACCCCCGCCGTCTGCCTCGTCGGCAAGACGCATGAGTTTCACGTTACCACAGCGCTGAACGTCAGCCTTGATGAGAACCGCGAGGCCATCGCCGCCTCAATCCGCCACCTCGTCGCCAAGGGCCGCGAGGCGCTGTTTGATGCCGAGCATTTCTTCGACGGCTACCGCGCCAACCCCGGCTACGCCCTGTCCTGCCTGCAAGCCGCCCTGGATGCCGGGGCGCGGTGGGTCGTGCTGTGCGATACCAACGGCGGCACGTTGCCCACTGAGATCTCCCGCGTGGTGGCGGAGGTGGTGGCGGCGGGCATCCCCGGCGACCGGCTGGGCATCCATTGTCATGACGATACCGGGAACGCGGTGGCGAATTCGCTTGCCGCCGTTCTGGCCGGGGCGCGGCAAATTCAGGGGACGTTGAACGGGCTGGGGGAACGCTGCGGGAATGCGAACCTGACGACCCTGATCCCGACGCTGCTGCTG
>JANOQT010000169.1:0-25691 GCA_031415015.1 Paracoccaceae bacterium
GCCAAGCTCAACGGCGTCGATCCCCAAGCCTGGCTCGTCGACACCCTCGCCCGCATTCCAGACCACAAGATCAACCGGATCAATGACCTGCTGCCATGGAACCTGCGGTAATGGCAGTCAGACCGGACGGTTACAGCTATCGCGCCCTGCTGACGATAGATGAGGTGGCTGTGGCGGGAGGTTTCGCGTCAACCGCCGCGCTTGCTTTGCTGGACATGAGCGCAGGCTTGTCTCCCGACACGATGGCACGGGACGCAGTTTCGGACACGAAAGATGCTGAAGCCGCGATCGCCTCCCGCCGTGCAGCCCTCGCTGTGGCGCAAGCCACCGTAGCAGATATTCGGCAGACCGCGCTGATGATCACGTCGCACGCTGACCTTTCCGAGATGTTGAAAGTGCAACAAATCAACGGCAAAGCCTACTTGGGTTCAGTATCTGCGCCAACTGACGAGGCCTTGCTGATGTTGCCCGCCTGACGGCCTAGGCAGCCTTGAACACCATCGCCGCGCCGTTCATGCAATACCGCTTGCCGGTCGGCTCCGGCCCGTCATCGAAGACATGCCCCAGATGCCCGCCACAGCGGCGGCAATGCACTTCGGTACGGCTGCCGAAAATGCCCGGATCGTCTTTGGTCCCGACTGCGTTTGGCAACGGCTGCCAGAACGAGGGCCAACCGGTGCCGCTGTCATACTTCGTCTCGGAGGCAAAAACCGGCAGGTCGCAGCCTGCGCAGTGAAACACGCCCTTGCGCTTTTCAAGGTCCAGCGAGCTTGATCCTGCCCGCTCGGTGTCCTCTTCGCGCAGGACGGCGTATTGCAGGTCGGTCAGCCGTGCGCGCCATTCCGCCTCGGTCAGCGTCACCTCGAAGGTTTCCGCCCGCGCCATCGGGGCCGCAAACGCCGCTGCCACCGTGATCATGAAATGCCTGCGCTTCATTTTGTCCTCTTCGTCCGTTGCAGGTGCAGTCTACTCAGGTCCCTGCGCGCTGCCGCTAGGGTATGTTGTGACCTCACGCAAATGCGATGCAGCGTGATCCGCCCCCTTCCCCTTGAACCCCCCGGCGTTATGTTCCAAACAACGCAAGGCTGCGCAACGGGCGCGGGGGCTGAAGGATTGGACGACGTCATGCTGGATCAGGCCGTGAAACCGACCGAAGAAGTTTCGGTCCGCGATGTCTTCGGCATCGACACCGACATGCGCGTCAAAAGCTTTGCTGACCGGACCGACCGCGTGCCGGACATTGACCCGACCTACAAGTTTGATCCTGACACGACCTTGGCGATCCTTGCCGGGTTCCAGTATAATCGTCGCGTGATGATCCAGGGCTACCACGGCACCGGCAAATCGACCCATATCGAACAGGTCGGCGCGCGGCTGAACTGGCCCACGGTGCGGGTGAACCTTGACAGCCACATCAGCCGGATCGACCTGATCGGCAAAGACGCAATCAAGCTGCGCGATGGCAAGCAGGTAACGGAGTTTCACGAAGGCATCCTGCCCTGGGCCCTGCGCAACCCCGTCGCCATCGTGTTTGACGAATACGACGCGGGCCGCGCCGATGTGATGTTCGTGATCCAGCGCGTTCTGGAACATGACGGCAAGCTGACACTGCTGGACCAGAACGAGATCATCACGCCGAACCCCTATTTCCGTCTGTTCGCCACCTCGAACACCGTGGGTCTGGGCGATACGACCGGCCTGTACCACGGCACCCAGCAGATCAACCAGGCGCAGATGGACCGCTGGTCGCTTGTGGCCACGCTGAACTACCTGTCCCACGACGCCGAGGCCGCCATCGTTCTGGCGAAGTCGCCACATTACAACACCGACAAGGGCCGCAAGGTGATCGGTCAGATGGTCACCGTCGCCGACCTGACCCGCACCGCCTTCATGAACGGCGATCTGTCGACGGTTATGAGCCCGCGCACCGTGCTGAACTGGGCGCAGAACGCCGAGATCTTCCGCAACGTCGGCTATGCATTCCGGCTGACCTTCCTCAACAAGTGTGACGAGCTGGAGCGGTCAACGGTGGCGGAATTTTACCAGCGGTGTTTCGCGGAGGAGCTGCCGGAGAGTGCGGCGAGCATGGCGATGAAGTGATGGACCATCGTGCATATGAAAGTATGCCCGATTGGTATCGAGAGTCGCTGGCTGCCAAGTATCAGTTTCTTGTCGATGAGATGGCGCGGCAAAAAGAGAAACATCTTTGGAATAGTACCGGCGGAATCGACGTCCTGATTTTCGCCAGTATAGCTTACTTCGCTTTTGGAAGCTTTTGGGGCTTGTTACTTACTGCATTGGTGACTGCTTCAATGTGGCACGGTCGCGAGCAGCAAAAACGATTCTTGATCGCGCAACAGATTCTGGCAATCGAGGCAGAGTGGCCAGACATTCGAGATAACGTGGCTCTTCCGGCTCCGAATATGTAGACGCTCCATGCCCCCTAATGCCCACGCCTGATCTCGTTCAATGCGGCCATCGTCAGCGCCAACCCGTAGGATGGGCAATCTGCCCATCGCCGCCGTCAACCCTCCCTTAACCCCTCTGCGCCATGCTCACCGCATGACAAACTATCGCCGTTTGCGCGTGCCCGGAGGCACCTATTTCTTCACCGTCTATCTGGAAGACCGGGCAAGCACGGCGCTTGTCGACCAGATCGACCAGCTGCGCTTTGCCTATGCCAAGACGGTCGCGGAACTGCCCGTGACCTGTGAGGCCATAGTCGTGCTGCCCAACCATCTGCATGCGATCTGGACCCTGCCAGACGGTGATGCGGACTTTTCGGAGCGCTGGCGGCGGATCAAGGCACGGTTTTCACATGGTATTCGACCAACACTTCCTCCCAACCAAAGCAAGGCGGAAAGGCGCGAGCGGGGGATCTGGCAAAGGCGGTTCTGGGAACATGCCCTGCGCGATGAGGACAATCTCGGGTCTGCGATGGACTATTGCTGGCGCAACCCGGTGAAACACGGACTGGTGGCTGATCCGGCTGACTGGCCGTATTCATCCTTCAACCGAACCAAACGAAAAGATGGGCAGAATTGCCCATCCTACGTGCAGTAGGATGGGCAATTCTGCCCATCCCTGCTCGCCGTATCAGCCGCGCGCGGCCATCGTTGCATTCGCCCACCAGACCAGATCGTCCAGCGACGCGGTGGCGGCGGGCAGCAGGTTCGCTTCGACATCCGCCATGTTGCCCGATCCGCCCATGCCCGGGTGGACCTTGAAGAAGTCGCCCATGCCAAGATGCACGGCGTTGCGCGTCGGCACCATCTGCAATTCCACCGCGATCGTGCGCAGATGTTCCATCGCACGCGTCCCGCCGACGGAACCATAGGCCATCGCGGTCATTGGTTTTCTGGCCCACTCGACATAGGCCTGATCCAGCGCGTTCTTCAAAGAACCGGTGACCGACCGGTTGTATTCGGCCACAACGAAGATGTAGCCGTCGAACTCGGCCAGTTTCTTTTGCCATTTGACGGCATTGGCGTCCTGTGAAGGCACCCATGCATTCGATGCCATCTCATTGAACAGCGGCAGGTCATAATCGCGCAAGTCGACCAGTTCGACCGTCATGTCAGTGCGTGCCTCGGCCTGTTTCAACATCCACTGGGCCGGAATGTCGGCAAAACGGGTGGCACGGGTCGATCCGATGATCAGGGCGATATGGGGTTTCTTGCTCATGGTGGTCATCCTTGGGTTGAAGGCAATTCTCTGAGGGAATGTGGCCGGCGGGGGCAAATTGCCAACTCCCTACACCCGCGCCGATCCTGTGCATTCCCGCACCGACCCTTGCTTGCGTCGCCGCCCGGTGGTTTATCTGGATGAGCGGATCACGCGACGTCCCCAGACATAGGCGTCCTTGCCGGAGAGCGAACTGATGCACATTGGTCTTATCGGCGGGATCGGACCGGCAGCGACCGTCGCCTACTATCAGCGTCTTTGCAGTGCGATGGCGCTACGCGGCAGGCCGTTGGCGCTGACGATTGTTCAGGCCGATATTCATGAACTGATCCACAACTCTCTTGCCGACAAGCGGGCGGAACAGGCGGCGACCTATGCCCGGCTGATCGACCGTCTGAAGGCTGCCGGGGCCGAGTGCGCCGCGATCACCTCGCTTGGCGGGCATTTCTGCTTTGACGAAACGGCCGCCATCTCTTCGCTGCCGCTGGTGTCGGCCACGGCGCCGCTCGACGCTTTCTTCAGTGCTAAGGGGATCGGCACCGTCGGCCTTCTGGGCACCCGCGTTGTGATGCGCACCCAGCTTTTCGGCCAGCTGCGCCTGACCCGACCTGTCACGCCCGACGACCAGATCGACGCGCTTGGCCAGCTTTATCAGGATGTTGCAGTGCAGGGCCATTGCTCCGACACAGCGCGGCAGCGCTTTTTTGCCGCCGGCCGCCACATGATCGATGATCAGGGCGCCGAGGTCATTGTGCTGGCCGGAACCGACCTAAACCTTGCCTTTGATGGTCATGATCCCGGCTTTCCGGTGATTGACGCGCTGGATGTCCATGTGGGCGTTCTGGTCGATCTGGCATCTGGCAGCCGGACGCCGGACACATTAGGATCGACGCCATGAACAAACCCAGCGACAATCCCGCCGACCCGTTCAAGAAGGCTCTGGCCGAGGCCACCCGCACCATGGCGGCTGACCCGGACATGACCGTGACCTATTCGGTTGACCCGTCGGGCATGAACAAGGAAGGCGTCCGCCTGCCGCAGGTGTCGCGCCGGATGACGCGCGACGAGGTGCTGCTGGCTCGCGGCACCGCCGACGCCTTTGCCCTGCGCCGCAAGTTCCACGATGAAGCGGTCTCCATCCGCTACGCTCCCACCGGGCAATTGGCGCGCGACATCTACGATGCGATGGAATCCGCACGCTGCGAAGCGGTGGGCGCGCGCGATATGCCGGGCACCGCGGGCAACATCGACGCCAAGATTGCCAATGAGGCTGACCGCAAGGGGTATGGTGAGATCACCAACTTTGCCGATGCGCCTCTGGCAGTCGCGGCGGGGTATCTGGTGCGGCATCTGGCAACGGGCCGCGACATGCCGAAATCGGCGGCCAATGTCATGGACCTGTGGCGCGGCTTCATCGAGGATCACGCGGCGGGCACCCTTGAAAACCTTGACCATGTGCTGGCTGATCAGGCCGCCTTCGCGCGCCTTGCCCGCAAGGTGATCTCTGACCTCGGCTATGGCGACCAGCTTGGCGACGACCCCGACACGCCGGAAGACGACAGCGGGGATGAGGCGGAGGACGATCAGGACGCACCCGAGTCTGCCGGCGAGGACGAACAGGACAGCGATGAGTCCGAGGCCGCGCCAGAACGGTCGCAGGAAGACCAGCAGGACCAAAGTCAGGCGCAGGTCTCGATGGAAGACTCTGCCGACATGGAACAGGGCGACGAGGCCGAGATGCCGGAAGGCGAGGCTCCGCTGGAGCCGCCCCCGCCCGCCGCACATTCTGATGCCGACCCGAACTATTCCGTCTACACCACCGATTTCGATGAAGAAATCAAAGCGGAAGACCTTGCCGAACCAGCCGAATTGGAACGCCTGCGCGCCTATCTGGACCAGCAACTGGATCCGCTGAAAGGCGCGGTCAGCCGTTTGGCGAACAAGCTTCAGCGCCGCTTGCAGGCGCAGCAGAACCGGTCCTGGAAGTTTGATCTGGAGGAAGGCACGCTGGACGCTGGCCGTCTGGCCCGGGTGGTTGCGAATCCGACGACGCCCTTGTCCTTCAAGCAGGAAAAGGACACCGAGTTCCGCGACACCTGCGTGACGCTGCTGTTGGACAACTCCGGCTCCATGCGCGGTCGCCCTATCTCCATCGCGGCAATCTGTGCGGATGTTTTGGCACGGACGCTGGAACGCTGTTCGGTCAAGGTCGAGATTCTGGGCTTTACCACCCGCGCCTGGAAGGGGGGGCAGGCACGCGAGCGTTGGCTGGCGCAGGGGCGGCCCTTGGCGCCAGGGCGGCTGAACGACTTGCGCCACATCATTTACAAATCCGCCGACGCGCCGTGGCGGCGGGTGCGCCCGAACCTTGGGCTGATGATGAAAGAGGGCCTCTTGAAGGAAAACATCGACGGCGAGGCGTTGGAATGGGCGCACCGCCGCATGATGGCGCGGCCAGAGGCGCGCCGCATCCTGATGGTGATCAGCGATGGTGCGCCGGTCGACGACTCAACTCTGTCGGTCAACCCCGCGAATTATCTGGAAAAACACCTTCGTGACGTTATCGCCATGGTGGAACGCCGCCGCGCGGTGGAACTGATTGCGATCGGTATCGGCCATGACGTGACCCGCTACTACCAGCGCGCCGTGACCATCACCGATGTAGAGCAGTTGGCCGGGGCGATGACGGAACAGCTGGCCGGGCTGTTCGAGGTGGATCCGAAGAAACGCGCCCGGGCGCTGGGGATGCGGCGAGCGGGGTAAAAAATGTTTCAGACCTTTGACAGCCCCGCCGCCCCCGACCAAGGTCCGCCACGCTTGGCA
The DNA here is from genome assembly GCA_031415015.1 of Paracoccaceae bacterium. Classification (GTDB taxonomy): domain Bacteria; phylum Pseudomonadota; class Alphaproteobacteria; order Rhodobacterales; family Rhodobacteraceae; genus JAUYQR01. The sequence goes on from JANOQT010000169.1 coordinate 6,508, forward strand.
GCGCTTCGTCTGGCTCTGGCTGACGCAGGGTTTTCCGGATTCATCGTTCCGCGTGCCGACGCGCATCAGGGCGAATACGTCGCCGCGCGTGATGAACGGTTGCAGTGGCTGACCGGGTTTACTGGATCGGCCGGGTTTTGCATTGTGCTGCCGGAGATGGCGGGGGTGTTCATCGACGGGCGTTACCGGACGCAGGTAAAGGCGCAGCTGGACCTTGACGCCTTCACTCCGGTGCCATGGCCGGAAACCAAGCCGGGCGATTGGATAAAAGCGAACCTGAGCGCCGGGAGGATCGGTTTTGATCCGTGGTTGCATTCCAAGGATGAGATCGAGAAGCTTGAGTCTTTACTTGAGGGTAGCTCTGTAACCATATGCTCTACAGATAATATCGTCGATTTGATTTGGCCAGATCAGCCTGCCCCGCCGCTAGGTCGCGCTTTCGCGCACCCGACCTCTCTTGCCGGTGAGGCGAGTGCCGAAAAGCGCGGTCGGCTGGCTGAAAGCCTGCGTCTGGCGGGGCAGAAGGCCGCCGTCATCACCCTGCCCGACAGTCTCTGCTGGCTTTTGAATATCCGCGGCGCGGATGTGCCGCGCAACCCGATCCTGCACGGGTTTGCCATTCTTCACGACGACGCCCGCGTCGCCCTGTTCGCCGATCCTGCAAAGTTTGATGCGGCCACCCTCGCCCATCTTGGCCCCGACGTCAGCCTCAGCCAGCCCGATGCGTTCGTGCGTGCCTTGCGGTCCCTGACAGGCCCGGTCCGCATCGACCGCGCCAGTGCCCCTCTGGCGATATCGCAAGAGCTTGAGGCCGCCGGGATTGCCATCGACTGGGCTGATGATCCCTGCCGCCTGCCGAAAGCCCGCAAGAACCCCACCGAAATCGCTGCTACCCGAGAAGCCCACCTGCGCGACGGGGCGGCGATGGCGGAATTCCTGTGTTGGCTGGACGATCAGGCCCCGACGGGCAGCCTGACCGAAATCTCGGTGGTGCGCGCGCTGGAAGGGTTTCGCCGCGCCACCAACGCACTGCATGACATCAGCTTTGATACCATCAGCGGCGCAGGCCCGAATGGTGCCATCATCCACTACCGGGTGACCGAGGCGACCAACCGCACCATCCACTGCAACGAACTGCTGCTGGTCGATTCGGGGGCGCAATACATCGACGGTACCACCGACATCACCCGCACCATCGCCATCGGTGATCCGGGAGAAGAGGCGCGGCAATGCTATACTCGCGTCCTGCAAGGCATGATCGCGATCAGCCGGTTGCGCTTTCCGCTGGGCCTTGCCGGCCGTGATCTGGATGCAATTGCGCGCTATCCGCTGTGGCTGGCGGGGCAGGATTATGATCACGGCACCGGTCACGGCGTTGGTGCGTTCCTGTCGGTGCACGAAGGCCCGCAGCGCCTGAGCCGCCTGTCCGACGTGCCCCTGGAACCCGGGATGATCCTGTCGAACGAGCCCGGGTATTACCGCGAGGGCGCCTTTGGCATCCGGCTTGAGAACCTGATCGTCGTTGAAGCTGCCCCCGCTTTGGGTGACAACCGCCCCCACCTCAGCTTTGAGACGCTGACCTTTGCCCCTTTCGACCGCCGTCTTGTCCTGGCCGCCACGCTGTCGCCCGGCGAACGCCATTGGCTGAACACCTACCACGCCACCGTGCATGAAAAACTTGCCCAGCGCGTCTCTGGCCCTACCCTTGAATGGTTGGAAAACGCTTGCGCGCCGATCTGAGGATATTATGTCCGATCATATCAAGATATCCCCCGCCGACAATCCGGTGACAGTCATGGCTGCCGACATCACGCTTGGCACCACCACGAATGCGCTTGAACTGAAGGAAGGATCCTCTTCGGTCGTGCTCTATATTCCCCGTGCAGATATCGACATGACGAAGCTGGAAAAGACCACCCGCAGCAGCACCTGCCCGTGGAAGGGCCGGGCCAGCTATTATTCGATCCACACCGGCAGTGAGACGCTCGACAATGCCGTCTGGTCCTATGAGACGCCGCTTGACGGAGTGAAGTCCATCGCGGGGCACCTTGCGTTTTACCCCGGCAAGGTCACGCTGACGCGGCGCTAGCCACCTCGCGGATCCGCTCGACCATCGCGCGCAGGCCGTTTGAGCGCTGGCTGGACAGATGCTCGTTCAGCCCCAGCCGCCCCAGTTCGGCAACCGCGTCGACGCGGCCCACTTCGGCAACCGGCAAACCACTGTAAAGCGCGTGCAGAACGGCGATCAGGCCCCGGACGATCATCGCATCACTTTCGCCCTCGAAATCGAACCTTTCGCCGCCAATGACCGGCCGCAGCCAAACCTGACTTGCGCAGCCCTGCACCTTCAGCGCGGGCACTTTGAAACTGTCATCCAAAGGCGGCATTGTCCGGCCCAATTCGATCACGTGCCGATAGCGATCTTCCCAATCGTCAAGGAATTCGAAGGTTTCGGCGATTTCTTCAAAAGCTGCGGTGGCCATGGGACACTCCGGTGCGGTCACCAGTGAGGTAAGCCTGCACCCCGTAAAGGTCCAGCCCGCAACAGCGCTTTTCAAATGCGGCATCATCGGCTACCCAAGGGAAGCCGTCCGAGGAACCATGCCCCAAGGAATTACCGTGATGCCCGCTCGTCCCCTTGCCCTTCTGACATTGTGCCTTGTGCTGGCGGGCTGCGGAGGCCTGCGGGACAGCAAGCTGAACCCGTTCAACTGGTTCGGCAAATCGCAACCGCGCGAGACCATCGTGCTGCAGGAAAAGCCCGGCGATCCGCGCCCTCTGGTCGACGACGTCCTGTCCATGACGGTCGAGCCGATGCCCGGCGGTGCCATCGTGCGCGCGACGGGGCAGACGCCGACGCAAGGTTGGTGGAAGGCGGAACTTGTGCCGTTACCTGTCGATGAAAGCGGAACATTGGTTTATGAGTTCCGCCTGCTGCCGCCGATCACGCGCACCGATGTGAATACCCCGCAATCGCGGCAGGTCACGGTGGGCATCTTCGTTTCTGATTACAAACTTGAAGGCCTGCGCGAGATCGTGGTGCAGGGTGCCAGCAACGCCCGCGCAGCGCGGCGATAAGGTACCGTCCGAAAGATTCGCGGCATCTTATGTAAGCTATTCAATGACTTATGTTAAAGCTGTACGACCCGGACTTCATTTCCCTTGGCCGACAGAGCGATCTCGCCCTTGCACAGCCGGATCGCATCTTCGCCAAAGGCCTCGCGCCGCCACCCGGTCAACGCGTCCATGTTCCGCTCGCCCGCCGCAATCGCATCAAGATCCGCGCTGGACGCAATCAGCCTTGGTGCGACCCCCAGCGACTCTGACTTGGCCTTCAACAGCACGCGCAGAAGATCGGCCAGGGCCGGGTTGACCTGCATCTGTTCGCGCGAGGGATCGACCTTCGGCATATCCTCGGCGCGCATCTCCAGGCCTGCCTTCACCGCTGCCAGAATTCCATCCGCAATTTCGGGCTTGCGCCCTTCGCGCATCAACAGGCGCGAGCGGCCCAGTTCTTCGGCACTGGTCGGCCGGGTTGAGGCCAGCTCCAGCAACGCGTCATCCTTCATCACCCGGCTGCGCGGCACGTTCTGGCCTTGCGCATAGGTTTCGCGGAACCGCGCCAGGGCTTTCACCACCGCAAGAAACCGGCCGCTGGTGGTGCGCGTCTTGATCCGCAACCAAGCCTCGTCCGGCTCGATGGTGTAGGTGGCCGGATCGGTCAGTACGGCCAGCTCTTCTTCAACCCAAGCTGCCCGGCCATTCTTGGCGAGCTGCGCCGCAAGCCATTCGTATATCACCCGCAGATGCGTCACATCGGCCAGCGCATAATCCTTTTGCGCGTCGCTGAGCGGCCTGCGTGACCAATCGGTAAAGCGCGAGGTCTTGTCGAGGTTTTCCTTGGCGATCTTCTTGACCAGCGTCTCGTAGCCCACCTGCTCGCCAAAGCCGCAGACCATGGCTGCGATCTGAGTGTCGAACAGCGGTTTTGGAAACACCCGGCCTTCGACGAAGAAAATCTCAAGATCCTGCCGGGCAGCGTGGAACACCTTCACCGTCGCCTCGTGCCGGAAAAGATCGTAGAGCGGTTCCATCGACATGGCGTGCCCCTCGATCGGGTCCACCAGCACCGCTTCGCCGTCGCCGGGCAGCGCCATCTGGATCAGGCACAGCTTTGACCAATAGGTCCGCTCGCGCAGAAACTCGGTGTCAATAGTAACGAAAGGGTGGGCCTTGGCTGCCTCGCAGTAAGCTGCGAGGTCTTCGGTCGTGGTGATCGTGCGCATGGCCATCCTTTCAACGTCGCGGGGTCATCCCGCCATGAGGTGATCTGCTATAGGCCTCGGAGGGCGCCTTGAAAAGACCCTCGCCGCATCGACGCTTACAAGGCGAAACGCACGACCACACCCCGGTGATCCGATCCGAGCAAACCGCGCAATTCCGTCTGTCCGCCCGCAGGGACCAGCGCGTGGTCGATTGGCAGGACCAGCAGCGGCCCGAAGCTGGGCAGCGTGCCATGCACAGGCCGCGCCAGACGGCTGCCAGCGGCCTCGGCGATCCGTCCCACGGCGCGCGACCATGGCACCGCGTTGAAATCGCCTGCCAGAACCACTGGCCCTTCCAACGCCTCCAACACCGGCAACACTTTGTCCAAATGGGTGGCCTGCTCATACGGCCAAGGCCAGCTCAGATGCAGCGCCACCAGCCAGACCTTGCCCTTCGGGGTCTGGGCCTGCAAGGCGGCCAGCCCACGGGCACAGGTCTCGGTTCCGGCCACGACCGGCCAGCGCGTGGCCACAGCGACGCCGCCCACCGCGCGAAAGGGGCACCAGACCTGCCCCGGCAAGGTGTCTGCCAACGCGGCCAGCATCGCCCGGTTCGCCTGCATCACCTCTTGCAAGGTCAGCACATCCGGGGCGGTGGCGCGGATATCTGCCTCCAGTCCCGCCAGATCATCGTTCCGAAACAGCATGTTCTTCTGGTACAGCGTCCAGTCGCCCACCACCCCGGCTGTCTGGTAACTCAGCGCCAGCGGCACCCCCGCCGTCAGCGCCAACGCCAGCCCAAGACCACCCAGCCGCCACGTTCCATGCGCAAGGCACCCCAACGCGGCCATCGCCAGAACCGCCGCGCCTTGCGCCCTGAAGACCGCGAAACTGTCGCCCGAAGGATGCAGCCACCCAAGGTACCCTGCAGCCAGCAAAGCCATCAGCGCCACGGTACTGGCCTCAAACACCCATTTCAACAAGCGCATCTGCGGCCTCTTTGCTGTCCGGCACCTACATCCGCCCAGCCTCTCGCTTGCGCAAGGTCGGCAGACCCTACCCGTCCGGCAACCGGGCGACCAAAGCGCGCAGTTGCCGCCGCGCATCCGGCCCCGACCGGCGCACCGCTGCGGCAATCTCGGCGGTTGCGAACCTGTCCCAGAAGGCCAGCGTCTGGGTCTGCAAGTCCGCCTTATTCTTGAAATGACTGTAGAGCGCCCCCTTCATCGTCCCCACCTCGCGCTCCAGCGTTTCGATCTTCAGCGCGCCTGCGCCGCCCCGCACCAAGGCACGATATCCGGGCAGCACCCAGTCCGCCCCAACCGCACCTTGCCCAACGTCTGCATGCGACAAGCATAGGCACCCGAATGGACCGGTACGGGCCTAAGAACCTCTGGCTACTCGCCTCGGTCATCGCCCTGCGGCTTCTGAACATTGTCCACATCTGTCCCCGCGGGCGCGACGTCCACCGTCCCACGGTTGCCTCTACATGGCCTGCACCGGCCAAGGCGATCTGCTCCTTCGCCTGCCAGTTTACTGCCATGCTGATGCTGTTTGCCGGTTTGGCCCTCGTTCTTGCCGCCATGTTCCCCGACCGGGTGCCGGAGCTTGCCGCTTTGCCGCTGGTCCTCACAGCATCGACCGCCATTCTGGTCATCTTTTATGGGCTTAAGCGACGTGGCACGCTGACCATCCTGCCGCACCGGGCTGCTTTCCCTGCGATCACCCTGATCGGTGTCATCGGCCTTTTCTGAGCCTTGCACCCCTTCGCCCTGCGGTCTAAGGGGTCGGCAACATCCGCCAGACAGAGGCCAGACATGATCCCCCGCTATTCCCGCCCCGAAATGGTCGCCCTCTGGTCCGCCGAGACGAAATACCGCATCTGGTTCGAGATCGAAGCCCATGCCTGCGACGCGCTGGCCGCCCTTGGCGTGATCCCCGAGGCCAATGCCAAAGCCATCTGGCGCGCCAAGGACGTGACCTTCGACGTGGCACGGATTGACGAAATCGAAGCTGTGACCAAACACGACGTCATCGCTTTTCTGACCCACCTTGCCGAACATATCGGGGCCGAAGACGCCCGCTTCGTGCATCAGGGCATGACCTCGTCGGACGTGCTGGACACCACGCTGAATATCCAGCTGGTCCGCGCCACCGACTTGCTGCTGGTGGGCCTTGACCGCGTCCTCGCCGCGCTGAAAACCCGTGCGCATGAGCACAAGGACACCGTCCGCATCGGCCGCAGCCACGGCATCCACGCAGAACCTACCACCATGGGCCTGACCTTCGCGCGCTTTTACGCCGAAATGGCCCGCAACCGCGCCCGCCTGGTGAACGCCCGGGCCGAGATTGCCACCGGTGCCATTTCTGGCGCTGTGGGCACGTTCGCCAACATCGACCCGCGCGTTGAGGAACATGTCTGCAAGGCCCTCGGCTTGACGCCCGAGACGATCTCCACGCAAGTGATCCCCCGCGACCGCCACGCCATGTTCTTCGCCACCTTGGGCGTGATCGCGTCGGGCATCGAGAACATCGCCATCGAGATCCGCCACATGCAGCGCACCGAGGTGCTGGAGGCGGAGGAGTTCTTCTCGCCCGGCCAGAAGGGCAGCAGTGCCATGCCACACAAGCGCAACCCGGTGCTCAGCGAAAACCTCACTGGGCTTGCACGGCTTGTCCGCATGTCCGTCGTGCCCGCCATGGAAAACGTGGCGCTTTGGCATGAACGTGACATCAGCCATTCCAGCGTCGAACGGGCCATCGGGCCCGATACCACCATTACGCTGGATTTCGCCCTGCACCGTCTGGCCGGGCTGGTTGAAAAGCTGGTGATTTACCCCGACAACATGCTGAAGAACATGAACAAGTTCCGAGGTCTGGTGATGAGCCAGCGCGTCCTTCTTGCCTTGACCCAAGCCGGTGTCAGCCGCGAAGACAGCTACCGTCTGGTGCAAAGAAACGCGATGAAGGTCTGGGAACAGGGCGCAGATTTCAAGACCGAACTTCTGGCTGACCCCGAAGTTACCGCCGCCCTGACCGCGGCGGAGATCGAGGAAAAGTTCGACCTGGCCTACCACACCAAACACGTCGATACGATTTTTGCCCGCGTTTTCGGCGCATAACGGATCTGTGACCGTCCGCCACACACGCCGCGCAACTTTGTTGCCTTGAAACCGCGCGGGCCATGCTATTTTTCTCCTAACACGGGAGAATTGTATGCGTCTGATCCTTGCTGCCAGCCTCGCCTTCCTGCCCTTCGCCGCTTTTGCTGCGGGCAGCGATGACACCGAACCGCCGACGCCCACTGAAACCACGACGGAATGCGAAAAGGGTCAGGTCTGGGACGAGAAAACCAAGGCCTGCGTCACCGCCGAAGACAGCAGCCTGAACGACGACCAGCGCTTCAACGCCACCCGGGAACTGGCTTACGCGGGTCGCTACGATGAAGCACTTGCCATGCTTGATACAATGACCGAGGGCGACACCGCCCGGGTCATGACCTACCGGGGCTTTGCCTTGCGCAAGTCCGGCAAGATCCAAGACGGCATCGCCGCCTATGAACAGGCCATTGCGCTGGACCCCGCCAACATCCTTGCACGCAGCTATTACGGCCAGCTTCTGGTCGAAATGAACGAACTTGACCGCGCCCGCAGCCAGCTTGCCAGCATCCGCGCAACGGGCGGCACCGGCACTTGGGCCGAACGCTCGCTGGCTACGGCGATCAAGACCGGCGTGACCTATACCTACTGAACCGCACCCCAAAAGAGGACGCACCATGAAGATCAGAACGACCCTCGCCGCGATTGCCCTCTCTCTCGCCCCCGGTCTGGCATTGGCACAAGGCTGCCACAGCGACCAGATCAAGGCCGAATCCGCCTCGTCCTGCGTCCCCGGTGCCACGTGGGATGAAGCGAAATCCGCCTGCGTTGCCAATCCGACCAGCTGAGCTAAGCGCCCGTTAACCCGGACCTGCGACCCTGCCCTTCGGTGATGGAATCGGAGGGCGGAATGGCTGATAGCGGGCAGGCACTTGCACGGATCACACCGGAACGTCGCGCCATTGCGCGCGGCGGCCAACAGGAACGGCCAGCCCTGACGCCGCAGCAGAAGGCCGCGATCATCGTCCGCCTGCTGATCGACCAGAGCAGCCCGCTGCCGCTGGTCAAACTGCCCGACCACATGCAATCGGCGCTGGCGGAACAGATGGCTCACATGCGCACCGTTGACATCACCACGATGAATGCCGTGGTGGGCGAATTCATTGACGAGTTGCAGGCCGTGGGCCTCGCCTTTCCCGGCGGCATCGAAGGGGCGCTGTCGATGATGGATGGCCACATCTCGCAATCCGCCGCGACCCGGCTGCGACGCCTCGCCGGCGCCTCGTCCAAAGTTGACCCCTGGGAACGCATCGTCGCATTGCCGGTTGACCGCCTGCTGCCTGTCGTCACCGAAGAAGCGGTCGAGGTTGCCGCCGTCATGCTGTCAAAGCTTCCCGTTGCCAAAGCGGCCGAAGTTCTGGGCAAGCTTCCCGGCGAAAAGGCCCGCCGCGTCGCCTATGCCGTGTCGATGACCGGCAACGTCGATCCCGAAACCGTCCGGCGGATCGGTGCCGCACTGTTGGCCGACCTCGACAATCAGCCAGCCCGCGCTTTTGATACCGGGCCGGTTGAACGGGTCGGTGCGATCCTCAACATCTCGGCCGCAGGCATCCGAGAAGACGTGCTGAAGGGGCTGGAGGCCGAAGACGCGGGTTTCGCCGAACAGGTCCGCCGCGCCATCTTTACCTTCGTGCATATTCCCGCACGCCTTGCCCCCCGCGACGCGCCCAAGATCACCCGCTTGGTGGACCAGCCACTGCTGGTGACCGCCTTTGCCGCTGCGCAAGGCAAGCCCGGCCTTGAAGAAGCCGCTGAATTCCTGCTCGCCAACATCTCGCAACGCCTGAGCCAAGGCCTGCGTGAGGAAATGACGGCCCGCGGCAAGGTGAAGGACAAGGATGCGGAAGAGGCGATGAATGCCATCATCGGCGCGATCCGATCCCTTGAAACCTCAGGCGAAATCACCCTGATCCGACCTGATGAAGAGTGAGTCGAAAGAAAAAGGGGCCGCGCGATGCGGCCCCTGATCTGCTGGCAAACCCAATTAGAAGCGGTAGTCGAGCCGCAGTGAGGCCTCGCTGTTTTCCATATCAAAACCAGCGCCGTCAAAGTTGTCCTTGTTCTCGACCAGGTATTCAAAGCCAACAACAAACTTGCCGGTGGCCCCCAGCGCGTAACGCGCGCCAAGACCGTAGATTGTCACTGTATCAGAAAACGGCACGCCCTGATTGATCTCGTATTTCGACAGCCCGATGAACCCATACGGAAGGAACCGCCCGGCGTCGTATCCGCCGATCAGCGTCAGTCGCGTTGAATCCCAGTCTTGAGGCGGGAAAGCGTCGTAGTCCCCGGCGGCACAGGCAAGTTCGCCGCCAACGACGAAAGTGCCCAGATCGCGCAGGTAACCAAACTGCACGCCGGCACCATCGGTGCCCCCGTCCTTTGCACCACCGTCGTCACTGAACGTACCTGAACCGTAGCTCAGACCGACGTAAGCACCAGTCCAGTCAAACGAAGCTGCTGGCGCCGCTGCCGCAGCCACCGGCGCTTCGGCCTCAGGCGCACCCAAACCTCCGGCAAGAGCCGGTGCGGCCACGGCGCAAGCCATCACTGCCACTGCGAAACGCTTCATTTCTTGCTCCTGTAATTTGTTGAAAAGTCATGCTTTAGCGTCTCAGCATGGTCCACGTGCGGCAACGTAAGGCTCTCCTGACCGTGGTCATGGGCCAGCGGCGTTACTCAATGATCACTGTGCCATTCCCCCTTGCCGCCCGCCGACCGCACCCATACCCTGCTGCCGATGCAAGGCCCCCTCTCCCCACACGTATCGCGCGGGATCGCCCTGATGATCCTGGCGATCCTGTTGTTTACCGCCATGGACGCTGCCGCCAAGGGCCTGATCCAGCGCTATCCCGCGCCGCAGGTGATCTGGGCGCGTTTTGCCGGGCAGTTCATTCTGGTCCTGTTGATCCTGAACATCCGTACCGGCCCACTTCTGCGCACCCGGTTTCCCGGCCTGCATCTCGCCCGTTCCGCGTTTCAGTTCGGCGCGACCGGGCTGTTTTTTCTGAGCCTGGGTCATATCGGCCTTGCCGAGGCGACGGCGCTGACCGACATCAACCCGGTCCTGATCACCCTGGGCGCGGCACTCTTTCTGGGCGAACGGCTTGGACCGCGGCGTCTTGCGGGCGTCGTAGCCGCACTGATCGGCGCGCTGATCATCATTCGTCCCGGCGCGGGCGTTTTCTCGCCCTGGGCGCTGCTGCCGCTAGGGGCCGCGATTTGCTACACCGGCAATGCGCTGATCACCCGCCACATCGGCGCGCAGGAAAGCGCCTGGACCTCGATGCTTTACGCCTCGCTGTTCGGCACCCTTGCGGGAGCTTTCGCCCTGCCCTTTGTCTGGATACCAATCCCCGCCGCCGACCTGGCGGTCTTTGCCCTGGTGGGCTTGCTTGGAACCGGGGCACAGCTTTGCATCATCCGCAGCTTTTCGACGACCGAGGCGTCCATCGTCGCACCGTTCGCCTATCTTGGGATCATCTTCGCAACAGGCTGGGGGGCGCTGCTTTACGACCAATGGCCAGACCGCTGGACGGTGATCGGCGCGCTTGTGATCGTGACGGCGGGTGTCTATGTCTGGCACCGCGAAACCCAAGCCGCCAAACACGCCTGAACCGCAAAGCCTGACCCAGATGGCCGAAAAGCCTGCCTTTTCTCAAAAGCCTGACTTCTCACTGCGCCACTGGCTTCAGGACCGCGCCCTGCGCGCCCTGATCTGGGGGCTGTTGCGCCTGCCCTACCGCTGGCGCGTGCCACTTTGCGGCTGGGTGCTGTCGCGCATCATCTCGCCGCTTGCGGGCTACGACCGCCGGATTCGCGCCAACCTCGCCCTCGTGCTGCCCGGCCTGCCCGAAGCCGAGGTGCGCCGGATCATCCGGGCCGTGCCCGACAATGTCGGGCGCACCGTGATCGAGATCTACTCAGGTCCGGAATTCATCGCCCGCGCCGTGTCAAACCCGCTGACCGGGGCTGGCGTCGCGGCGTTGGAAGAAGCGCACCGGACAGCCCGACCCGTTATTCTGGTGACCGGCCATTTCGGCAACTACGACGCGTCCCGGGCCGCCCTGATTGCCCGCGGTTACCGGGTGGGCGCGCTGTACATGCCAATGGCGAACACGCATTTCAACGAACACTACGTTGAAGCCATTTCCGGGATCGGAACACCGCTGTTCCCGCGTGGTCGGGCCGGGCTTACCGACATGGTCCGCCATCTGCGGTCTGGCGGCATGCTGGGCCTTCTGGTCGATCAGCATATGGGCCACGGCGAGGAACTGACCTTTTTCGGGCAAGAGGCCCTGACGGCGCTGTCTGCCGCCGAGCTTGCCTTGAAATACAACGCATTGCTGATCCCCACCTATGCGGTGCGCAAACCCGACGGCCTCAGCTTCGACATCACCGTCGAAGCGCCGATCCCGCCGGGTACACCCGAAGCGATGACACAGGCGCTTAATGACAGCCTGGAAGCCCTCGTGCGCCAGCATCTTGACCAGTGGTTCTGGATCCATCGCCGCTGGAAGGGCAAGCGACGCGCCTGATCAGTCGACCCGCATCGCGGCCAGAATCGCCGAAGGCCCGTTGGTCTGAACGATCACAACGCCGGGTTGTTCGCCGTCAAAAGGCGCTGTCATCTCCAGCGGTTCCTGCCCTGACCAGTCCGCCACACCATCCCAAGAGGTGACGATGTTATGGTAGGTAATGGTCTTGCCGGCGTTCTCTCCCCGTTCGATCACCACGGTCTCTTCCGGCTTGTAGCGTACCAGCTGCACCCGGACGGGGTCGGTCAATGGCGGATCCGCCTCGGCGCGAATCATCAGCACGTCGCCGCGCCGTTCCACGATCAGCGTAATCGGCGAACCCGCCTCCAGATGCCGCCTCAGCTGCGCCGAAGTTTCCTGCGGGGCATAACCCTCGACCCTGTCTTGCCCGCCGATGATCAGTTGCGGCGTATAGATCGTACGGCTGCCGATGGCACGGGCGTAAGCCCGCTGCCGGTCGGTGAACTTGGGTTGCGCGAACTTGTCGGCCCAGCCGATATAATCCCAGTAATCCACATGCAGCGCCAATGGCAGGATACGCGGATCAGCCGCAAGCGTGGCCACGAATTCATCCGCGGGCGGGCAGGAAGAACACCCTTGCGAAGTGTAAAGCTCCACCACAACAACCGGTTCAGCATGGACCGGAGCGGCACAAACCATCCAGAGGCCGCAAGCGGCACTGACAAACTGTCGCATAATATGTTTCCTGATCCCCGTGTCCCACTTTCCGTTATACGGATGCGACGTGTCCCGTGCTAATCAAGGTTTTGCGAGGGCTTTGTCACGCGCCCTCGCGTCTTTGCGACCGGTTGCAACAATTCCCCGTCGCAGGGACTGGATATTCGGCATACAATTGCATACAATAAGCTCAGCAGCCGCCCGACGAGGAGCCACAGATGACCGTCACCGTAGGACATGACCAATCCCGCACCCGCAAAACCCTCACCGCAGGGGGCCAGACGGTCAGCTACTATTCTATCCCCGCCGCCGAAGCCGCTGGCCTCGGCTCGTTTGCGCGCCTTCCTGCTGCGCTGAAGGTCGTGCTGGAAAACATGCTTCGGTTCGAGGATGGCAAGACCGTCACCGTGGACGATATCCGCGCCTTCGCCGAATGGGGGGCAAAGGGCGGCCAGAACCCGCGCGAGATCGCCTACCGCCCGGCGCGCGTGCTGATGCAGGATTTCACTGGCGTACCCGCAGTGGTCGACCTTGCCGCCATGCGTGATGGAATCGTTGGACTTGGCGGAAATGCCCAGCAGATCAATCCTTTGGCCCCGGTCGATCTGGTCATCGACCATTCCGTCATGATCGATGAATTCGGCACCCCCCGCGCCTTCCAAGCCAACGTCGACCGCGAGTATGAGCGGAACATGGAGCGCTACGTGTTCCTGAAATGGGGGCAGAAGGCGTTCAACAACTTCCGCGTCGTGCCGCCCGGTACCGGCATCTGCCATCAGGTGAACCTTGAATATCTGGCGCAGACCGTCTGGACGGATACCGACCAGAACGGCCACCCCGTCGCCTACCCCGACACCCTTGTCGGCACCGACAGCCACACAACCATGGTCAACGGCCTCGCCGTCCTCGGCTGGGGCGTCGGCGGGATCGAGGCGGAGGCGGCGATGCTCGGCCAGCCCGTTTCCATGCTGATCCCCGAAGTCGTCGGCTTCAAACTGACCGGAGCGATGATGGAAGGCACAACCGCCACCGACCTCGTCCTCAAGGTCGTTCAGATGCTGCGCAAGCATGGCGTCGTGAGCAAGTTTGTCGAATTCTACGGCGACGGGCTGGATCGCCTGCCGCTGGCCGACCGCGCCACAATCGCCAACATGGCCCCCGAATACGGGGCCACCTGCGGCTTCTTCCCGATTGACGCGGAAACCCTGCGCTACCTGCACATGACCGGCCGCGACGAGGGCCGCATCGCGCTGGTTGAGGCTTATGCCAAGGCGAACGGCATGTGGCGCGACGCAGGCTACGATCCGATCTACACTTCGACCCTGCACCTCGACATGGGCACCATCGTCCCCGCCATCTCCGGCCCGAAGCGCCCGCAGGACTTCTTGGCCCTGACGGATGCGAAAGCCTCGTTCGCCATGGAAATGGACACCAGCTTCAAACGCCCCCAAGGTGTTGAAATTCCGGTAAAAGGTGAAGCCTACACCATGTCCTCCGGCAAGGTTGTCATCGCCTCGATCACCTCGTGCACCAACACGTCGTACCCCTATGTGATGATCGGTGCCGGGCTTGTCGCCCGCAAAGCGCGCGCGCTTGGCCTCACCCGCAAACCTTGGGTGAAAACTTCGCTCGCGCCCGGCAGCCAGGTCGTCAGCGAATACCTGAACGCCGCCGGGCTGCAGGACGACCTTGACGCTATCGGCTTCAACCTTGTCGGCTACGGCTGCACCACCTGCATCGGCAACTCTGGTCCATTGCAGCCCGAAATCTCTGCCGCCATCAACGAGGGTGACCTTGTCGCCGCCGCCGTCCTGTCGGGCAACCGCAATTTCGAAGGACGAATCTCTCCCGACGTGCGCGCAAACTATCTCGCCTCGCCCCCCTTGGTCGTCGCCTACGCGCTGGCCGGTGATATGAATATCGACATCACCACCGAACCCCTCGGCATCGGCACCGACGGCCCGGTTTATCTGAAGGACGTCTGGCCCACGAACAAGGAAATCGCTGATCTGGTCCACGCCACGGTGACCCGCGCTGCGTTTCAGAAGAAATACGCCGATGTTTTCAAAGGCGACGAGAAATGGCAGGCCGTCCAAATCACCGACAGCGAAACCTACGACTGGCCGCCAAGTTCGACCTACATACAAAACCCGCCTTACTTCAAAGGCATGGAACGGACGCCCGGCACCATCAGCAACATAACGGGCGCGCGGGTGCTGGCGCTTTTGGGTGACATGATCACCACCGATCACATCAGTCCGGCGGGTTCATTCAAAGCTGGAACTCCAGCTGGTAAGTATCTGGCGGAAAGGCAGGTTCCGGTATCGGAGTTCAACTCCTACGGTGCCCGACGCGGCAACCACGAGGTGATGATGCGCGGCACCTTCGCCAACATCCGCATAAAGAACGAGATGCTTGACGCGGTTGAGGGGGGCTACACGCTGGGCCCGGACGGCGCGCAGACCAGCATCTTTGACGCCTCGATGGCCTATCAGTCGGCGGGCACTCCGCTGGTGATCTTTGGCGGCATCGAATACGGCGCAGGGTCCAGTCGTGACTGGGCGGCCAAGGGCACAGCGCTGCTGGGTGTCAAGGCCGTCATCGCGGAAAGCTTCGAGCGGATCCACCGGTCCAACCTCGTCGGCATGGGCGTCATCCCCTTCGAGTTCACCGACGGCATGACGCGCAAGTCCTTGGGATTGAAGGGCAACGAGGTCGTGAGCATTACCGGGCTTTCCGGTGACCTCAAGCCTCTGAGCCTCGTTGATTGCTCCATCGCCTATGCGGACGGCACCACCACGACCATCCAGGTCAAGTGCCGGATAGATACCGAAATCGAGATCGAATACGTCGAACACGGTGGCGTGCTGCACTACGTGCTGCGCAACCTCGCATCCGCGTAACGGAAACGGATTGTTTCCAAGATCAAAGGCCCGGTCGCTCCGGGCCTTTGGCGCTTGTTAAACTCTGTTTGGCAAAAGTGCAGCACCTGAACCCCAAGGTGTCTCATGTCGAACCGTTTTCCGCCGCTGGCGGCCCCGCTGCCACCAATAAGACTGGATCACGGGCCGCACCGCCGCGCGCTCTTTCCCAGCCTCCCGACAGGGGAGTTGTTCGTGGTGAGCGTCCTGCTTCTGGTTCTTGCGTCAGTCTGAGGTTTCGGCGTCGAGTGCGGCCTTAAGCGCCGGAACGAACCGGATCTCGTAATCCGTACCCACCAGCGGCCCCACGAACTTGAACGCCACAGTCCCGTCGCCCCGGATGATGAAGGTTTCCGGCGGTGCCGTCACCCCCCACTCCACCCGGTTGCGTCCCTTTGGATCGGTCGCCACGGCCAGGAACGGGTTGCCCTCATCTGCAAGATAGGCCAGTGCCTTGGCATCATCATCCATGATGTTGATACCTGCGACGCGCACGCCATCCGAGGCCATTCGCATCAGCACCGGATGCTCAGCCCGGCAGGGCGGGCACCAGGTGGCCCAGAAGTTGACCACAGTCACCTCACCACTGCGCAGGTCCGCGTCGGTCAGAAGTGGCACCCCGTCCAATCCCGTTCCGGGCACCACAGGCGCAGGCCGGTCGATGAACACAGACCTCAGTTCGCCCGGATTGTCGCGCAGCATCCCCACATAGAACACGGCTGCAAGCCCGGCAAACAGCACCGGCGGCAGGATCATCAACCACTTAGCCATTCGCTTTCCCCTGTCGTGCCTCGACTTCAGCCAACGCCCGCTTCACCCGGGCCCGCTGCCAGAACGACAGCACCACCAAACCCACGATCAGCGTGACCGAGGCCCCGTATGACCCCAACACCACAAAGGCGTATCGCCCCAGATCAGGCATCATGCCACCCGCTCCCGCGCCAGCAAAGCCGACAGCCGCCGTGCCCGGATTTCGGTCCGCGTCCGCATCAAGACCAATGTCACGAACAACAAAACAAAGCCAACGATCGAGATCACAAGGGGAATCCAGAACACGTCAGACACGTTTTCTTCCTTGTCCAGCGACAGAGACGCCCCCTGATGCAGCCCCTGGTTCCAGAAGTTCACGGCATAGCGGCTTAGCAATGCAAATGCTGACCCCACAAGACACAGGATCGCTGTCAGGTCCGCTGCCGTATCCGGGTCTTCGATTGCGGCCCAAAGTGCAATGTAGCCAAAATAGAACAGCGTCAGGATCAGAAACGAGGTCAGCCGCGGGTCCCAAGCCCACCACGTACCCCACATCGGCTGGCCCCAAAGTGCCCCGGTGACCAGTGCGATCAGCGTGAAGGTCAACCCCACCGGTGCCGCCGCCTTGGCCGCCAGGGCGCTGACATGGTGCCGCCGCACAATCCAGATCAGACTGGTGACAAGCATCATGGTCCACGCGTTGATTGCCATCATCGCGGCCGGCACATGCAGGTAAATGATCTTCACCGTCGACCCCTGCCTGTAGTCATCCGGCGTAAAGAAGAAACCCCAGATCAACCCGACACACAGACACAGCACGGTCAGACCGATTGCCCAAGGCAAGGCCCAGGCCGAGGTCTGCATGAACTTTTTCGGATTGGCATATTCCCAGATCGACATGGGCCCTCGCTTACGTGGTCTTGACCGAACTCTCAACTCACCTTCACGCGAAACGCTAGCGCAGATTGACGCGGATCGCCGCCGCTGCCGCAAAGGGAAGGATCGCCGCCGCCGCTGCGGTGATGGCGGCCATCAACGCCAGTGGCGCACCGGCGTCCAACCCCGCGGCACCCCGCTTCACCACTTCCACCCCGAAGATCAGTGTCGGCACGTACAATGGCAGCACCAGCAGGCTCAGCAACAACCCACCGCGCTTTACGCCCACCACAATCGCCGCCCCAAACGCCCCGATCACCGACAGGGCTGGCGTGCCAAGGCCCAGCGACATCACCAGCCAGCCGTATCCCCCGTGCGGCAGGTTCAGCAGCACCCCCAATCCGGGGGCCACCAGCGTCAGGGGCAGTCCAGTCACCAGCCAATGCGCCAGCGCCTTTACCGCCACCACACCCTCCAAAGGGATCGGCGCAGTCGCCAGCAGGTCCAGCGAGCCGTCTTCGTAGTCCAGCGCGAAGATCCGGTCCAAAGACAGAAGGCAGGCCAGCAGTGCGCCCACCCACAGGATCCCCGGCGCGATGCGACCCAGCGTTTCACCCTCGGGACCTACCCCCAAGGGCACCAGCACCGCGACCAGCAAGTAGAACGCGAGGCCAAGACCAAAGCCCCCGCCTGCCCGCAATGCCAGCCGCAAATCCCGGATCAACAGCGCCTTCATGAGCGCACATCCTGAGAGTTGCTTGTTGAACAACGCGCCCACCAGAGGCTTCTGCCGCTTGCACGGACCGCGAGGCGCGTCATGCAAATGCCTCGTCAAAGCCGCCACGCGGGGCGGAGGCCAAAGCGCGGAACGGCGTCAGGTCCAGCACTTCGGCTTCGGCCAACCCCAGGTCTATGTGTGTGGCAATCAGTGCCGCGCCACCTTGCGCAAGATGGGCCCGGACCATGGTCACGAACAGGGCAACTGATGCGGCATCCAGACTGACCGTCGGTTCGTCCAGCAGCCAGATGTCACGCCCCGCCACGATCAGTCGCGCCAGACCAAGTCTGCGTTTCTGGCCCGCTGACAGATCGGCGGCGCGTCGCCCGGCCAATGGATCAAGGTCCATCACCTGCAGCGCTTTGCCCACAGCATCCGTGCCGTGGATCGCGGCCCAAAACTCCAGATTTTCGCGCACCGTCAGCACGGCTTTCAAGCCGTCCGCATGCCCGGCGTAGGTCAGGCTTTCCGGGGCGACCGTTACATCGCCAGCCGTTGCAGGCTGCAACCCCGCCAGCGTCCGCAACAACGTGGTCTTACCGACCCCATTCGGACCGCGCAGGATCAGCGCCCGCCCCGCTGCCAGCGTGAAGCCAACCCCTTCCAGCACGGTCACCCCGCCACGTGCCACAGCCAGATCTTGAACCACCATCTTCATCCGCACAGACCTAGCCGATGTTATCCAGCGCGAAAAGGGGCGCGGCCATGGCCACCCCTCTCCGCAAACGCTATCTCACCGGCAAACATGAGACATTCCATGCAGACCAATCCTTTCGGCAAAACGGGCCGCACACCCACACGCATCGGCTTTGGCGCATGGGCCATCGGTGGCACCTGGGGCGAGGTGACGATTGAGGACGCGAAAGCCACCCTGCATGCCGCCCTTGATGCGGGCATGACCTTCATCGACACCGCTGATGTCTACGGCGACGGCCGCTCCGAACGCATCATCCGCGAGGTTCTGGCCGAACGCACGGGCGAGCGGCCCTTTGTCGCCACCAAGGCCGGACGTCGCCTTAACCCGCATGTGGCCGAGGGGTACACGGGCGCGAATATCGAGGCGTTCATCGACCACTCAGCTAGGGCCTGTTGACGTTCACCGTGTTTGAATGAGGGTTGCGGCGATTGCTATGAAGGCTTTGAAGCTCTGGTCTGTCTTGCAGGAGCGCATCGCTATCCCTCTGTTTTCTTTCCGTTTGCCAAAGTAGTTTTCGATCAGA
>JANOQT010000170.1:0-31233 GCA_031415015.1 Paracoccaceae bacterium
CGCCCGATTGATCCCGAACGCATCGACCAGATGATTTCCGGCATCGTGCGGCGGCTGGAAAGCCTTGGGGATACCGATATTTCCTCCAAGGTGATCGGCGAGATCGTGATGGAAAGCCTGGCGCGGATCGACACCGTTGCCTATGTCCGCTTTGCCAGCGTCTACAAGAACTTCCAGACGGCGGATGACTTCGACGGCTTCGTATCCGAACTTCGCCCCTCCGGCGCCGCCGAGGAGTGACGGACGCGGACCACATGGCCCATGCTTTGCGCCTTGGGGCGCGGGGCCTTGGGCGGACGTGGCCCAACCCTGCGGTCGGCTGTGTGATCGTCCGGGACGGCGTGGTCCTGGGGCGTGGCTGGACCCAGCCGGGTGGCCGGCCGCATGCTGAACGCGTTGCGCTGGATCAGGCGGGTTCGGCTGCCGAAGGGGCTATCGCCTACGTGACGCTGGAGCCCTGCGCCCATCACGGCCAGACGCCGCCCTGCGCCGGGACGTTGATCGCCGCCCGCGTGGCACGCGTGGTAACCGCGCTGACCGATCCTGATCCGCGTGTGTCCGGCAAAGGTCACGCCATGATGCGCGCCGCCGGAATTGCGGTGACCGAAGGCGTGCTGGCCGCCGAGGCGCGGCGCGTCAATGCGGGTTTTCTCAGCCGGGTCACCAAGGGCATGCCCTTCGTCACTGTCAAGCTTGCCACCACCCTTGACGGACGCATCGCCACCGCCTCGGGCGAATCACGCTGGATCACCGGCCCCGCCGCGCGCCGCGCGGTCCACGTGCTTCGGATGACGCATGACGCGGTGATGATCGGCGCGGGGACCGCCGTTGCCGACGATCCCGATCTGACCATCCGCGACCTTGGCGCGTCCCATCAACCCGTCCGCATCGTGATCGACACCACGCTCCGCCACCGCCCGGACAGCCGCCTTGGCCGCACGGCACGCCAGTCGCCCGTCTGGATGGTTCACGGCCCCGAAGCGGCCCGTGCGGCCCGGGCCGCATGGACGGCAACCGGTGCCATCCTGATCGAGGCACCGTCACATGATCTGACCGCGGCCCTGCGGCTGCTGGCAGACCGGGGCCTTACCCGCATCCTCTGCGAAGGCGGCGCCACCCTTGCCGCTGCGCTGATCTGGGCGCGTCTGGCAGACGACCTTGCCGTCTTCACCGCCGGTGCCCTCATTGGCAGTGACGGCATCCCCGCCCTCGGCCCGATTGGCCTGACCACGCTTGGCGATGCCCCGCGCCCGACCCTGCAATCGGTTGCCCGGATCGGCCCCGACACGGTCAGCCTCTGGTCCTTCTGAACGACAGCCATGCACCACGCATTGTCATTTCAAGGCGAAACGCTGCATATGCTGCCAACTGGGGCCCTGCACTGGCCCGCACGCCAGATGCTTGTGGTCTCGGACCTGCACTTGGGCAAGTCCGAACGCCTCGCGCGGCGCGGTGGCACGCTGCTGCCGCCCTATGAGACGCGCGCCACCCTCGCCAGGCTGGACTCTGACCTTGATGCCACACGCGCGTCCGAGGTGATCTGCCTCGGCGACAGTTTCGACGACGATGTTGCTGCGAACGAGATGGATGAGGCCGACCGCTTGTGGCTGACCCGACTCATGGCCGGGCGCGACTGGACGTGGATCACCGGCAACCACGACCCGGGCCCGGTCAGCATCGGCGGCACCCACCGGGCCGAACGGCACATGCGCCCGTTCACCTTCCGGCACATTGCAGCACCGGGCGAAAGCGCTGAAATCTCAGGCCATTACCATCCGAAGGCGCGGCTTGCTGGCCGCAGCCGCCCCTGTTTTCTGGCCGACACCGCCCGCATCATCCTGCCCGCCTACGGCACCTATACCGGCGGCCTCTGGTGCGACGACATCGCGCTGACCAGCCTCATGACGCCCAATGCGCTGGCCATCCTGACGGGTCCCCGCGCGCTGGCCATCCCGATGCCAAGGTAGGGTGCGCTACAGCGCACCTATGCCGTCAACCCCTCCGGCTCCGGCAACCCGTTCGCGCGGCAGCAGGCGGTCAGCGTATTGGCCAACAGGCAGGCAATCGTCATCGGCCCCACCCCGCCCGGCACTGGCGTGATAGCGCCCGCCACTGCCGCCGCGCTGGCGTAGTGCACGTCGCCCACCAGACGCATCTTGCCGTCGCGCTCCACCCGGTTGATGCCCACGTCAATCACTGTGGCCCCCGGCTTCACATACTCGCCCGTA
Organism: Paracoccaceae bacterium; assembly: GCA_031415015.1. GTDB lineage: Bacteria > Pseudomonadota > Alphaproteobacteria > Rhodobacterales > Rhodobacteraceae > JAUYQR01. The sequence continues at coordinate 2,229 of JANOQT010000170.1, forward strand.
ATCATCTCGGGCCGCCCCACCGCCGCCACCAGAATATCCGCGCCCCGGCACACCGCCGCCAGATCCTTGGTCCGGCTGTGCGCAATCGTCACCGTGCAACTGTCGCCCAGCAGCAGTTGCGCCATCGGCTTGCCGACGATGTTGCTGCGCCCCACTACCACAGCATTCATCCCCGCCAGCGACCCAAGATGGTCGCGCAGCATCATCAGGCATCCTAGGGGAGTGCAGGGCACCATGCTCTTCTGCCCGGTCCCCAGCAATCCGACGTTCGATATGTGAAACCCGTCCGCATCCTTGGCCGGATCAATCGCATTGATCACCAGTTCAGAGTTGAGGTGAGCAGGCAGCGGCAACTGCACCAAAATCCCATGAACTTTCGGGTCCGCATTCAGCCGCCCGATCAAAGCCAAAAGGTCTGCTTCCGAAGTGTCCGCGGCCAGCTTATGTTCGAAAGATGCCATTCCGACTTCCACGGTCTGCACACCCTTGTTGCGCACATAGACCTCGGAGGCCGGGTCCTCACCCACCAGCACCACGGCCAGCCCGGGCGTGATCCCCTGCTCCTCCTTCAACCGCGCCACGTGGCGCTGCACCTGAGCCCGCACCCGCGCCGCAAAGGCCTTGCCGTCGATCACCGTAGCCGCCATCGCTCAGTCCTTCCCTAGCCTGTCTTCCTCGCGCTCGATCGACCAGTCGATCAGCTTGCGCCAGAGCTTTTCCAGTTTGTCCGGCGGCAACCCGTGTGCCGCCGCGTGACGGCGGACATTGCTGACCACTTCCTCCACCCGCGCGTCGATCCGCGCGGGCAGGCCGATCCCGGATTTGATCTCGCCCGCCCGGTCGATATAGCCGGTACGCTGCGCAAACAACGCCACCAGCTCTTCGTCCAGCCGGTCGATTTCAGCCCGGATTTCGGCCATCGTGGTGCAGTCTTGCGGCGTTTTCATCAGGCCCCCCGTTCAGGATGCCGCCGTCATAGCGCGGCATCCCCGGAAGGGCAACGCGACCCGATGGTCAGAACAGCCCCTCGACATGCCCCAGATCGTTCAGCCGGATCACCTCGGCAGATGGAACCCGCGGCAGGCCCGGCATCGTCATGATCTCGCCGCAGATCGCCACCACGAACCCTGCCCCCGCCGACAGCCGCACTTCGCGCACCGGCACCGAATGCCCCGTGGGCGCGCCGCGCACCGACGGGTCAGTGGTGAAGGAATACTGCGTCTTGGCGATGCAGATCGGCAGATGGCCGTAACCCGCCGCCTCCCAGGTCTTCAGCTGATCGCGGATCGACTTGTCGGCAATCACCTCGTCGGCATGATAGATGCGCTTGGCAATCGTCTCGATCTTCTGGAACAGCGGCATCTCATCGGGGTACAGCGGCGCGAAATTTGACGGGCCTTCCGCCATTTGTACGACCTTGTGCGCCAGCTCCTCGATCCCGGCCGATCCCTGCGCCCAATGCTTGCACAGGATCGCCTCGGCGCCCTGCTCGGCCACATAGGCCTTCACGGCGGCAATCTCGGCGTCGGTATCGCTGAAGAAATGGTTGATCGCCACCACCACAGGCACGCCGAAACCCTTCACGTTGCCGATATGGCGGCCAAGGTTCGGGCAGCCCTTCTTGACGGCCTCTACATTCTCCGCCCCAAGGTCAGCCTTGGCTACTCCGCCGTTCATCTTCATCGCGCGCACTGTCGCCACGATCACCGCAGCCGCCGGTTTCAGCCCGGCCTTGCGGCACTTGATGTCAAAAAACTTCTCCGCCCCAAGATCGGCCCCAAAGCCAGCCTCGGTCACCACATACTCGCCCAGCTTCAGCGCCGTCTTGGTCGCGATCACGCTGTTGCAGCCATGCGCGATATTCGCAAACGGTCCGCCATGCACGAAGGCCGGGTTGTTCTCCAGCGTCTGCACAAGGTTCGGCTGCATCGCATCTTTCAGCAGCACCGTCATCGCGCCATCGGCCTTGATGTCACGCGCGTAGATTGCTTTCTTGTCGCGGGTATAGGCAACGACGATATCACCCAGCCGCTTTTCCAGATCGGCCAGATCGTTGGACAGACACAGGATCGCCATCACCTCCGACGCCACCGTGATGTCAAACCCGGTCTGGCGCGGAAAGCCGTTCGACACGCCGCCCAACGACACCACGATATCGCGCAGCGCCCGATCGTTCATGTCCATGACGCGACGCCAGACGATCCGGCGTTCGTCGATATCAAGGCTGTTGCCCCAATAGATATGGTTGTCGATCATCGCCGACAGCAGGTTGTGGGCCGAGGTAATGGCATGAAAATCGCCGGTGAAATGCAGGTTCATCTCCTCCATCGGCACCACTTGCGCGTAGCCACCCCCCGCAGCCCCGCCCTTCATCCCGAAGTTCGGCCCCAGCGAAGCCTCGCGGATACAGACCACCGCACGCTTGCCGATCCGGTTCAGCCCGTCGCCCAGACCCACCGTCGTCGTGGTCTTGCCCTCGCCTGCCGGTGTCGGGTTGATCGCCGTCACCAGGATCAGCTTGCCGTCCGGTCGGCCCTCCAGCGCCTTGATGAACTCTTGGCCCACCTTGGCCTTGTCATGCCCGTAGGGCAGCAGATGCTCCTCCGGGATGCCCAGCTTCGACCCGATCTCCATGATCGGCTTCTTCTTGGCTTCGCGCGCAATCTCGATGTCGGTCTTGAAGGCCATATGCATCTCCCAAAGGGCATCTCATTCTGTTTGCGACGTGATATCGGTCCGCACGGCGGTTCCGAGGCCGGATTCCGACCTAAACCCCGCGAAATTCGCCAGCCCTTGTTTCCGATCGGAAAAATCGGTGCCGCAAAGGCGCAGGGCGTCAATCTGCATCCCGCACTTTGCCAAGATGTGCCCAGGCCCGCTGGTCAGGGATATGCAGGGTCACGGTATCGCCGACGCGCAAGGTCCCTTCCCGCTCCACCCAAGCGGTCACGCCGCGCTTGCCTTTGGCTGCAGCCTTGAAGGCCTTGCCGTGCCCGGGCCGCGCCTTTTCGATTGTAACGGCGGGTTCCTGACAGGGCCGGTTCTGCATATCGATGACCAGCGTCACCCCGTCCGGCCCTTGCAGCCGCGACGACGGCGGCAGATGGCTGAAGTCCGGAATGCCCTCGATCACCACCGACGCGCCGACCCAAGCGTGATCCATCGCCTCCAGCCCCAGCTCGGCCGCGATCTCGGCCATCTCTTCGGCGCTGACCACCGACAACTGTCGTACATTCCGAATTTCAGTGTTCCGAGGATGCTGCGCCTTCACCCGGACACAGGCGGGTCGGGTCAGCCCGGCATGGCTTTCACCCGTGTAACCCGCGAAACTCAAGGCCATTTCCGTCAGCGGCACGGCGCGGATCACCAGCTTTTCCACCGGTTCTGGCTGTGCGCCCAGCCAGACAACTGTTCCGACCATTGATGTAGGCACCAGGGCAGGCATAATGTGATCTCCTCAGGACAACCAACAAGAACTGGAATGGAAACAGAATCCGTCCCGGGCGCAAGGCAGGATAGACTGCCTTAAGGGCCGTGTCATACCCAACCGGGTCGTCACGGACCATCCGCTCCAACGCCCGCCGTGCGTCGAAAACCCCGCCCCGCTCACAACCATTTCTTCGCGCGGAAGATGGCCCAGGGGATGACCGCCGACAACAGCATCAGCCCCAGCGCCATCGGATAGCCCCACGTCCATTTCAGTTCCGGCATATGGACGAAGTTCATCCCGTAAATGCTGGCGATCAGTGTCGGCGGCAGGAACACAAAGGCCACCACCGAGAATATCTTGATGATGTCCGATTGCCGGATGTTGATCACCCCCAGCGTTGCATCCAGCTGGAACAGGATCTTGCGGCTTTGGACCTCGGCGGTGTCCTGCAAGGACCGGACGTCCTGACGCAGCGTCGCCAGCTGCGCCTTGTTCAGGTTCTGCACCAGCGCTTCCGCCTCGGGCGTGACGGGGACGGCCAGATAGCTGAGCACCCGCTGCACCGTTGACAGGCTTTCAGTGATCTTGCCGTTCATGTCTTCGGCCCGGCCGATCCGCTGCACCACGGCGGCCAGTGTGCTGCTTTTGCCGCTGGGCCGGTGCGCCTCGAAAATGGCTTTGGTCAGGGTGTCAAGCTTGCGCGTCTCGCCTTCCAGAACATCGGCCAACCGATCAACCACCGTTTCCATCAGCGCCATCAGCGTGGCCTGCCCGTTGCTGCAGCCCATGTCGTGGGTCGCCGCCCACCCGGCGAAAAACGCGAACGACCCCGGCTTGTGGTAATGCACCGTGATCAGCCGGTCCGACGTCAGCACAAAGGTGACCGGGCCGATCTCGGCCGCCATCGGATCATGCGTCGCGATGATCTGCGCTGTCAGGTAAAGCGCGCCCCGGGCAGCATAAAGCCGCGATGACGGCTCGATCTCCTGCATGTCGTCCTGTGTCGGGATATCCAGCCCAAGCGCGGCTTCCAGCGCTTTTTCCTCTTCGGCCACCGGCGTTTCAAGGTCTATCCAGACCACACCCTCCAGCGCCTCAAGCCCAGCGGTCGAAACCTGCAGCCGTCCCGCCTGCGACCGATATGTCGTGATCATTGCCCATCTCCGCCGTTGCAGACCATCGTTCTATCCGGCCCGCGTCACAAGCAAAAGACCCCGCTGTCGGGCGGGGTCTTTCGGCATGGTCGGTTCCGTCAGACGGCCGGTTCTGGCTCTGTCCCGGGTTTCGGCGCCTTGGCGCGCGTCTTCGGGATCGCGGCAGTCGAAGTGATGCCACCACCTGACGCAGGCTTGTCAGCATCGTCATCGCCGCCCAGCACTTCGCCGGCAATCACCTTGCGGATCTCATCGCCGGTCAGCGTCTCGTATTCCAGCAGGCCCTTGGCCAGCCGCTCAAAGTCTTCCGCCTTGTCCAGCAGGATGCGCCGCGCTTCCTCATATCCCCAGTCGATCAGCGCCTTGACTTCGCTCTCGATGGCCTGCTTGGTCTCGGCGGAAACGCTGAAGCCCGCAGTGTTGCCCTGATAGCCTTCATGCGCTTCGGAATAGTCGATGTTGCCGATCTTGTCGGACATCCCCCAGCGCATGACCATCGCGCGGGCCAGACCTGAGGCCTGCTGGATATCGCCGACAGGGCCAGAGGATACGCCCTCCTCGCCATACTTGATGATCTCGGCGGCCTTGCCCGCCATCGTCATCGCGATGCGTTGCTTTGCCTCGTCCTTGTGCATCTGCAAGCGGTCCATTTCCGGCAGACTGACCACCATCCCCAACGCCCCACCGCGCGGGATGATCGTGGCTTTGTAGACCGGGTCGCACTTCGGCATGTTCATCCCGACGATGGCATGGCCCGCCTCGTGATATGCCGTCTTTTCCTTCTGGTCGTCGGTCAGCACCATGCTGCGGCGTTCCGCGCCCATCATGACCTTGTCCTTGGCTTGTTCGAAATCGACCATAGTCACAAAGCGCCGCCCCACCCGCGCCGCCAGCAACGCCGCCTCGTTCACGAGGTTCATCAGATCGGCGCCCGAAAATCCGGGGCTGCCGCGCGCAATGGTGCGCAGGTCCACGTCCGGGCCCAAAGGCACCTTGCGGGCATGCACGTTCAGGATCTTTTCGCGGCCCTTGATGTCGGGGTTCGGCACGTGGATCGTGCGGTCAAACCGGCCGGGCCGCAGCAGCGCGGGGTCCAGCACGTCTTTGCGGTTGGTGGCCGCGACGATGATCACGCCTTCATTCGCCTCGAACCCGTCCATTTCGACCAGCAACTGGTTCAGCGTCTGCTCGCGTTCGTCATTGCCGCCACCCATGCCGACGCCGCGCGCCCGGCCCACGGCATCAATCTCGTCGATGAACACGATGCAGGGCGCATTCTTCTTGGCCTGCTCGAACATGTCGCGCACCCGGCTTGCGCCGACGCCCACGAACATCTCGACGAAATCAGAGCCCGAGATCGTAAAGAACGGCACCCCCGCCTCACCCGCAATCGCGCGCGCCAGCAGGGTCTTGCCCGTACCCGGGGGGCCAACCAACAGCGCCCCCTTCGGAATCTTGCCGCCAAGCCGCGAGAATTTCTGCGGATTGCGCAAGAATTCCACGATCTCTTCAAGCTCTTCCTTGGCCTCGTCGATACCCGCCACGTCGTCAAACGTCACGCGGCCCTGCTTTTCCGTCAGCAGTTTCGCGCGCGATTTACCGAAGCCCATGGCCCCGCCACGCCCGCCGCCCTGCATCCGGTTCATGAAGAAGAACCAGATCCCGATCAGCACGATGAACGGCAGCCACAGCGACAACAGCGACATGATGCCCGACTGCGCTTGGCTTTCCGCCTGCACCTCGACACCCTTTTCGATCAGCTGACGGGTCAGGTTATCGGTGACCAGATCACCCTCGGGCTTGATCGCCACATAGGTGTTGCCGTCCTTGGCCTTGATCACGATCCGCTCGCCATCCAGCGTCACGCTGTTGACATCGCCGGCATCAACCCGCCCGATAAAGTCCGAGTATGTCAGCGACCGCGACGACATCGTCGTCTGCCCGCCGGAAAACAGCTGAAACAGTGCCATCACCAGAATCAGCAGAACGACCCAAAATGCGATATTTCGTGCGTTGCCCACGAAGCTTCCCCCAAATGATCCGCAAGGCGCCGGTCGGGCGCGCGGTCTTGACCCCTAAGATAGACATTCGGGCCACAGGTTCAATGCGATAGTCCGAAAAGGTGGAATGGTGCGGCGATCCGCGCAGTCCAGTCCCGGCCATATCCCGCCAAGGGGGCCGCCAGCAAGGTCGCGCCCGCCCAAAGCGCCGGTGTCACCAGCAAAACCTCGCGCGGCAGTCCCGTTGCCCGCCAGTCCGGGCAGGCTCGTATCCCGTCCGCTCCCAGTGCCCGCACCGCGGCCCCGGCAACCGCTGGACCTTCCACCACCCAGCGCCCGTCCCAAACCGCATCCAAGGCCGCCGTCACCCCGGTGATCGCCTTCGCCTCGCGCATCAACCGACCCTTTTGCCAGCGACAGCCCCAAAGCGTCGCATCTCGACCCGCCGCCATTGCGGCCTCCAGCCGCGCCACCGCATCCGCGCGCGGCGCATACTCCGCCCCCGACAGCCAGAGCATCCCGGCCACAATCAGCCTGCGTCTGATCTCTGCCGGCTCGGCGAACAGCAACGCGTCGATCACCAGCGCCCCTGCCTCTTCCTGCACCAGACGTGCGGCAACGGCGGCCACCTGCACCTCCAGCGCCGCCCTGACCTGCGCCAGATGCCCGGCAACAGCAGCCAAGCCCTCGCCCGTGATCCCCAACGGCGCCAGCGCAGCCAGCACCTGCCGCGCCTTCACCCGGGTAAAGCGGTCATTTTCGTTTGTCGGATCGTCGATCCAACCCGTACCCTGCGCCACCAGCCAATCCCGCAACTCCGTCCGCCCCGCGTCCAGCAAGGGCCGCGCGAACTGTACCCCACCGGCAGACCACGCCCGCCGCATCCCGGACAACCCGTCGATCCCGGCCTGCCGCGCCAACCCCATCAGCAGCGTCTCGGCCTGATCATCGCGCGTATGGCCCAGCGCGACCGTCGCAATCCCCCGCGCCCGCGCCCAATCGCCGATAAGCCCCATTCGCGCCCGGCGCGCCTGATCCATCAGGTTGCCGCTCACCGCCCCGTGCTGCCAGACCCGCACCTCATGCCGCACCCCCAGCGCCCCGCAGTCTGCGGCAACCGCCACCGCTTCCGCCGCACTTTCCGCCCGCAAGCCGTGATCCACCGTCACCGCCTCGACCCTGATCCCCGCCCGCAGACACAAATGCAAAAGGGCGACGGAATCCCCGCCGCCCGATAGCGCAACCCCAACCGTTTCATCCAATGGCAGCGCAGCCCGGATCAACCCGACCAGCCCCGCCTCTACTGGCACCCCAGCCCCTGCATCGCCACCGCCGATTGCGTCGCCGCCATGCTGCCCGGATAGCGCGTTCCCACCTCGGCCAGCGTCACGCAGGCCTCGGGGACTTGTCCCAGCGTGGCAAGCCCCTCGCCCAGTTTCAGCAGCGCATCTGGGGCAAACGGCCCCTGCGGATTGCCGGAAAACGCCTCAAGATACGACCGCGCCGCGTCCGAGGTTTCCCCCAGCGAGGTCAGTGCATCGCCGCGCATATAGTGCGCCTCCTGGGTCAGCGGTCCGCCAGGATAGGATTGGGTAAAGGTCGCAAAGAGGTCAGCGGCACCGCGAAAGTCACCGGTAGCGAGCACCTCCCTGGCCCGGTCAAAGTCTGCCTGCTCGCCCACCGCCATCTCGGCGCCGCCAGTGTCGCCAGTGCCTGCATCCGTCGCCACCGGCACCGGCACCGCTGCCGGAGCAGCGCCGCCGCCGCCCAGAACCGAGGTTTCCCCCAGACTGGCCGGATCGCAGCCTTCGGTCTGTTCGCACAGCCGGTATTCGATGTCGCCGATCCGGTTGGTGCCGTCGGCAATCACCCGGTTCAGCGAAAGTTCCACCTGTTCGGTCCGCGCCGTCAGCCGCGACAACTCTGCCTCGATGGTGTCCATCCGCTGCAATGCATCGCCACCCGCCGCCCCGTTTGCGGCGGCACCCGATGACACCAGTTCCGCCTTCAGCGCGTTGAACTCGGCCGCGAGGCCCGCCAGTTCGGCACGAATATCGGCCAGCGTCTGGGTCCGGTCTTGCGCGAGCGCAAGGCCGGGAACCAGCATCAGCATCGCCAGAAGGCGGATCATCCGCATCGCGTCAGACCCCCGCGCCCACCGACAGCACCGTGACGGCGCGACGGTTCTTGGAATAGCAATCCTCGGTCGAGCAAACCTCGATTGGACGTTCCTTGCCGTAGGAAATCGTCCGCAGGCGGTTCGCCGGAACGCCCTGGCTGATCAGGAAGTTCTGCACCGCCGCGGCGCGCCGTGCGCCCAGCGCAAGGTTGTACTCGCGGGTGCCCTGTTCGTCCGCATGGCCTTCGATGATCGCGGCATAGCCTGCGTTGGTCATCAGCCACTGCGCCTGACCCGAAAGCACCGTGCGCCCTTCAGGCGTCAAGGTCGACTGGTCCACCTGAAACAGCACCCGGTCACCGACAGTCTGGTTGAAATAGGCGATCGAGGCCGGGTTGTTCGGATCACCCAGTCCCGTCGTGTCGATCCCGGTGCCAGCACCGCCCGCGCCCCCGGCACCACCTGCGCCACCGGCACCGTATCGGTCGGGATTGTTACAGGCGGCAAGACCAAGGGCTGCCACCAACAGAAGCGACTTCACTGCAAAACTCATGGATTTCTTCCTTCTTATTGGCTCGATTGCGGTAACTCTAACAGTTTTGCGCCGCCGTGGGAATCGGCGGCGCGTCACGTTTTATGGCAAAAGTGGCGACCAGGCCGGGTCCGACGCCGGCCCCTCGGTCGGGATCTGCTTCAGGTTGCGTCCGGTGATGTCCACCGACCACAGCGTCGCTTGGCCGCCCGCGCCGCTGGTTTCGCGGGTGAACATCAAGACACGCCCGTTCGGCGCCCATGTCGGGCCCTCGTCCAGAAAGCTGGCCGTCAGCAGCCGCTCTTCGCTGCCGTCCGTGCGCATCACGCCGATATGGAAGCGGCCCTCGTTCTGCTTGGTAAAGGCGATCAGGTCGCCGCGCGGGCTCCACACCGGGGTGCCGTAGCGCCCCTTGCCATTGGACACCCGCTGGCCCTCGCCGCCACTTGCCGGCATCACATAGATCTGCGGCGTGCCCGACCGGTCGCTTTCAAACACGATCTGGCTGCCGTCCGGGCTAAAGCTGGGGGCCGTCTCGATCGACGGCGCATTGGTCAGCTGCGTCAGCCCGCCCGACCCAACGTTCAGCGCATAGATATCCGTGTTTCCACCGCGCTCCAGAGAGAACACCACCGTTCCGCCGTCCGGGCTGAACCGGGGGGCAAACGTCATGGTGCCTTCCTGTTCGTCCAGGGACCGCCGCTCCAGACTGCCCACGTCCATCAGCGTGATGCGGGGAAAGCCGGACTCATAGCTCGTATACAGGATGCGGTCGCCGCTCGGTGAAAACCGCGGTGCCAGCACGATGGCTGCACTGTCCGTCAGATAGGCCACATTGGCCCCATCGTAATCCATCACCGCCAACCGCTTCAGCCGCTGGTTCTTTGGCCCGGCCTCGCTGACAAATACCACCCGGCTGTCGAAATAGCCGCTTTCGCCGGTGATCTTGGCGTAGACCACGTCGGCCACCTTATGCGCCATCCGCCGCCACCCTTGCGTGGTGCCCGCAAACTGCAAGGCCGCACCTTCCAGCGTCTGGCCGTTGAACACATCATAGGCGCGGAACTTCACCGTGATCCGATCCCCCGAGACGCTGACGGCCCCGGTCACCAGCACCTGGGAATTGATCGCCTTCCAGTCTTCAAACGCCACCGGACTGTCGAAACTAGTGATCCGGCTGATATGCGCGTCTTCCGGGATGGGCCGGAAAAACCCGGTGCCTTCAAGATCCGAGGCCACCACCCGGCTGATCTCGCGCGCATAGTCCCCCGCGCCGCCCTCGTCGATGAAGGTCGTGACCGCGATGGGCATTGGTTCGATAACCCCCGGACCGATGACGATCCTCGGCGGCTCCTGCGCCAGCACCGGCGCAACCCCCATCATCGACACGCCCAGCGCAAGCGCTAGCAGGGTTCGGAAAACTGTTCTCATCGGCCTCGTGCTCCGTTTCTTATGTTTTTGCCCGTTTTGGTCATGCCCGTGCGGGGCGCGGGGAGTAAGGGGGAAACGAACCCCCAAAGGTTTCGGTTCCGGCATCATCTGAGCGCCATCCCGTTCGCATCAAATACCAGATCAAGCACCTGCCACGTCTCGTACTTGCCTTCGGGCAGCGGAAGTCCGCCGTCGCTGTAAGCGCGAGTGACGGCGCGTTTGGCGGTCTGGAACAGGTTGTCGATGGCGGTCTGCGTCGGCCCGTCTGACTCGATCAGCTCAAACCCGGTCGGTTTGCCATCCGGTGCGAAACTGACGCGGATCACCACTTTCGTGCGCAGCGCATCCGACGACGAAGCGCCCAGGTTCCATTTCCGGGAAATCGCACTGCTGATATCGCCCATCTCGCCGCCAGTCAGCGGCGGGCCTTGCGGCAGGTCGGCGCTGGCGGGTTCACTGCCCGTATCCTCTGTCGCGGCCTCGTCCAGCAACGCCGCGATTGCATCTTCGGTCGCTGTGTCATCGACCGGCTGTTCGGCTGGCTCCTGGGCTGGCTCCTCCACCGGTTCCGCACTCGCCACTTGCTCCTCAACCGGCTCTGGCGGGGTTTCCTCCACCGGCCTTTCCGGCCGCACTTTCGGGCGCGGCGAGGTGGTCATGCCGGTCGCTTCGGTCTGCTCCTGATTGGCCTCGGTCAACAGCACATCGCCGCTGTCCTCGGCCACCACCTCTTCGGTTGGCGGCTGTTCGATCACCGGCTCTTCGGTCACCTCTTCACTCACCGCAGGCGTCGGAGTGTCTGCAGTCTCTGCGACCACCTCCTCCTCTACCGGATCGGGGGCCACGATCTCCGCCGCCTCGGGCAGTGCCTGCTCCTCGGTTGCGGGCGAGGGCAATGGCTGCACCTCCTCTGCCACCGGTGCTTCGGGTTCCGGCAAGGGTTCGGGTTCCACAACCGGGTCAGGTTCCGGCAAAGGCTCCGGTTCCACAACCGGCTCGGGCTCGGGCAAAGGTTCCGGTTCCACCACCGGCTCCGGTTCCGGCGCGGGTTCCGGCTCCACAACCGGCTCCGGTTCCGGCGCGGGTTCCGGCTCTACCACCGGTTCCGGCGTCGAAGCTGCAGCCGCCTGCAACGCGGTAAACTCCTCGCTTGTCATCATCGACACTTGCGTCACGACCACATCATCCGGGGGCGTGGCCGAAAACAGCCAATCCCCCAGCACCACCCAGAGGATCAGCCCCGCATGCCCGATGCCAGAGAAGATCGTACCCTTGTCCATACCGCCTCAGCCGCCGCTGCCGAAGGTCGGCCCCTCGGCGTCGGTCACCAGACCAATCTCGTTGAACCCGCCCGCGTTCAGCGCCCCCATCACCTGCGCCACCCGCTCATAGGGGATCGACCCGTCTGCCCGCAGGAACACCTTGTTCGAAGTCCGCTCCGCCGCAATCGCCTGCAGCTTCGGGATCATCTCGGCGTCCGCGACTTCGGTGTTCTGGATCAGCAGCAACCCATCCGCCGTCAGCGTGATGGTCAGCGGTTCCTCCTGTTCAGTCGGCAAGGCACTGGCCGCCGTGTTCGGCATGTTCACCGGTACGCCCACGGTCAGCATTGGCGCTGCAACCATGAAGATGATCAGCAGCACCAGCATCACGTCCACCATCGGCGTGATGTTGATCTCGGACATCGCGGCGGCCTTGCCCTTGTGCCGCCCGCGCCGCCCGCCGCCGCCACCCGATTTGATGACCCCGCCCGCCATCGGTCAGGCGTCCAGCTGGCGCGACAGGATGGTCGCGAACTCGTCGGCGAAACCCTCATAGCCGCCCAGAATCCGTTCCGAATCCGAATTCAGCTTGTTGTAGAAAACCACCGCCGGGATGGCCGCGATCAGGCCCACGCCGGTGGCCAGCAGCGCCTCGGCAATACCGGGCGCCACGACCGCAAGGTTGGTGTTCTGGCTGATGGCGATCTGTTCAAACGAATGCTTGATCCCCCAGACCGTCCCGAACAGCCCGATAAAGGGCGCTGTCGACCCTGTGGTTGCCAGAAACGCCAGACCCCGGTTCAGCCGCTCGCTTTCGCGGTTGATCGCCACATCCATCGCCCGGTCGATCCGCGCCTGTGCGCCCGCGATCAGCCCGCCATCCTGCTTGTGACTGCGCCGCCACTCCAGCATTCCGGCGGCAAAGATCTTTTCAGACTGCCCCTGCGGCTCGGGCCCGATCTTCTCGAACAGCTCGTCCAACGGCTCGCCCGACCAGAACGCCCGGTCAAAGATCGTCGCCTCCCCGCGCGCTTTGCGGAACATCAGATGCTTCTGGATGATGATCGCCCAGCTCCAGAACGACATGATCAGCAGCATCAGCATGACGATTTTCACCGTCAGCGTCGCGCGTGCAAAAAGGGCGAGCATGGAGAAATCAATCTCCTGCGCCATCGCAAGGGTGTCCGTTTCCATACGCCTGCTCTTGTTTGTCGGGCCGTTGATCGGCTCCGTTAGCGCTGATTCTATCAAGATCGAAGCGGGAATGCCAACACAAGTCTGCGTGCGGCAGGTATTCGCCACCTTACCTTGTCAGTGCAACTGCCCCTGCAACCGCGCCCGCACCGCCGCAGGTACCCGCACCGCGCCCCCCGCTTCGGTCAGGCAAACCAGCGTTACCAGCGCCACAAACAGCCGCTCGCCGCCGCGTGTGATCCCCTGTTCCAGCACCAGCCGCGCCCCGCTCGCCGATTGCAGATGCGTCTGCACCACCAGATCATCGCCGAACCGCGCCGGGCGCAGATAATCCGCCTCTACCCGCCGCACCGCAAAGACGATCCCCTCCGCTGCGCGCAAGGCCATCTGGTCGATCCCCAGGGACGCCACCCACTCGGTGCGCGCCCGTTCGATAAACTTCAGATAGTTCGCGTAATAAACGATCCCGGCCAGATCAGTATCTTCATAGTAAACGCGGCACTGGAATGTATGGCTCACCGGGCGGCCCCTTGCTTGACCCCCGGACCCTAGCGGCAGAAGGCGCGGACAGGCAACCGCCCCGAGCGGACCTGCCCGTCAGCCGAAGTCAGACCGCGCCTGTACCACCAGATCACGCATCGACTTGCTGCCCGACGCGCCATTGGTTGTTGAATCCTGCCACGACTGCACCGCCACTGCACGGGGCCAGGGTTCACCGGGCCAGAAGCCGAACACCGGGCCGCCGGACTGGCCGGGAAACACATCCGCCTTGTGCAGGATCGACTGAGCATCCGCGTCGGTCCCGTCCATGCGGAAATTCCCTTGCCATGTAGGCCTTTGCCCGGAGTTCAGGTCGCTCGGATAGCCCATGTGATGCCACACATCCAGGGTGTTCCACGCATCGTCATAGCCGCGCGCGCCCATCCAGCCCGTCGTGTCGCCGATCCGCCGGTCCAGCACCACGACGACATAGTCGAAGTTGCCTTCGTCGCCGGTGATGAACCCGTCGCCATCCTCTTTCACCCGCCAGTAGATGTGCGATCCGAAGGCCTCTCCGAACGGGGCACTGCCGTCAAACGAGGATGGCGTGAACTTCACCCAGCCCGCGGCATATCCTGGGGGCGCACCTGCCCAGTCGATCACGTGGCTGACGGTCAAAAGATGCCGCGGCCCGATCATCACGCCCGATCCCGACGTCCGCCCGGTTTCCACCACACCGACGGTGCACCACGGAAACGAAGTGTCGCGAAACGCGCGCCGGTTGTCGTTGCCGAAAATCGTCGTGCCCACGCGCAGGTCCAAATCCTTTGGCCGGATCGTGCGGCGGCTTTTCACCCGGTCCTGCGGCATGACGCTGAACGCCAGATGGTCGGGCACGAACCCTGCCAGCCTCTCGGCAACCTCGGCCTCGGGGACGGCGGCCCGATCTTCGGCCACCGCAGTGCCCTTCATCGCGCGGGGATGGGCACGCTGAGTCACATCCACGCCGTCAACCTCGACCACCACTTCCCAGCCGCCCTCGATCCGCTCCAGCCGCGTGCGCAAGGCCGGCTCGCTATCTGCCGCCAGATGGAACCGGCGCTCGATCGACAGTGCCACCCTTTCGCGGGCCTCCCGCACCGGAAACGCCTCGTTTGCTTCGGCCAGCGTCAGGGGCTTTGAAATTCGCTTATTCATGATCGAACTCCGGGTTAATATTGCACTAATACAGTATGTTGAATTGCCAAACCCGCGTCCGCAGGGGCCCCGGTCAGACGCGGATAACGGGCCTCCACCGGTCGTAAACCAGATGAAACCCATACGCATAAACGGTGTAAACCGCCGTCAGGCCCAGATCGACCGCAAGCGCCTGCCAAAGATCAAAGCCGCCCAGCCAGATCAGGATCGGCAGCGTCACCACCACGGTCGTCACCTCAAGGCTGACCGCATGCACCATCCGCCAGCGGTGCGGTCGGTCGCTGGCAACCCGGCCCGATACCCGCAGATCAACCCAGTCAAACACCGTGTTGTGCAAGGGCTGCCAAAGGATCACCGCCCCCGCAAGCGCCGCCATCAACAGCGCGCCCTCTGCGACCGACCCACCGATCACCAGCACATACAGCGGCACGGCCAGAATCCAGCCACCCGCCTCATAACAAAGGGTTTGGATGAACCGCTCCCGCGGGCTGCGCAATGCCATGGCTGTTCCAAATGGTCGTTCGAATTACCCCTGCGAAAACTGCCGGGCGGTCGTTCAATCGAGAAATGGTGCCACGTTCGGGACTGTCTGTCAGGTCAGGATTTCAGGCGCCTACATCACCCGGCCAATTCTTGCCGTCAGGCGGAGCGCATGGCTCGCGTCCCGGGCCATCACCGGCAGCACCGGATCATACCCCGCGCGGATCACCGCCGCGACATCAGGGCGAAGCACCACCACATCGCCGGCCCGCCCCAAAGGCGAGGCATCGGTGAAGGCGCGGTCAGACCACAACAGCACCGTCTGCACCGCCTGCGCCAAGGCCAGCGCTTCTGCCGGAACGGCCGCCAGATGCGCATCCATCTTCAGGAACACGAAGGCCGCCTTGATCGCTCCGTCCGGATCGAAGCGGAAAATCCGGTACTGGTTCGCCTCAGCCGCCGTCAGCCGGGCGCACAACCCGCCAAGGTCCGGCACCAGCCGGTCAAGGTCGCGGACCTCCGGCAGTTCCGCCCAGTCGCGGACAAAGAACACCATCAGGTTCGCGCCCAGCTCCGGGTCTGTCTCGGCCATCTTGTGGCCCGCCAAAGTCACCACCGCCTCGAACGCGCCCTTGATCACCGGCAAGCTGGCGTCATCCACGCCGAACACCACCGGCACGATGGGCCGCCCCCAGCGCGCGAAAAGGTAACTCCCGTCTGTCCGTGTGAACAGCGCCGCAACGGCCCCCGGCTCCAACGATTCCATGATCCGGCCCCTTCGCGTCTGATGACCGTGCATGCCATAGTTGCCCTGCCCCTCAGGCTCAAGCACAACACTTCAACCGCAGGATGGGCGATCTGCCTGTCCTTGCCCATCTCACTGCCGGGCCAGAACCTCGGCCACCCCTTGCGGCAAGGGCCCGGCCACGTCGCCCCAGACGCGGACGCCAACCCCTTCTTCCCACAGCGCCACCACGATCCGGCCATCCGTCAGCGATACCGCCACCGCGCCTTGCGTCACGTCACAGGCATGCGGCTGGCACCCGCCCGCTGCCACCCAATCGCCGTCCCGCTCCAGCATTCCGCCCACCTGAATGATCCGCAGCGCATCCTGGAGCGCCGCCTCTCCCATCAGTGACGCAAATGCTGGCCGCCACTCCGGGGCCGCCAGCAACTCGCCCGGATGCCGACCAAACCATCCCGCCACTCCTGCCATCGGCGGCTGACCCGACAATGGCACCGCCAGTTTCGTTTGCGTCAAGGCCTTGCCGTCCCAGCGGAAGGCCACCGGCCCCTCACCCGGAACCAGGGACGGCAGGGTGACGATCACCGCCTCGCTGTCCCAACTGACCTCGGCCAAGTCCGAACAGGTTCCGAACGCCTGTGTCAGCCGGATCATTCCCGGCCGTGTGTCCAGCCAGGCATACAGGGCCGGGCAGGCCGATCCGCCCGACGCCATGCTGACCAGCACCACGTCGCCGACGCGATCCCTGAAGCTGGCATAGACCATTCCGTTCAGGACGAAAGCCTTTCCCCGCAGCGACAGCCGCATATCGGAGCCCTCGGCCACCAGCACCGCCACGCCGGAAGGCGTGTCGATCTGGGTTTCGGCCACGACCATGGCGGGCAATACTACCGCCAACACTGCACCGGACAGCCAGATCAAGGTGTTTCCCAAGCTGGCGCTGCCTTGGTGTCCCACGCCTCTGACCTCCCCTTGACCCATGCGGTCATGCCTCGAACAGGTCCGACTGTCCGGGTGCTTTCGGTGCCTCAAGCCCCAGATGCCGCCACGCCTTTGCCCCAAGCATGCGGCCACGCGGGGTCCGCAGGATCAGCCCTTGCTGAAGCAGGTACGGCTCGATCACCTCTTCAATCGCATCCCGAGGCTCGCTCAGCGCCGCCGCGATGGTTTCCACCCCCACCGGCCCGCCGCCATAGTTTTCCGCCAGCAGGATCAGATAGCGCCGGTCCGCGCCATCCAGCCCCAGATGATCCACCCCCAGCCGGGTCAGCGCCCGGTCGGCCAGCGCCCGGCTGATCTTGCCGCCCTCCTCGACCAGCGCGAAATCCACCACCCGACGCAGCAGCCGCCCCGCAATCCGCGGCGTCCCCCGTGCGCGGCGCGCAATCTCGCGGCAGCCCTCGGCTTCGGCCTGCACCCCCATCAGCCGGGCCCCACGGGTGACGATCTCGAACAACTCCGCCTCGCTGTAAAACTCCAGCCGCGTCGGAATCCCGAACCGGTCCCGCAGGGGCGTCGTCAGCAACCCCAGCCGCGTGGTCGCGCCCACCAGAGTGAACGGCTGCAGATCAATCCGCACCGTCCGTGCCGCCGGCCCCTCGCCGATCACCAGATCCAGCGCGAAATCTTCCAGCGCGGGATACAGCACCTCCTCCACCACCGGGGACAGCCTGTGAATCTCGTCGATGAACAACACGTCGCGCGGCTCGAGGTTCGTCAGGATCGCCGCCAGATCGCCGGGTCGCGCCAGCACCGGGCCAGAGGTCATCCGGAACCCCACCCCCAACTCCCGTGCCATGATCTGCGCCAGCGTGGTTTTCCCCAACCCGGGAGGCCCGTGAAACAGCGTATGATCCATCGCCTCGCCCCGCATCCGGGCACTGGCGATGAACACGGCAAGGTTCGCCCGTGCGTCAGCCTGGCCGATGAACTCGGCCAGCATCTGCGGCCGCAAGGCGCGGTCGGTGTCCTCGGGAAGGCGGTCGGGACGAAGGGTTGGGTCAGAGGTCATTGCGACGCACTATTCTTTGCAGACTGATGTCCGGGCAAGCGCTCCTTGATCCATCCGAGGACCAATGCAGCCTGAGCCCCACCGAGACCCGGCAGCAACAGCACCTTGCGCCCGCGATAGGTGAAGCCAATTGATCCATATTGCCTTGTGATCGCAAACGGAAGGTCAAGCAGCATTGGCGTCAACCAGAATGGCCTTGGCTCGACCGTCGCCTGCTGGATTTCCGCCGGGCGAAAGCGACGGTGTCGCTTTAGTCCGAAAGCTTGATGGACCACGCACAGATCAGAGCCCTCAAACCGCAGCGTCTCCTTGCCGGACAACCATGATGTCAGGAAGAAAGCCCCGAACGACCACCCCGCCGCCAAAGGCCCCACCGCCTGCTTCAGGATCGGGTCGGTGTCGATGCCCACCGCAAGACGAACGACGACGATACAGCCCAAAGACCAGAATGAGAGAAAAACCCAGAAAACCCGCACCATCGGATGACGCCTTCCAATTGGAAACGTCAGACAATCGCCCCCAAGGTCCGAGTGCAATACGATGGATGAGATAACGAGTGTCCGGTCAGCCATCGGCTATGCCTTCGGCGCCAAAAGCTTAAGCGCCGCCCGGATCAGCGCCCCTGTCTCCGCCTCCGGCTGTTCGCCTGCCACCGTCGCCACCGCTTGCGCCGCATCGCTGTGACCATAGCCAAGGTTAATCAGCGCTGACAATGCATCCGCCGTCACCGCCGCCCGCGCGGCCCCGGCAGCAGGCTTGACCGCGACGCGCGGCACATCCGCCTCGATCACCACATCCTCCGCCCCGGCGACCGCCGCCAGCGAGACGCCCGCCGCCATCACGCCCGGCGCCTTGGCCTTCAACTCCAATATCACCCGCTGCGCCAGTTTCGGGCCAACCCCGGGGGCCGCCTGTATCGCCCGCGCATCGCCCAAAGTGATCGCCCGCGCCGCCCCCTCGGCCCCCAAAGTCCCAAGGATCGCCATCGCCGCCTTTGCGCCCACGCCTTGCACCGTGGTCAAGAGCTTGTGCCACTCCTTCTCCAGCATGGTCGGAAAGCCGAACAGCTGCAGCAGATCCTCGCGCACGACCAGTTCTGTATACAAAGACACCGCATCGCCCAGCCCCGGCAAACCAGCCAAAGTCCGGTCACTCACATGCACGATATACCCTACCCCCCGCACGTCGATCAGCACATGATCCGCCCCGCGCCAGTCCAGCCGCCCCGAGATTCGCCCGATCATCCCGCCGCCCTCAACGCCGCCTGCAACCGTCCCGCCGATTGCAGGTGATGCGCGTGGCAGATTGCCACCGCCAGCGCGTCCGCCGCGTCCGGCCCCGCGATCTGCACCCCCGGCAGATGCAGCCGCACCATGTGATCGACCTGCACCTTGGCCGCGTGACCCACGCCCACCACGGTCTTCTTCACCGCATTCGGCGCGTATTCACCCACCGTCATCCCAAACTGCGCCGGGACCAGCAGGGCTATCCCGCGCGCCTGCCCCAGCTTCAGCGTCGCCACTGCATCCTTGTTCACGAAGGTATGTTCCACCGCCGCCGCATCCGGCGCATGCAGCCTGATCACGGCCGTCAACTGGTCAAACAAGGTCAGCAACCGCTGCGCCAGATCGCCCTCTCCCGGACCGGGGCTGGAATGGCATATGCCGTTGGCCACATGGCGCAACCGCGCCCCCGCCACGTCGATCACCCCCCAGCCAAGGTTTCGCAGACCCGGATCAATACCGATAACGCGCATGCCTGCCCTCTTTTCTTGTTCTTGGCTTTGGATTAGCACGAAAAGGGAACATCCGCCAATGGCTTTCCACTCGGTCCCCGACAGCGTCACCCCACGCTGCGACCGCAGAAAGCGACCGCGCCGCGCGCAAAAGCGACAAAGCCCGGCCAGATCGGAAGAAAGCGCTGAAAAACATGACAAAATTGAGACCGGAGTCATGCATTGGCTGCAACCCGGCCTTGCCATAGCTCTGCTTGCTTTGCACATGCAGCAAGTCTATTTGCCATTGCATGGAGGAATAAGCCTCCATTTTGTGCAGTGTAAGAACAAAGGATATCCGCCATGGCCGCCGTCGAAACGACCCGCCCGGCGCCCTTCGGCGCCATCTCTACCTACCGTGCCATCAATGGCCTGACCAACGCATTTGGCGTTGTGGCCGCTTGGAATGACGCGCGCATCACCCGCAAAGCGCTTGGCAAGCTCTCGGACCGCGAGCTTGATGACATCGGCCTGTGCCGCGGTGACATCGAATTCATGGGGCGCTGAACGACCCTAAGGGCCGCTCTATCCTACAACGAAAAGGCCGCATCGAACGATGCGGCCTTTTCCATTTGCGCCGCTGCGAAGGTCAGCGCGGCAGAAGTGATTGCATTTGTCCCGAAATCCACAAAGTGACTGGATCGGCGTGCATCAGCCAGGCACCCACCGGATCAAACCCGCTGCCAGCTGCCAGCGCGCTGACCCGGCTCTCATAAGTGTTTGTTCCGACGTAATAGTGGATCATCCCCTTCAGGCCCGCACCCAGCACCAAAGCCATCAGCAGCGGCTTGACGACCTTCAGGCTGCGCAAGCCCACCTGGCTTTTCGCTTTCCGTCCGACAGTCCCCGCAGCTTCGAAGCCATACCCCTTGGCATGCGACTTCTCGATCCGCGAGACGCGGTTGTAAAAATCGTTCAGGTTCGGATCGACCCACATGATTGCCCACCAGGTTGCAGTGTGAATTCCAGTTTTGATGCAGCGCTTTTATGGCTAATTTACGGCGCGTTCACATTCCATTCATCTAAGCGCAGGTTAAGTCAAGCATTGTCGCTGAATTTAGGTTTTCCGCAGCACTAACGTGGACCATTCCCCGATATCGTCTCTGTTTTGTAAACAAAGGCCTGCCGCTACGTAAGATGCGGTCACCGACTCCGCCTGTACCACAAGCAGACCAGAGAGAATCGCTCGTCCGCCCGATGTCAGGTGGCGTGCGATATCGGGGGCAAGGTCGATCAGCGGACCTTTCAGAATGTTGGCAAACACCAGATCGTAGGGCGCAGCCTCAAGCAGCCGGGGATGCGCAAGGCCTGCGGCCTCAAGGCATTCAATGCGGCCTTGCAGCCCGTTGATCGCCACGTTCGCTTCGGCCACATCCACTGCCACCCGGTCGATATCCGACGCAAGTACCAGCGCTTGCGGCAGAATGGCTGCCGCTGCCATCGCCAGAACCGCCGTGCCACAACCGATATCGACCACCCGTGCCGGTGCGAACCCGTCAGCGGCCAGCCGGTCAAACGCCCGCAGACAGCCCAGCGTGGTACCGTGGTGGCCGGTGCCAAAAGCCACCGTAGCCTCGATCTGCAACGGCACGCGCCCCGGATCGGTCGGCACCGTGTGGGCATCGTGGCTGCCATAGACATAGAACCGCCCCGCATCCACCGGCGACAACTCGCGCCGAACTTTGGCGACCCAGTCGATCTCGGGAATTTCCGACACCGCAAATGGCTTTGCGCCAAAGGCCATCGCGAACACCTCCAGCATCACCTGATCCGGCGCCTCCAGAAAGTAGCCGCCGACCTCCCACAGCCCGGAGTCATCCTCGATCTCGAAGACGCCGACGCCAACCGGGGCCGGGGTCATCTTCTCCATCGCAGCGGCAAGCGCCTGTGCGGCAGGCTCGCCTGTCAGGGTGGTCAGGGCAGAATAGGTGGGCATGGCTCTCTCCGGGGTTCAGGGCCGGATAGACCCCGGCCCCGCCCCGGTCAAGCCATGCGGATCAGGCCGAGACGCCAGTGCCGATCGGGCAGGTCACCCCGGTGCCGCCAATACCGCAATAGCCGTTCGGGTTCTTGGCCAGATACTGCTGGTGATAATCCTCGGCAAAGTAGAACACCGGCGCGCTCAGGATTTCCGTCGTGATCGCCCCCCGCCCCGCAGCCGTCAGCGCGGCCTGATACACGGCCTTGGACGCATTGGCGGCCGCTGCCTGTTCGGGCGTGTAGGTATAGATGCCCGACCGGTAGGTTGATCCCACGTCATTGCCCTGCCGCATGCCTTGCGTCGGGTCATGACCTTCCCAGAACAGCTTCAACAGCCCGTCATAGCTGATCACCGCCGGGTCATAGATCACCCGAACCACCTCGTTATGGCCGGTCAACTGGGTGCAGGTTTCCTTGTAGGTCGGGTTCGGCGTAATGCCCGCCGCATAACCGACCATGGTCAGCCAGACGCCCGGCACGGCCCAGAACTTCCGCTCCACCCCCCAAAAACAGCCCATCCCGAACATCGCTTCGGCCATGCCCTCCGGCACCGGCGATTTCAGCGGCAGGCCATTGACGAAATGCGTCTCGGCGGTGGGCAGAGGCTCGCCACGCCCCGGCAGCGCCTTGTCAGCACTCACCATCTCCAGCTTCTTGCGATCCGTGAAAAACATGCGGTCCTCCATTTTACCTTCGGCATATAGTCCGAAGTGGCTCCGACGCCAGAACCAGATCGCCCCGCGCAGATCACCTTACCTTGACCGCAACCACCATACGGTGCCCGCGTTCGATCAACCGGACGCCGCAATGACCGAAACGACCGATTGTGATCTCAAGGTTCGCCTTTGGCTTCGGGGCCAGGGGTGCGATGAAACATCGCGTCAGTCTGGCGGCGAAATGCCTACTCCGCCGGCTGCGGCAGGCCCTTTGAGAACACCGTCTCGTGCCCCGGTTCGGGGTGGCGCGGGATCAGGCAGATCAGGCCGAACGCCACCAGCGCCATCCCGGCCCCCAGCACGAACACATAATCCGGCGAGGTGGCCCACAGGTAGCCCAGCGACGCAGGCAGAAACACCGCCGCGATATGGTTGATGGTAAAGGCCACCGCCTGCGTCGGCGCAATGTCGCGCGGATCGGCGATTTTCTGGAAATAGGTCTTCAAGCTGAACGACAGCGCAAAGAACAGCTGATCCAGAATATACAGCCCGCAGGCCACGATCAGCCCCCAGCCAAACCAGTACAGCCCGCCATACGCCAGAAATACCAGCGTCAGCCCGATGTATTCGAACCCCATGACATTGCGCTCGCCGTAGCGGCCCAGCGCAC
Source organism: Paracoccaceae bacterium (assembly GCA_031415015.1). GTDB lineage: Bacteria > Pseudomonadota > Alphaproteobacteria > Rhodobacterales > Rhodobacteraceae > JAUYQR01. The sequence goes on from JANOQT010000170.1 coordinate 25,344, forward strand.
GGCCCATCGCCGGCGCGATGGCCATGTTGATGACGTAGTTGATCATCAACAGCGTCGTCATCTCGGACACGCGCATCCCGAACCGCTCCACCATCATGAAGCCCGCAAAAACCACGAAAATCTGCCGTCGCGCGCCCGCCATGAACTGCAGCGCGTAATACAGCCAGTAACGCCGCCGCAGCACCATGTGCTTGTGCTGCGGATGCGGCGATTGGAATTGCGGGTAGGCCAGCGCGGCAAACAGCACGATCACCAGCGTCAGTCCACCCGACGCAAGATAGACCGAGTTATAATCCAGCTCCAGCGCGTCCCACAGCACCACGATGGCAGCGTAAGCCGCCAGCGACGCCCCAGCCCCCACAGCCACGATCCGGCCTAGCACCACCGGAGCGCGCGCTTTGTCGATCCATTGCAGTTGCAGGGACTGGTTCACCGTCTCGAAGTAGTGAAATCCGATGGAGGACAGCAGCGTCATCACCAGAAGGCCGCTGAAACTGGTGAACCACCCCGTCACCGCCGTCGCCACCCCCAAAAGCGCCAGCGCCACCAACGCCAACACCTGCTCGCGCACCACCAGCAGGATCAGGATCACCACCACCGCCAGAAGCCCCGGAATTTCGCGCACCGTGTGCAGCCAGCCGATCTCTTTGCCGGTGAAGGACGCCACCTCGATGACGAAGTTGTTCAGAAGCGCCGACCAGGTCGCGAAACTCAGCGGCATCGCCGCCGCGATCAGGTACAAGAGCGCCTCCGGCTGCTGCCAGCGGGGCAGACGAGAGGTCTCGGACAGGGGCATGAGGCTGGACATCCTCAGGACCTAGCCAAAACGGCGCAGAAGGCAAAGCCAAAGCTTGTGCCCGGCACAATCCGCGGCCACCCTGCATCGGCAGGAGGACCCGCCATGTCTGAAAAGATCGAGGTTGAAAACATCGGCCAACCCGGCAAGACAACCCGCGTCGACGCCGCCAAATACGCCGAGATGCGCAAGGCCGTCCTCGCCGTCACCCCCTCCGAGGCCCCCGGCCTGACCCCCGCCCAGATCATTGAGGCGGTGAAGCCCCACCTGTCTGAGGTCCTCTTCCCCGGCGGCGAGACCGCAGGCTGGTGGGTAAAATGCGTCCAGTTGGACCTCGAGGCGAAGGGAATCCTGAAACGCGCACCAAAAGCGCCGGTGCGGCTGTGGCAAGCCTGACCAACCCTGCCTCTTGCCTTCCTTCGCCCGGAATCAAGGGCGAACCCCGCCGGGCAGCGCCCGACCGCCCCCTCGGCCGGGCGCTTTTGCAGCGTCAGCCCGCAGAACTTCGGTGGGAGGGGTTGCACCAAAAACCGCCTAGAACCACGGTGGCTGCGCCCACCTGGCGGTCAGGCGAGGCCCTGCGTAAATGCGAACTCACGCGATCATTCGCGCTCCCCATCTTCTCGAACTAACATCGCGGACGCAGCAATGCGACCTGGGCGGAAGGGTGACACTCGCCGTACTTTGCCCTAAGATCGAAAGAGAAGGACGAAGCGGCCGTTCAAGGCCGAGAAGCACAGAATGCAAAGGAAACTAAAATAAATGAAGCCAATAATAATTGACGCCGCCACAATATTTGACCCAGCTAGGTTAATCGCTGTTCTGGCTTCTGTGGATATCAAGCATTCAGAAGTTTGGGTATCTCAGCGCTATGATCATTTTAAGGAGAAGGACTTTATCACAGGGTTTGGAACCGAAGGTAAATTTGCGCTTCTTCCGGATGCAAGTGGGAGGTTCAAAGCTGATCCAGTCGACCTGCCGCAAGTCAATGAGAAGCTTGACCCAAAATCATATATGACAGGGCCTAAGATACTCACATGGGCGATCAAAAAAGGGATGGTCGTCCCAAAAGATCTATACGGATACGAAGAAGCTGCAAAACAACTAGAACGCGAAAATGATCTCTCCGATTTATCGGAGGCCATCATGCTTGGGCCACCTGCGGAGATAGATATTCGTGCCGGTAAGGAGCGAACTGAAGAATATCTCAAGCGCACAGGAAGGTCCTCTCTAGGCCCTGACTATGCATGGCGATTGGAGCCCTATGGGATTGGCCATGGTCTTGGGATTATCTTGGCTGTGGCGAAGGACAACAAAGCTGACGCATTCATCAGCCACCCTTACTTTCGCGATAACTTCTCAACTCATAATTACACGTACTACAATCGCGGCAAAGATATCGAAGGAGCGATAATAGGGAAGGATCTAGGAGCAGTATTCTCGATTGAAGATCAACTCAAGAGAGCCAATACTTTGCTCAAAGGCCCGGAACCGATCGATATTTCTCAGGTTGCATTTTATCTGCATCAGAAAGAACGAATAGATAGTATAACTGGAATAATTTCAGCATCCAACGAGTTGGAAACACGCAAAAAGGACATTGGAATAATTACAAGCAAGGCCGTTGGAACTTACGCTTTTGATACCGTTGTTTTCGGCGGCCTACCAGTGGCAACGGTACTTGTGTCAGTATACGAAGTATCCGCACGCTTTCTGAAGGGCAAAAGATAGCGAGCCGCCGCAACTGTCTTCAGCCGAGCTGTAAGACAGCTGCTACACCGGGTTAAATGATCCACCCCCCTCACAAAAAACTCTGCGGATCGATATCCACCGCCAACCGCAAATCCCTCGGCAGCTTGAACTGCGCCAGCCACTCCGCCAGCGCCGCCTGCAAGGGCGCCCCCTTCTCCGCCTTGACCAGCAGCCGCACCCGGTGCCGCCCGCGCGCCCGCGCGATGGGCGCCGGGGCGGGTCCAAACACTTCCGCCCCGATCCGCCGCAACGGTCCGTCGCGGCGGGCAAGTTCGGTCCCGAAATCAAACACCTGCGCCACGTCCGGCGACGACAGGATGATCCCCGCCATCCGCCCGTATGGCGGCACCCCTGCCACGCGCCGCTCCGCCGCCTCGGCCGCCCAGAACGCCTCCTCATCCCCGCCAAGGATCGCCCGGATCACCGGATGGTCGGGCTGATGCGTCTGCAACCAGGCCTCGCCCGCCCGTTCCGCCGTGCGCCCGGCCCGCCCGGCCACCTGCCGCATCAGCTGGAACGTCCGCTCTGCCGCGCGCAGGTCTGATCCCTGCAACCCAAGGTCCGCGTCGATCACCCCCACCAGTGTCAGCAAGGGAAAGTTGTGCCCTTTGGCCACGATCTGCGTGCCGATGATGATATCCGCCCCGCCCGCCGCAATCACCCCGATCTGGTCCTTCAGCGCGCGCGCCGATCCGAACAGGTCCGACGACAGCACCGCCAGCCGCGCGTCGGGAAACCGCGCCACCACCTCTTCGGCCAGCCGCTCCACCCCCGGGCCCACCGCCGCCATCCGCCCCTCAACCCCACAGACCGGACACGCGACGGGCACCGGTTTGGTCGCCCCGCACTGGTGGCAAACCAGCCGCTTCTGGAACCGGTGTTCCACCATCCGCGCGTCGCAATGCTCGCAGCCCACCTGATGCCCGCAAGCCCGGCACAGCGTCACCGGCGCATAGCCGCGACGGTTCAGGAACAACAGCGCCTGCTCACCCTTGGCCACCACTGCCCTGACCTTGGCAGCCAGCACCTCGGAGATCCAACGGTCAGCGGCCAGCCGCTCCGCCCGCATGTCGATGGCCTGCATCTTCGGCATCTCTGCCGCCCCGAACCGCGACCCCAGATCCAGCCGCAGGTACTTGCCCACCTCCACATTCGCCCAGCTTTCCAGACTTGGCGTGGCGCTCGCCAACACCACCGGGCAGCCCACGATAGCCGCGCGCAGTACCGCCATGTCGCGGGCGTTGTACAGCACCCCGTCCTCCTGCTTGTAGGAACTGTCGTGTTCCTCATCCACGACGATCAGCCCCAGATCGCGGAACGGCAGGAACAGTGCGGACCGCGCGCCCACCACCAGCCCCGCCTCGCCCTGCCCGACCATCCGCCACAGCCGCCGTCGTTCGGTCATGGTGACACCGGAATGCCACTCCGCCGGGCGTGCGCCGAACCGCGCCTGCACCCGGGTCAGAAATTCGCCCGTCAGCGCGATTTCCGGCAACAAGACCAGCGCCTGCCGCCCGGCCCGCAACGTCTCGGCCACCGCCTCAAGGTAAACCTCGGTCTTGCCCGACCCGGTCACCCCCTTGAGCAGCGTCGCCGTAAAGCCGCCCCGCACCACCGATGCCACAAGCGCATCCCCTGCCGTGATCTGATCGCCCTCCAGCCGCGCAAAGCCGCCGGGCGCCAGCACCGGATAGGGCGTGTCCTTCGGCGCGTCTTCCTCGGCCAGCACCCCCAGCTTGACCAAACCCTTCACCACCGATGCACCACAGCCCGCCGCCTCAACCAACTCGCCCAGCGTCACCGCAGCCCCACCCCAACCGCGCAGCGCCTCCACCACGCGGAACCGCGCGTCGGTCAGCTGGTTCGGCACCACGCCCGTCAACCGGTACACCCGCCGGGTGGAAGGCGCATCGCCCAACCCCGGCGCGCGGGTGGCCAACCGCAGCATCGCTGGCAACGGCGTCAGCGTGTAATCGGCGGCCCGCGTCAGGAATGTGCGCAGTTCCGCCCGCATCGGCACCGCGTCCAGCACCCGGCCCACCGGCCGCACCCGTGCCGGATCGAACCGCCCCTCGCCCGGCCCCCAGACCACGCCCAGCACCCGGCGCGGCCCCAGCGGCACCTCGACAAAATCGCCCGTGCCACAGCCGCCTTCGGGGGCGCGGTAGTCCAGCAACCCCCGAGCGCCGCCTAAGGGTTCGGTCGTGATCACACCTACACGCTCACCTTCGGGGAACACCTGATCCGTCACCTGGCAACCAAACCTTTCGTCAGCCCGCATCTTGCGCTAATACGAGGCCGCACCCCCTGCAACCCTGTTCCGGATCAAGGACCATATCCCATGAAATTCTTCGTCGATACCGCCGACGTTCAGGCGATTGCCGAGCTTAACGACCTTGGCATGGTGGACGGCGTCACGACCAACCCGTCGCTGATCCTGAAATCGGGCCGCGACATTGTCGAGGTCACAAGAGAAATCTGCGCCCTGGTGTCTGGCCCGGTGTCTGCCGAAGTGGTCGCCCTGAAGGCCGATGCGATGATCGCCGAAGGGCGCAAGCTGGCCGATATCGCACCGAACATCGTCGTCAAGGTGCCGCTGACGTGGGATGGTCTGAAGACCTGCAAGGTGCTGACGGGCGACGGTCTGAAGGTCAACGTGACGCTGTGCTTTTCGGCCAATCAGGCGTTGATCGCGGCCAAGGCGGGGGCAAGTTTCATCAGCCCGTTTATCGGGCGGCTGGACGACATCAACCTCGACGGGCTTGATCTGATCGCGGACATCCGCACTATCTATGACAATTACGACTTCAGGACCGAGATTCTCGCAGCTTCGGTCCGCACCGCCAACCACGTCACGCAATGCGCGCTGATGGGCGCCGATGTGGTGACCGCACCGCCCGCCGTGATCAAGGCGCTGGCCAGCCACGTTCTGACCGACAAGGGGTTGGAGCAATTCATGACAGATTGGGCAAAAACCGGTCAGAAAATCCTCTGAACGCGTGTATGGTGATGCAAAGGCGGCCACAAGACAGGGACAGGATGATCGGACAGGACCTGCGCGATGTCATCCTCGCGGAACCCGAGGTCATTCTTGATGATCGCGATGTCATGGCGGCACTTGTTGCCGCCAATGAGCGTTCGATGGGATCGAACATCGTCGATTTGCGTGGCATCGCGATGGAGCGGATGGAGGCGCGGCTTGACCGGTTGGAGGATACCCACCGGTCGGTGATCGCGGCGGCCTATGAGAACCTTGCCGGCACCAATCAGGTCCACCGCGCCATCCTGCAACTGCTGGACCCGCTGAGTTTCGAGGATTTCCTCAAGGCGCTGAACGGCGAG
>JANOQT010000171.1:0-4793 GCA_031415015.1 Paracoccaceae bacterium
ACCAGACCGTAGCCCACCAGATCGTTGCCGCGCACACCGTCGAATTCCACCAGATCCTTGATGCGGATCGGATCGGCCCCGGCGGCAGTGGCCCACAGAAGAAGTGCAAGGAAAAACCGGATCATCGGATATACTCTGTCAGGCTGAGGCGCGACACGCGCGAGGTGATGAGGTAAAGCGATTCAAGCTGTGCCTGAACCGTCTGCAACCGCGACGCGGCTTCGTAGGGATCGACCGACCCGACGTCCGAGCGCAGGATCTTTAGCGCGCTGTCCTCGGCGGTATTGCGGGTCTTGGCCGCGTCAATCTGCGCCTCGACCGTGCCAATCCGCGCTGCCAACACCGTGCGCTGATCCTGGCTGACATGCAGCGTCAGCCCGGCGCGGTGGGCAAGTTCGGCGCGGGCTTCGTGATCCCCGGCCAGAACGCCCCGGTCGAGCAGGGCTGCCATGGCAAACCCCGTCAGCGTTTCCTGAATGGCGGGGTCCATTGCCGTGACCGACAGGTCCGCCGTCTCACCGGGGGCTATGGCGATCGGGGAAAGCCCGGCGCCGCCCTGATAGAACGCAGCGTAGCCCAGGGGGTCGGCGAACCAGCCGCGCACCGCCGATTCCACCTGCCCCGCCGTCGTGGCCCCGGTGGCCGCCGTCTGCAGCGCGCTCAGCAGGTCTTCGGCACTGCCAAGCGGTGCGCGGCCTGTTTCGACCCCGGCAAAAACCGCGCGGCCACCGGTTTGTGCATTCAACACGCCCACCGCCGTGGCCAACCGCCCCCGCGCATCGGCGGCGGCAGTATTCACCTGCGCCGGTGTCGGAAAGTCGATCGATCGCATCAGCGTGGCGCTGATTTCGCCTGACAGAGAGGTCAGCGTGGCCATGCTGGCCTGCATCGCCTGCGCCTGAAACGCCGCATCCTGCGTGGTCGAATGATAGGCCGTCAGCCGGGAAAGGCTGGCGTCGATGGCCAGCAGCGGCGAGAAATCTCCGCGCAGCGCAGCGCCAAGGTCGGATTGCTTGCCGGTCACCACCTCGGTACTGGCGCGCTGGACTTCGTCCTTCAGGAAGGCACCCTGTCGCCGCAGGATCGAAGTCAGACTGGCGTCGCCGACGGATATCCGCATCACGCGCCAAGCCTGATCAGAATGTCGATCATGTCATTCACCGTCTGGATCACCTTTGCATTGGCCGCATAATTCTTTTCGATGACGAGCAGCATCTGCATCTCCTGATCGGTGTCGATGCCGTTCTGGTCCTCAAGATCGGTCAGCGCGGTCAGCCGGGCTGCGGTGTAGCTGGTCTCGGCATCTGCGCCGAGCCGCAGACCGGAACTGTCCGACAAAAGGTCCGCGGCAAGGTCGGCAAAGCTTCGTGTACCGGCGGTAAAGCCGGTGGAGGTCAGGGCGCGCGGGCCGGACAACGCGTCATGCAGCGCACCCAGCAGACTGGCGTTGCCGGGCGGGCCTTCGCTGGTGGCGGCCAGACCGTCGCGCAAGCGGTACAGCGCACCGCCTTGCGCCGGATCGGCGGCGGCGTTCATCCGGATGCGGCCCGCAAGCCCCGCTTCGTTGGCCGGCAGGAACGCCGCGCCCTGATCGGTGAACAGGCCCGGATCGCCCGGGGCCAGCGTCGGGTCCAGACCGCTGGCCGAAAACCGCTCCACCAGATCGCGCGCAACCGCGTCAAGTTTGCCTTGCGCTGTCACCGCAAGATCATCGCGGACAGCAAACAGCGCCCCCAGACGGCCGCCGAGAATCGGGCTGGCCGAACCGGCCGTGGCGATGGGGCGGCCATTGATCTCCAACCCCGAAAGCCCGCCCAGAGCTTGCGTCATTTCCGGCGTGATGGTTCCTGTCGCCGAAAAGCCGAACTGGACCGCTTTGCCTTCCAGCAACGAAGCACCTCCGGTAGTGAACAGGGCGATCTGGTTCGACTCGCGGGCAACTTCGCGGATCGGCACAATGGCCGCGATTCCGTCGATCAGTTGCTGGCGCTTGTCCAGAAGCGCCGATACGTCGCGCCCGGCGCCGGTAAAGCTGCGCAACTGGGTGTTCAGGTCTTGCACCTGTGACAGCGCAGTGTTCAGGGCGACGACCTCGGCGGCGATCTGGCGGTCCGCAGTGGCCCGGGACTGCTGGATATCCGCTGTGGCCGTGGCAAGACCGGCGGCAAGCGACCGGGCTGTGGTGGCGACGGTCGCCAGCCGAGCCTGCGCGTCGGGTCGCGCCGACGCCTCGACCAGCGACCGGTCAAAGGCGGCAAGCCGTGCACCCAGGGATCCCGGCGTGTCAGGCGTGCCAATGGCCTGTTCCACCTTGCCCAGAAAGGTCGACCGCAAGCTGCGGTCGGCATCCCCGGACTGCGCATACCGCCGTTCGTTCAGCAGATACTGGTCGATGTCGCGCGACACGCTGGTTACGGCGACGCCCTGTCCTGTCCCTGCCAGAACGGCGGCGGACAGCTGAACTTCGCGCCGCGCGTAGCCGGGGGTTGTCGCGTTGGCGACGTTCGACGACAGGATCTCGGCCTGCCGCGAGGTCGCGGACAGACCGGACAGCGCGCTGGACAGGGCAGAGGTGATGCTCATCGCCTAAGGCCCCGTCAACGCTTGATATTCGTGGTTTCCTGCAGCATTTCGTCGACGGTCTGGATCACCTTGGCGTTCGAGGAATAGGCCCGCTGGGTCTGGATAAGACTGGTCAGTTCCGCGGCCACGTCGGTCTTCGACCCTTCACGCGAATAGCCCTGAATGGCGCCCGTCGGCCCACTGCCCGCATCCCACAGGAAGAACGAGCCGGAGTCCGGTGACACCTGATAAGACTGGTTGCTGAGCGACAGAAGACCGTTCGGATTGGGCACATCTACAATCGGAATCTGGTAGAGCCTGCGGGTGAACCCGGTATCATATGTGGCGTTCAGATACCCCTTTTCATCCACCTCGACCGTGGTCAGGTTGCCGACGGGCGAGCCGTTCTTGGTGATCGACACCGGGGCAAAGCTGTCTGACAGTTGCGTCAGGCCGTTCGGATCGCCGAACTGGCCGATCCCCACGCTCATCGGGCCACCAGCGACCGTCAGCGCCAGCGTACCATCCGCCGGGTTGTAAGCCCCGCCCGACACCGTGGTCACCGAGGCCAGCGTGCCGCCAGCCCCACGGGAATCGTCGAATGTCAGGGAGTATTCGCCAATCAGCGCGCCGCCCAAGGCAGAATCGCGGATTTCCATCGTCCACTGGTTTGACGCGCCAGAAACCGGAACGACCGGAATAAACGTCACCTCCAGTGATTCCGAGGTGCCGAGGTTGCCGAAGTACTCCACCGACAGCGGGGGCGGCACGGCGGTGGACCCGGCAACCGTTTGCGTCGCCGGCAGGTTCACACCCAGGTTCATCGCCGTCGTCGGATCACCCGCCGTCTGGTTGGTGTTGATCACGATCGGCACCATGCCGGTCAGCGTGTCGCGCGGCATAGACGGGATCGTGCCGTCGGCATCCGCAGGCCAGCCCAACAGCACCAGCCCGGATTCGGTTCGCAGAACGCCGTCCGCATCGGTCCGGAAACTGCCTGTCCGCGTCATCAGCAGCGGGGTGTCGCTGCTCGAGTTGCCCAATGACACACTGCTGATCACCGGCAGCATCCCGCGCCCGGCAATTGCCAGATCCAGCGCATTGCCCGTGCCAACCAGATCGCCGCGTTCTTCGATCAGCCGCGTGGTCGACGCGCGAACCCCCCCTGCCGAATAGGTGCCAGACCCCCGCGCACTGGTAATAACCATGCTGGTGAAATCGGTCGACGCGCGCTTGTAGCCATAGGTCCCGGAGTTGGCGATGTTGTCGGAAATCGCGGCAAGGCGGGTCGCATTCGCGTTCAAACCGGCCACACCCGCACTCAGCGAGGAGGAAATTGTCATGGTAAAGCGCCTTTCTGATGCTTCGACTCCTGATCAGGCGAAGCTGCACGGCGCGGCTTAAGATAAGCCTAACAGTTCAAGTTTTAGCATTTCCCTCACCGGTTGCGGCGCAGGAGGATGATCTCCAGCCGGTTGTTGCGGATGGCGGCGGGATCGGTGGTGGCGGGCTTTCGGTCGGCAAAGCCCGAGATGCGCTGCATCCGGTCCGCCCCGATTCCCGCGCTTTCCAGCAGCGCCCGCATCGCCTGTGCGCGGCTGGAGGAAAGATCCCAGGCCGGGTTGTCGATCAGCGTCACCGGGAAGGACCGCAGATGCCCGTTCACCGCGATCTCATTTGTGGTCAGGTTCAGCACTTCGGCCAACAATCCCGCGATCTCTTGCGCCACCGGGGCGACGGCATCGGTTTCGCCCTGAAACAATGGTGCGCCTTCGATGTCGAATATCTCGATCACCAGCCCCTCATCGGTCACGCGGGTAACGACATGGCGCAACATCCGCTCCATGGTGTTGCTTTCGCCGCCACGCGCCATCAGGGCCTTTTCGACGTCCTCAAGTTCGGATTGTGCCTTACCATCGCCCGCCGCACCTTCGCCGGTCTGGCTGCCCTCAGACCCCGGGGCAGCTTCGGATTTCAGCTCGCGCGCGCCGGTGCCGGTATAGGCCATGGTTTCTTCGGAAAACACCGAGTCGCCCCCGAAGGCCCCGTCCCCACCGCCCGAAATGCGGTTTATCGGGATCGTCGGATTAAAGTAATCCGATATCCCCTTGCGTTGTTTTTCCGTCGTCGCGTTCAACAGCCACATCAACAGGAAGAACGCCATCATGGCGGTCACGAAGTCAGCATAGGCCACTTTCCACGCCCCACCGTGGTGCCCGCCAGCCTGAATG
>JANOQT010000172.1:0-43388 GCA_031415015.1 Paracoccaceae bacterium
TGACAGAGTATATCCGATGATCCGGTTTTTCCTTGCACTTCTTCTGTGGGCCACTGCCGCCGGGGCCGATCCGATCCGCATCAAGGATCTGGTGGAATTCGACGGTGTGCGCGGCAACGATCTGGTGGGCTACGGTCTGGTTGTCGGACTGAACGGCACCGGTGACGGCATCCGCAACGCACCCTTCACCGAAGAGATCATGGCCAATCTGCTGGAGCGTCTGGGGGCCAACGTGACGGGCGAGGAGTTCCGGCCCAAGAACGTGGCAGCCGTGTTCGTTACCTCGTCGCTGCCGGCGTTCGCCCGGTCAGGCGGGCGGATCGACGTCACCGTTTCTGCCATCGGTGACGCGAAAAGTCTGCTGGGCGGCACGCTGATCATGACGCCGCTGAACGGCGCGGACGGCCAGATCTACGCGGTCGCACAGGGCACGATCATCGCGGGCGGCATTCTGGCGGAGGGGGAGGCGGCCAGCGTCACGCAAGGCGTGCCCACGGCCGGGGTCATCCCGTCGGGCGCGCGGGTGGAGCGGGAGGTGGAGTTCGACTTTGCCGGGCTGACCGTGCTGCGAATGGCGCTGAAGTCTGCTGATTTCACCACGGCGGAACGGATCGAGCGGGCGGTGAACGCGGAATTCGGTCGCGGCATCGCACAGATGCTGGACAGCGGCACGGTCGCCATCGACATCGCGGCGGCCAACATGCGGTCGCCCGCGCATGTGCTCAGCCGGATCGAGGGGATACTGGTGGAACCCGAAACCCGGGCGCGCGTCGTGGTGGATCAGCGGTCCGGCACCATCGTGATGGGGGCGGATGTCCGGATCAGCCGGGTGGCGGTGGCGCAGGGCAACCTGACACTGCGGATCGAGGAAAGCCCGATGGTGGTGCAGCCCAACCCGTTCAGCGAGGGCGAAACGGTGGTGGTGCCGCGCACCCGCACCGACATCGGCAAGGGTGGCAGCGGGCTGGCAGAGGTGTCGGGCGGCACCGATCTGGCAGAGGTCGTTGCCGGGCTGAACGCGCTGGGTGTGGCCCCGTATGACATGATCGACATCCTCAAAAGCATCAATGCCGCCGGGGCGCTGCATGCCGAGTTTGTGGTGAACTGACGCTCGTTAACCTCTGGCGCTAAGGTGATCGGCAATGATCCTGGCCATCGCGTCGGAAATCCCCTCCACGGCCTGCAGATCGCCGAGCCCGGCGCGGGCCACCGCCTTGGCCGACCCAAAATGCGCCAGCAGGGCACGCTTGCGGGCCGCACCAATGCCGGGAATATCGTCCAGCGGGGTGTCCCCGACAGCTTTGGCCCGCTTTGCCCGGTGCGCGCCGATCGCCCAGCGGTGCGCCTCGTCGCGCAAGCGCTGGATAAAGTAGAGCACCGGATCGTTGCGTTGCAACGCAAAGGGTGCCTCTCCGGTACGATAGAATTCTTCCTTGCCGGCGTCGCGGTCTATGCCCTTGGCGACGCCCACCATGGCGATGTCGTCGACCCCAAGTTCCGACAGGATACCCGCCACCGCCGAGACCTGCCCCGCCCCGCCGTCGATCAGCAGCAGGTCAGGCCACATATCCGACTTGCGGTCAGGGTCTTCCTTCAACAGGCGCTCGAACCGGCGGGTCAGCACCTCTTTCATCATGCCGAAATCGTCGGAGTTCGCGCCCGCGTCGGACTTGATGTTGTACTTGCGGTACTGCGATTTCAGGAACCCGTCCGGCCCTGCCACGATCATGCCGCCGACCGCGTTGGTGCCCTGAATGTGGCTGTTGTCATAGACCTCGATGCGTTTGGGCGGACCATCAAGGTCAAACGCCTCGGCGAGGCCCGCCAACAGCTTGTTCTGGGTGGAGCTTTCCGCCATCCGCCGGGCGAGGCTTTCGCGGGCGTTGCGGGTGGCGTTTTCCACCAATTCGGCCTTTGTCCCGCGCAGGGGGACAGAGATTTCGACTTTGCGACCGGCGCGGTCGGTCAGCGCGGCGGTCACCAGATCGAGGTTGTCAACGGGATGCGACAGCAGGATCAGCCGGGGTGGTTCCTTGTCATCATAGAACTGGGTGAGGAAAGCCTCCATGATTTCAGGTGTTTCCGCGCCAGAACCGGTGCGCGGGTAAAAATCGCGGTTGCCCCAGCTTTGGTTGGCACGGATGAAAAAGACCTGAACACAGGCCTGCCCGTGTTCCAGATGCAGCGCCACAACATCGGCTTCGGGCACGCCCTGCGGATTTATGCCCTGGCTTTGCTGCACCTGGGTCAGCGCCCGAATGCGGTCGCGCAGGGCGGCGGCGCGTTCGAATTCCATCGCCTCGGATGCGGCAGCCATCGACCTGGCAAGGTCAGACTGTACCGACGTGGTCTTGCCCTCCAGAAACCGGGTCGCATCGGCAACGAGGGTTCCATAGGCCTCGGCGCTGATCTTGCCGACGCAGGGTGCCGAGCAGCGCTTGATCTGAAACTGCAGGCAGGGCCGGGTGCGGGCGTCGAACATGCTGTTGCTACAGTTGCGCAGCAGGAACACCTTCTGCAGCTGGTTCAGCGTCCGGTTCACCGCGCCTGCACTTGCGAAGGGGCCAAAATAGGCACCCTTCTCTGACTTTTTCCCGCGATGCTTCTTAAGCTGTGGAAAGGGGTGTTCGGCCGAGATCAGGATGTTGGGGAACGACTTGTCGTCGCGCAACAGCACGTTGTAGCGCGGCTTCAGCTGCTTGATCAGGTTCTGTTCGAGCAGAAGCGCCTCAAGTTCCGTCCGCGTGGTCAGAAACATCATCGAGGTGGTTTCAAAGATCATCCGCGCGATGCGCCCGGAATGGCCCGAGGGGCGCGCATAGTTCGACACCCGCGCCTTCAGATTGCGCGCCTTGCCAACATACAGCACTTCGGACGCCGCATTCAGCATCCGGTAGACGCCCGGAGAACCGTCCAGCGTCTTCAGATAATCCTGGATCACCTCATGCCCGGTGCGGGTTTTTTCGTCCATTCCTGCGGCCTGCGAGTGGAGGGTCGATTCTCATCCCCGGCTGCACTGAACCATGGCCGGGGGCAAGAGAAAAGCTGTCCACGGTTTCTGTGGATAAGTCTGCGGAGAAGAATTCGGGAGGGCGGTTTTTCCGTTGTTTTCAGCCGGTTTCGCTGACATGCCTATTTTTTAGGCGAAAACATAACCCATTGTTATTGCGACATAGATTTTCCCACTTCGGCCAAATCCCTGAAAAATCACACGAATTATGACAAGGTTGTGACGTGACATCGAAAAGTGGACAACTTTGTCTGCTCGCTGTCCTGCCTCACTCCAGACCCAGTACGTCGGGGGTCTTCCAGGCCAGATGTTGACCGCCGTCAATTGCCAGGAACTGACCTGTGACTGCGGGGCTGTCGAGGAAAAATCCAAGCGCCGCCGTGATATCCGATGGGTTTGCGCCGCGCCCCAGAACGGTTGCGGCGCGCTGGCGGGCGAAATGCACCTCACTTTGACGCGCGCCGCGCAGGGTGGGGCCGGGGCCGATGGCATTGACGCGGACATGCGGGGCCAGCCCTTGCGCCGAGGTTCGGGTCAGCGCCCAAAGGCCCATCTTGGCGATGGTGTAACTGGAAAACTCCGGCGTCAGCTTCAGGATGCGCTGATCGATCATGTTGACGATCAGGCCCTGTGCAAGGGCCTCTCCGGCGTCGTCGGTAAGGGCGGGGGGGCATTGGCGGGCAAAGGCCTGGGTCAGCACGTAAGGCGCGCGCAGGTTCGATTCGAGGTGCCGGTCCCAACTGGTGCGGGTGGCGGTGTCGATGCTGTCGTATTCAAAGATCGAGGCGTTGTTGACCAGCACCGTCAGCGGCCCGATCACGGCTTCTGCAGCGGGGATCAGCGCTTCGGTCTGCGCCTCGATCAGCAGATCGGCCTGCAAGGTGACAGCCTTGCGGCCCATGGCGCGGATTTCATCAACGACCGCCTCGGCCTCGGCGGCAGAGCTGGAATAATGCACGGCCACGTCGTGACCACGCGCCGCCAGATACAGCGCCATCGCCCGGCCCAGCCGCTTGCCTGCCCCCGTCACCAGTGCTGTCATCAGACCTTGCCCCCGCAGTCGCATCCCTTGTTGCCCATCAGATAGCGCCCGCATTTGGCGCAGACAGCCGGCTTGGGCCGCTTTGTCACCATGCGCGACAAATGGCCCGGGAACAGCGCCTTGCCGATCATCGCAACAAGGACCATTGCGCCAAGGAAGATCAGGATGGTCTTGAACAGCATCTACAGACCATAGCGCGACCAGAGCGCCCGGTCTTCCACTGTGTTCAGTGTCTGGTCGATCAGGTTCATCCCCAGCCGCTGGAACAGGCTGCGCTTCTGGCCGTAGGGCACAAGACGGACCTTTTCGCCGTAAAGCTGTTTCAGCTTTGGTTCCAGATGCGCCACACCGTCGACGAGGCCCACATCCGCCGCGCCCTGACCGACCCAGATATCGGCGTTGAACAGATCGGCATCCGCCAACCGCGCGCCGCGCCGGGCTTTTACGTGGGCGATGAAGGCCTGATGGATCGGGGTTTGCAGGGCCTTCAGCCGGTCAATGTCTTCGGGTTTTTGCGGCAGGAACGGATCGGCAAAGCTTTTCGACCGACCGGCAGCCACGACCCGCCGTTCGACCCCCTGGCGCGCCAGCAGTTCGGGAAACCCGAACGACGCGAAGATCACACCGATGGACCCGACAATGGAGCTTTGATCGACCCAGATGTCATCTGCCGCACACGCCAGCCAATAGCCGCCCGAGGCGGCCACATCCTCGACAAAGGCGTGGACGGGGATTTTCTTGTCATCGGCCAGCCGCCGGATGCGCGCCGCGATCAGCGAGGATTGCGCCGCCGATCCACCCGGAGAGTTGATCACCAGCGCCACCGCCGCCGGTTTGCCACGCTTGAAGGCGCGGTCGATCAATGGGCCAAGGCTGGCATCGTTCAGGCTGCGCCCGCCCGTGCCGATCGTGCCGTTCAGGCGAATGACCGGGACGGTCGCGGGTTTGGGCAGAAAGGGGATGAAGCGTCTCATGCCCCTGAGTTAGGCGTTCCGGGGCTTGCGGGCAAGGGCAGGCCGGGGCACGGTTCGTTGATGATCGACAAGCTGGAAATGTTCATCGCGCTGGCCCGGGAACGCCACTTTGGCCGTGCGGCCGAGGCGTGCGGTGTGACGCAGCCGTCGCTGTCAGGGGCGATCCGGCAGCTGGAGGATCAGCTGGGCGTGCAACTGGTGTTCCGGGGCAGCCGGTTTCAGGGCCTGACACCCGAAGGCCAGCGCGTGCTGGACCGCGCGCTGGGCATCGTCGGAGATGTGCGGGCGCTGCGGGACGAGATGCGGACGGTGCGCTCCGGCCTGTCGGGCAACCTGCGGATCGGAGTGATCCCGACCGCGCTGCCGATGGTGGCGGATCTGACCGGCCCTTTCACCGCGCGGCATCCGAATGTGCGGGTGTCGATCCTAAGCCGGACCAGCGTGGAGATCCTTGCCGGGATCGAAAGTCTGGAGCTGGAAGCGGGGATCACTTACCTGGACAACGAACCCTTGGGCCGGGTGGCGCAGGTGCCGCTTTACACCGAGTTTTACCGCTTGTTGTGCGTACCTTCGGCGGCACTCGCCGGGCGCGGCAAGGTCAGCTGGGCGGAAGTGGCGGGGATGCCGCTGTGTCTGCTGACATCCGACATGCAGAACCGCCGGATCGTCAACCAGCATCTGGCCGAGGCGGGCGTGAAGGTCAGCCCGTCGGTCGAATCAAACTCCATCATCGCGCTGATGTCGCATGTGCTGACCGGGCAGTGGGCCAGCGTGGTGCCGAAAAAGCTGGCTGACATGTTCGTCGGCGACGGGCGGCTGATGTCCCTGCCCATCGTGGAGCCGGAAGCAGAGCACAGCGTCGGCCTGATCACGGCGAAAAGAGACCCGCAAACGCCGGTTCTGCATGCTTTGATCGAGGACGCGATGCGGCTTGGGGCTTGATAGCCTATGCCTATCGCTTGACGGTATATCTGAATTGATTTTCCTATCAATCCGCGTATCACGGGCGCACGCCAGCCAGAGGTCCGCCAGATGCTAGATACTGCCACCGTCTTTGACCGTGTCGAGGAAATCCTTCAAGCGCATCTGGGGTTGGAAGGGCCGTTGCTGCCGATCCTCCATGCCGTTCAGGCGCAGTTCGGGCATGTGCCACAATCCATCTTGCCGCAGATCGCCAAGGCGCTGAACTTGTCGAAGGCGGAAGTGCATGGGGTGGTCAGCTTTTACCACGATTTTCGAGAAGCGCCCGCCGGGAGGCATGTGGTGAAACTGTGCCGGGCCGAAGCGTGTCAGGCCGTGGGTGCCGATGCCGTGGCGGGAAAGATCAAGGCGGCGCTGGGCATCGACTGGCATGAGACGACGTCAGATGGCCGCGTGACGCTGGAGCCGGTGTTCTGCCTTGGTCTTTGCGCCTGCGGACCGGCAGCGATGGTTGATGGCCGGCTGGTCGGACGCTGCGATGAAACCCTTCTGGCCGGTGTTTCCGAATGAAAGTTTACATTCCTTTGGACAGCGCTGCCGTGGCCCTTGGTGCCGATACTTTGGCGGCTGCAATCGTGACAGAAGCGACCCGGCGTGGCGTGGCGGTTGAGGTCGTGCGAAACGGCTCGCACGGGATGGTCTGGCTGGAACCGCTGGTTGAAGTGGTGACGGACGCGGGGCGTCTGGGTTTTGGGCCAATGACGTTGGCCGATGTGGCGGGTCTGTTCGGCGACCTGGCCGCGCATCCGAAGGCGCTTGGCGTGGTCCAAGAACTGCCCTGGATGCGGGGCCAGACCCGTCTGACTTTTGCGCGCGTCGGCGTGATCGACCCGCTGTCGCTGGCGGAGTACCGCGCGCATGGGGGTCTTGCCGGGCTGGACCGTGCCAAGGCGATGACCAAGTCCGAGATCGTGGCCGAAGTAACGGAAAGTGGCCTGCGTGGCCGCGGTGGTGCGGGGTTCCCGACCGGGATCAAGTGGAAGACCGTCAGCGAGGCGCCGGGCGACCGGAAGTACATTGTCTGCAATGCAGACGAAGGCGACAGCGCAACCTTCGCCGACCGGATGCTGATGGAGGGCGATCCCTTCACCCTGATCGAAGGCATGATCATCGCAGGCCTGGCGACGGGGGCGGCAAAGGGGTTTGTGTACATTCGTTCAGAATACCCGATCGCAATCCGGGTGATGGAAAGTGCCGTGCGGATTGCTCGCGACGCCGGGGTGCTGAACACTGTCTTTGACATGGAAATCCGCGTCGGTGCCGGGGCCTATGTCTGCGGCGAAGAGACCTCGCTGCTGAACTCACTGGAAGGCAAGCGCGGCGTGGTTCGCGCCAAGCCGCCGCTGCCTGCGCTGCAAGGTTTCATGGGCAAGCCGACGGTCGTCAACAACGTGATCTCGCTGGCCTCGATTCCGGTCATCATGGCCAAAGGTGCGGCGTTCTACAAAGACTTTGGCCTTGGTCGGTCACGCGGAACGATCCCCTTGCAGATTGCCGGGAACGTCGCGCGCGGCGGCCTTTATGAGGTGGCCTTCGGTCTGACCTTGGGTCAGATCGTCGACGGCATTGCCGGAGGCACAGCGTCGGGCCGCGCGGTGAAGGCGGTGCAGGTCGGGGGGCCGCTGGGCGCCTATCATCCCCGCAGCCAGTTCGACACGCCCTTCGGTTATGAGGAATTCGCGGGTAAGGATGGGCTGATCGGCCATGCCGGGCTGACGGTGTTCGATGACACTGCCGACATGCTGAAACAGGCCCGGTTCGCGATGGAGTTCTGCGCCATCGAGTCTTGTGGCAAGTGCACCCCCTGCCGGATCGGTGCGGTGCGCGGAACGGAAACCATCGATCGCATAGCCAAAGGTGACGCGGCGGCGATCCCGCTTTTGACGGACCTTTGCAACACAATGAAGGCCGGGTCGCTGTGCGCGCTGGGTGGGTTCACACCCTATCCGGTGATGTCGGCGCTGACCCATTTCCCCGATGACTTTGCCCCGATGAAAGAGGCCGCCGAATGACATTGGAATGGGTAGAACCAGAAACGCTGAACCGCATTGCAGTGACTTCTGGCAAGAGCATCGCGGTATTGAAAGTCGATATTTCGGCAAGGCGAGATGAAGGCCCGATTGCCTTGTGCAAGTGGCTTCAGCGTGAGTGCGGGCTCACTTATGCCGATGCCAAGACGCTTGTCGCGATAGTGTGTGACGAGGCGAAAGGCGAAACAGACACTGTCACCATTGGCTGGAAGGTTTGAAACGATGAAAGACTTCATCATCCCCGACCGTGATTTCGGTACGCCTGCGGCGAAAAGCAAACAGATGGTCACATTGACCATCGACGGCTTTGACGTGACCGTGCCGGAAGGCACCAGCATCATGCGCGCGGCGGCAGAGGCGGGCATTCAGGTGCCAAAGCTGTGCGCCACGGACAGCGTTGATGCCTTCGGGTCTTGTCGGTTGTGCCTGGTCGAAATCGAAGGGCGCAACGGCACCCCGGCGTCCTGTACCACACCCGTCGCCCCCGGGCTGAAAGTGCAGACCCAGAACGCCAGGCTGAAACAGTTGCGGCGCGGGGTGATGGAGCTGTATATCTCAGACCACCCGCTGGATTGCCTGACCTGTTCGGCCAATGGCGATTGTGAATTGCAGGACATGGCCGGGGCCGTGGGCCTGCGCGACGTGCGGTATGAGGCTGTTGATACGCACTTCCGGGCCAAGGACACCTCTGGCATCGCCAACTCGCAATGGATGGCGAAGGACGATTCAAACCCCTATTTCACCTACGATCCGGCGAAATGCATCGTCTGTTCGCGATGCGTCCGCGCGTGCGAAGAAGTGCAGGGCACCTTCGCGCTGACGATTGAAGGCCGGGGATTCGACAGCCGCGTGTCGTTCGGGGCAAAGACCGACACCGCACTGGCGTCGGACTGCGTGTCTTGCGGGGCCTGCGTGCAGGCCTGCCCGACGGCCACCTTGCAGGAAAAGTCGATCATCGAGATTGGCACGCCGTCGCATTCCGTTATCACCACCTGTGCCTATTGCGGTGTGGGCTGCAGCTTCAAGGCCGAGATGCGCGGCGACGAACTGGTCCGGATGACGCCCTACAAGCACGGCAAAGCCAACCGGGGGCATTCCTGCGTCAAGGGCCGCTTTGCTTACGGCTATGCGTCGCACAAAGACCGCATCCTGAACCCGCTGATCCGCGACAACATCAACGATCCCTGGACCGAAGTGTCATGGCCTGAGGCGATGGCCTTTGCGGCGAACCGGATGAAGGGCATTCAGGCGAAGTACGGGCGGCAGTCGGTGGGGGTGATCACCTCATCCCGTTGCACCAATGAAGAGGCGTATCTGGTTCAGAAACTGACCCGCGCCGTGTTTATGAACAACAATACGGATACCTGCGCGCGGGTCTGCCATTCGCCCACCGGCTACGGACTTGGGCAGACCTTCGGCACCAGCGCGGGCACGCAGGACTTCGATTCGGTCGAACAAACGGACGTTGTCGTCGTCATCGGTGCGAACCCGACGGACGGGCATCCGGTGTTCGCCAGCCGCCTGAAAAAGCGCCTGCGCAAGGGGGCCAAGTTGATCATTATCGACCCGCGCCGGATTGATCTGGTGGATGGCCCGCATGTGAAGGCGGCGCATCATCTGCCCTTGCGACCCGGCACGAACGTTGCCGTGATGACAGCCATCGCGCATACCATCGTGACCGAAGGCCTGTTCAACGAAGCCTTCATCCGCGAGCGTTGCGATTGGGACGAGTTTCAGGACTACGCCGAATTCGTGAGCCTGCCCAACCACAGCCCGGAAGCGACAGAGCTGCTAACCGGCGTCAAGGCGGAAGACTTGCGTGCGGCCGCAAGGCTTTACGCGCTGGGTGGCAATGGTGCGATCTATTACGGGCTGGGCGTGACGGAGCACTCTCAGGGTTCGACCACTGTGATTGGCATCGCCAACCTTGCCATGCTGACCGGGAATATCGGTCGGCCCGGCGTCGGGGTGAACCCGCTGCGAGGGCAGAACAACGTGCAGGGGTCCTGCGACATGGGGTCGTTCCCGCACGAACTGCCGGGCTATCGGCACGTGAAGAATGACGCGGTCCGGTCGGTGTTCGAGGATATGTGGGGCGTCAAGATCGACAACGAGCCCGGCCTGCGCATTCCGAACATGCTGGACGCTGCGGTCGAGGGCACGTTCAAGGGCCTCTACTGTCAGGGCGAGGATATCCTGCAATCCGACCCCGACACCAAGCATGTGTCGGCCGGTCTGGCGGCCATGGAATGCGTGATCGTCCACGACCTGTTCCTGAACGAGACGGCGAATTTCGCGCATGTGTTCTTTCCCGGATCAACGTTTCTGGAAAAGGATGGAACGTTCACAAATGCCGAACGCCGCATCAACCGGGTGCGCAAGGTCATGGCCCCGCGCAACGGCTATGCCGATTGGGAAGTGACGCAACTGTTTGCCCAAGCCATGGGCGCGAACTGGACCTATGCGCATCCGTCGCAGATCATGGACGAGATCGCGGTTCTGACGCCATCCTTTGCGGGGGTATCCTACGAAAAGCTGGAAACCATGGGGTCGGTGCAGTGGCCCTGCAACGAAAAGGCCCCGGAAGGCACACCGTTGATGCACATCGACGGCTTTGTGCGCGGCAAGGGCAAATTCATCCGCACGGAATATGTGGCGACAGACGAACGCACCGGCCCGCGCTTTCCGTTGCTGCTGACCACCGGGCGTATCCTGAGCCAGTACAATGTCGGCGCACAGACGCGGCGCACTGCGAATGTGATCTGGCATGACGAGGATGTGTTGGAAATCCACCCGCATGACGCCGAAGTGCGCGGGGTCAAGGATGGCGATTGGGTGCGTCTGGCGTCCCGGTCCGGCGATACGTCCTTGCGTGCCCAGATCACCGACCGGGTCAGCCCCGGCGTGATCTACACCACCTTCCACCACCCGGAAACGCAGGCCAACGTCATTACTACCGACTTTTCGGATTGGGCGACGAACTGCCCGGAATACAAGGTGACGGCGGTGCAGGTCAGCCCGACCAACGGCCCGTCGGACTGGCAACGCGATTATGCCGAACGCAGCGCCCTGTCGCGCCGTATTCTGCCGGCGGCCGAATGAAGGGCGCGCGGCCCACCCCCCGGCTGGCGTTCGGTGCCCGGGTCGAACCCGGCACCCGGATGCTTCCCGAAGAGGTGGCCGTGGCGTTAAGCTTCAACGGCACGACGCAGGCGGTAATGATGGCGACGCCAGAGGATCTGGTTGATTTCGCTTACGGCTTTGCGCTGACCGAAGGCATTGCGCGCGAGGGTGAGATCCTGTCGGTCGAGGTGGAGACGTTGCCGAAGGGCCGCGATGTGCAGATATGGCTGCGCCCCGAAGCCGAGGCGCGGCTGACTGCGCGCCGTCGCACGATGACCGGGCCGGTCGGCTGCGGGCTGTGCGGGATCGACAGTCTGGATCAGGCTTTGCGGGCGGTGCCAGTGGTTGCCGAAACCGGCTTTCGCATGACGCCAGCAGACGTGATGGCTGCCGTGGCAGCCCTTCCCGGCCAGCAACGGCTGCACGATGCGACGCGGGCGGTGCACGGCGCGGGCTGGTGGGCCAGAGGGATGGTCATGGCGCGCGAAGATGTCGGTCGGCACAACGCCCTGGACAAGTTGGTGGGCGCGATGGTGCGTGCAAGCATACAACCAACCGATGGCGCGGTCGTGCTGACCAGCCGCGTGTCTATCGACATGGTGCAGAAGGTCGCGATGCTGGGCGCGCCGCTGATAATTGCCGTATCTGCCCCAACCGCCGATGCGGTTGCGTTGGCCGAGCAATCGGGCATCACCCTGATCGCCCTTGCCCGCCCGGACCGGTTCGAAGTTTTTACCCACACGGATCGCCTGACGACGGAGGTGCCGCATGTCGGCTGAAAAACTGGTCCACATGGCCAATCAGATTGCACTGTTCATGGAATCCAAACCGCATGACGAAGGCGTCGAGGGTCTGGCATCCCATATCAACGACTTCTGGGAACCCCGGATGCGGCGACAGTTCTTTGAGATTGTCGATGCCGGTGGGCAGGGGCTGCGGCCGCTTGTGCTGGACGCGGCCCCGGCCATCCACAGACCCAAGGCGGCCTGAGCCTACTCTTTCAGAATGCTGTTAAGATACTGGCCGTAAGCACTTTTCGCGAACAGCCGGGCACGTTCTGCAAGCCCGGCCTTGTCCAGCCAGCCGTTGCGATAAGCGATCTCGTCCGGCGAGCCGACCTGCAGGCCCTGCCGCTCTTCCAGCGTGCGCACGAAGTTTCCGGCGTCCAGCAGGCTGGCCTGGGTGCCGGTATCCAGCCACGCATAACCGCGGCCCATCGTCTCGACCTTGAGGGTGCCCTCGGCACGGTAAATCTCCAGCAGGTCGGCAATCTCCAGCTCTCCGCGCGGCGAAGGTTTGACCTGCGCCGCCAGGTCCGGCGCGCGCCCGTCAAGGAAATACAGGCCCGTCACCGCATAGTTCGACGGCGGAACCGCAGGCTTTTCGATGATGGCCGACACGTTGCCATCGGCATCAAAAGCCACCACGCCGTAGCGCTCGGGATCAGCCACGCGGTAGCCAAAGACCGTGCCGCCGCTGGTCTGCGCATCGGCGGCTGCCATCACTTCCGGCAGTCCGTGGCCGAAAAAGATGTTGTCGCCCAAGACCATGGCCGAAGGTGCGCCGTTCAGGAAATCCTTGGCCAGCAGGTAGGCTTGCGCCAGACCGTCGGGCGAGGGCTGGACGATCCAGGTGAACGTCAGGCCCCACTGGCTGCCATCGCCCATCAGACGCCGGAACTGCGGCTGGTCGTCTGGCGTGGTGATCATCGCTATCTCGCGGATGCCGCCCAGCATCAGCACCGACAGGGGATAGTAGATCATCGGTTTGTCATAGATCGGCAGCAGTTGCTTTGAGACGCCGATGGTGATCGGCCACAGCCGCGACCCGGTGCCACCGGCCAGAATGATGCCCTTGCGTGTCATGACAGCTCCCTCAGAATGTCGTCCAGACCGGCCCGCCAATCCGGTCGCGCGATGCCAAAAGCGGCCTCAAGCGCGCTGCAATCCAGCCGCGAATTCAGCGGGCGTCTGGCGGGCGTCGGGTAGGCCGAGGACGGAATGTCGTTGATGCTGCAGGATAGGCCAGCCCGCGCCATGATCTCACGCGCAAAACCGGCCCAGCTGGTATCGGGCGCGCCTGCGAAATGATGCGTGCCGCCCTGCGCCCCGCTAGCCATCGCCCGCGCCGCCACGAACAGCGCATCGGCAATCTCCGCCGCCGGGGTCGGCCCGCCGATCTGGTCAGCGACGACGTTTAGCGCCTCACGCTCCCGCCCCAGCCGCAGCATGGTTTTCACGAAATTCGCGCCATGCGCTGACACCACCCAGGACGTCCGCAGGATCAGATGCTTGCCGCCTGCCGCGCGCACGCCGACCTCTCCGGCCAGTTTGGAGCGACCGTAAGCCCCCAAGGGCGCTGCCGGGTGGTCCGGAGCAAAGGGTTGGTCGCCCTCCCCGTCAAACACATAATCGGTGGAAATATGCAGGAACGGCACCCCCCGCGCCGCTGCGGCCCGCGCCATCGCTGTCGGTGCATCACCGTTGACCACGGTCGCTTCCGCCTCATCGGTCTCGGCCTTGTCGACGGCCGTCCATGCGGCGGCGTTGATCACCGCATCTGCGCCCGCCCGGTCAATCGCCAGCGCACAGGCCGACGGGTCCGACAAATCCGCCCGGTCGCGGCCCAGCGCGGTCACGGTCACACCCAAAGGCACGCGCCGGATCAATTCCCGCGCGACTTGCCCGGTTTCGCCGAAGACGAGAAGTTTCATGCGACTTGTTTCCTTTTGAACCATAGCCACGCGGCAGTCGCCCAGACGACCGTTTCCAGAAGAAACGTCCAGTGCAGCATGAACGAGATCACCCAGTGGCCGTAAGCCGCTGGCACGGTTACCATCTCGAACAAGTGGTCCGACACCGGCGCGCCCCACATCACGCCGCCACCAATCGTATCCAGCACCAGATGCAGGAAGATTGCCGCGAAAAACACCGCAGCCGTGCGCAGCCCGCCCGCCCACCAAGCCACAGGCAGCACCACCGTCGCAACCGCCAGCCAGAATGCCGGGATATGCACCCAGTACCGATGATGATGGATTGCCCCCTCATCGACCAGATGAAACCAGATCATGTCCAGATCGGGGAACACCGCACCGACCAGCGCCACCGGCATCAAGCGCGGAATGTCGCGAGGCACCGCCCGCGCCAGCAGATAGCCCGAGGGAAGATGCGCCGTCAGCATCAGGCCTTGACCCCCAGCCTGGTGCCGACGCCCGTGCGGTCCAGCAAGGGCCGCCACCACGCCTCGTTGTCCAGATACCAGCGCACCGTGCGGCGCAGGCCTTCTTCCAGTGTGACCGAGGGGCGCCAGCCAAGTTCATTGCGAATGCGCGTCGGATCAATCGCATAACGGGCGTCATGGCCCGGCCGGTCGGTGACGAAGCTGATCAGCCGGTCATGCGGCGCGCCATCCGGGCGCATCTCGTCCAAGAGCGCACAGATCATCCGCACGATGTCGATGTTCCGGGCCTCGTTCTCGCCGCCGATGTTGTAGCTGCGGCCAAGCGCGCCCTGTTCCAGCACGCACAACAGCGCGTCGGCGTGGTCTTCGACATACAGCCAGTCGCGCACATTCTCGCCCTTGCCGTAGACGGGGATCGGACGGCCATGCAGAGCGTTCAGGATCACCACGGGGATCAGCTTTTCGGGAAAGTGGAAGGGCCCGTAATTGTTGGAGCAGTTGGTCATCACCACCGGCAACCCGTAAGTTTCCGCCCAGGCGCGGACCAGATGGTCACTGGCGGCTTTTGACGCCGAATAGGGGCTGTTCGGCGCGTAGGGCGTATCCTCGGTGAACTGGCCGGTATCGCCCAGCGACCCGAACACCTCGTCGGTCGAGATGTGGTGAAAGCGGAACCCTTCCGGCTTATCTGTCGCCTGCCAATGCCGCCTGGCAGCCTCCAGCATGTTGAAGGTGCCGGTGATGTTGGTGTCGATGAAATCCGCTGGCCCGTCGATCGAACGGTCAACATGCGATTCAGCCGCCAGATGCATCACCGCGTCGGGGCGGTGCAGATCAAAGATCCGGTCCAGTGCGGCGCGGTCGCGGATATCGGCCTGCTCGAAGCTGTACAGGTTGGACTGCGCGACCGAGGCGACGTTGTCCAGACAGGCCGCATAGGTCAGCGCATCAAGGTTCACCACCTCGTGCCCCCGCGTCACCGCAAGGCGCACCACCGCCGACCCGATGAATCCGGCCCCGCCGGTGACCAGCAATTTCATGGCCGCGCCCAGCCAAAAGGTGAGCGGATGTCGCGCAACAAAGGCGCTGCCTGATCCTTGGCCGACAGGACGGGTGGGCCGGAAAGGCCCCAGTCGATGCCGATATCGGGGTCATCCCAGCGCACCCCGCCGTCGCAGTCGGGCGCGTAAAGGTCGGTGCATTTGTACTGCACCTCGGTATCAGGCGCGCGAGTGACAAAGCCGTGCAGGAACCCCTTTGGCACCAGCAGTTGCCGTCCGTTGGCGGGGGTCAGGTCAACGCCCACCCAGCGGCCATAGGTCGGCGATCCGGTGCGGATATCCACCGCCACGTCAAAGATCGCGCCCCGGGTGCAGCGCACCAGTTTGTCCTGCGCATGCGGCGGTGACTGGTAGTGCAGCCCCCGCAGCGTGCCCGGCGTGGCGGACATGGAATGGTTGTCCTGCACCCATGGCAGGTCCAGCCCGGCGTCAATCATCCGCGCGGCATTCCACGTCTCGGCAAACCAGCCGCGGTCATCGCCAAAACGGCGCGGGGTTATGATCAGGACATCGGCAATCTTGGTCGGTTCAATCTGCATTTGGCACACACCAATGGCGAGGTAAGGACATGCAACGGATTAGCGCAGGTTTGCGACGTCTCCCAGACCTTTGTGTGGCGCGGCTACGGGTTCAGGCAGATTTGCAGGCAGTCAAGGTCTTCGCGCATCACTGCATGGCCTGCGCCGGGGTAGATGTGATGCGTCACCGCCGCCCCCATGGCCTGCAGCACCGCAACACTTTCCTGTACCCGGGCCAGCGGGATATGCGGATCGCGCTGGTGCACCGAAATCCATGCCTTTGCGCCGTCGCGTCGCCCCGGATAGTCGAATCGCTTGGGCATAAAGCCATACAGCGCCACGTCCGGTGGGCCCCCAGCATCCCCAGCCCCCAGAAGACCGCCGGAAAAGCCTAAAACACCGGCCAGCCCGTCGCCATGGCGTGCAAAGGTTTCCAACGCCAGACCGGCCCCCTGGCTGAACCCGGCAAGCCAGATCGCACTGCGCGGCAAACCCTCTGCCTCCAGCGTGGCAACGGCCTGCATCAGCGTGGCAACCCCGCGCGCGGCGTAGGGCTCAAGCTGGTCAGCGGAGGCCAGAAACGAGGTCGGCCACCAGCTTTGCCCCGGCGCGTCCGGCGCGATGGCGGCAACGTCGGTCAACCCGGCATGGGCCACAAGCCCGAGGATATCCGCCGAACTGCCGCCCCGCCCATGTGCCAGCACCAGCCCCGCCCGGGCACCGGACGACGGGCCGGTTCGCCTCATGACGCCACCTTCAGACGCGGCAGGGTCTGTTCGATCCGCGCCCGCATCGGTTCGTACTGCGGTGGCAACATCAGCTTTGACCCCATCGTGGCCACCGGTTCGTCCACGGCAAAGCCCGGCGGGTCGGTGGCAATCTCGAACAGGACGCCGCCCGGTTCGCGGAAGTAGATCGCGTTGAAATACTGCCGGTCGATCACGTCCGTCGTGCGGTGGCCCGCCGTGGCCAGCGTGTCGATCCAGTTGTCCTGCTCGTCCTGCGTCCGGGCCCGGAAGGCGATGTGGTGGATAGTGCCTTTGCCGGGACGGCCCCGGGCCTGGGCATCGGTGCGGATGATGTCAAGGATGTTGCCCCGTTCCGCCCCCGGGGCCTTCAGGCGCAAGCGTTCGACGCCGTTCAGGGTTTCGCTGCCGACGGCCTCATACCCGAAAACCTCGGTGAGCAGGCGGGCCGTGCGGTCGGGGTCGCGTTCCCACAGGGTGACGGAGTGAAAGCCGTGCGCATCGGCTGCCGCCGCGCTGTCGATCAGTTCGACCGGCGCGCCGTCGGGATCTTTCACCGTCACCACCCGCTGGCCAAAGCGCAGCGCCGGGGCCGCGACGTCCAGCGCCCGTCCGGTCAGGTCGGCGACCAGCGCATCGAAATCAGCGGTCGGCACGCCGTAAGCATAGGCCGAAGCCATCCCCGGCCCGGCCTGACCTTGCCCCGCATCGGCAAAAGGAAAGAAGGTCAGGATCGTGCCGGGGCTGCCCTTCGGGTCGGCGTAGTACAGATGATAGGTGCCGGGGTCGTCAAAGTTCACCGTCTTCTTGACCAGTCGCTGTTTCAGCGGGCCGGTGTAGAAAGCTACATTTGCCTGCGCCGCGCCAGAGATAGCCGTGACGTGGTGAATGCCGGGGATGCGCGTTGTCATCGTATTCTCCTGCAAAAGTGTAATGGCGCCAGCAGCGCCGCTTAAGGGAAACATAAGTCTGTGCGCAGAAATTAACAGCCACGACCGCGCGTCCTTCATGTGCAATCATGCACAGAATGCGTTCCCCCTGTTCCCTGCCTGCCGTTCTGTTAATTCTTTCACCGAACGGAATGCGAGGGGGCGACCGGATGACCCATCTCTGGGTGCGGGCAGAGCAACGCCCGAATGAGGAACGTGTCGGGCTGACCCCTGACGGCGCGGCGGCCTTGATCAAGGCGGGGATCAGGGTTTCGGTCGAGGACAGTCCCGTCCGCGCCATCCTGATCGACGGCTACCGCGCGGCGGGCTGCGAGATTGTGGGCGGAAACCTGTGGCCCGACGCTCCGACGGATGCGATCATCTTTGGCCTGAAGGAACTGCCCGAGGATGGAACGCCGCTGCGCCACCGTCACATCATGTTCGGCCATGCCTTCAAGGGCCAGCCTGCGGGGCGGAACCTGTTGAAGCGGTTCAAGGCCGGGGGTGGAACGCTGTATGATCTGGAATATCTGGTTGGCGAAGACGGCCGCCGCGTCGCCGCCTTCGGCTATTGGGCGGGCTATGCAGGGGCGGCGGTCAGCCTGAAATGCTGGGCAGCGCAACAGCGCGGCGGCATTGCCGGACCGGTACGCAAGGTTCCCGGCAAGGCGGCTTTGCTGGCCGATCTGGCCGCCGACCTTGGCGATAGCCCCCGTCCGCGCGCCATAATCATCGGCGCGAATGGCCGCGTCGGCACCGGGGCCGCCGATCTGTGCACCGCGATGGGTGTCGCGGTAACCCGCTGGGACATGGCAGAGACCGCTTCTGGCGGGCCGTTTCCGGAAGTGTTGCAGCACGAGATTTTCCTGAATTGCATTCTGGCCCGCCCCGGCTGCCCGGTGTTTGTCCCTGCCAGCGCCAAGACCGCAGCGCGCACCCTGACCGTGATCGGTGACATTGCCTGCGATCCCACGTCGGATTTCTCGCCCATCAAGGTTTATGACCGCGCGACCGACTGGGACGCCCCCGCGCTGCGGGTGCATCACAGCCCGCCGCTGGACGTGACCGCCATCGACAACCTGCCCTCGCTGATGCCCGTGGAAAGCAGCGAAGATTACGCGGCGCAGCTGCTGCCGTCCCTTCTGACGCTGACGCGTCTGGATGCGGGCGTCTGGGGCCGTGCCCGTGCCGAATATGACCGCCACATCGCCAACCTTTGAAGGACAACGCGCATGAACATCCACTGGTGCGGCACCGGCCTGTCGTCGATCCCCGGCCTGCGTCGCCTGATTGACGCGGGCCATCCGGTGATCGTCTGGAACCGGACGGTTGAAAAGGCGCAAGAGTCGGTGGGCGACATTGCCACCGATATCCGCGCCTACAGCCTTGAGGCCCTGACGGCAGCGTTGCGGCCCGGTGATGTCGCCGTGTCGATGCTGCCCGCTGACCAGCACGTTGCCATTGCGCAGGCTTGCCTGGCAAAAGGCGCGCATTTCGTGTCGTCATCCTACATCGCGCCCGAGATGCGGGCGCTGGACGAGGCCTTTCGCGAGGCGGGGCTGGTGTCGGTGAACGAGGTGGGGCTGGATCCCGGTATCGACCATCTGATGGCGCATGATCTGGTGGCGCGCTACCGTGCCTCAAAGGCCTATCATCCCGACAACGTGCTCAGTTTTACCTCTTACTGTGGTGGCGTGCCGAAAATCGCCAATGCGTTCCGCTACAAGTTCAGCTGGTCGCCTTTGGGTGTGCTGAAAGCGCTCCGCTCGCCGTCGCGCAGTCTGCGGCATTTCAGCGAGCTGCGGGTCGCGCGGCCCTGGGATGCAATCACCTCGTATGATGCGCCTTTGCCAGTGCGGGAAACCTTCGAGGTCTATCCCAACCGTGACAGCTATCCCTTCATGGCCGACTACCGGTTCGAGCCGCACTGGAAGGTGCGTGATTTCGTGCGCGGCACCATCCGGCTGAATGGCTGGGCCGATGCCTGGGCCCCGGTGTTCGCCGAGATCGAGACGCTGGAGGGCCCCGCCGGGGATGCCCGCCTGGCCGCCATGGCTGCCGAATTCTGGAAGGCCAACGCTTACGATGACGGCGAGCCGGACCGCGTGGTCCTGTTCGTGTCGCTGAAGGCGGAGCGGGATGGCAAACCGGTCTACCATGAAACCTGGGCGCTGGATGCCTGGGGCGACGTGCGTGGCACGGCGATGGGGCGGCTGGTGTCGGTGCCCGTATCCTTGGCGGTCGAGGCGGTGTTGACCCGCGAAATCCCTGCCGGCGTGCATGCGGCCCCGTATGACCCCCGCCTGCTGGTGCGCTGGCTGGGTGAGGTCAGCCATCTGGCGCAATACATGGCGCGGATCGACCACCTGGGCTGATCCGGCTTGCGCGCCCAAATTTGCCGCTTTTCCGGCACGAAACGCCTGCGTTTGGGTCTGTTACAAGGCTTTGACGTGACAGAACCCGAAACGGCGCGCTATGCTGCGCCGACGATCCGGGTCAACCGGACTTCCGGGCGTGCGAGGCATTCAGGTGAACGGCAAATCCAGCGCTTCGGCACGGATGTCCCGGTTTGCAGACCGACTGGCCGCATTTGCGGCGCGGCGAAGTCGCCCTGCGGGCGGCCTCGTCGCACAGCCGGAACCGCGCAGCATCGGCCTGATGGCGCGAGGCAAGCAGATCATGGCGGGCAACATTCTTCTGGCTGGTCATCTGGCCGAAGCCCCGGACCGGATGATCTGGGATATCGTCGCCCCCAATCCGGCCTTTCAGCGGGAAGCGCAGGGGTTTGCCTGGCTGGATGATCTGGCAGCGCTGGGCACCTCGGCCGCGCGGGGCCGTGCGCAGGACTGGACCTGGGGATGGATCGACCGGCATGGTGCCGGAACCGGGCCGGGCTGGCTGCCCGATCTGACCGGTCGGCGCATCATCCGCTGGGTGCATCATGCCACATTGTTGCTGAGCGGCAGGGATCAGGCCGAGACGACGGCGCTGTATCAGTCGCTTGCACAGCAGTCTGCTTTCGTTGCCCGGCGCTAGAAGGCCGCTGCCCCCGGCCTGCCCCGGTTCGAAGCGCTGACCGGTCTGGTCTATGCGGGCATTTCGCTGATCGGGATGGAGGGGCATGTTGGCCCGGCCTGCGCCGCCCTTGCCGTCGAATGCGAGGCCGAGATTGACGACGAAGGGGGTTTGCCCACCCGCAACCCGGAAGAGTTGCTGGATGTGCTGACCCTTCTGACCTGGGCTGCCAGCGCCCTGAGCGAGGCGTCGCATCCGGTGCCTGTCGAACTGTCTTCGGCGATCATCCGCATCGCGCCTGCGTTACGGGCGTTGCGCCATGCCGACGGCGATCTGTGCCGGTTCCATGGCGGCGACCGGGGAACGCTGGGGCGGCTGGATCAGGCGCTGGCGGCGGCGGGTGTGCGGCCTGCGGCGGCCAGTTCCATCGCGATGGGCTATGTCCGGCTTAGCGGTCGGCGCACTTCGGTCGTTGTCGATGCCTCCGATCCTCCTGGCGGGCGCGCCGCGATGACGGCCCATGCCTCGACGACCGCGTTCGAGCTGACCTCGGGCCGCCGTCCGCTGATCGTCAGCTGCGGTTCGGGCGCGCCCTTCGGGGCGGCGTGGCGAAAGGCGGGGCGGGCCACCCCGTCGCATTCCCTGTTGTCGATGGACGGCGCGTCCTCATCGCGATTTCGCGGCCCCGGCTCAGAAGAGCTGTATCCCCGTGCCGCCATCACTGGTTCCCGCCTGACGATCGGGGTGGAAGGATCGGAAATCTATCTGTCGCATGATGGCTGGCTGGCCAGTCACGGCCTGACCGCCGGTCGCACCCTTGCGCTGTCGCAGGACGGTCGCCGCCTGACCGGTGTTGACGCCTTGACCGCGCTGACTGCCGATGCCCGCCGCCGGTTTGACGATATGATGACCGCGACGCGGATGGAGGGGGCGGGCTTTTGCATCCGCTTTCACTTGCATCCCGACGTTGATGCAGCGCTCGACATGGCTGGAACAGCGGTATCCCTCGCCCTGCGCAGCGGCGAGATCTGGGTGCTGCGCCATTCCGGTCCGGCGAAACTGTCGCTGCAGCCGTCGGTTTATCTGGAAAAGGGCCGTCTGAAGCCACGTCCGACAACCCAGATCGTGCTTGCGGCGCAGGCGCGCGGGTTTGAGACCCGGATAGGCTGGACCTTGGCGAAAGCACAGGATACTCCGCTCGCCATCCGGGATCTGGCAGGCGATGACCCTGAAGGGCAAAGCTGACGTCCCCGCGACTTTGCTTTAGCGACAGGGTTTATTCCATGACCAATCTCGTTCCCATCGGCCGCGCGCTGATCTCTGTTTCCGACAAGTCCGGTCTGCTGGATCTTGCCCGGGCGCTGGCCGCGCAGGGGGTGGAGCTGATCTCGACCGGTGGCACCTCGGGGATGCTTCGCGCGGCGGGACTTAAGGTTCGGGACGTGGCGGATGTGACGGGCTTTCCCGAAATGATGGATGGCCGGGTCAAGACGCTGCACCCGAATGTGCATGGCGGGCTGCTGGCGCTGCGCGATGACGACGAACACCTGGTGGCGATGGCGGCACACGGGATCGAACCCATCGATTTGTTGGTCGTCAACCTCTACCCGTT
Organism: Paracoccaceae bacterium; assembly: GCA_031415015.1. GTDB lineage: Bacteria > Pseudomonadota > Alphaproteobacteria > Rhodobacterales > Rhodobacteraceae > JAUYQR01. The sequence continues at coordinate 22,222 of JANOQT010000172.1, forward strand.
CGAGGAAACTGTCGCGCGCGGGGCTGATCACGCCACTTGTATCGAGAATATCGACATCGGCGGTCCGGCGATGATCCGCGCCGCGTCGAAGAACCACCGGTTTGTCACCGTGATCACCGACCCCGCTGATTACGCCGCCCTGCTGGATCAGATGCGCGCGCATGACGGAGCCACCACCATGGCCTTCCGGCAGAAGCAGGCGCTGACAGCCTATTCCCGCACTGCAGCCTATGACACCGCCGTATCCACGTGGTTTGCCTCAGAAATAGCGGAGCCGACGCCCCGCTATCGCAGCTTTGCCGGAACCTTGGCGCAACCCCTGCGCTACGGTGAAAACCCGCACCAATCGGCGGCGTTTTACACCGATGGCTCTCGGCGTCCCGGCGTGGCAACCGCGCGGCAATTGCAGGGCAAGGAGCTGTCCTACAACAACATCAACGACACGGACGCCGCCTTTGAACTTGTGGCGGAATTTGCTGGTGACGCCCCGGCCTGCGCCATCATCAAACATGCCAACCCTTGCGGTGTCGGTCGTGCGGCCACGCTGCGCGAGGCCTACCTGCGCGCCTATGTCTGCGACCAGACCTCGGCTTTTGGCGGGATCGTCGCGCTGAACATGGCGCTGGATGCCGAAACCGCCGAGGAGATCGTGAAGATCTTCACCGAAGTCGTCATCGCCCCGGGTGCAAGTGGCGAAGCGAAGGCGATCTTTGCCACCAAGAAGAACCTGCGCCTGCTGACGACTGCCGCCTTGCCGGACCCCAAGTCCAAAGGGCTGGCCTTCAAGCAAGTCGCGGGCGGCTTTCTGGTGCAGGACCGCGATGCCGGTCACATTGCGCTGTCAGATCTGAATGTTGTCACCAAACGCGCGCCCACAGACGCCGAACTTGCCGACCTGATGTTCGCCTGGACCGTCGCCAAGCACGTCAAATCCAACGCCATTGTCTATGTCCGCGACGGGGCCACCGTTGGCATTGGTGCGGGTCAGATGAGCCGGGTGGATTCAACCCGCATCGCCGCCCGCAAGGCGCAAGACATGGCCGAAGCGCTTGGCCTGCCTGCCCCCCTGACGCAAGGCGCGGTTGTCGCGTCGGATGCGTTCTTTCCCTTTGCCGACGGGCTGATCACCGCGGCCGAGGCCGGCGCGACCGCCATCATCCAGCCCGGCGGGTCGATGCGCGATGACGAAGTGATCGCAGCCGCAGATGCCGCAGGTCTGGCCATGGTGTTCACCGGCCAGCGCCATTTCCGGCACTAAGATGCGCAGCCTTTACCTCACCGCCATTGCGACTTTCGGCGTTGACCAGGTGTCGAAGCTGGCCGTCGTGCATGGCCTGAACCTGATCGAGCGGGGCGAGATTGACGTCCTGCCTCCGGTTCTGGTGTTCCGCATGGCGTGGAACTACGGCGTCAACTTCGGTCTGCTGTCGCATGGGTCCGATATTGCCCGCTGGGGGCTAATTGCGGTGGCAGTGGTGATTTCGATCTGGGTGTTCCTGTGGATCCGCCGCGAAAAGGCCAATCCGCGCGCCCAGATCAGCGCGGGGCTGCTGATCGGCGGCGCGCTTGGCAATGTGATTGACCGTATTGTATACGGCGCGGTGGCTGATTTCCTGAACATGTCGTGCTGCGGGATCGAGAACCCCTATGCCTTCAATGTGGCCGATATTGCCATCTTTGCGGGTGCGCTGGGCCTGGTGATCTTTACCGGCAGCCCGGCAAAGGCCGGAAAACCCACCCGGAAGAAGCGCTAAAGACCCCGTGACGACCGCGACGCTTTAGGCTAAGACGGGGAAAAGACGGGGTGGAGGCGGGCATGCAGGCAGCAAAGGGCAAGGCGATCCTCGCGGTTGCGACGGCGCTTATGCTGGCTGGTTGCGGTGGCGATGGCGCGCCGCAACTGATGAACCTGCGGTCAGGGCAGGGCCCGGACGAGTTTGGCATCCTGCCGCCGAAACCGCTGGAAACGCCCGAAAGCTTTACTGATTTGCCTGAGCCGAACCCGGGCGGGTCCAACCGCACAGATCCGCAGCCGTTTGACGAGGCGATTGTCGCCCTTGGTGGCAATCCATCCAAAGCGGGCGGCATTCCCGCAGGTGACGGCGCGCTGTACACCCATGCCGCGCGGTATGGGGTCGAAGCGGGGATTCGCGACACCCTCGCTTCGGAAGACCTTGAATGGCGGCGCGACAACAACGGTCGCATTCTGGAACGCCTGTTCAACGTGAACGTCTATTACAAGGCCTACCGCAAGCAGAGGCTGGACCAGCAGGCCGAGCTTGCCCGCTGGCGGAAGGCCGGGGTCAAGACCCCCTCCGCCCCGCCGCGCAAGCAAAACGAAGAGTAACAACCGCGTGGCCCCGGGTTGAATGTCGGGCTGCCACCTGCACTTGTTGCACAGACCACCAGCGGAGGAACGCATGCTCAGACGATCAGGCCTTTGGGCCATAGCCGCCGTCGGCCTTTCTGTCCCTGCGGTAGCAGAAACCGTGTCGACCTTCGCGCTGCCGAACGGCCTTGATGTCGTGGTGATCGAAGACCATCGCGCACCGGTCGTGGTGCATATGATCTGGTACCGCGTCGGTGCTGCGGACGAGACGCCGGGAAATTCTGGCATCGCCCACTTTCTGGAACATCTGATGTTCAAGGGCACCGAAAAGGTCGCTCCCGGTGACTTTTCCGCGACTGTCGAGGCGCAGGGCGGCAATGACAACGCCTTCACGTCGTGGGATTACACCGCCTATTTTCAGCGGGTCGCAGCGGACAGGCTGGACCTGATGATGGAGATGGAAGCCGACCGGATGCGCAATCTGCGGCTGACGGAAGACGATGTGCTGACCGAACGCCAGGTCATCCTGGAAGAACGAGCCGAACGCACGGACAGCAGCCCCGGCGCGCTGTTGTCCGAACAGATGCGCGCGGCGCAATACCTGAACCATCCTTACGGCACCCCGATCATCGGCTGGCGTCACGAGATGGAGGCGCTCAGCCGCGAAGATGCGCTGACCCACTATGAACGCTATTATGCCCCCAACAACGCCATCCTGATCGTCGCTGGTGACGTGACCCCGGACGACGTCCGCGCCATGGCCGAAAAGCACTACGGTCCGCTTGCACCCAGTGACGGCATCGTGCCGCGTATCCGCCCGCAAGAACCGCCGCAACTGGCGGAACGCAGGATCGCGCTGGCCGATGAGCGGGTGTCAGAGCCTTACCTGCTGCGGACCTACATCGCCCCCGAACGCGACCCCGGCAACCAGAAAGACGCGGCCGCGCTGACCATCCTTGCCGAACTTCTTGGCGGGTCTGGCCAGACCTCGGTCTTTGCCCGTGCGCTGCAGTTCGACACGCAGACCGCTGTCTATTCCTCGGCCTTTTATGATGGCACGACCATTGACGATGCTACCTTTGGGGTGCTGCTTGTGCCGGTGCCCGGCGTCAGCCTGACGGATGCCGAAGCCGCGATGGATAAAGTAATCGCCGATTTCCTGAAGGACGGGCCCGATCCCGCCGCTCTGGAACGGATCAAAACCCAGGTTCGCGCTGGCGAGATTTATGCCAAGGACGACGTGCAAGGCCTTGCCCGGATGTACGGCGAAGAACTGGCTATTGGCCTGACTGTGGAAGATATCCAAGGCTGGGACGATGCCCTTGCCGCCGTCACTGCCGCAGATGTCAGTGCCGCCGCCGAAAAGGTGTTTGACCGTAAACAGGCCGTCACCGGCTGGTTGACCCGCCCCGAGGCTGAACCCGCCAAGGAGGTCACGGAATGATGCTTCGCCTGATTGCAGCCCTTATTGTTTTCGCCGTTCCGGTCCATGCCGAGATGAAAATACAAGAGGTCACCTCCCCTGGCGGAATCACCGCCTGGCTGGTCGAAGACCACGGCATCCCCTTCACCGCGCTGGAAATCCAGTTTCGCGGCGGCACCTCGCTGGACGCGCCGGGCAAGCGTGGTGCCACCAACCTGATGACCGCCCTGATCGAAGAAGGGGCGGATGACAGGGACAGCCGTGCCTTCGCCGAAGCCCGCGATGACCTTGCCGCCCAGTTCACCTTCGATTCCGGCACCGATTCTGTAAGCGTGTCGGCCAGATTCCTGACCGAAAATCGAGATCAGGGCGTGGCCCTTCTGCGGTCGGCGCTGGTCAATCCGCGCTTCGATCAGGTGGCGGTGGACAGGGTGCGCGAACAGGTCCTCTCTGGTCTGCGCGCCGATGAGAAAGACCCCGAAACCATAGCGCCGCAGATTCTGGACAGGTTGGCATTCGGCGATCACCCCTATGCCAGCTCTGGCAATGGCACCATCGACAGCGTCACCGTCCTGACCCGTGACGACATCGTCGCCGCTCATGCAGGTGCGCTTGCCCGGGACCGGATCTATGTGGCTGCAACCGGCGACATCACCGCCGCCGAGCTTGGCGCCGTGCTCGACAAGCTTCTCGGTGATCTGCCCGAAACCGGCGTCCCGCTGCCTGCGGATGCTGATTGGCTGCTGAAACCGGGCGTTACGGTACAGGACTTTCCCACCCCGCAATCCGTGGTGTTCTTCGGCCATCAGGGCATCACCCGCGACGACCCCGATTTCTTCGCCGCCTTCATCCTGAACGAGGTTCTGGGCGGCGGCCGCTTCTCCGCCCGTCTAATGACCGAAGTGCGCGAAAAGCGGGGGCTCACCTACGGCATCGGCACCTACCTCGTGGCGATGGATCAAGCGGAACTGGTGCTGGGCCAATTCTCCGCATCGAACGACAAGGTGGCCCAGGCTATCGAAGTGACCCGCGCCGAATGGGCGAAGATTGCGACCGAAGGCATCACCGAGGAAGAACTGGCCACCACCAAGACCTTCCTTACCGGATCGTATCCCCTCCGCTTTGATGGCAACGGACCCATCGCCAACATTCTTGTCGGCATGCAGATGGAGGGTCTGCCCATCGACTACGCTGTCACCCGCAACGCCAAGGTCGAGGCTGTGACGATGGCCGACGTGAAACGCGTCGCAGCCCGGCTGTTCCAGCCCGATCAACTGCATTTCGTTGTCGTGGGTCAGCCGACGGGTGTGACGACGACGCCTTGACCGTAGGATGGGCAATTTGCCCATCTTCCGATCCCATACTTGACCCTTCCCGCTTCCCCGACTCACCCCCGCCTGCTACAGATAGGGGCATGACTCTCCACACCCCCAAAATAACGGGCTCCGAAGGCCGCCCGGTCATCCGGCAACTGGACGAAGCCGCGATCAACCGCATCGCAGCGGGTGAGGTGGTGGAACGTCCCGCCTCTGCCGTCAAGGAACTGGTGGAAAACGCGCTGGACGCCGGGGCCAGCCGCATTTCCGTGGATATCGCCGATGGCGGCAAGACCCTGATCCGTGTGACGGATGATGGCTGCGGCATGACCGCCGAAGACCTGCCGCTGGCGCTTTCCCGCCATGCCACCTCAAAAATCGACGGGTCCGACCTTCTCGACATCCGCTCTTTCGGCTTTCGCGGCGAGGCGCTGCCCAGCCTCGGTTCCGTCGGACGCCTGACCATCACCTCCCGCGCGCAAGGCCATGACGCCGCGCAGATCATCTGTGACGCCGGTCGCCAGACCGCACCACGCCCCGCTGCCCTGACGCGCGGCACCGCCGTCGAACTGCGCGACCTGTTCTACGCCACCCCCGCCCGCCTGAAGTTCCTCCGCTCCGACCGGGCCGAGGTGCAGGCCGTGGCCGAAACCATCCGCCGTCTTGCCATGGCGGAACCCCAGGTTGGTTTCACCCTGCGTGAGGTGACTGACGGCGGCGAAGGCCGCATCCTGTTTCGCGCCGATGCGCAACCCATCGCCGAAGGCGCCCTCGCCCGCCGCCTATCTGGCATCCTTGGTGCGGATTTCATCGACAACGCCCTGCCGATTGACACCGAACGCGACGGCCTGCGCCTGACCGGCTACGCAGCTTTGCCCACCTATTCGCGCGGCTCATCAGCCCAGCAGCACCTGTTCGTCAACGGTCGCCCGATCCTTGACCGCATGCTCTACGGTGCTCTCCGCGCCGCCTATTTCGACGTGCTTAGCCGCGACCGCCACCCCGCCGCCGTCTTGAATCTCATCGTTGATCCGCAGCGCGTCGACGTGAACGTTCACCCCGCCAAGGCTGAAGTCCGCTTCCGCGAACCCGAGGCGGCACGGTCGCTGATCATCACGGCCCTGCGCACCGCGCTTTCCGGCGCAGGCCACCGGGCCTCCTCTACCGTCGGCACCGAAACCCTCGCTGCGATGCGACCCGTCTACCAGATGCAACGGCCCAGCCAGACCAGCCTTGCCAACGCCTTCGCGTTTCAAAGCCCCGGCTTTGCCGAAGCCCCCGCCGCCCGCATCGAACCCGCAACCGAAGCGCAAGGCCCCCTCGGCGCTGCCCGCGCGCAACTGCATGAAAACTACATCGTTGCCCAGACCGCGACTGGCATCGTCATCGTCGACCAGCATGCTGCCCACGAACGCCTGACCTATGAACGCCTCAAGGCCCAGATGGCTGCCAGCGGCATCACCTCCCAAGCGCTGCTGAGCCCCGAGATCGTCGAGCTTTCCGCCACCGACGCCGCCCGCCTGCTGGACGCCGCCCCCGACCTCTCCCGCCTCGGCCTTGTCATCGAGCCGTTTGGCGGCAACGCCATCGCCATCCGCGAAACCCCCGCGATCCTTGGCCCGGTCAGCGCCGAAGCCTTGATCCGCGATATCCTTGATGAGTTGACCGACGCAGGCGACAGCCACCTCCTTCAGTCAAAAATCGACGCCATCCTGTCGTGCATGTCCTGCCACGGCTCCATCCGCTCGGGCCGCCAAATGCGCGCCGAAGAGATGAACGCGCTGTTGCGAGAGATGGAGGCGACCCCCCTTTCCGGCCAGTGCAACCACGGACGGCCCACCTATGTGGAGCTTTCCCTCCACGATATCGAACGGCTTTTTGGACGCAGATGATCACTCTTTTCGGCCAGACCTTCCGCTGGAACGACCCCGAGGCGCTGATCCTCGGCGCGATAGCCCTCATCCTGCTTGGCTTCCTCATCCTGATCCTGCGCAGCACCCGCCAATCGTCCACCCTCGCCGAACCCTTGCTGCGCGAAATCGGCTGGCTTGGTCAGCGCGTGCAGCTTCTGGGTGACGGGCAGGAACGGCTGGCAGGCGGTCTGCACCACGTCTCGGAAACGCAAGCCGTCAGCCAGACCGCCATGCTGCAGGTGATGGAACAGCGTCTGGCAGAGGTGCAGCGCGCCATGGGCGAATCGCTGCACGGCAGTTCCACTCGCACCGCCCGCAGCCTTGGTGAACTCCAGCAGCGGTTGGAAACCATCGACAAGGCGCAGGCGAATATCGAGAAACTGTCGGGCAACGTCCTCAGCCTGCAAGACATCCTGTCGAACAAGCAGACGCGTGGCGCGTTCGGCGAAATCCAATTGCATGACATCGTGCAAAAGGCGCTGCCAAAAGACGCCTACACGATGCAGGCAACGCTCGGGAACGGCAAACGCGCCGATTGCCTGATCCACCTGCCCAATCCTCCCGGCCCCATCGTCATCGACGCCAAGTTCCCGCTGGAGGCGTATGAAGCGATCCGCCGCGCCGATACCCCCCGCGCCGCAGTTGAGGCAGCGCAGCAGATGCGCATTGCCGTGCGCGCCCATATCCGCGCCATTGCCGAGCGTTACATCGTCGAAGGCGAAACCGCCGACGGCGCGCTGATGTTCCTGCCCTCCGAAGCTGTCTATGCCGAGCTTCACGCCAACTTCCCCGAAGTCGTGCGCGAAGGCTTTGCGGTGAAGGTCTGGATCGTCTCGCCCACCACCTGCATGGCCACGCTGAACACCATGCGCGCGGTCCTGAAAGACGCGCGCATGCGGGAACAGGCTGGGGCGATCCGCAAGGAACTGGCGCTGCTCTACGCTGACGTAGACCGCCTTGGCGTCCGCGTCGAAAGCCTTGATCGCCACTTCGGCCAGGCCGCGAAGGATATCGAAGACATCAAGGTCTCGTCCGAAAAGGCCGGCAAACGTGCCCGCCGTCTGGATAACTTCGACTTCGAGGAAATCGCCCCAGACCCCGTCGCCCCGCTGATCGGCCCGCAGGCGGCGGAATAACCATGAGCGCCGAAGGCCCCGTGACGGGATGGGCCGACCCCGTGGCGGCGTTTCTGCGCGCCAACCTCCCGCGTGAGGATGAATCTCCGGCAGGCGTCGGCTGGTGTCACCTTTTCATGTCATCCTATGAGGTTGGCTGCACGGCCTTGATCGCACTCGGCGAGGCCACGGAGGAAGTTTGGGGTGCAAGCCCGCGCACTCCGCCGATCCGCCCCGCGACCCTGCCGCGCTGGGACGATTCGGCAGTGGCGGTGCTGTGGCTGGCGGAACAGCAGAACCAGCTGCAATGGCGTCTGCCTGACGGTAGCGTCCGTCCCCAACGCGCAGGGCAGTTTACTGTCCAAATGATCAACGCGCCTCTACCTCCACCCCCCAATATCGCCGCCGCCCATGACTGCCATCCCGCCTGCGCCTCGGACGACGTGATGCAGGTTTTGTCGGCACTGGGCCTTATAAAGGACGGTGCTTGGACCAAAGCCGCCGAACTTGTCCTCTGGCGCTGCGGCGCACAGGCAAGCGCGGTAACCGTCGAAACCGATCCCCGCTTCACCGCTGCCATTGACACTTGCATCATCACCATGCCGCCCGATATCCGTGCCGATCTTTCCCGTTTCACCAGTATCACCGAGACCGAGATCGCCGCCGAAAGGGACCGCTGCCAAGCGCAACTGGCCGATTGGGCAGCCCGCTATCCGCGCAATCCTGCTCAACCTCCCCCCACAGACGAAGGCCTGCGCCGCTCGCTCGCCTTCCGCCGCACGAACGACGCCAACTGGCTGTTCTTCCGCCGCTGGCGCCTGCCCGATGGCTGGCTGTCCCCACCCGAAGCCGCCCGTGCGCTGGAGGTGTTCCACGACCCCCTCGCCATCACCATGCGCCGCGCGGTTGTCGAACGGCTGTTCCCCGGCTCCGACCTCGCCCTCGCCGAACCCTTCGCAAAGAGCCCCGGATGATCCACCTGACCCCCGCCGACTACCGCCGCCAACCCTGGGCCAATGGCCGGGGCACCACGACCGAGCTTTACCGCGTTGAGGCCGACGGCGCGCTGCTGGTCCGCCTGTCCATGGCCGCCGTCACTGAAGACGGCCCCTTTTCGATTTTCCCCGGCATCGAGCGGAACCTTACCGTCCTCACCGGCCCCGGTTTCGCCCTGCAAGGCAATGGCCTGCACCTTGAGGCCAAACCCCTCATCCCCATTGCCTTCCCCGGCGACAACCTCGTCTTCGCCACCAACATCACCGCCCCCTCCGACGATTTCAACGTGATGACCGCCCGTCACCTGCCAAGGCCCGAGGTGCGGGTGATCCACGACACCGAAATCCTGCCCGAAGGCGGCGTCCTGGCCCTTTTTGCCCTTAGTGCCGCAGTGGTGAACGGCAGGCCCATCGCCCCGCACGACCTGATCGTGACAGAAAACGGGGCCGAAATCACCGGCCCCGTCATTGCGGTTCGCATCCTGATGTAGGCCGGGCTTCAGCCCGGCTACCGGCTCAGATTCGCAGCAGCCGTTGCGCCAGCCTCGGCACCAAACCACGGAACTTCAGTGGCGCGTCGGTTGCGGCCAGACAGATGCAGTCCATCCCGGCCATGGCCACCGGCGTGTGCTGCAGGCTTTCGTCGGCAATCTCCAGATCGCCCCGGTCGAACCGGTCATTTGCGTCGGCAAAGGCACCCTGCAGCACCAGTGTCAGCTCCATTCCCCGGTGACCGTGGTCCGGCACCGCAACACCTGCCGGAATGAACAGCAATCGGGCCGAGGCATCGCGCCCGGTGGGAAGGATCGCCTGCTTGACCCCCATCCCGATCGACCGCCACTTTACGGCCGACAGATCGCCACCGACGTAATCTGCCAATGGAGCAGGCAGAATGCCTGCCGCCCGCAATGGCGCACGCTGTGTCGCTTGTGGCATCCCGTCGATCCGGGCCAACGCAGCGTCCAGCGCAGTGGCACCCATCGCGACCTCGGCAAGATCTTCGACCAAAGCGCCGCCCACCGCGTCATAGGACGCCAGCCGGGCGCGACATTCGTCACACATCGAGACATGGGTCGCAACAACAAGGCTGAAGGCTTCGGGCAACTGACCGGCCGCATAGCCCATCAGCAATTGATCCGACAAATGGTGGCGTATCGTCATGGTCTTCTTTTGTCCCTCACGTCATCTCGTGGCGCAGTTTGTCCAGCGCCAGCCGTATCCGCGACTTGATCGTGCCAAGCGGCAGGCCGGTTTCTGCGGCGATTTCGCTGTGCGAAAGATCACCGTAAAAGGCCCTCTCGATCAGCGAGCGTTGTCTTTCGGGCAGCCCGGCCAATGCACGGCCAAGCTTTTCCGTTTCTTGCTGGGCCTCCAGGACCTCGGCCTGATCCGGCTCCGGTTCCGGCCCCCAGTCCAGTTCCTCCGGCTCGGCTCTGCGCGCCTTGCGCAGCGCGTCGATCCGCCGGTTGCGGGCGATGGTGAACACCCATGTCGCTACCGAGGCCCTTGCGGGATCGAACAGATGTGCCTTCTGCCACAGCGTTGCCATTACGTCCTGCGCACATTCCTCGGCCAAAGTTGCCCCGGCGCCCGACTTCATCAAAAAACCCTTCACCCGTGGGGCAAAGTGCCGGAACAACGCCGCAAATGCGGCTTTGTCCTGATGGTCGCGCACCCGGATCAACAGGGCCGCCCAATTCGTTTCGCCTTCCGTCCCCGACACCACCAAACCCTTGTTCTGGCGCACACCCAATCTGTCAGTTGCGGCTTTTGGCTGCAACTTTCAGGCTTGCCCCGGCATAGCGGTTCGGCTGGCGTCAAGCATTATGGCAAGTTTACGCACCATGATGCCGGACGGATCACTTTGTAGAGAACTGGCTTATTCGGTCAAAGCGTCAAGCCTTGACTGTCCAGAAAATTCTACACGTGATCCGAACCAGGGCCTCACACGTAAATCAGAGACCCAACCTAAAGGATACTGCCTTAATGCCGTTCGAAACCCTGGGCCAAGCCCCCCGCCGCATCGCCGTGATAGGAGGGGGCATCTCGGGGATGGCTGCGGCGCATCTTCTGGCCGACCGGAACACCGTGGTGTTGTACGAGGCCGAGGGCAGGCTTGGTGGTCACGCCCGCACCGTGTTGGCGGGCAAGCGCGGCGATCAGCCGGTCGATACCGGGTTCATCGTGTTCAACCGGGTGAACTATCCGCATTTGGTGCGCCTGTTCGAAAAGCTGGATGTCCCCGTTACAGAAAGCGCCATGTCGTTCGGTGCCTCCATCGACGGTGGGCGCATCGAATACGGGCTCGCTTCGCTGGACACGGTCTTTGCCCAGCGGCGGAACGCGGCCAACCCCCGCTTTTTGCGGATGATCCGCGATATCCTGCATTTCAACAAGCATGCCGAGGCCGCCGCGACCGACCCTGCGATGACCATCCGTGATCTGCTGGCGGTTCTTGGCACCGGGGCGTATTTCCGCGACCATTACATCACGCCCTTTTCTGGGGCGATCTGGTCTACGCCAACCTCTGGCATCCTTGATTTCCCGGCCAAGGCACTGGTGCAGTTCTTTCGCAACCACGCGCTGCTGGGTTACGAAGGCCAACATCAATGGTACACCGTCAAGGGCGGCTCCATCCAGTATGTCAGCCGCCTGCAACAGGCGATGCAGTCGCAGGGCGTCGATATCCGCCTGTCGACCCCGGTTGCCGGGGTGCGGCGCCAAGCGGGCACCGTCCAGATTCGCGCGGCGGGCGACGAGTGGGAGCTGTATGACGATGTCATCTTCGCCACCCATTCCGACGTGACGCTGAGGCTGTTGTCCGATCCCACGCCGCAGGAAACTGCAGCACTTGCAGCGGTGAAATATCAGCCCAATGAGGCGATCCTGCATTCCGACACTGCGATGATGCCGAAATCCCGCAAAGTCTGGTCCAGCTGGTCTTACGTCGAGGCGAAGGGTGGCCCCGGCGACAAGATCGACCTGACCTACTGGATGAACTCTTTGCAGCCGATCCCGCAGGATGATCCGTTGTTCATCACCCTCAACTCCACCCGCCCGATCCGCGCCGACCTGATCCATGACATCAACACCTTCCACCATCCGGTGTTCGATGTGGCAGCACTTGCCGCACAGACCAGCATCCGCGCGATGAACGGCACGCTGAACACGTGGTTCTGCGGCGCCTGGATGCGCGACGGCTTCCACGAAGACGGCTTTGCCTCGGCGGTTGATGTGGTCGAGGGCATGGCCCGCCAGAACGCGCGTCAGGCCGCGTGATGCAGGTTGAACGGATCAGTGGCGAGACGTTCCATGGCCGCAAGGGTGCCGTGAAGAACGCCTTCCGCTATTCCGTCGATTACGTGATGCTTGATGCTGATCGCGCCACCGGACCCCGGCTGTTCGCGCGCAACAGCCGCAACCTGATCTCGGTCCATGATGCCGATCACGGCGGGCCGCCGGGGCAGGGCAGGGGCACCGCCTGGGTGCGTGACGTGCTGGCCGAACACGGCCTGTCCGGGGATCACCGCATTATGTTGCTGGCCCAGCCGCGCGTCATGGGCCATGTCTTCAACCCTGTCAGCTTCTGGCTGTGCTACGATCATCTTGGCCATCTGCGCACCGCGATTGCCGAGGTGTCCAACACCTACGGCGACCGCCATTCCTACCTTTGCCACCGCGATGATCGTGCACCGATCACCCGTGAAGACACCATCCGCTCCGCCAAGATCTTTCACGTCTCGCCGTTTCAGCCGGTCGAGGGCAGCTATGCGTTCCGCTTTGATATAAAGCCGGACCGCATCGGCATCTGGATCGACTTCACCACCCAGTCTGGCGGGCTGTTCACCAATCTGATCGGCCCGCGCGCGCCTTTGACCAACGCGGGGATCCTTGCTACCTGCCTGCGCCGCCCGTTCGGATCGCGCCGGGTGCTGGCGCTGATCCATTGGCAGGCGCTGAAACTAGCGTGGAGGCGGGTCACGTTCCGCGGCCGCCCGACGCCGCCGCGCGAAGACATCTCCTGATGCGGGCACCGGGCGACGGCCTTCCGGCGTGGTCGCTGTTTGCGGCGTTGATTGCCGCCGCTGGGTTGCCGATCTACATCCACGCGCCAAAGTTCTACGTTGACAGTTACGGCGTGTCGCTGGCTTCGCTGGGCGTTGTTCTCGCGCTGTTGCGCCTGTTCGACGTGGTACAGGATCCGGTTCTGGGCTGGCTTGCAGAAATGGGCCGCCGGTCGCGCAGTCTTTGGGTGGCGCTGGCTGCAGCCCTCATGGCGCTGTCCATGGTCGGGCTTTTTGCCGTCCCGCCGCCGGTGGCACCGCTGCTGTGGTTCGCCATCACCCTGACCGGCCTGTTCTCCAGCTTTTCTTTCCTCACCATCTGCTTTTACGCCGAAGGCGTCGCCAAGGCCGCGACTCTCGGCCCGAATGGCCATCTTCGCCTTGCCGGGTGGCGTGAGGGCGGCTCTCTGCTTGGGGTCTCGCTTGCGGCCGTCGCCCCGGTGGCACTTGCGGGCCTGACTTCAAATCCCTTTGCCACCTTTGCGGCGCTGTTCGCCGGTCTCGCTTTCGCGGCGACGGTTGCAATGCGCGCGAACTGGGGTCAGGGCACGCCGATGGCCACGTCAAATCCCGTCGCCCTGTTCCGCCCGGCTTTGTCCGACCCGATCGCCCGTCGCCTGCTGCTGATCGCGCTGTTGAATGCAGCACCCGTGGCTGTCACCTCAACCCTGTTTCTGTTCTTCGTCGAAAGCCGCCTTGCCGCCCCCGGCTGGGAGGGTCCGCTGCTGTTGCTGTTCTTCCTGTCCGCTGCCGCATCCACCCCGGTATGGAGCCGCCTTGCCCAACGCTTCGGTGCCCGGCGCACGCTGCTTGCGGCGATGATCCTTGCCATTCTGGCCTTCCTCGGGACCGCTTTTCTTGGCACCGGGGACAGCACAGCGTTCGCCGTGATCTGCGCCGCCTCGGGGGCCGCACTCGGGGCCGATCTGACGCTGCTGCCCGCCATTTTTGCCCGCCGCCTGTCGCAGCTTGGCGAGGGGGGCGAGGGTGCCGCCTTTGGCCTGTGGTCCTTCGTCTCTAAGCTTTCGCTGGCGCTGGCCGCCGCCACCCTGCTGCCCACACTGGACGGAGTCGGCTTCAGGCCCGGCGCGCAGAACACCGAGTCTGCGCTGTTCGCCCTGACATTGATCTACGCCGCCCTGCCTTGCGTATTGAAACTGATCGCGATCACTTTGCTTGCCCGCACTGCCGTGCCCGAAGCCACACAAGGCAACTTATCATGACGCCTCTTGCCGCCGCCTTGTTTGGCATTTTGCTTACCTTGGCAATTTTGACCCTGCGAAGGGGATTCGCTTCGTTCCGTGCGCAGCGCCCGGCTGATTACGCGGGCAAGGGACCGCAGTTCGACCTGCGCCGGCATCTGTCCGGACCGATCCTGTGCGAAGGCATGATCTACGGTCCGACCGGTCGGGTGACCTCCCGGTTTGTGGCTGACATGAACGGCGCATGGGATGGCAACACCGGCGTTTTAAGCGAGACATTCCGCTATGACAGTGGCACGGTGCAGAACCGCGCCTGGACCATGCGGTTGGCCGACGACGGCTCGATCGAGGCGACCGCCCCGGACGTTCTGGGCAGTGCCACTGGCCGCGCCGAAGGCTCCGCCGTGGTGCTGCGGTACCGGATCAAGCTTGCGCCCGAGGCAGGCAGCCATGTGCTTGATGTCACCGACTGGATGTATCTGATGGAAAACGGCACGATCATGAACCGCTCGCAGTTCACCAAGTTCGGGATCAAGGTTGCCGAACTGGTGGCCACGATGCGCAGCGTGCCAGCGCAGGCGTCGGCAGGATGAGGGATTTCTCTGGTAAACGCTATTGGCTTGTCGGGGCGTCCGAAGGGCTTGGCCTTGCCCTTGCACAGAAGATGAGCCGGGCAGGCGCGGACCTGATCCTGTCGGCCCGCAGCGCGGATACCCTCGCCACCGCCGTGGCCAGCCTGCCCGGAAAGGCCAGCGCCGTGCCGGTGGACGTAAGTTCTTCCGAGTCTGTCCGGGCCGCTGCCGCCACGCTTGGCGATCTGGACGGCGTGGTCTTCCTTGCCGGGGTCTACTGGCCGGTCGATGCCAAATCCTGGGACGCCGATCAGACCGAAGCGATGTGCAACATCAACTTCACCGGCTGCGCCCGGGTGATCGGCGCTGTCCTGCCCGGCATGGTGGCGCGGGGGCGGGGCCATGTGGTGATCACGGGGTCGCTGTCGGGTTTTCGCGGTCTGCCGGGTGCCATCGGCTATGCCGCGTCAAAAGCGGGAACCATGGTGCTGGCGGAATCGCTGTATGCCGATCTGCGCCGCACCGGGATCGCGGTGCAGCTGGCCAATCCGGGGTTCATCAAGACCCGCCTCACCGCGAAGAACGATTTCGCGATGCCCTTCATCATGGAAGCCGAAGCCGCCGCAGACGCGATGTTCGATCACATGCTGACCGACCATTTCAAGACCAGTTTCCCCACCCTGTTCAGCTGGCTTTTCCGCGGCTCGCAGGTGCTGCCCGACTGGCTTTACTACCGGATGTTCCCGCCAAAGCCCTGAGGCCAGGCGCTGGGGCGCGTAGGATGGGCAATCTGCCCATCTTTGCCTCAGAGATGCAGCCGCGCCATGAAGAACCCGTCCATGCCGCCAAGGTCCGACCAATAGTCCGGGCGCAGCCGAAGGCCACCCTGCGGCGTCCACCAGCCCGGCTCCACGCCCGGCAGGTCTGCGCGTGCCACCCGCAACCCCGGATGCCGCGTCAATGCCGCTGACACCTGCGCCTCGCCCTCTTCCGCCAACAGCGAGCACGTTGAAAACACCAGCCGCCCGCCCGGTTTCAGCCACGCCAGGGCCCGGTCGATCAGCGCGGCTTGCAACGTCACCAGCCCGGCCACTTCGGACCCGTCCTTGATGAAGGGCAGGTCCGGGTGCCGTCGGATCGTCCCCGTCGCCGAACAGGGCGCGTCCAGCAGGATCGCGTCGAACGGTGCTTCCGGTTCCCATTGGAACGCATCCGCCGTCACCAGCGTCGCGCGCAACCCCGTCCGCGCCAGATTTTCCGCGACCCGCGCCATTCGGGGGCCAGAGATATCCACAGCCACCACCTCTGCCCCGGCATCGGCCAGTTGCAGTGTCTTTCCCCCCGGTGCGGCGCACAGGTCCAGCACCCGCTCGCCCGGTTGCGCATCGACCAGCCGGGCCACCAGCGCCGCAGCCGCATCCTGCACCCACCACGCGCCTGTCGCAAAGCCGGGCAGGGCGGTGATCTGTCCGCCCTCGCGCAGCCGCAGGCTGCCCGTGGGCAACATCTCGCCCTCCGGCACCGTCTGGCCGGCCCGCAGGGTCAGGTCCACCGGCGGATGCCCGGCCTGTACTGCCTCCATCCGCTCAACGGCCTCTCGGCCATGCAGATGTACCAGAGGCTGACGCAGCCAGCGTGGCATCCGTTGCGGCGGCAGCCCGTCGAAAATTCCCGTCTCGGGCACCGCCCGCAGGACGGCGTTGACCAGCCCTGCCAGATGCCCGGTCCGATTGCCGCGCCGCACCATTTCGACCGCGGCATTGACCACGCCGTGCGCCGGTGCCCCCAGCGCACGCTCTACCACCGCCAGCCGCAGCACGTTCATCGCCAGCAACGGCGGCGCTTTGCGCAAGTGCCGCGACAGCACCTTGTCGGCGGGTTCCAGATGGCGCAGCACATCCGCCGCCAGCCGCATCGCCCGCGCCCGCTCGCCCGGCGGCAGCTCCGGTTCCGGCAGGTCGGCCAGCATCCGGCCTTCGCCCAACACGGCGCCCAGCAATTCCACCGCTGCCGCGCGTGCAGCCACCCCTTCGGCCATGCTCGTCCCCTTGCTGCCTGTCCCAAGCGGCGTATATCAGGAGGGATACGGGCACAAGGAACGCCAGATGGATGCCAAAGACCTGCCCCCCGCCGCCAGACGCGCCTTGTCCGAGGCCGAGGAACGCCGCAAGGCCACCGCCAAGCCACTGCCCAAGGAATTGGGCGGCCGTGACGGCCCCGAACCCGTCCGCTACGGCGACTGGGAAAAGAAGGGCCTCGCGATAGATTTCTAGCGCAGCTTGAACGACGCCGTCGCACCATTGCCCTGATCGACGGTAAACCGCACCACGTCGGCGCCCCGCGCCTCGACCAGCTGGCAGTTATAGGGGATCGCCATCCCGCTCCAATCCAGCTCGCGGCAGAAGTATCCGTCCTTCCACGCCCAGGACCCGGTGATGTCCCAACCAAGCGCGCGCCCTGTGATCTGCCCGTCCGGCAACAGGGAGAGCGTCAGGTTGTAGACCCCGATGCGCAGCTCCTTTCCCTCGACCAGCGACAGAAACGCAGCCTTGTCGCGGATCGCGGCGAAATCATTGGCCACAGCGGGCAACGCGGCCAGCACGGTCAGGACAGTTACGGCAAAGCGCTGGATCATCGTTCCCCCGTCACACAGATATCCGCAGGATTACGCACGCAGCCTTCGCGTGGATCACTTGGCCATCACAGCCCCAGCACATCCATCATGTCATATTGTCCGGGCTTGCGGCCCTGCCCCCAGAGTGCTGCCTTCAGTGCCCCCCGGGCAAAGATCGTCCGGTCGGTGGCAATGTGACGCAACACGATCCGCTCGCCCATTGCCGCAAAGATCACATCATGCTCGCCGACGATATCGCCACCCCGGATCGCCGAAAATCCGATGGTCCCCGGTTCCCGGGCGCCGGTGATTCCGTCGCGCCCTGAAACGCGGGCATGGTCCAACGACACCCCCCGCCCCGCCGCAGCTGCCGCCCCCAGCATCAGCGCGGTGCCCGACGGCGCGTCCACCTTCATCCGGTGGTGCGCCTCGACGATCTCGATATCCCAGTCGCCGTCCAGCGCCTCGGCCACCTTCTGCGTCAGCCGGGTCAGCAGATTGACCCCCAACGACATGTTCCCGGCCCGCACAATCACCGCATGGTGCGACGCAGCCTCGATCCGCCCCAGATGCACCGCCTCCAGCCCGGTTGTGCCGATCACGTGGCAAGCCCGCGCCTGAGCCGCCAGCGCCGCAAATTCCACCGTTGCCGCAGGCGCGGTAAAGTCGATCACGGCCTGTGCCTTGGCAAACGCTTCCAGCGGGTCGTCCGTCACCATGACGCCCACCGCCGCCCCACCCATCGCCTCGCCCACATCGCGGCCGATCCAGGCATGGCCGGACCGCTCTACGCAGGCCACCAGCCGCGCCTTGTCAGACGCCAGCACAGTATGGATCAGCATTTGCCCCATCCGTCCCGATGCCCCGGTGATCACGATGCCCGGCAAGTCATTCATGGCGTCTCTCCGCGTTTTCCCGGTCCTGGTTACCCGCCATAGCGCCTTCCTGCGTGCGGCAAAAGCCCGCCGTTGCGGGCGCGGGCGAAAGGGCCTAAACGCACGCCATGGCAAACAAGCGCTTCAACACCGGCTCCGGCCCTTCGCAACGACAGCTTCGGGTGGGCGAACTTATTCGCCGCACCCTGGCAGATCTGCTGAACCGGGGTGAGATTCACGATACTGCCCTGAACGCCATGTCGATTACCGTGGGCGAAGTGTCCGTGTCGGGCGATCTGAAAGTGGCCACGGTCTACGTGATGCCGCTGATGGGTTCTGTCCCGGTTGAAGAGGTTATCGCCGCTCTTGCCCGCAACAAGCACGAAATCCGCCACCGCCTTTGCCAGGAAGTGTCGCTGAAACACGCCCCCGAGCTGCGCTTTCGCGCCGATGAGACGTTCGACCGGCTGGACGAAACCCGCCGCCTGTTTTCCAATCCCGCGGTGCAGCGCGATATCGAAACCCCGGACGAGGACGCCTGAATGCTGCGCCTTGCTGTCGCGTTGATGCTGCTTCCAGCTGTTGCTGCCGCGGCCGAGTGCCGGGACGTCAGCTTTGACCGCGCGTCTTATACCCTGTGCGAGGTGGCGATCGGCGAAGACCTGCGCCTGTTCCACACGGGCGCCGACGGTGTTTATGGCAGCTTTGCCAAGGTCAACACGGCGCTGGAGACTGACGGCAAGACGCTCGGTTTTGCCATGAACGCGGGCATGTATCATCGCGATCTGGCCCCGGTTGGCCTCTACCTTGAAGATGGCGCCCAGACTTCCGGACTTGTTACCCGCGACGGGCCCGGCAACTTTGGCCTGCTTCCGAACGGGGTGTTCTGCATCGGCCAGACCTTCCGCGTGATCGAAAGCCGCGCGTTCAAGGACGAGGGCCCGGCTTGTCGCTACGCCACGCAATCCGGCCCGATGCTGGTGATCAAGGGCGATCTGCACCCAAAGCTTCTGCCCGGCAGCGACAGCACCTATGTCCGCAACGGTGTGGGCGTCAGCAGCGATGGCACCCGCGCGATCTTTGCCATTTCCAACGACGCGGTGAACTTTCACAATTTTGCCCGCCTGTTCCGCGATGAACTGGGCCTGTCGGACGCGCTTTACTTCGATGGGAACATCTCGCGCCTCTATGCACCGAACCTGAACCGCCACGACGCGGGCTTTCCCATGGGGCCGATCGTCGGCACCGTCGTCCCGAAAGGCTAAGGCATGGGCCGCACCAAGAAGGGCCGTGCCATCTCGGGCTGGCTGATCGTCGACAAGCCGGCGGGCATCACCTCTACCGCCGTCGTCAACAAGGTGAAATGGGCGCTTCAGGCGCAGAAGGCGGGCCATGCGGGCACGCTGGATCCGGCGGCAACCGGCGTGCTGGCCATAGCCCTGGGCGAAGCGACGAAGACCGTGCCCTACATCACCGATGCGCTGAAATGTTATCGCTTCATGGTTACCCTCGGGGCGTCCACAACGACGGATGATGCCGAAGGCGAGGTCATCGCCCGCGCCGACGATCGCCCGACAGACGCCGGGATTGAAGCAGCCCTCGCGGCCTTCCGTGGCGACATCCAGCAGGTTCCCCCGCAGTATTCAGCTGTGAAGGTTGACGGCGAGCGGGCCTACGACCTTGCCCGTGAGGGTGAGGTGATGGACCTCGCCGCCCGCGCACTTTGGGTGGACAGCCTTGCGATCCTGTCGCGCCCCGACCCCGATCACGTCGAACTGGAAATGGTCTGCGGCAAGGGCGGCTACGTGCGCTCGGTCGCGCGCGATCTGGGTGCGGCTCTGGGCTGTCTTGGCCATGTCCAATGGCTGCGGCGCGAATGGTCCGGCCCGTTCCAGGCATCCCAAGGCGTGACAGTGGCGCAAATCGACCAAGAGGCGAGGTCCGACGCCCTTGATGCGCGCCTTCTGCCGCTGGAACTGGGTCTAGCTGATCTGCCCGAATTTCCCGCCACCCCGGAAGGCGCCGCGCGTCTGCGCAACGGCAACCCCGGCATGGTCATAGCCTCTGCCGAGTGGGGAACAGAAGGCTGGGCCAGCCTAAACGGTCAGGCCATCGCCGTCGGCCATTATCGGGGCGGCGAACTGCACCCGTCGCGCGTTTTCAACCGCTAGATCCGGCCACAGCCTCGACTTCAGACCGTGCTTGCTCTTTTTCCAAATACTCCACGGGGAGCGGGAGGGGTGTGAAACCCCTCACTCCAACGCCGGTGAATATCCCTGCCCCAAAAAGAAAAAGCCCCACATCGCTGCGGGGCCATTCCAAACTCATATAGCCAAGCCCTCAGACCAGCGCGGCTTTCGCCTGACCGGCGATGGCGTTGAATGCTTCGGGTTCGTGCACGGCCAGATCGGCCAGAACCTTGCGGTCCACTTCGATCCCGGCTTTCGCCAGACCGTTGATGAAGCGCGAATAGGTGAAATCGGCATCGAACAGGCGCACAGCTGCGTTGATCCGCTGGATCCACAGCGCGCGGAAGTTGCGCTTGCGGGTCTTGCGGTCGCGGGTCGCGTACTGCTGGGCCTTGTCGACGGCCTGCGTGGCCGTGCGAAAGTTCGTGGAACGGGCGGCGTAATAGCCAGCCGCCTTCTTGATCACCTTGCGGTGGCGGGCGTGCGTAACTACGCCGGATTTAACGCGGGACATCGGTTGTTCTCCTTACCGGTCGTAGGGCATGTATTTCTTGACGATC
>JANOQT010000173.1:0-21906 GCA_031415015.1 Paracoccaceae bacterium
CGCACCAATAGCCCGGTCATCTGGGTGGCCCGCATGTAATCCGGCGTCACAAACGCCGGCGCGCCGGATATCATGTCGACATTCGAGGTAAAGGTGCCAATCGCCACCGGACAGCCCGGGTTGATGTATTGCAGCAGCGCCACCGCCGCCAAAGCCTCGGCCAGCGACAGGGCCACCGCCCCCGCCATGGTGACCGGCGCCATCGCGCCGGCCAGCGTGAACGGCGTCACTACCACCGGCTGGCCACGCCGCGCCAGTCGCATGGCCCCGTCCAGCATCGGATAATCGTGCTTCAGGGGTGAGACCGAATTGATGTTGGTATACATCCGCGGCTTGGCCTGGAACTCCTCCTCGGTCAGCCCGCCCGCGATGCGGACCATTTCCATCACATCCTCGACCCGCTCGGTGCCCAGCGAATAGGCGTGGCAGACCTTGTCGGTGATCGTCAGCTTCTCATACAGGCAATCCAGATGCCGCACCGAGGGATGGATATCAATCGGCTCCACCGGATAGCCGCCCGCGACGTGGATACAGTTGAAATACTGCGTCAGCTTCATGAATTCCTTGAATGTCTCAAAGTCACCAGACCGCTTGCCCCGCTCCATGTCCCAGGCGTTGGGCGGCGAGGAGACGTTGACGAAGACCATGTGCTTGCCGCCCATGATAATCTCACGCGCCGGGTTGCGCGGGGTGATGGTGAAGGTTTCCGGCGCGTGACCGACCATTTCCATCACGAAATCTTCGTCCATGCGGACGTTGGTGCCGGTGATCTTGCAGCCGGCCTTGCGCATGATCTCCAGCGCTTCGGGGTTCAGAAACTCGATCCCGATGTCAGACAGTATCCGCATCGCCGTCTTGTGAACCCGCTGCACGCCCTCGGCGTCCAGCGGTTCGGTCGGGCGGTCCGGGTTGACCGGAATCCGCCAGGGCATCTGGTCGATGGCCGCGGTCCCGGCCCGGATCTTCATACCTGCCCGCCCGCCAGCGCGTTTCTTCCGGGTTGGCTCATCGGTCATCGCGGATCCTCCATTGTCTTGCCGCGAAGATGACGGATGGCAAAGGTGAATGGGAACCGCAACTGCGACCAAATTGCGTCGTTTTCAGCACGTCAGACGGATAGTTGGCTGCGCCCACCCGCCAGCCATCCCGGAAGTGCCCCGATGTCGGGCAGAACGGCGTCGGCAAAGGGCGCCAACTCGGCGGCTGATGCAATGCCCGTCAACACCGCAACCGTCCGCATTCCGGCCGCGCGCCCTGCCTGAAGGTCGTGCAGGCTGTCGCCAACCATGGCCACCCTTGAGGGGTCAAGGTCCAGCAGCCGGGCGAAGGCAAGACACATCCCGGGACCGGGCTTCGCCCCGAAACCGGAATCGTATCCGGCGATGAAATCAAAGTAGTCGGTGATGCCGTGCGCCTGCAGGTGGCGTCGGGCCGGGGCCTCGGAATCGTTGGTTGCGACGCCCAGCTTCAGCCCGGTTGCCCGCAGACGTGACAGCAACGGCCCAAGCGGCACCGCCTCTGACATCGGCGCACTGCCCGCAGCATCGTCAATTCTGTCGGTCAGTTCCAGCGCCGTTACCCCGGGCAGGAACGGCAGCATGGCAAGGGCAATGTCGGCGGCTGTTGCAGCAATCACCGGGCTGTCGGCGGCAAAGGTTCCCGAGGCCAGATCAAACCCGATGGCCTTGCCCAGCCGGGATGCATGTTCAGCGTCCGTTGCGATGGACCCCAGAAACGCTGTGGCCCACCGGCCCCAGCTGATCCGGAAATCGAACAGGGTCCCGTCCTTGTCGAATATCACGCCGTCAATCATTCAGGTCCCTTTGCAGTCGCTTACGTCCAATGTTCAATCTCACCGCCCGCAAGCGCCGCACGCGCGGCCATCGGGGCCGTGTAGGGCAATCGGACCTGGTCGCAAAAGGCCACCACCCAGTCATCGTTCATCAAAAGGAAATCGAGAATCGCCCCCAGGAACTCTTCATCCTGCGCGCGATCCGCCAAATTCGTGGCACTCGCCCCAGTTGAACCCAGAAACGTCGTAAACAACTCTTCATCACTGGCCAGCCACTCCAGGGCCCGCAAAGCCAGCACTTGAGCGGATTCTTGCTGCATTCACAGGGTTTCCTTGGGGGCCAACGGACAGTTTTCCCCTGAACGTGACCAGTTCGGGGCAATTCAGAAAGGATTTCTTAACTAACTGAGTAACACATTGGTCATCAAGTGAAGGTTGCACACACGGCAAGCACAAGATGAATGGACGAATCCTCATTGTTGATGACTTGGCGACAAACCGCATCGTTTATCGGGCGCGGTTGACGGCAGCCTTCTATGAACCGCTGCTGGCTTGCGACGGGGATACCTGTCTGACGTTGGCGCGTGATGCACAGCCGGACCTGATTCTGCTGGATCTGAACCTTCCCGACATGACCGGGCATGACGTGCTGAAACGGCTAAGGTCATTGCCCAGAACGCGGGACATTCCGGTGATCGTACTGACGGCTGCACGTGACATCGAGGCGCGGCTGGCTGCATTTTCCGCCGGGGCGGACGATGTGCTGACCAAACCGGCAGGCGAAGCCATTTTGCTGGCAAGGGTGCGCAACCTGCTGCGTGCGCGCGGCGATCCGGAGTCTCCGCTTGCTGACGATCCGGCGATTTCTGGTCTGGCTGAAGCTGCTTTGCCCTATGAACCGGGGGCGACGATTGCTCTGGTCTCCTCAAAGGCCGATGTCGCATTGCGCTGGCAGCGCGATCTTGCCGGTCAGACCGGGGACCGCCTGAAAGTGATGTCGCGGTCGCAGGCGCTTGCGGAAACCGGCTCCGGTCCACAGGGATCGGAAGTGCCGGACGTCTTTGTCATTCACGATGAAAGCGGCGGATCGACCGGGTCCTTGCGTTTGCTGTCCGAACTGAAAAGCCATGCTGCAACCCGACATTCGGCGGTCTGTCTGGTCGGGTTGCCCGAAGACGGTGACGGTGCCGCCATGGCCTTCGATCTTGGGGCCGATGATGTGGTAGACACCACGATCACGGCGCGGGAACTGGCACTGCGGATGCGCAGCCTTCTGCGGCGGAAACGGCAAGGTGACCACCAGCGCGCTGCAGTTCAGGACAAGATCCGTCTGGCCATGATTGATCCGCTGACCGGTCTGCACAACCGGCGCTACGCGCTGCCGCGACTGGCAAGCATTGCCGCCGATGCCGAAAAGGCGAATGAGGAATTTGCCGTGATGGTTGTGGATCTCGACAGGTTCAAGCTGGTCAACGATCAGTTCGGCCATGCCGTTGGGGATCAGGTTCTGGTCGAAGTCGCGCGACGCCTGACGGCCAATTTGCGCGCGGACGATCTTCTGGCGCGGATCGGCGGCGAGGAATTTCTCGTGGTGCTGCCGTTCACGCCGATGTCCCAGGCCCGGCGGGTTGCCGAGCGGCTTTGCGAAGCGGTCGAGGAAGTGCCGATCCAATTGGCGTCGGGCCAGTGCCTGACGGTTACTGTGTCGATTGGTGTCGCCGTCTCGGGCGCGGGTCCGGTGGCGGGACGAAGCGTCGAAGCGTTGGTGGAACAGGCTGACCTGGCACTGCTTGAATCAAAGAAGTCCGGTCGCAACCAGGTTACCTATCGGTTGACCGCGGCCTGAGGATTGGTCACGGTTTGTCGCGGGGCCTGCGCTTCATTCCCGCCTCAAGGCGATCCGCGAAGGCCAGCCGATCCGGATCCGACATCTCGATCAGCCGCGCCTCGATCAGACTGCGGCCAAGTTCCAACCGGTCGGCGTTGCGACCTTCGATGGCCGAAAGGGCGGCGCGCAGCGCGACCGGTTCCAGCGGTTGCGCCCTCAGGGCCGACAGAAGGGCTGAAAACTCCTGCCGCGCTGCATCCCGCGAGGCGCGAAAATCAGGGGCACGCTCCATCAGCGCGCGGCGCAGGGCGCGGCGATCCTCCCGCGACAGGGCCTCGCTGAATGGCCCGAAGGACAGATCACGCGGCATGCCCTTTGATCCCTCTTTCATCCAGGCACCGGCAGCCAATCCGATCACCGCCAGATTGAGCGCCAAGGATATGGCAAGAACCACCTTGACCCAGGTCGCTGTCGCCACGCGTGCTGTGGGTTCGGTCATGACTCAGCCTTCCGTTGCCAGAAAATCGGTGGAGGGGAAAAGGTCGATCACCTCGGACAGGTCTGTGGGCAGTCCACCGGTCAGATAGTTGATCGTCGTCGGGTCCGTGTAACCGACCGCAAGCCCGACAACCGTGGCCGAGCACAGACCCGCTACAGTCGGCAGCCCGCCAAAAGCGCCGTAGATGCGCGCCCAGAAGCCTGGTTCGGGCCGAAGCGCCTGCGCAGGCCTCAGCCGTAGTTGTTCGTCAAGGCCATCAGCCAGAATCCGGTCCAGCAAGGCAGGACTTGGCGCAGGCGCGGTGAACTTCGCTCCGTCCAAAAGCCTGTTCAGTTCGTCTTCCTGCATGTCAGTCATCCTCATAGCCCAATTCCGCCTTGCGTCCCGACAGGATCGCCGCCAGCGCGCGTTTGCCCCGTGCTGTCAGGCTTTCAACCGCTTCCACACCCAGACCCATCACTTCGGCAATCTCGGGGTTTGAAAGCCCCTCGATATGCCGCAGCACGACGGCCTGCCGCTGTCGGTCCGGCAACGCGGCCAAGGCCGCCTGCAGCGCGTTGGTCCGGTCGGCTTCGACCAGCCGGGTGTCGGCACTGACGGCCGGATCCGCCACGTCAGGCGCATCCTCCAGCGCCACGCGGCCCTGCCTGCGCCGGGACCGGAACCGATCCGTACACAGGTTGGTCGCGACCCGGTAGGCCCAGGTCGCCACCTTTGCTTCGCCCTGCCGCCACTCAGGTGCCATGCGCCACAACCGCAGCATCGTTTCCTGCGCCACGTCTTCGGCTTCGGCCCGGTCCCCCGACAGCAGCCGGTAGGCATAGCCCATGACCCGTGGCGTGATCCTTTGCGTCAGCGCAAGCGCCGCGTGGCGGTCTCCATTGGCATAGAGAACCATCAGCGCCTCGTCAGAGGTATCGGTATCAGCGTCGAGGGCCATCTTCATGCTTCAGCTTGTGTATCCGCTCCGGCGTCTTGGTGCAAAAGCACAGTGGTGATCAGTTTTCGTCGTCATCCTGCATGCCGTGATGGCGCTTCTTGCGGCGCTCCATGAAACGCTCCCCGGCATCTTCGGCCTCGGCCTTGGAGATGGCACCATCTTCATCCCGGTCCAGCCGGGCGAACTGCCGTTCTTGCATGGTTTCCGACATTTCTTCGGCGGACAGACTGCCGTCGGCATTGTCATCCATGCGTTCGATCATCCTTGCCGTCTGGTCAGTTGCCATCCGGGTCATGCGGGCCAGGCGCTGTGCGGTCAGTTCTTCGGCATTCAGCATCCCGTCGGAGTTGGTATCGGCAGCGGCAAATTCAGCGGCGCGATGCGCCTCGATCTCGGCCTCGGTCAGCTTGCCGTCCTTGTCAGCATCAATCGTGTCGAACATCTGCAGCATCATCGCGCCGCGCCCGTCAGGCCCGCCGGGGTCCTTTTCGGCCATGGCGCCAGTGGCGAATGTCGCGGCGAAAAGGGCGGCGACAGCGGCCCCGGTATTGAAAGCGGTCATCATCTTCTCCTCTTGCGGCCCCGCCGGTCTGGTGTGGCCATCTTCAGGGTCAAACGGCCGCGCCGGAGATTTCCGTCGCGGAATTTGCGACATCGGGACACAGCGGGCCCGTGCCCCCTGTTACAGCGCCAAGGATGTGCCTATCTTGGCAATGGGTGGTGCTGCCAGGCTGCATCCGCCCCCTCCAAGCGAGACGACGCCCCAATGACCGATCAAACCCCAACAGTGCCTGTCGCGCGCCCTGCGTCCCTTGACGTTGACGGTGATGACCGTCCGCTGAAACCGGCCCTGCTGCGGGGCTGGCGGCGGCGCTGTCCGAACTGCGGCGCCGGGCCGATGATGCGCGGCTATCTGAAGGTGCGCGATGCCTGCCCGGTCTGCAACGAAGCACTGCATCACCAGCGGGCCGACGACGGGCCTGCCTACCTGACAATCCTGATCGTCGGGCATGTCGTGGCACCGGTGCTGCTGTACAGTTTCGTGCGCTGGCGGCCCGATCCGATGGTTCTAGCGGGAGTGTTCACTGTCGGGACTGTGGCCCTGTCGCTGTTTCTGCTGCCGCGGCTGAAGGGCGCGCTGGTGGGCCTGCAATGGGCCAAGCGGATGCACGGGTTTGGAGCCCAGACGCATGGCTGAGCCGATCCGGTCTGCCGCAACGGTTATTCTGTGGCGGCACGGGCAGTCCGGCCCCGAGGTGCTGATGGGTCAGCGCGGTGCCGGGGCGGCGTTCATGCCGTCAAAGTATGTGTTCCCCGGTGGCGCAGTAGACCCGTCAGATCATGACCTGCCGCTGACGGGGTTTCTGCGCGATGCCTGCGAGCGCCGATTGCACCTGCACTGCCCGGAAGACGCCCCCAAACCGCCAGCAATCGTCGCTGCAGCACGGCGTGAGCTTGCCGAAGAAACCGGACTGCTGCTTGACGCACCCGACCCGCTTCAGCCGCCGCTGCGCTTTGTGTTTCGCGCCATCACGCCGCCCGGTCGCAGCCGCCGCTTTGACGCCCGGTTCTTTGTGACCGCTGCCGAAGACATCACCGCCGACCCCGAGGACTTTTCACGGGCCTCTGACGAGCTTTCGCATCTGCACTGGATCGGGCTGGGCGCGGCGCGGGCGCTGGATCTGCCGTTCATCACCGAAGTCGTGCTTGCCGAAGTGGAAAACCTGCTACGGGGCGGGGACCAGCCCGGCGTGCCGTTCTTCGACAATTCGACCGATGTTCCCCAGTTCCGCCGCATCCTCTGACCGCTGCAGATCAACCGCCCCACCTTTCTCTACCGGCCAGACGGGATGTGGCACAGGGTCCTTGGCCCGGAACAGGAACTGCCGGAAAACCTCGCGGTAGCTGCGATAGAAATAACCCTCGTTGCGCCGCAGGTAGTGTTCCCGGTTGGAAAAATAGGTTTGCGGCAGCCGGTACCAGGCGACGCTTGGGTGCATATGATGCACGGCGTGAAAATTGTTGTTCAGAAACAACACCGCCAGCGGCCCCCGGCTTTCGATGATCACGCTGCGCGCGCGCGCCGTGTCATGGGCGCGATGCTCCAGATAGGTGCGGATCTTTAGCAGGCTCCACCCCAGATAGGCCGCCAGCAGATAGGCCCAAACCGGCATTGTCGCCACTGCCCACAGCCAGCCCAGAACCGGGGCAAGGCCCGCAAGGTGCAGGGCCCAAGCCAACTCCACCCGACGATTCCCTTGCCGGATCAGCCGAAGGTCGCCCCGGATCAGCGCCCAAAGCGACACCGCTGGGCCAAAGGCCATCCGACCGATCAGCGTGTTGTTGGCCCGCAAGATCAGCTTCAGCATGGCAGGCAGGCGCGCCCAGACAACCGGATCAAGGTAATTTGATTCCGGATCGTCATAGGGATCGGTGAGGTTTGGATCAAAATGGTGCTGAAGATGCAGGTCCTTGAACCGCAGATAGGGCACAAAGATGGTCAGTGCCGGAAACACCAATGCCTCAGACAGCCTGCGGGATGGAAACGGATGGCCATGCAGAACCTCATGCTGCAACGACGAGAATTGTGCGATGGCCAGCGCGGCTCCGATCACGCCCAGAACCGGCATTGTCGCCCAGATGACCGAGGTGGACAGCGCCAACAACGTATAGGTTGCGAGGAACAGAAACACTGTGGGCCATTCAACGCCGGGGTGGTCGTTCCGCAAGGCAACCTCTTCGCATATTCGCATTCCCGAATAGACGTAGCACTTGCATCAACCGCGGTGAATCCGGAAGATAGGAAACAAAATCCGGCATGCGTTGTGTAAAGTCACCAGATGGCAGATAGAATCGACAAACGTGATCGCTCCACCCTGTTTCGCACGCGGCTGGCCGAAGCGATGAAGGAACGCGCCGTCACCCAGGCCGCTCTGGCCCGGTTTACCGGGGTGGACAGGTCGACCATATCCGCCCTTCTGGCGGCAGGAACACGGTTGCCGAACGCGCAGCTTGCCGCCGATTGCGCGGCGGCACTGGGGATCAGCGCTGACTGGCTGCTGGGGCTGTCAGGCCGCCCCGAGCCGATTGCCGACCTTCTGGCAATGTCGATGAGCATCACCGAAGCGCCTCGCGCCCTGATCGACGAACACATCTTCGGCTGGCACCGCGAGGCGGCAGGCTACAAGATCCGCCACGTGCCTGCCACGCTGCCCGACATGCTCAAGACCCGGGCGATGGTGGAATGGGAATACGCGCCACAACTGGGCCGCACCGCCGAACAGGCGTTCGGGGCATTCGAGGATCGACTTGCCTGGATGCGCAACGCGAAGTCCGACTACGAGATTGCCCTGCCGGTCCATGAGCTTGCGGCCTTTGCCACCGCCAGCGGCTATTACGAGGGCCTGCCAAAGGGCGTCCGGCTGGCACAGCTTCAGCGACTGAGAACGCTCTGCGACCAGCTTTACCCGTCACTCCGCGTCTGTCTTTTCGACGCCCGCCGGGTGTTTTCCGCGCCGATCACCGTCTTCGGGCCGATGCTGGCGGTGATCTACCTTGGCGGGCACTATCTGGCGTTCCGCGATTCCGCACGGGTGGAGGTGATTACCCACCACTTCGATGCCCTTGTCCGCGAGGCAGAGGTCGGCGCGCGGCAGATGGTCGGCCACCTGCAGGGTCTGATCGAACAGGTTGGCTAGAACGGCGTCAGCGCCGAGGCGACATAGCCATTGAAATCAAATACTTCCCGCGCCGCTTCCAGCCGATCGCCAGAAACGGCCGCACGGTCCAGAACAAAGCCGAACCGGCCCGAGGGCGTGCCTATGGCAAGGGTGCGGTAACCGCTGTCGACCCAGATGACCCACCAATCCTCCATCCCTTCGACTGCCAACCGGCCGGGGCCTGCGCTGGTGATCGTGCCGGACACCTGCCGACGCTCGCCGTTCAGGCAAAGATCGGCAGTCAATTCCAGACCCGCGCCGGACGGGGTGAATTCCACCCGACCGGCGGCACAGCCTGTGTTCCCGGGCGGACCGAATGCTGCCACCTGTGTCCATTGCCCTTGCAGCCGCGATGTGTCGAAAGCTGCGGCGGAATAGATCGGCGCGTCGGCAGCCCGGAACACGCTGGCCCGCTGCGGACCTGCCGGCGCGCAGCTGGCAAGCAAAAGCGCCAGTCCGGCCATCACTCGATGCACAGGGTCACCCGCGCGCCATTGTCCTGCAGAATTTCATTGCACCCAAGTAGCGGCTTCATCGGCGCACAGGTGCCCGAACGGGCCAGACAGGTGCTTTCGCATTGGGTGGCGTTGGTGCATTGCTTGCCCGAATCCCGGGTTATCTTGACGCAGGCCTTCAGGGAGGAACTTCCCGCGTTCACCCAGTTGCCGCCCTTTTTCTCACACGCCAGTTGCGCTGCTGACTTCGGTGCGGGCGGAGCGACGACTTCGGCCGGGACCGGGGCTGGCTCGGCGGCCGTCGCCTGCGGGTCAGGCGGGTCAGCCTGCAAGGGTACCGCTTCGGGCGCGCGCGTTTGACCGGCAGCTTCGGGCGCAGGTTCCGCACTATCCGGGGCGACGTCATCAAGTGGCGTAACCTCGATCGCAGCCCCCGCGATGGCGTTCGGTGTGACACCTGACGCAGGCGTCGTTCCCGTGCCCGCACCCGGCAACGAAGGCTGGCATCCCGCGACCAGAACGATAAGGGCAAGGGCTGCGGCAAGACCGGGAAGGCGGGGCATCAGGCTCTCCGAATGATGGTTAGCAGTGCCTTGATCCGCGCCGCGCCGCAAGCCCAGTCAATAGGGTGCCGAAAAGGCCCGGTGGGTTTCCGCTATCTCGGCCAGCACCTCTGGCGACAGCGTCAGGTCTGCCGCGCCAAGGTTGGTTGCAAGCTGCGCCAGCGTGGTGGCCCCGATGATCGGAATGGTGCGGAACGGCCGGCTGCGGCAAAAGGCAATCGCCATCTGGCAGGGGTCAAGTCCGTGGCGCGCCGCAATGCCCATGTAGGCGGCAACGGCGGGAAAGACCTGCGGGGTGATCCGGCCCCCAAGATCGGGCGTAAAGCTGCGGCGCGTCGCGTCCGGAATGACGTCCCCGGCGTATTTCCCCGACAACAGCCCCACCGCCAGGGGCGAGAACGCCAGCAGCGGCATATCCTCGATCAGGCTGAACTCTGCCCAGTCGGTATCGAACTGGCGACACAGCAGCGAATATTCGTTCTGCACCGAGGCCATGCGCGGCAGCCCCAGCGCATCGGCCAGATGCAGCCAGCGCGCCGCCCCCCAGACGCTTTCGTTCGACAACCCGATGGCGCGGATCTTGCCTTCTGCCACCAGCGCCTGTGCCGTGGTCAGCACATCCGTCATATGCGCCGTCTCGGCCGCCTTGTCCGCGCCGGTCGGCGCATAGCGCCACATCTGGCGAAAGTGATAGCTGCCCCGGTTCGGCCAGTGCAGCTGATACAGGTCCACGTAATCCGTCCCCAGCCTGCGCAGCGACCCTTCAAGCGCCGCGCGCAGGGTCGCACCGGTGATCGGTTCTCCCGGACGGATGATCTGGCCTTTGCCAGCCACCTTTGTTGCGATCTGCATCCGGTCACGCCCGCCACGGGCTGCAAGCCAACTGCCAATGATCTCTTCGGTGCGGCCAACGGTTTCCGCCCGCACCGGGTTGGTCGGATACATCTCGGCGGTGTCCCAGAACGTCACCCCGTGGTCCAGCGCCATGTCGGCCTGTGCATGGCCTTCGGCTTCGGTATTCTGTGTGCCCCAGGTCATCGTCCCAAGGCACAGCGCCGAGACGGTCAACCCGGATTTTCCCAAAGCCTGCGTTTGCATCTGTTCTCCTGTTCCTGCGCGGAACGTAGGGCGAAAGGGCGGCAGGGCAAAGAGGCCGGGCTTGAGAACATTTAAGGAACACTCTAGATTTGCGGCATGAGTCTGCCGATCCATGATCTTGTCACCCGCCGCCCGCAGTTGCAGCAGTCGCTGGTCGCCGACCTGTGCATCCAGCGCGGTCGGGTGCATGAATTCTGCGGCCCCTCGCGGATCGCGCTGGCCGCACTGGTGATGGCGAAAAGTGCCGGGCCGGTGATCTGGGTGCATCCCGGCTGGGTGTCCGAACGGCTGAACCCCGCCGGATTGCAGCCCTATGCCGACCCTGGGCGTCTGATCATGGTGCGGGCCGACCGCGAGGATAAACTGCTCTGGGCGGCGGAAGAGGCGCTGCGTTCAGGGGCCGCACCGCTGGTGGTGGCGGAACTGACCACTCCTCCGGCGCTGACCCCGGTGCGCAGGCTGCATCTGGCCGCCGAAGCCGGGGCCGAAGCGGCGCGCAAAAGCGGCGGGCTTGCCCCGCTTGGCCTGCTGCTGCTGCCGGACACCGGCGGTGTGCAGGGGGTGGAAAGCCGCTGGCACATCGCGGCTGCCCCCAGCCGCACGCTGTTTTCCGACACCGCAGACAGCTGGAACCTGACCCGGCTCCGGGCGCGGTTGCTGCCCCCGGCAAAGTGGCGGCTGACCCGAATAGAACTGGGCCGTGAAGCGTTAGAGATGCAGGAGGCGCACACCGGCAACACGACATCATGATTTCGTGATGGTCCAAGCCTCTGCTAACGTAACGGTCTTGAAGGGATGCGAACATGTCCAGAGCCGGCTTTGTGATGCTTCTTGCAGCCCTGATCTTCGCCAACGCCGCCACGGCGGCAACCGTCGATTACGCGCTGGATCGTGGCCGCTCCTCGGTGGCGTTCGAGACCAGCTTTGGTCCTGACCTCATCACCGGAACGATCCCGCTGAACTCTGCCGATCTGTCGCTTGATTTTGATCAGGTGACGAACTGCACCATCAATGTCGATCTTGACGTGTCGGGCGCGCAGGCCAGCTTTCCCTTTGCCGCACAGGCGCTGAAGGGGCCGAAGGTGCTGGATGCAAAAGCTTATCCCCGGATGATCTTTGCCAGCACCTCGGTCAAGGCAGACGGCGACGGGGCCGCAGTGACCGGCAATCTGACCATCCGCGGTGTGACCCGCCCGGTCATCCTGCGCGCTGAGATTTATCGCCAGAAGGGCAGCAAAGCAGGCGACCTAACCCATCTGACCGTCCGCCTGACCGGCAAGGTCAACCGCAGCGCGTTTGGGGCCACCGGCTGGTCCGACATGGTCAGCGACGAAGTGCGCATCATCATCACCGCCCGGATCGACGCAAAAGGCTGACCGGATGGCACTGCGCAACACACCCGAGTCCTTCGGCCTCGTCACCCGGATTCTGCATTGGGGCATGGCCCTGCTGGTGATCGGCATGCTGGCCCTTGGGATGCGCATCGCCGACATGGAACCCGGCCTGTCAAACCTCTGGCTGTACGGGCTGCACAAGACGCTGGGTTTTCTGACCCTGACGCTGATCCTGCTGCGCCTTGTCTGGCATCTTATCAGCCCGCCCCCCAAGCCGCTAGGGCCGCCCGGCGCGGCCCGCATCGCCGCTCGGGCGGGGCACCTGCTGTTCTACGTGCTGCTCGTCGCCATTCCCCTGACCGGCTGGGCGGCCAGTTCCGCCACCGGCATCGACGTGATGATCGCCGACCGCTGGATCGTCCCGCCCATCGCCGAGGTGTCAGAGGCGGGCGAAGCCTACTGGTTCCGCCTGCACGACATCCTGACCAAGCTGCTGATCGGCCTGATCGTCATCCACATGCTGGCCGCTCTGAAGCACGAGATGGAGGGCGACGGCACCCTGACACGAATGCTGCGCGGACGGAGGCAAGACTGACACCAAGGTCTGGCCCTTTACGGGGCCTTGGGCTAAACGTGCCGGGGTTGAATTTGCGAGGGCGCGCATGGCACGAATTCTGATCACCTCCGCCATCCCTTACATCAACGGGATCAAGCATCTGGGCAATCTGGTCGGCAGCCAGTTGCCCGCCGACCTGTTCGCGCGCTTCAACCGCGCTTTGGGGCACGAGGTGATGTTCATCTGCGCCACGGATGAACACGGCACCCCCGCCGAACTGGCCGCTGCCAAGGCGGGTAAACCGGTCGAGGACTACTGCGCCGAAATGCACGAGGTGCAAAAGGATCTGGCTGCCGGGTTCCGCCTGTCATTCGATCACTTTGGCCGATCCTCCAGCCAGCGCAACCACCGGCTGACCCAACATTTCGCGGGAAAGCTGGATGAGGCCGGCCTGATCGAAGAGGTCAGCGAAAAGCAGGTCTTCTCCATCGACGACAACCGCTTTCTGCCCGACCGCTACATCACCGGCACCTGCCCGAACTGCGGCTACACGGCGGCGCGCGGCGACCAGTGCGAAAACTGCACCAAGCAGCTGGATCCGACCGATCTGATCAATCCGCGCTCGTCGATCTCCGGCTCGACCAATCTGGAAGTGCGCGAAACCAAGCATCTTTTCCTGCGCCAGCGCTCGCTGCGGGGCAAGCTGGAGGCGTGGATCGACAGCAAGAAAGACTGGCCCATCCTGACCACCTCCATCGCCAGAAAATGGCTGAACGACGGTGACGGCTTGCAGGACCGGGGCATCACCCGTGATCTGCACTGGGGCATCCCGGTGAAAAAGGGCGACCAGCCCTGGCCCGGGATGGAGAGCAAGGTGTTCTACGTCTGGTTCGACGCCCCCATCGAATACATCGCCTGCACCGCCGAATGGGCCGATGCGCACGGGCTGGATGACGCCGCATGGGAACGCTGGTGGCGGACCGACAAGGGGGCCGAGGACGTCACCTACTACCAGTTCATGGGCAAGGACAACGTGCCCTTCCACACCCTCAGCTTCCCCGCCACGATCATCGGCTCGGGCGAGCCGTGGAAGCTGGTTGATTACCTCAAGTCCTTCAATTACCTCAACTATGACGGCGGCCAGTTCTCTACGTCACAGGGGCGCGGCGTGTTCATGGATCAGGCCCTCTCGATCCTGCCCGCCGATTACTGGCGCTGGTGGCTGCTGTCCCACGCCCCGGAATCCGCCGACAGCGAGTTCACGTGGGAGAATTTTCAGGCCTCGGTCAACAAGGACCTTGCAGACGTGCTGGGCAATCTGGTCAGCCGTGTGACCAAGTTTGCGGCCGCAAAATTTGGCGAAACCGTCCCGGGCGGGGGCGAGTTCGGCCCCCTTGAGACCGCGCTGATTGCCGACCTTGGCGGGCGCATCAAGGACTATTCCGCGCTGATGAGCCAGATGGAAGTCCGCAAGGCCGCAGCCGAACTGCGCGCGATCTGGGTTATCGGCAACGAATACCTGCAGGCCGCGGCACCCTGGTCAGTGGTGAAAACCGATCCCGAGCGGGCACAGGCCATCGTCCGTCTCGCGCTGAACCT
Source organism: Paracoccaceae bacterium (assembly GCA_031415015.1). Taxonomy (GTDB): domain Bacteria; phylum Pseudomonadota; class Alphaproteobacteria; order Rhodobacterales; family Rhodobacteraceae; genus JAUYQR01. Next base: position 14,384 of record JANOQT010000173.1, read on the forward strand.
GATCCGTGTCTATGCAATCCTGTCCGGCCCGTTCATTCCCGATGCCTCGGCGGCCATGATGACCGCCGTTGGATCGCAGGACTGGACATGGCCGTCCGACACTTCGGCAGCGATGCGACACCTGCCGGAAGGCCACGCGTTCGCGATTCCGGAGAACCTGTTCCGCAAGATCACTGACGAAGAGCGTGCGGACTGGCAGACCCGTTTTTCCGGCATCAGGACCTGACGGATCGCCCGGCCCTCAGCAATGCTGCGCAGCGGCAAAGTGGAACAGCGCTCTGTTTGCAGCTGCAGAAACCGTCGCTTGCGACGATAAAGTTCCCGCAACAGGCGAACTGACGGGACATTTTTCTGCCTATGCGGAGAACAAGAGGAGGCGCGGCCAGCTTGACGGTGGTAATCTCTTGGCATCGGACCCGAGTCGCTGCCACGCAAGGAGTGCCCGAAATGTCAGACGTTCTGCCGTCCCGCGCCAGACCTACCCGCAACTACGCCGCCATTGCGCTGTTTCTTGCAGTCTATGCTGGCGTGCTGCTGATCGTCCTGGCACCCCGTGATATGATCGCCGTAGAGTCCGGAAGCGTGATCCGCGAGGCAAACTAAGGCGCCCTGCGAAATTGTCCCCGGCAACGCCGTACGCAAGCGCAGCTTTTGCTGCCGTCCCATTTGAACTGCGCCAGGTTTGCCGGATGCTGGGATCGCTCTCGAACTGGCTGCTGCGACAACGGCAAACAAACGCAAGTCCGGCATCGCAAGCTGCAAACCCCGACAAATCAACAGAGCGCCGCTTTGCAAACGACTGTTATGCTGAACTTCTCTTGAATTAAATGGTGCCCAGAGACGGAATTGAACCGCCGACACGCGGATTTTCAATCCGCTGCTCTACCAACTGAGCTATCTGGGCACGCCTTGGTGGCCGGGTGATACCCAAGGCGACGGGGGCTGTCCAGAGGGATTTGTTGCTTTTACTGCTGGCGCGGCGGGGTTTCGTCGTTGGTCTCTGGCAGTGCTTCGGCGTCCGTTTCAGCCGGCACCCGGTAGCTTTCGTTCAGCCAACGCGCAAGGTCCACATCGGCGCAGCGGCGGGAACAAAAGGGGTGGTACTTGGCGTCTGCAGGCTTGCCGCAGGTCGGGCAGGTCATGCCAGACCCTCGGCAAGGGGCAGCCGATCCCGCTTGCGCGTCATCTCGTACAAGCCAAGCGTCGTCCAGCCGGCAAGGTTGGTCTCTGCCTCGCCTTTGAAGGCCGCGCGAAGGACCTGATCCATGATCTGCCGGTCGCGCTTCGGCATCGGTGCGAAATCGACCACCACCTGCCCGCCAAGCCCGCGCAGGCGCAACTGGCGCGGCAGATCGCGGGCGGCAGCAATGTTGACCTTCAGACTGGCAGCGGGCGACGTGTCGGGTCCGGTGTTCACATCCACCGCAATCAGGGCGCGGGTCGGCTCCAGCATCATGTGGCCGCCCCCGTCCAGCACCACGCGCGGGCTGGCAAGCGCTTCGATCAGGTCCGAAACACCATGGGCATCAAAGCCGCCCTCCTCGGTGACCATTTCGTCAATTTCCGGGTCCAGCCAGTCGCGGAAAGCAACTTCATGCGCGCCGGGGCCCTCGACCAGCAGTTCCGGCGGGCCGGGAAGATCGGCCAGCACCGCCTCGGCCAGCCCCCGCATCGCCCCGATGTCCTCGGCAATCGCGTCGTCATCTGCCGCCGCACAGCCAGAGCGCAGGATCAGGCCAAGCGCCTCGTCCGCGCCAGCCATCCCGTCAGCGGCCAGGGCCGACAGCACCTCGCGCAGCGCCTCGTCCTTGATCCGGCGCGAGATGTTGAGGCCGGGTGCATCCGGGGTCAGGATCGCAAACCGCGACTTGAACAAAAGCCGCGCCGTGACCGGCGTGGCCTTGCCGGGCTCAGCCGGACCTGTCACCTGCACCAGCAACCGCTGACCCGGGGTGATCCCCGAAATCTGCCGAAGAAAGCCCGATCCGTGCGGCAGCTTGACGAAAATGCCGCCCTGCCCCTTCACCGGCCGATCAGCGATGCCACGGTAGATGGCACCCGGCAGCGGCCTGTCATCCGCCGGGTCGATGATCAGGTCTTCAAGACTGCCATCGACAATCAGCGCCGCCGCATTGCGGCCAGCGACCTGATCCAGCACCACCACACGACCCTTCATGCCTGCCTCCAGACCGGATACCCGACCGTGCTCAGCAGCGCAGCCGTTTCAGCGACCGGCAGTCCCATGATACCCGTGTAACTGCCCGATATCCACGGGATCAGCGCACCCGCCAGCCCCTGGATACCGTAGGCGCCCGCCTTGCCCTGCCATTCGCCGCTGCCAAGATAGGCATTCAGTTCCGCGTCAGACAACCGCTTCATCATCACCACACTTACACTTTCCCGCGTCAACAACCGGTCGCCGCGCCGCACCGCGATGGCGGTAATAACCTGATGGCGCCTTCCGGCAAGTGCCGTCAGAAACGCCGCAGCCTCGCCGGCATCCGAAGGTTTGCCAAGGATACGCCGACCCAGTGCCACCGTTGTATCGGCGGTCAGCACAACATCATCAGCATCCGCCACCACCGCGAGCGCCTTTTCCCGGGCCAGCCGCAGACAATATGGCCGGGGCAGTTCGCCCTTCATCGGGTCTTCATTGATGTCGGGGGGACGAATTGCGTCCGGCACCAGCCCAAGCTGCGCAAGCAATTCCTTGCGACGCGGGCTCGCGGATCCCAGGATCAGCTTCAAGACGGATTACTTGAAGCGATAATTGATGCGGCCCTTCGACAGGTCATAGGGGGTCATTTCGACCTGCACCTTGTCGCCTGCCAGAACGCGGATACGGTTCTTGCGCATCTTGCCTGCCATCACGGCGATCAGTTCATGGCCGTTCTCGAGTTCGACCTTGAATGTCGCATTGGGCAGGAGTTCCTTTACGACACCGGGGAATTCGAGAATGTCTTCCTTGGCCATGGTCTCTCCAATAAGAGTTCGGCCCGCGTCAGGGCGCAGGCATCCGGAGCGGCGTATGCGCCCGGTTTCGGGCATTTTCAAGCGGAATCTTCACGCCGCGACGGGGCCCTTGCAGCTGTGCCCACCCGGGGACAGGATTTCCGGTCTATGCGGATCAAGGGCTTGGTACCGGGTGTTTCAACAAACGTCAGGACTTTTGCCGCTGCACTACGCTTGCCAACCGAAATGCGGCTACGCCGCCACCTGCCACGGTGGGCCGCATCATCAGTTTCATGACCAGTCTTGCAACGACAGATCATTGAAGACCGTTGGGGCACAACGACGATCCCTCCCGCCGCCACGCATCAATCTGCGGCTTGCAAGCGCTCGCCGATCAACTTTGTGATCCGTTCACCCCTCCGTCGCGGCCCCGAACCGTCCCAGCATCCGCTCCCTGATCTGGTCCCGCGCCTGACGGTAAGCGGCGAGTTTGGCCTCCCGCGTCTCCCCCAACCCGGTCGGATCAAGGATCGGCCAGTATTCGATCTCCAGGTGGTGAAACCGGTTCAGTTCCAGCGCCATCCGCTGACTGGCAGGGCTAAGGGCGACGATCAGGTCGAACTGCGACAGGTCATCGCCCCACTCCTGCATCTCCTCAAAGCTGCGCGAACGGTGGCGGGACAGTTCGATCCCCAGTTCCTGACAAACCGCGACGGAAAAGCCGTCCACCTCCATGTCGTTCTTGACGCCGGCGGATTGCACGTAGGCCCGCTGGCCGTACATCCGTTTCATCAGCGCCTCAGCCATGGGCGAGCGGACGGCGTTGTGATCGCAGCAAAACAGCACCGACTGCGGAAAGTCTGCCAAGGTCAGCCCCAGTGCAGGACGCAGATCAACGTGAACAGCCGACGCGCGGTATCGGTGTCGACAACGGCCTTGCCCTCCAGCCGTTCCTGCAAGACGCGCGCGCCTTCATTGTGGATGCCACGGCGGGCCATGTCGATGGCCTCGATCTGGCTGGGCGGCAGGCGTTTGACGGCGTCGAAATAGTTCTCGCAAATCTGGAAGTAGTCCTTCACCACCTGCCGGAACGGACCTAGCGACAGGTGAAACTCTGCCGCCCGCTCGTCATCTTCGCTGTTGATGTCAAAGACCAGCCGCCCGTCGCGGATCGCCAGTCTGACCCGGTAAGGGCCTTCCGGATGCACCTTGTCAGGCTTTCGCGGCAGGCCGAACGCATTGTCCTCCAGCAGGTCATAGATCGCCACACGGCGTTCCTGTTCGATCTCGGGCGTCGGCCGGGCAAGGCCACGCTCGTCAATCTCGATATGGCAGATGCGGTTCGTCATGAGCGGCCCTGCAATGAGGTTTGGGAAGTGATGCCTGATTGCAGGGTACGATGGCAAGGCCAAATTCAGAGTGACAAACGTTCAGATGACACTAAAATATTCGACATGAAACAGGCGACCAGGGATTGTTGATATGGCTGGCGTGGCGCTCAAAAAAAATCGCCGTCGTGCAAATGAAAATATAATTGAACCTCAGGTGGCAAGATGCGGACTAGGTTTCCAAAATTGGATAGATTTCAGATATCCTCAGTGGCAAAGGGAGGCATGTGTTCAATTAAGAAGATACCAATCTCGGGAGTGTGACGACGGGATGTCGATGGACGCATCATCAGAGTGTTGGGTGAACGTTGAGTGTCGCGCATTTTTTGACAAGATATATAAACCAGATGGCCGCATGAGAATGGGTCTAATCGGAGCGGTTGGCTTCGAGCGCGACGTTGTGTTCAACGACGGTCGAAAATTGAACGTACTGCAATTTGGATGGTTACATCCGTTCTACAGAAATAAAGGGTTCGTCAAAAGTGCATGGCCGGAATTCACCGGAAGGTTCGGTCAATTCTACGTTTCCACACCAAGATCGCCCTCAATGCAGGCATTATTGAAGCGGGTCACCTATTCAGATCCATCGTCGTGAAATCCGTCAGCCGTTCAACCGGTCCAGCCGTGCGCGCACGCTTAACCCATGCGCCTGCAACCCTTCCGACATCGCCAGCCGCTCTGCCGCCGGACCGATGGCCTTCAGCGCCGCAGGCGTCATCTTCGCCAGCGTCGTCCGCTTCATGAAATCCAGAACCGACAGCCCTGACGAAAACCGCGCCGACCGCGCCGTCGGCAACACATGGTTCGGCCCGCCGACATAGTCGCCAACCGCCTCCGGCGTCCATGCCCCCAGAAAGATCGCCCCGGCATGCGGGATCTTTGCGGCAAGCGCTTCGGGGTCGGCCACCATCAGTTCCAGATGCTCGGGCGCGATCCGGTTGGCCAACGCTGCCGCCTGATCCAGCGTGTCCACCACGATTACCGCGCCGTTCGTGGCCCAGGAGACGCCCGCGATGGCCCGCCGCTCAAGGCTTTGCAACCGCACCTCGACAGCGCGGCCAACCGCCCGCCCAAGCGCTGCGTCAGTGGTGATCAGGATGCTTTGAGCGCTGGCGTCATGTTCCGCCTGCGAAAGCAGGTCCAGCGCGATCCAGTCGGGGTCATTGCCTGCGTCCGCGATCACCAGCACCTCCGACGGCCCGGCGATCATGTCGATGCCCACCCGGCCAAACACCCGGCGCTTGGCCGCCGCCACATAGGCATTGCCCGGCCCGGTGATCTTGTCGACCGGCGCGATGCTTTCGGTGCCATAAGCCAGTGCTGCCACCGCCTGCGCGCCGCCGATGCGGTAGATCACGTCCACCCCGGCAATCTCGGCGGCCAGCAGCACCAGCGGATTGACCACGCCCCCGGGTGTCGGGCAACAGATCGCCAGCCGCTCCACCCCCGCCACGCGCGCCGGAATGGCGTTCATCAGCACCGAGGACGGATAGGACGCCGTTCCCCCCGGCACATACAGACCTGCCGCTGACACCGGCGTCCAGCGCCAGCCAAGCGTCGCCCCTGCAGCGTCGGTCCAGCTTTCATCCACCGGGCGCTGGCGGTCATGATAGGCCCGGATCCGGTCGGCGGCCAGTTCCAGCGCGGCACGGTCCTCACGCCCGACCTTCGCCACCTCGGCCGCAATCTCGGCACGCGAAAACGCCAGCGTTTCCGGCGTCAGGTGCAGCCGGTCAAACTTCGCCGTCAGCGCAATGACCGCTGCATCGCCCCGGGCGCGCACATCGGCGATGATCGCCGCCACCGCCTGATCGACATCCTCGGCCTCTTCGCGCTTTTGCCCCAGCAGGGCCGCAAAGGCGGTCTCGAAACCCGGATCGCGGGATGACAGGAACACGGGCATGGGCAAGACCTTTCCGACAACCCGCCTCAGATAGCGCAGCACCCCGCCCGCCTCAAGGCGCATCCCCGATGGCCTTTGCCTTCGCCAGATATCCGGCCTTATGTAGCAAACGCACCAACAAAAGGGAATCCCTCAGGCCCCGATCTTGGTAAGTTCTGACCATGCAGGACAAGACAATCACCAACGCTTTGCTTGAACTTCGCAAGCAGATCATCCGGGGGAACCTAGAGGGGCTGGATCACGTTAACGCGCTACTGGTGGCGCGGGGGATCGATCCGGCCAAGTTGCGGGTCGGGGCAAAGCGCAAGCCGGATCGGGCGCGGCAGGGCATCATGCGGCTGATGGTCATGGAAGCCCTACGGAGCGGGCCTAAGCGCTATGCTGAGATTTCAGCGCTGGTTGCCCCAAGACGGCCAGAGATTACGCCAGAGGCCACACACAAGCGCACGGCACAGGCGCTGGACAGGATGCAGCAAGCGGGGCTGGTGAAGCGTGAGGGGCGGTTGTGGGGGCTGGCCCATTGATCTGGGGTAAACCGCGCCTATTTCTTCCGTATGGACGGATTCGGCTTGGCTATTTAGGCGAATCGCCTCAAAAAGAACACAACATCTAGATAGTAACGCCATGGCGTGGGTTGTAGAGACTGCAACCCATTGAAAAAAGAGTCAAATTACGATCCGCAAGCCATTGAAAAAACTCGTTGAATCCAGATTATGATCGTGCCATAGTCATTTAAAGAAAAAGCCCCGCCGAAGCGGGGCCAGACTAGAAGGTGAGACTTGGTTCGGATTCGAACCGACGTAGCCCTCCGTGCAAAGAAGATGCGTAACCACTCCGCCACCAAGTCCTAAGAGCCGGTATATCACCGGCTCTTCTCTTTTTCTACAGCAACTTGTGGGCTGTAGCTAAGATTCGCGGCTAGCCATGCCGAACACCACAAGATCGGGTGTCACGCCGCTCGCTGCCAGTAGCCCTTCCACGCGCGGCTGACAGGGCATTCCATCGCGTTCGCCACCAGACCGAAGGCCAGCCCGCCATTGCTCTTGCGGCGGTTGTCCTCAAGCCAAGCGGCTTGCGTAGCGTACTGGTGCAGGTAGCGCGGGCTGACGTGGTGGTGCTGACCCTGCACCATGCGACGCAGGGTAACCGTCCGGTCTGACTGCCATTACCGCAGGTTCCATGGCAGCAGGTCATTGATCCGGTTGATCTTGTGGTCTGGAATGCGGGCGAGGGTGTCGACGAGCCAGGCTTGGGGATCGACGCCGTTGAGCTTGGCGGTC
>JANOQT010000174.1:0-49334 GCA_031415015.1 Paracoccaceae bacterium
CAAATGGATGCAGTACAAGGGCAAGGCCAAGGAAGCCTGGGGCGACATGACCGATGACGAGTTCGACCGCGTTGCCGGCAAGCGCGACCAGATGGTCGGCCTTGTGCAGGAAAAGTACGGCAAGGCAAAGTCCGATGCCGAACGCGAGGTTGACGACTGGTTCGCCAAGCTCTGAGGAGAGGGGCCATGACCATTCAGGATGACGTGGCAACCGACCCGCGAGGGGCGCTGTTTGACGTGCTGGACGGGGTTCGGGCGGGAATGCTTGGCCTGTCCGGCGGCGGTCAGGGCTTTCAGCCAATGTCGCATTTTCCGGATGCTGCGTCCGGGCTGATCTGGTTCATCTCATCGACAGAGACCGATCTTGTCCAGTCACTGGGCATGGGCGAGGACGCGGATTACGTGGTGATCTCGGAAGACCACGACGCGCATGTCAGCCTGCGCGGCAAGCTGTACCACCTGCATGACGACGCCAAACTGGCGGCGCTATGGAGCCCGGTGGTCGCGGCCTGGTTCGAAGGCCGCAAAGACGATCCGCGCGTGGCCCTGCTGCGCTTTGATCCCGAGGTGGCCGAACTGTGGGCCTCCTCGACCTCGACGCTGAAATTCGGGTTCGAGATTGTCCGCGCCACCCTTGATCCGGCGCATCAGCCCGATATCGGCGTCAAGGCGACCGTCCGGTTTCCGCAAGCGGCGTGACCTGTTGAATGCCAGACCGGGGGCGTGGTCACCGGGCTGAAATGAACGAAAGGCGCGTCGAAAGGCGCGCCTTTTGATTTTGTTGATCCCGTGCGGGAACCCGCCGGTCAGCACGGCGTTTGTCTGACATCGCAAGACCAAATCAATCTTTCCCGGAAAAAGGAGATCCCCATGTTGGGTTGGGCCGTTACCTTTCTTGTCATCGCACTCATCGCCGCCGCTCTTGGCTTTGGCGGCATTGCCGGAACCTCTGCCGGCATCGCGCAGATCCTGTTCTTTGTCTTCATCGTGCTGTTCGTGGTGGCGATGATCGCCCGCGCTCTGAAAGGCCGCCCGCCAGTCTGACCGCCGGTCTGACGGCGGGTGCCTTGCATATGACTGCGACCCTGCGCCCCGATGGACACATCGGGGCGCAGGCATTTCCGGGTCAGGCGTTTTTCAGCCCAGCTTCGATGGTCGCGCCGCTGTGATCTTCACTGTGGGGAACCAGCGAAAGGCCGTCACGTTTTCCCTTTGAAAACAAGCTATCTGCAAGGGAGGCTGCAATGATGGACCTGTCAGCTGTACTGCCCCGCGCTGACCTGAGGCGGACCGTGACCATGCTGCTGGCCGGTGGTCACGGCAGCTGTCTGCACGAACTGACCGCACGCATCTGCAAGCCCGCGCTGCCGCTGTTTGCCACGCACAAGGGGCCGCTGCGGATGGTGGATTTCACCATGGCCAATGCGGTGCGCTCCGGGATGCCACGGCTGATCGCGGCCACGCAGTATCGCCCCGAGACGCTTGAGGCGCATCTTGACCGGCGCTGGGCGCCGCTGTTCGCGGGGGCCGGGCTGGCGATTCGTCACGGTGGCGCGGTGCGCGGACCGGCAGGATACGGTGGCACCGCAGATTGCGTGGCGGCGAACCGGACCCTGATCGAAGAGGCGTCACCCGACGAAGTGCTGGTCCTGTCAGGGGATCATATCTACCAGATGGACTATTCCGCCCTGATCAAGGCGCACCGGGCGTCCCATGCGATGGTGACACTGGCGGTGCACCGGGTGCCGGTCAGGCAGGCCTCGGCTTTCGGCGTGGTTGAACGGACGCCGGATGGCAGGATCGTGGGATTTGCCGAAAAGCCTGATCTGCCTGTGACTGACCCCGGTCGTCCGGGCGAGGCGCTGGTCAGCATGGGGGTCTATGTCTTTGACTGGGTGTGGCTGCGCTCGCGGCTTCCTGCGACCCGGACGGCGCTGGATTTCGGGCATGATATCCTGCCTGCTGCAGTCGCAGACGGGGTCGCGGCGGCCTGGCTGCTGCCACCGCTTTCCGGCCAGGCCTCAGCTTATTGGCGCGATGTTGGCACGTTGGACAGGCTGCGCGAGACTTTGCTGGCGTTTTCTGCCCAAGGACCCTGCCACGTGCCAGTGCTGCCCGGCGCGCCGTTTCGTCTGACCGGAATGCCGGACGGCTCGGCGCGTGGCCCGATCGGCCTCGGTCGCGAGATGTCCGACACTGTCCTTTTGCCCGGCGCGCGGGTGATGCCGGGCGCGCGGCTGGCGCGGGCGATTGTGGCACCGGGGACGCTGGTCCCCGCTGATCTGGAGGTGGGCGCGGATGCAGACGAAGACGCCCGCTGGTTCCGCCGCACCGACGAGGGCACGACCCTGATCACCAACGCCATGCTGGCCCGCCGTGCCGGACGGGCGCTGAGTTACCTGAGCGGGCCGCTGCGACGGGCGTTCGATCTGCCTCTTGGCGTAAGCTGACCGTCTGTGGACGCGGCTGCGGAACCGGTGCTGCGCTGCGGCGTTTCCCTGGCTGCGCAGCCGTCCAGACAGGAGAGCCCGATGCTCGATCAACCAAAGCACCACCCGGAGTTTGATCTTTCCGGCGCCCGCAATGATCGGCTGGGGGCGGTAACGGATGATACGGGCACGAACTTTGCGCTCTTCTCGGATCACGCAACGCGGGTGGAGCTGTGCCTGTACGACGCCACCGGCCAGACCGAGTCGCATCGCGCGGACCTGCCACAAATGGAAGGCGGCATCTGGCACGGCTATCTGCCGGGGATCGGGCCGGGCCAATGCTATGGCTACCGGGTGCATGGCCCGCATGCGCCGGAACAGGGTCACCGGTTCAACCCGGCCAAGCTGCTGCTGGACCCCTATGCGATGGAACTGAAGGGTGATCTGGTCTGGGACGACGCGCTGTTCGGCTATCCGACAGGTGACGCGGAAACCGAGATCGACCCCCGCGATTCGGCGCCCTTCATGCCGAAATCCGTGGTGGCGGACCCGACCTTCGACTGGGACAGCGACACCGCGCTGAACCACGCATGGGAAGATACGGTGATCTACGAGGCCCATGTAAAGGGCCTGACCAAGCGCCATCCGGGCGTACCCGAGGCGGACCGTGGCACCTTTGCCGGGCTGGCCAGCGATGTGGTGATCGACCATCTGCACCGGATCGGCGTCACCACCATCGAACTGCTGCCGATCCAAAGCTTCGTGCAAGACCGGCATCTGGTGGAAAAGGGCCTGTCGAACTACTGGGGCTACAACACGCTGTCCTTCTTTGCCCCGAACCGCCCTTACCTGAAAACCGGCCATCTGCGTGAGCTAAAGCAGGCGGTCCGAGTGTTCCACGCCGCCGGGATCGAGGTCATTCTGGACGTGGTCTACAACCACACCGCCGAGGGGAATGAGCTGGGCCCGACTCTGTCGTTCCGGGGCATCGACAATGCCAGCTACTACCTGCTGTCGCAAGACAATCCGCGCCACGGCTACGACACCACCGGCACCGGCAACACGCTGAATGTGGCGCACCCGATGGTGCTGCGCATGGTGCTGGACAGCCTGCGCTACTGGGTCGAGGCCGCCCATGTCGACGGCTTTCGCTTCGACCTCGCCTCTACCCTCGGGCGTGAACAGACCGGGTTCGAACGCGAAGGTGCGTTCTTCAATGCGATCCGGCAAGACCCGGTGCTGTCCAAGGTCAAGCTGATCGCCGAGCCGTGGGATATCGGCGAGGGCGGCTATCAGGTCGGTGGCTTTCCGTGGCCGTTCCGCGAATGGAACGACAAGGCCCGCGATGACATGCGCGCGTTCTGGCGGCGTGATCCGGGGCTGGTGCCACAGCTGTCGCAGCGGCTGCTGGGATCGCCCACCCAGTTCAATCATTCCAACCGCCCGGCAACCTCGTCGGTCAACTTCCTGTCGGCGCATGACGGTTTCACCCTGCGCGACACCGTGTCCTACGACGCCAAGCACAACGAGGCGAACGGCGAGGGCGGCGCGGACGGGCACTCCAACACCCTGTCGCATAACCTTGGGGCCGAAGGGCCAACCGGCGATCCGGACATAAATGCCGCCCGCGCCCGCCGCGTGCGCGCCATGCTGGCGACGCTGGCGCTGTCGCAAGGCGTGCCGATGATCCTTGCGGGGGATGAGTTCGGCCAGACCCAAGGCGGCAACAACAACGCCTATTGTCAGGACAACGAGGTCACCTGGCTGGATTGGGAAAATGCCGACGACGGCCTGATCGCGGTTGTCAGCGACCTGATGCGGGCGCGCAAGGATCTGGGCCTGTCATCGGCGCTGTTCACTTTGGGCGAGGGGGCTGCGGAAGCGGCCCGGGTGGCGCGCTGGCATCATCCGCGCGGCGGTGCGATGACCGAGGCCGATTGGCAGGACACTGCGTTGTCCTGTGTCATGCTGGAACTGGCAGGGCCGGGCGGGCAGCACCTGCTGATCTGCCTGAACGCAGCCGACCGCACCACGGTAACGCTGCCCGACGGCCGTTGGGCGAAACGCATCGACACCAGCCAGACCCCGGTTCTGCAGAGCGGCTGCCTGGAAGGGCAAGCGGACCTTGACTGGCAAAGCGTCTGCGTCTTCACGATGTCCGGACCACCGGTGTAAGCACAAGATCGCCGTGCAAAGCCTGACGCACTGGCAGAGGCTGCATATTTTTCCCTTTCGTCGCCGGTTCGCGTCGGTCTAGATACCGCTGCCGGACGATGTCAGGATATGCCGATGACGCCAGATCAGATCTCGGTTGCCCGACAGTCGCTGCTGCTTGCGTCCGCCCCGGAGCCGGTGGTGCAAACCCTTCTGGCGTCGTCGCGCCTGCGCGGGTTTGACCGTGGGGCCACGATCTTTCTGCAAGGCGAGCGGGCGTCCGCGATCTACATCGTGGCGGAAGGCTGGGTCAAACTGTACCGGATCGCGCCGAACGGGGCCGAGGCGGTGGTGGGCGTGTTCACCAAGGGCCGCAGCTTTGGCGAGGCAGTGGCGTTTCGTCATGATGTCTATCCGGTGTCCGCCGAAGCAGTGACCGATTGCAATCTGATCCGGATCGAGGCGGATGTGTTTCTGCGCCTTCTGCGTGACAATCCGGAAGTGGCGATCATGATGCTGTCGGCCACCTACATGCACCTGCATTCGCTGGTCATGCAGGTCGAGGCGTTGAAGGCGCAGACCGGGGCGCAGCGGGTGGCGGAATTTCTGCTGGAACTGGCAACTTGCACTGAAGGAGCCTGCGAAGTGGTTCTGCCCTATGATAAAATCCTGATCGCTGGCCGGTTGGGGATGAAGCCCGAAAGCCTGAGCCGCGCCTTTGTGAAGTTGCGCGATCAGGGGGTGACGATCCGTCAGAACAATGCCGCCATCGAGGATATCACCGCCTTGCGCGCCTTTGCCGAAGAAGACCCCGCCGCCGCATGGGCCCGCTGATGCTGGTGCAGGCTCTGTCCCTGATTGATACCGCCAACGGCGCGGACCCAACGCCAGAGGACGGCCGCCCCGCCGCATTGGCTTACGGCGAGCGGATGAGCGCGGAACTTGACCGGCTGATCCCGCAGGCGTCGGACGTGCTGCGGATTGCCGCGCGTGGCCAGCATGTCGAACGCTGGCTACTGCCCCGCGCCGATTACCCCGAGGGGCGCGAGGGCTATCTGGCCTGGCGGCGTGAACAGGCCCGCCGACACGGGATGCGCGTCGCGGGCATCATGGCCGCGGCTGGCTATGATCAGGCGGCGCAAGACCGGGTGGGGGTGTTGTTGCGCAAGGAGGGCATCAAGCGCGACGCCGAGGTTCAGGCGCTGGAGGATGTGATCTGCTTTGTCTTCCTGCGCTGGTATTTCCAGCCCTTCGCGGCCAAGCATGATCCCGACGCGGTTCTGAAGATCGTCGAAAAGACCGCCCGCAAGATGTCGGACGAAGGTCGCGCGCGGGTCCTGTCAGAATTCACCTTGCCGGTGGTTCTGGCTGCCGCGTTCCGGGATTGACGCACCGCGATCAGGACACCTCGATCAGGGCGTCGGGGATTGGGGCGTCAGTTGTCGCGGCAAAGCCCATCGGGCGGGCCATGCGGACGGCAAGGAAGGCCAGTCGCCAGTAGCCTGCCGCCGAACACCGGCAGAGCTGCTACGATCACGCGCCAACCAGATGTCGGTAGATCTCGGGCAGCGCCCGGGTCAGCTTTTCGGGATCGGGGATCAGGGCAAAGCCGCCTTGACCGAAGATCCGGGGAAACCAGCTTTTGCCGTCGCGGTCGACGGTGATGCCGAAAACGGCCTGACCCTGACGTCGCGCCTCCAGCACCGCCTTATGGCTGTCTTCGATCCCGTGACGGCCTTCATAATGGTCCAGATCATTGGGCTTGCCATCGGTGATGACCAGCAACAGACGGCGCTTGCGGGTCTGTTCGGCAAGGCCCGCAGAAGCGTGGCGGATGGCGGCCCCAAGACGGGTGTAAAAGCCCGGTTTCAACGCGGCGATGCGGTGTTCCACGGTGTCCGACATCGGCTCGCCAAAGCGTTTGGCACATTGAATATAGACGCGGTCGCGTTTCAGGCTGGAAAAGGCGTGGATCGCAAAGTCGTCGCCGCAGGCCGACAGGCCCCATGACAACGCCGCCAGCGCCTCGCGTTCCACGTCGATCACGGATCGCCCACCGTGACCGTGGCCCGGAATGGCGCTTTCGGTCGAGCGCGACACGTCCAGCAGCACCTGCACCGCAAGGTCGCGCTTTTGTGGGCGGGTTTGCCGCCAGATGCGGTCGTCCCCTTGCCCGGTGGCCAGAAAATCGACCCGCGCGCGCACCGCCCGGTCGGTATCCAGATCGTCGCCGTCAGGGTGGCCAGTGGTTGACACGCGGGCAGGACGCAAAGCCTCGAACTGGCGTTTGACGGCGCGGATGCGGGCTGCACTGCGCGGATCGTCCCGAAACGGGGGCGTGGAAAGGACCGGGGTGATGTCAGAGGTCAGCACCCTGACGTGGTGGGCCAGGTACGTGCCGGTGCGCACGTCCCATTCGGGGTAGGTCAAGGTGGCTGACAGCGCCTCGCGGTCCACGTCTTCGGGAGCCAAATCAAGGTGCAGTTTCAGGCGGGTGGCGGGGGCTTTGGAGATCTGGCCAAGGCCGATTTCGTCAGCGTCATCAGCGGCTCTTTGGGCGTCGTCGGTGTCGTCATCCTCGACCCGGCGGTTGAGGTTGATGAATTCGGCCCAAGACAGGATCGCCTCGAACTTGTGCAGGATGAAGCTGTCGTTGCGGTCGGCCAGGTCAGCCTTGCGGCGACGGGCGCGGTGGGTCTTGTTGCCCTCGCCGTCCTCGGGCGTGCCATCGGTGGCGCGGGTTTCCACGGCGGTGGCTGCGGACCGGTCGGGGCTGCGCAGGTCGGGCCACAGCGCGACGGGACGGTGCGGGCGATAGCGGCGGGGCGCGCGGTAGGCGGTCAGATCGCCGCTGCCGATGGCGAGGATCATCCGCGCGGCCTTTGCCGCCAGCGGGGCGGGGTCACCGAGAAGGTGACGGATCGCAGCCTCGACGGTGCGTTCGGCGTCTGGCAGATGCGGGGTCTGGCGGGTGGCAAGGGTGGCGGCGCAGAGGTCGGCATAAAGAGTGCGCAGCCCCGGAGCCTCGGCAAGCGTCGCGTCGGCCATGGTCATTGCGGCCCGCAACGCAGCCAGATCGGCGCGAAGGGGATCGGTTTCGGGGAAGTGAGAGGGGGCGTGGGCGGCGGCGGCGGTCAGCCAGAGGTAGAGCGCGGCGTTCGCTTCGGCGGCGGGGAATACGGCCAGCGACTGCGGCAGGCGCAGCGCCGCGCCGTCAAAGCTGCTGCGGGGGGTGGCTTCTTCGGCGGTGCCAAGAAAGCGGCGCAGCGACAGTCGGTGCGAACTGACCTCATCGCCGACCGCCTTGATTTCCACCGAAGGGTCACCGCCAAGCCCGCGAAACAAAACCGCCAGCCGCCCGCCGACCGAAGCAAGGTCGACACGGGCTCCGTCGTGGACGCGGGGTGCGTCAAGGCGGCTGGCGTAGGCGTGCCACAGTTTCCCGATGGTTTCTTCGGGTTCCCATGGTTCCAGATCGAGCGTGTTTGCGGCCGGCCTCACCCGAAAACGGCCTGAACAAGATCGAGGAGCCCGCGTTTGGTATCGGCGTCGTCGGTCAAGGGTTCGATCATCGTGGCAAGGATCGCCCGTTCCACCGGCATCCCTTGGGCGATCAGCGTGGCAGCGTAAATCACAAGTCGGGTGGAAACGCCTTCCTCCAGATCCTGCCCCTTCATCGCGCGCAGCTTGCCCGCAAGGCGCACGAGCGGTTTCACCCGATCCTCGGGCAAGCCACTTTCACGCGCCACCACAGGGATTTCATGTTCGGGGCGCGGAAAGGTAAACTCAAGGCAGACAAAGCGCTGCCGGGTGGAAGGTTTCAGCGTTTTCAGGATGTTCTGGTAGCCGGGGTTGTAGCTGGCCACCAGCATGAAGCCGGGAGCAGCCTCAAGTTCTTCTGAGGTGCGGTCGATGGGCAGGATGCGGCGGTCATCCGTCAGCGGGTGCAGAACGACGGTCACGTCCTTGCGGGCCTCGACCACCTCATCCAGATAGCAGATCGCCCCTTCGCGGACGGCGCGGGTCAGCGGGCCATCGACCCAGACCGTCTCGCCGCCTTTCAGCAGATAGCGGCCGATCAGGTCGGCAGCCGACAGGTCATCATGGCAGGCGACGGTATAAAGCGGCCGTCCCAAAGTGGCGGCCATGTAAGTGACGAACCGGGTCTTGCCGCAACCGGTGGGACCTTTCAGCAGCACGGGCAGCCGGTTTTCATAAGCCGCCCGAAAGACGGAGCATTCGTCGCCCTGGGCTAAGTAGAAGGGGGCTGTCGCCGCCCCCTTCAGGTTCAGGGTTCCATCCATGTCCATCACTCCGCCGGGGTGACGATGCCCGGCGCGATGATCTCGCGGCGCGGGACCATGACCGAGTAGATGAACAGAAGCGCGCCAAGGACCACGGCGATGCCAGAACCAAAGCGCATGGCGTAGAAGATCCACAGCTGGTCCTGCACATCCATGAACGCCTCGCCATTCACCCGCTGCAGATGGGTCTGCAGCGCACCGGCAAAGGTCAGCGTCACGGTCATGAACACCATCCCCGACGACATCAGCCAGAACGACGCCATGTTCAGCACCTGATTGTAGGGGTCACGCCCCCGCAGGATCGGCATGGCATAGGTGATGATCGCCAGATTGATACAGACATAGGCACCGTAAAAGGCAAGGTGCGCATGGGCGGCTGTGATCTGCGTGCCGTGGGTGTAGTAATTCACCCCGTGCAGCGTGTGCAAGAACCCCCAGACGCCCGCGCCAAAGAACGCCAGCACCGCGCAACCCAGCGACCACAGCAACGCGGCCTTGTTCGGGTGATCACGCCGACCCTTCCAGACCATGATGAAGGCGAAGGACATCATCGCAAAGAACGGAATGATTTCCAGACTGGAAAAGATCGACCCGATCCACTGCCAGTAGCCCGGCGTGCCGATCCAGTAGTAGTGGTGCCCGGTGCCAAGGATGCCGGAAAACAGCGCCGTGGCGACGATGACATAGAGCCACTTCTCGACGACCTCGCGGTCAACACCGGTCAGCTTCAGCATCAGAAACGCCAGGATCGCGGCCATGATCAACTCCCACACGCCTTCGACCCAGAGGTGGATTACGAACCACCAGTATTGCTTGTCCAGCGCCAGGTTGTCGGGGTTGTAGAAGGCGAAAAGGAACAGCAGGGCAAGGCCCCAAAGCCCCAGCAGCAGGATGTTGGTGATCGCGGTCTTCTTGCCCGCCAGCACCGTCATCGTGACGTTGTACAAAAACAGCAGGGCGGCGACGACGATGCCGGCCTTGACCCATGTGGGTTGTTCCAGAAATTCGCGCCCCTGCTTGCCGAACAGATAGCTGCCCTCGAACAGATTGAAGAGGTAGGTCACCACCACACCCGCCGTACCAATGACAAGGATCGCAAGTTGCAGCCAGGCGATTTTCGTGGAGTGAATCTCGCGCTCGGATTCCTCGGGGATCAGGTAGTAGGCCGCTCCGAAGAACCCCAGCAGCAACCAGACAATCAGGCTGTTGGTATGCAGCATCCGCGCGATGTTGAAGGGCAGGATTTCCGACAGGAAATTGCCATCGACATAGATCCAGCCCATGATCAGCCCAAGGCTGACCTGCACGGTGAACAGCGCCATCGCGACGACAAAGTAGACCAATGCGATCTTTTGGCTTTGATATTTCATGATTTCCTCCTTAACCCGCATCATTCGGGGGCCAGCTTTGCGTACGGATCTTGTTGGTCCACAGCAGGAAGTCGGCGAGGTTGCGATAGTCGCCGGCGCTCAGGTTGAACTGCGGCATCTGGCGGCGGCCCTCGATGCCGGTGGGCATTGCGTCCATCCAGCCTTGCAGGGTTTCCATCGCGGCAACCGGATCATCCTGCACCCCCCAGCGGGTCATCACATTGCCCAGTTCCGGCGCAAAGTAAGCGCCTTCGCCCAGAATGGTATGGCAGTTGATGCAGCCGTGCTTTTCCCACAGATGTTTGCCTGCGGCGACCGATGGGGTCAGCGCCGCGGCATCGGTCGAGGTGGTGACGATGTAGCGGTGGCTGTGCCAGGCCAAACCGATGAAAATAAGTATGAAGAACAGGGAGCCGCCGTAAAAGATATTGCGGGCCATGCTCTTGGTCATGACTTCGCGCATGGCGAGCGTCCCTCCCGGAGCGGTTTCAGGTAACGCCGTTGTGAGGCGTCGCGGCGGGACCGGCCTTAACATAAGTCAACTGACGGGAAGCGAATTGTGGGTGTGGCAGCGGCAGACCGCCAGATTTCACGGCCCGGCGCGCGGTGACCAGCGAGACCGGCCCGGAGCCGCCCGCGCCCGCGTGTCCCCCCGCATGTCTCAAGGAACACCTCAAACCAGCACCTCCAGCCGAACATCGTGAAAGCCGGTCATCGCGCGGTCGATGGCCGCGCGGTCCAGCAGGCAGGCGACGGTGGACAGGGCATCTGCGACGGCGGCCTCGGGCGCGCTGATTGCGACGGTCTGCCAGCGCGGCGGCAGGCCTTGGGGATGAAGGATATGAGCGCTGCCGGTGCCAATCCGGGTGCCCAGAGGCGAAGACGTGGCCAGCGCCCGGTCGGTAAGCGCGGTGGTGGCAAGGGGGGTGCCACCGGGTCCGGCGATCTGCGCCCGCCAGCGCGCGCCGTCGGGTCGGTGGCCAAGGGCCTGCACTTCGCCGATGTCGATCAGCACATCCTCAAGGCCCTCGTCGCGCATCACGGCAGCGACCCGGTCGGCGGCATGACCTTGCGCAATGCCGTTGAATGTCAGGGCCATCCCGGGTTCGAGGCTGATCTCGGCGGGGCTGATGCGGACACGGTGCCAGCCGATGGCTGCCCGGGCGCTGGTGAGGTCGCCCCCCGTTGCGGTGGCCAGCCAGAGCGGCTGGATGGTGGGGTCAAAAACGCCGTCCGTTGCCGCGTGGACCTGTCCGGCCAGCGTGCACAGCTCCAGCATCGCTGGGGCAGGGTGGGCCAGCCGCCCGTCGCGGTTCAGACGGGTAAGGGCCGAGTCGCGGTACAGCGAAAGCTGCGCCTCCACCGTTGCCAGTTCGGCCATGACGCGGGCGAAGATGTGCCGTGCGTGGCGGTCGGTGGCACCTGACAGGGTCAGTCGCGTCGCGGCCCCCAGGGCGATCCCGGCCCAGTCGTGCCGCGTGGCGACACGCGCCGGAGTGGCAAGGGCGACGGCACTGAGGGCCAGAAAGCGGCGGCGATTCATGATCCGGGCACCTGCGTTGCTGGCCTTGGCTTGCGGGGCGCCCGTCCGGTTTGGCCCAAGGCGGCCTGCTGCGGACCTGGGCGCCAGACCAGCCGGATACGCAGTGTCACCGCCAGCCCCGCTGCAAGGAAGACCGCGCAGTCCTCGTCGGTGAGCAAACGCTTTGATACCGTCATGCGGACGCTTCCTCCGCGCCGCGGGCGCGGCGTTTCAGGACAGGGCATTGCGCCGCGTCGGTCATGATCACCTGACAGCGCAGGCACAGCACGCATTCATTGACGTTGATCCGGCCCAACGGATCAATCGCACCGACGGTGCATTTCGTCTCGCACAGCCGACACTCGCGGCCGCATTGCGGACGGCGTTTCAGCCAGTCGAAAATCTTCAGCTTGGCCGGGATCGCCAGCCCCGCGCCCAGCGGGCAAAGGTAGCGGCAATAGAACCGCTCGATGAAAAGCCCGGCGAAAAGCAGCGCAAGCACGAACAGCACGAACGGCCAGGCGCGGACCATCCGCAGCGAGATGGCGGTCTTGAACGGCTCTGCCTCTGCCAGAACCAGCGCATCGTGCATGGAATAGAACGACAGCGCGAGGATGCCGACAAAGAGGCTGTATTTGATCACCCACAGCCGTTCGTGCAGCGCCTGTGGCACCGCGATCTGCCGGATACCAAGGCGTTGGGCGGCGTTGTTCAACAACTCCTGCAAGGCCCCGAACGGACACAGCCAGCCGCAATAGACGCCGCGCCCCCAGAACAGCAGGCCAAAGGCGACAAACCCCCAGAGAAGAAAGATCACCGGCTCGATCAGGAATGTCTCCCACCGAAAGCCGGTCAGCAGCGAATGCACGAAGGCCACCACCTGGACCACCGACAACTGGCCGTTCAGGCCCCAGCCCAGGACCAGCAGCGTGGCGGCCAGAAACGCCATCCGGCCATACCGCCACAGACGCGGACGTCGGGTGATCCAGTCCTGCGCAAACAAGATCAGCGTCAGGACGCCAAGCATCACTGCAACAATCGCTGTCTGCACGCGTTTCGCGTCCCAGATCGCGCGCCAGAGCGGTTCGTCCTGAAGGGGTGGGGCGACGCGAAAGAGGTCGGGCAGGCTGTAGGATACCGGGATCAGCATCGACACTTCACCCGTGGCGGTGGGGCGGGTGGCGGAAATCTCAAGCTGCAGCGGGCGGATGGGGTCGAAGCTGGGCGGCAGGTGGAAAAGGCTGATCTCCTTTGCCTCGGGCGCCCCATTGGCGCGAAGCGTTCCCAGCATCCGGTAGCTGTCAGCGGTGGGCTGCCAGCGCACGTCGCCCTGCACCACGGTCAGCCGGTCAAAGACGCCGGATGCCTTCCAGCCGGTGCCGCGAGGACTGTGCAGACCGGCAGAGATCACGATCAGTGCGGTTTCCCCGGCTCCAAGGTCGCCAATGGCACGGGTGAAATCCTGCTGGCCCAGCAGGGATTGGCCGATGGTCGGCGGGTCGATGATCCCGGTCCACAGATGCAGGAACGGCTTGCCTGACGGGGGGATCGGCACCTTTGCCCCGGCCAGCGCCGTGGCCGCCTCGGCCATCGTCACCTGCACTTCGGCCAGCGCCCCCATGGCCAGAAGCCCCGGCCAGTCGGTTGGCGCAAAGCTTAGCCGGTCGATGCCGCCGCCGGTGGCGATCAGCCCACGTCCGATGGCCAGCGTGCGCGCGGTGCGCAGGATGCCGTCACGGATCACGCCGGTCGATACGGTGGCCCGGCTGATCACATCGGGCAGACCGGGCGAGGTCAGGCCCCGTGCCGGTGGGCCCGTCAGATCGTAACCTTCGAACCCCGCGACATAGGCCGCGATGTCTGCGTCGGATATGCCCAGTGTCAGTACCGGTTCATTGTGCCGCACCAGCAGGGCCCCGGTGATCCGGGCATCCGGCGAGATGCCGACCAGCACGTCCAGCGGGCGCCCGGAGTAGCCCACCGACCCGGCGATTTCCCAGGTGGAGCCGATGTGGCCCACGGTCCGGCCCGCTGCGGTCACGTCCCAGCCCGGAACCCCAGCCTCGTTGCGGGCAAGACCCACCGGACCGGTCACGCCGACAAGCGCCGCCGCCTGCGTCGCCGTTGGGGCCGTCACCGCCTCCGGCGCGCCGGGCAGCGCGATATCCGCCGCTGCGGGCAAGACCAGAACACCCAGAAGGGCTGCAAGGGCGGCAAGGCGGCGCATCATGAATCCGGATGGTGCAGCATTGCGGGACCCTGACGCAGGCCCGCCTCGTTCACCTTGTCATAAGTCAAGGCACCGATTCTCCTTCTGAAGCATCGTGCCCGCAGCCTCACCAGCCGAACGGAGAAATCACCGATGACACCCCGAGCCTCCCACGCCAGGCACTTGCTCTGGTCCAGTGCAACCCTGACCATGGCGATGATTGCAAGCCCCGGGTTTGCGCAGGACAAGCCGAAAGACCACACCGACGGCCCCGCCGCTGCTTACGAGCCGTCGATGACGACGCTGGGGCAGATCAAGGTGGAAATCCCTGGTCGCAAGGATGGCGACCCGGTGATGACCCAGGAGGAATTCCAGAAGGGCACCACGATCTATTTCGAGCGCTGCGCGGGCTGCCACGGTGTGCTGCGCAAGGGGGCCACCGGCAAGGCGCTGACCACCGATCTGACCCGCGAAAACGGCTACGAATACCTGCAAAGCTTCATCACCTACGGCTCGCCTGCGGGCATGCCGAACTGGGGCACCTCGGGCGCTCTCAGCGAGGCGGATGTAGACCTGATGGCCCGCTATCTGCTGCTGGAGCCGCCGGCCCCGCCCGAATGGGGGATGCCAGAGATGCTGGCCAGCTGGAAGGTGATCGTCAAACCCGAAGACCGCCCCACCGAAAAGCTGAACGACTGGGACATCGACAATCTG
Source organism: Paracoccaceae bacterium (assembly GCA_031415015.1). Classification (GTDB taxonomy): domain Bacteria; phylum Pseudomonadota; class Alphaproteobacteria; order Rhodobacterales; family Rhodobacteraceae; genus JAUYQR01. Next base: position 14,703 of record JANOQT010000174.1, read on the forward strand.
TTCTCGGTCACCCTGCGCGATGCCGGGCAGATCGCCCTGATCGACGGCGCAACTTACGAGATCAAGACCGTCATCGACACCGGCTATGCCGTGCATATCAGCCGGATTTCCGCCAGCGGCCGCTATCTGTTCGTCATCGGCCGCGACGCCAAGGTGGTGATGATCGACCTGTGGATGAAGGTGCCCGGCCCGGTGGCCGAGATCAAGGTCGGCATGGAGGCGCGGTCCATCGAGACCTCGAAGTTCGAGGGCTACGAGGACAAATACGCCATCGCCGGCGACTACTGGCCGCCGCAATACGTGATCATGGACGGCGCCACGCTGGAGCCGAAAAAGATCGTCTCGACCCGGGGCAACATCTATGACGAGCAGGTCTATCACCCCGAACCCCGGGTGGCCGCGATCCTGTCCAGCCATTTCAAGCCCGAGTTCATCATCAACGTGAAGGAAACCGGCAAGATCCTGCTGGTGGATTACACCGACCTTACCAACCTGAAAACGGTCGAGATCGAGGCGGAACGCTTCCTGCACGACGGCGGGCTGGACAGCACCAAGCGCTACTTCATCACGGCGGCCAACGCGCGGGGCAAGCTGGTGGTGGTGGACACCAAGGAAGGCAAGCTGGCGGCAATCACCGAAACCGGCGGGCAGACGCCGCATCCGGGGCGCGGGGCGAACTTTGTGCATCCGGTGCACGGGCCGGTCTGGGCGACCTCTCACCTTGGTGACGAATCGGTTGCCCTTATCGGCACCGATCCTGAAGGCCACCCCGATCTGGCGTGGAAGATCGTGGACAGCTTCTATGCCCTTGGTGGTGGGTCGCTGTTCATCAAGACGCATCCGAACTCCAACCACCTGTATGTTGATGCCCCGCTGAACCCCGATGCCGAAACTTCCGGCTCGGTCGCAGTGTTCAAGATCGACGCGATGGGCGCGCCCGATGTCGACCCGGAAATCACCACCCTGCCGATTGCCGAATGGGCGGGGATCGCCGATGGCCAGCCGCGCGTGGTGCAGCCCGAGTTCAACAAGCAAGGCACCGAGGTCTGGTTCTCGGTCTGGAACGCCCAGGACAAGGAAAGCGCGATTGTCGTCGTGGATGATAAGACGCTGGAACTGAAGGCCGTGATCAAGGACCCGCGTCTGGTCACGCCGACCGGCAAGTTCAACGTCTTCAACACGCGTGACGACGTCTATTGACGCCTGCCTGAACCACAGGGGGCGCGCAAAGCGCCCCCGTCCTAGATGCGCCAGCCAGCGGGTAAGCCATGAACGATCTGTCTTCGATGCATCTTCCGGCGGCCCGTTTGGGCAGTGTCATGCTGATCGGGGCCGGGCCGGGCGATCCAGACCTTCTGACGGTGAAGGCGCTGCGCGCGATCCAGACGGCGGATGTGGTCGTGCATGACCGGCTGGTCTCGCCCGAGATCATGGCGCTGGTGCCGGCAGGGACGCGCCGGATCGACGTGGGCAAGCTGCCGAAATGCCACCGGGTGCCGCAGGATGCGATCAATGCGCTGCTGGCTGACCTGGCCCGCGAGGGGCTGGTGGTGGCCCGGCTGAAGGGCGGCGATCCGTTGATCTTCGGGCGTGGCAGCGAAGAGGCGGCAGACCTGCGCGCCGCCGGAATTGCGGTGAGTTATGTGCCCGGCATCACCGCCGCGCAGGGCATGGCGGCCAGCACCGGTGTGCCGTTGACGCATCGCGGGCTGGCGACCGGGGTGCGCTATGTCACCGGCCACCGGGCAAAGGATGCGACGCTTGACCTCGACTGGGCGTCACTGGCGTCCGTCACGACCACACTCGTGATCTACATGGGCGTGCAGAACATCGCGGAGATTGCGCTGCAGCTGATGCGGCACGGGATGCCCGCCGCGCTGCCTGTGCTGGCGGTCGCTTCGGCGACGACACCGCGCGAGATGCGGCTTGTGTCCACCCTTGCCGGGATCGCCGCCGATGTCGCCCGGGTGCAGCCCGACGCGCCGGTGCTGTTCGTGATCGGGCATGTGGTGTCGCTGTATGACGCGATCGCCCCGGCCGATGCCGAACGGTACGAGGGTGCAGGCATGGTGGCCTATGCATAGCCTGCTCGCTTTGTCGCTTATGGCGCTGCCTGTTGCAGCAGACGTGGTGCCAGAGCGGGCGGCTGCGCTGGAACACATGGTCTTGCAGGACTGCGGGTCCTGTCACGGGTTGACGATGAAAGGCGGGCTTGGCCGCCCGCTGACACCCGATGCCCTGACCCATGCCGACCCCGAAGCCCTGGCGCTGATCATCCTCGACGGCGTGCCGGGCACTGCAATGCCGCCGTGGCGGCCCTTGATCACCGAAGACGAGGCGCTCTGGATCGCCCGCTATCTGAAACAGGAGTAGCCCGATGCACCGCCGCAGTTTTCTGACCGCCACACTGATCGCCCCTTTCCTGCCGCTGAAACTGTGGGCCGCGACGGAAGTGCCGTGCTGCGCCACCGGCGATCTGGGGCTGGTTGTCGAACGCGCCACCGGCAGCCTGCTGGTGATCGACCGGTCGGACCGCGCGGCAGTTGGCCGGATCGAAGGGCTGGGCGACCTCAGCCATGCCAGCCTGACCTACAGCCCGGATGAGCGGTTCGCCTATGTGTTTGGCCGCGACGGCGGCCTGACCAAGGTGGACATGCTGACGCAGACCATCGCCCTGCGGATCATTCAGGCCGGCAATTCCATCGGCGGGGCAATCTCGGACGATGGTCGGCTGATCGCGGTGTCGAACTATGAGCCCGGCGGCGTAAAGGTGTTCGATGCCGACACGCTGGCGCTGGTGGCTGATATTCCGGGCACCTCCAAGACCATCGGGCTGGTCGATGTGCCGGGGCGGCGCTTTGCGTGGAGCACCTGGGATTCGGGCGAGGCGTTCATCGCTGACTTCTCTGGACCGGCCCCCCTGATCACCAAGCTTGGCGACGTCGGAAAGAACCCCTTTGACGCGGTGCTGACCGATGACGGCCACACCTACCTGATCGGGCTTTTCGGCGAAAAGGGCGTCACCGCCATCGACCTTTGGAACGCCAACCCAACCCCGGTGCGGTTCCTGAAGGACTACGGCAAGACCGAAGATGACCTTCCGGTCTACAAGATGCCGCATCTGCAGGGCTGGGCCTTTACCGAAGGTCAGTATGTGCTGCCTGCGGTGGGTGCGCATGAACTGCTGTGGGTGGACCGGCAAACGCTGGCAGAGGTGGCGCGCACGCCGACGCATGGCCAGCCGGTGTTCATCATCGCGCAACCCGGCTCGCCCTATGTCTGGGTGAACTTTGCAACCCCGCTGAACGACACCGTGCAGGTGGTGGACAGCCGCACGCACCTTGTGGTGCAGACGCTGACCCCCGGCAAGGCCGTCCTTCACATGGAATTTGCCCCGCGCGGGGCCGAGGTCTGGATATCCGCCCGCGATGACAACAAGCTGGTGATCTACGACACCCGCTCGTTCAAGGTGCTTGGCGAGGTGGCCTCTGACAGTCCCTCCGGTATCTTCTTTACCGCCCGCGCGCACCGGACGGGGCTTTGACGATGCACCGGCTTGACCCCCTCGACGCCCGTTTGCTGGACGAGTTTCAGCGTGATTTCCCGCTGGTGCCCCGGCCCTTTGCCGCCATCGCGGCTGTCCTGACGGTCAGCGAAGACGAGGTGATCGCGCGGCTGACGCAGTTGCAGGCGGCGGGCACCGTGGCGCGGGTGGGGGGGACGGTCAGGCCGAACACGGCAGGCGCGTCGACGCTTGCGGCCTTGCAGGTGCCCGAGGACCGGATTGACGCCGTGGCGGCGCTTGTGGGGGAAGAACCGGGCGTCAACCACTCCTACCTGCGCGAGGACGATTGGAACCTGTGGTTCGTGGCGACCGCCGCCGATGCGGGCGGGCTTGCAGCCTCGCTGGCGCGGATAGGGTCGCGGACCGGGTTGAGGGTGCTGAGCCTGCCTTTGCTGCGCGCCTTCAACATCGACCTAGGGTTCCGGCTGACCGGCGCGCCTGCGCCATTGGGGACCGGCGCTGCGCCGGACGGATCCGCCTTGCTGGCCACCGATCGCCCATTGCTCCAGGCGATGGCCAGTGGCATGGCTTTGGTGCCGCGCCCCTATGCGGCGCTGGCAGATACGCTTGGCTGGACCGAGGCGCAGGTGCTGGACCGGCTGGCGCGACTGTCTGCCGCGCGCATCCTGACCCGGATCGGGGTCATCGTGCGTCACCGTGCCATCGGATGGACCGCGAACGCGATGGTGGTCTGGGATGTAAGCGGCGACGCGATGGAACCGGCGGGGCGGGCCTTGGCGGCGCTGCCCGGCGTGACGCTGTGCTACCAGCGTCAGACGGTTGCGGGCCTCTGGCGCTACGGCCTGTTTTCGATGATCCACGGCCAGTCCCGCGCCGGTTCGCTGGCCGTGCTGGACCGCGCCCGCGCCTTGCCCGCCCTTGCCGGGGCTGATCACCGGGTGCTGTTTTCCACCCGCTGTTTCAAGCAGACCGGCGCGCTGCTGGAAAGGGTGGCCGCATGACCCTGCGCCGTACGCCGCTTGCCCCTGATGCGCTGGATGCGACCGACCGCGCTATCCTGAACCGGATGCAGGACGGGCTGCCGCTTTGCCCCCGCCCATTTGCCCCCCTGGCCGAAGCTCTGGGCCTGGACGAGGAAACCCTGGTTGCCCGCATTCAGGCCCAGCGCGAGATCGGCGCGATCACCCGCTTTGGCCCGTTCTACGATGCCGAAGCGATGGGCGGGGCCTTCTGCCTTTGCGCGATGGAGGTTCCGGCGGACCGGTTTGACGCCGTCGTGACTTTGGTCAATGCCCATCCCGAAGTCGCGCATAACTATGAACGCAGTCACCGTCTGAACATGTGGTTCGTGCTGGCCTGCGAACAGCCCGGCCAGATCATCCGGACGGCGACGCGGATCGAGCGGGAAACCGGGCTGCCGGTGCTGCTGCTTGCGAAAGAGCATGAGTTTTTCATCGGGTTCCGGGTCACAGCATGACCATCGACGCCACAGACCGCCGTATTATTGCCGCCACGCAAGGCGGGCTGCCGCTGACGCCCACGCCCTTTGCCGAGGTGGCCGGATGGCTGGGTCTGACCGAAGCCGAGGTGATCGAACGGATGCAGGCGATGCAGACGTCAGGGGTGATCCGCCGCATTGCCATCGCCCCCAACCATTATGCGCTGGGTCTTGTCGCCAACGGGATGAGCGTCTGGGATCTGGAAGATGCGCGCGCGCAGGAACTGGGCGCGCGGGTCGGTGCGCTGGAATTCGTGTCGCACTGCTATCTTCGCCCCCGCAGGCCGGGCTGGCCCTACAATCTGTTTGCCATGATCCACGGCCATAGCCGGGACGAGGTCGAGGGGCTGCGCAGCCGCATCTCTGACCTGCTGGGTGCGGCCTGCCGGGGCGGAGACATCCTTTACTCCACCCGCATTCTCAAGAAAACCGGGCTGCGGCTGACCGAAGGGGGGCAATGAATGTTTCGCCTGACGCAATACATGCACGAACTGGTCACCCCCACTCCGCCCCGCCGCAGGGCCGCAGCCGGGGGCGTCAAGCCGGTGGTGATCTGGAACCTGACCCGTACCTGCAATCTGAAATGCCGCCACTGCTATACCACCAGCGCCGATGTGCCCTTTCCGGGCGAATTGACCCATGATCAGGCGCTGGGCGTGCTGGAGGACCTGTCCGCCTTTGGCATCCCGGCACTGATCCTGTCGGGGGGCGAACCGCTGAGCCGGTTCGACTTCTGGGCGCTTGCCGAACGGGCGCGGGCGTTGAACTTTCGCCACCTGTCGCTGTCCACTAACGGCACCAGACTGACTGGCAAGAATGCCGACCGTGTGGCGGCGCTGGGGTTCGACTACGTCGGCATCTCGCTGGACGGCACAGGTGCGATGAACGACTGGTTCCGGGGTGTGGACGGGGCCTTTGCCGATGCCTTGGCGGGGGTGCGCGCCTGCAAGGCGCGCGGCGTCAAGGTCGGCCTGCGCTTCACCATCACCGAAGACAATGCCGCGATGCTGCCCGCCATGCTGGACCTGTGCGATGCCGAAGGCGTGGACAAGTTCTACCTTTCGCACCTTGTCTATGCCGGTCGCGGCGACAAGCACCGGGGCGAGGATACCGAACACGCCCGCACCCGAAGCGCGATGGATACGCTGCTGGACCGGGCCTGGTCAGCGGTGCAGTCGGGTCACCCGCTGGAGATCGTCACCGGCAACAACGATGCCGATGCGGTCTATTTCCTGCGGTGGGTCGAGCGGAACTTCGGCCCGGACAAGGCCCAGCATGTGCGCGGGCATCTTGAGGCCTGGGGCGGCAATTCCAGCGGGCTGGGCGTTGCCAACATCGACCCGCAGGGCAAGGTTCACCCCGATACCTACTGGTCCGACTACACCGTCGGCTCGGTGAAGGCGACGCCGTTCTCGGCGCTCTGGACCGGCGACGACGCGATGCTGGCCACCCTGCGCCAACGCCCGCGCCCCTTGAAGGGCCGCTGCGGCGATTGTGCCTATCAGGCGGTCTGTGGCGGCAACACCCGCATCCGCGCGCTGCAGGTCACGGGCGATCCCTGGGCCGAGGATCCCGCCTGCTACATGACCAACGCCGAGATCGGGATCGGGGCCACCGCCCGCCTGACCGTCACACCGTTCCGGGGGAAAAGCCATGATCCGGCGCATCGTTTTGGCTAGCCTGCTGGCCTTCCCGGGATTGGTTCAGGCTGTTTGGGCCGAACCTGACGGAGCCGCGATCTATGCCGACCGCTGCGCCGGGTGCTATGCCGACACGCGGTTCGGCGGCACCGGCCCGGCACTGATCCCCGACAGCCTGGGCCGGTTGCAGGGCGAAAAGCTGGCCGAGGTGATTGCGAATGGCCGCATCGCCACCCAGATGCCCGCTTTCGCGCCAACCCTGTCACCTGCGGACATCGCGGCGGTCGCCGAATTTGTCGCATCGCCGCTGGCGACGGCCCCGGTCTGGACCGAAGCCGACATTGCCGCCACACGGGCGATGTCGGGCTACACGCCTGCCACGGCCCCGATCTTCTCCGGCGATCCCCTGAACATCACGCTGGTGGTCGAAACCGGCGATCACCACATCTCGGTGCTGGACGGCGACAGCCTGACGGTGCTGGACCGCTTTCCCACCCCCTTCGCCGTGCATGGCGGCCCGAAGTTCAGCCCCGATGGCCGATATGTCTTCATCATGTCGCGCGACGGCTGGGTGCAGAAGTATGACATCTGGAGCCTGTCCGAAGTGGGCCGCGTCCGCGCCGGGCTGAACAGCCGCAACATCGCGATCAGCGCGGATGGCAATTGGCTGGCAGTGGCGAACTATCTGCCCACCACGCTGACCATCCTGTCCACTGCCGACCTTACGGTGAAGAAGGTTGTCCCGGTCACCGGCCGCGACGGCACCCCCAGCCGCGTCGCCGCCGTCTATCAGGCCCCCCAGCGCGAAACCTTCGTGCTGGCGCTGAAAGACGTGCCCGAAATCTGGGAGATTGCCACGAATGAGGACGGCGGCCCCTATTCCGAAGGCTTCGTTCATTCCAACGAGAATGGCATGGAAGAGGCGTTGGGCGTCGAACGCGGCCTGTTTGCCCGCCGCCGGATTGCCGTCTCGGCCCCGTTGGACGACTTTTTCTTTTCCCCCGACTACCGCAACCTGATCGACACCAACCGCGCTGCGGAAACCGGCGTGGTGGTCAACCTTGACGTGGGCCGCGAGATTGCCGAACTGCCCTTGCCCGGAATGCCGCACCTTGGGTCCGGCATCACCTGGGACCGGGACGGCCACAAGGTCATGGCAGCACCACACCTGACCGAAGGCATGCTGTCGGTGATCGACATGACCGACTGGTCCCTGATCACCACCATTGCCACCGACGGCCCCGGCTTTTTCCTGCGCAGCCATGCCAGCACGCCCTATGTCTGGGCGGATGTCTTTACCGGCGAGAACAAGGGCCATATCCACATCATCGACAAGCAAAGCCTGAAGATCGTGCGTACTCTGATCCCGGAACCGGGCAAGACCGTGGCGCATACGGAATTCACCCGCGACGGGCGCTACGCGCTGGTCTCGATCTGGGAAATGGACGGCGCGGTGATCGTCTACGATGCCGCGACGTTTCAGGAAATCAAACGGCTGCCGATGCGCAAGCCTGCGGGAAAATACAATGTCTGGAACAAGATCACCTTTGAAGACGGCACCAGCCACTAGCCGCCACAGCCTGTGGAAACTGGGCCTGATCCTCTGGCCCTTCGCCACCTCAGCGGTGGCGATCAACCTGTTCATGCTGGGGTTGCTCGGCCAGGCGATCGGACTTGCCGCGCTGTCGCCGATGGCTGCCCTGTGGCTGTCGCTGCCGCTGGGATTGCCCGCCACCTGGGCTGCGGCGCGCTGGGTCCGTCGTCTGCTGGATCAGGCGGAGCGGCAGTGATAGCGGGGCCCACAGGCGAAGGCGGGGTGACAGATCACTTCAGCGTGGCCAGATAGACCGCCATATCCTCGTTTCCCTTCGGCAGCTTGAAGGTCATCTTCGACTTGGCCTTTGCATCCCCGGTCTTGTCCTGCAGCCATTTGGCAGGATCAACCAGATAGGCTGCGATGCCCGCCTCGTCCCAGATCGACCCGTCTGCCCCGGCGGCCACGATGGACGCGCCATACTTGAAATCGGGAAGGCTGCCGATCTGGCGACCGACGATGCCAAACAGGTTGGGTCCGGTCTTGCCGCCCTTGATGATCTCGGTCCCGTCGGTCCCGGTCACGGCGTGGCAAGACTTGCACTTCTTGAAATCGGCCTCGCCCAGAGCGGCATCCCCTGCAAGCGCGGGCGAAGACAGAAGCACTGTGGCCAACAACAGGCGGAGGATCATGCGGTGTCCTTTCGGGTTAAAAGCAGGCCCCGATTCGGGACGTGGATCATAGGGGCACGGTCCCCGGCGGTCGGTCCTTGACTTTTGTCAGCCGCCAAAGGGGTCTGCCCAGTACCGCGGCAAGGGCGCTGCGGGCGACGTCAACCGCGATGCCCGGCAAGGCGGGCACAGACCTGCCGCATCGCATCCGTGAGACCGGACAGATAGCAGAAAGGCCACCCGAAGGCGGCCTTGTCTGTCGTTTCCGAAAGCTTTCCCGAATTGGAGCGGGCGAAGAGATTCGAACTCTCGACCCTAACCTTGGCAAGGTTATGCTCTACCCCTGAGCTACGCCCGCACTCCGTTTCGGTGGACGTCATCTATAAAAGCCTGCGCGCGGCTGCAAGGGGAAAAACGCCGGGTTGCACAACATCTTGGATCGGCACCGCCGGGAAACTGCGTCAATCGGGAACGATTTGCCGCGTCGCACGTTGCTCTGCGGGGGCAACCGACACGGTCGCCCAACCTAAAGGAGACCCGCCATGAAAGGCATCCTCGCCTGGGCTATCGGTTTGCCCATTCCGATCATCATCCTGCTGTACCTTTTTGACGTCTTCTGACGCCCGGAACGGTCTCAGACAGGCCTACTAAAAACGGCGGCCCCGCCTGCGCGGGGCCCCGTCCTATTCCAGTTCCACCAGCAGGTCTTTCGCGTCGATCTGCGCGCCGGGCACCACATGAATCGCTTTCACCGTGGCGGCCCGGTCGGCATGCAGGCCGGTCTCCATTTTCATCGCTTCGATGGTCAGCAAAAGGTCGCCCGCGCGCACCTGCTGGCCCACCGTCACCGCCAGCGACGCGATGGAACCGGGCATTGGCGCGCCAATATGGGCGGGGTTACCCTCCTGCGCCTTTGGCCGCGCGGCGGTCTTGGCCTTGACGGCCCGGTTCGCCACCCGAATGACGCGGGGCTGGCCGTTGAGTTCAAAGAACACCCTCACCTCGCCGTCGTCGGTGGTTTCCCCCACGGCTTGCAGGCGTATTTCCAGCTGTTTGCCGGGGTCGATCTCGGTGGTGATCTCTTCGCCCGATTCCATGCCGTAGAAGAAGGTTTTGGTCGGCAGTGCCCTGACCGGGCCATAGATCCGGTGACGGCTGCGATACTCCATGAACACCTTTGGATACATCAGGTAGCCGTTCAGATCCTCGTCATCAATCGTTTCGCCCTGCGCTTCCTCAGCGTCCAGTTGCAGGTCGGCCGACAGCTTGGCACGCGCCGCTTCCAGATCGACCGGGGGCAGACGCAGGCCGGGCCGTTCAGTCATCGGGGCCTCGCCTTTCAGCACCTTCTTCAGGATGCCAGCAGGCCAGCCGCCGGGGGGTTGCCCCAGATTGCCTTTCAGCATGTCGGCCACGCTTTCCGGGAAGGCCACATCCACGGCGGGGTCTTCGACCTGCGCGCGGGTCAGGTTCTGCGCCACCATCATCAGCGCCATGTCACCGACAACCTTGGACGACGGCGTGACCTTGACGATATCGCCGAACATCTGGTTGGCGTCGGCGTAAGCCTGCGCCACCTCGTGCCACCGCTCCTCCAGCCCCAAGGACCGCGCTTGCGCTTTCAGGTTGGTAAACTGGCCGCCCGGCATCTCATGCAGGTAAACCTCTGAGGCGGGTGCAGGGATCCCGCTCTCGAACGCGGCATATTGGCCCCGCACCTGTTCCCAGTAGTTGGAAATCTCGCGGATCGCCTTCATATCAAGGCCGGTGTCGCGTTCGGTGTTCTTCAACGCTTCGACGATGGACCCAAGGCAGGGCTGCGAGGTGCCGCCACTGAACGCATCCATCGCCGCATCCACCGCATCCACCCCGGCGTCGCAGGCGGCAAGGATGGTCGCCGCCCCCGCACCCGATGTGTCATGCGTGTGGAAATGGATCGGCAGGCCGACCTCCTGCTTCAGCGCCTTGATCAGCACCCGCGCGGCGGCGGGCTTCAACAGCCCCGCCATATCCTTCAGCCCCAGCACATGCGCACCGGCGGCCTTTAGCTCCAGCCCCATCGCGACATAGTATTTCAGGTCATACTTCGGGCGCGCGGGGTCCAGAAGATCACCGGTATAGCAGATCGAGCCTTCGCAGACCTTGCCCGCCTCGACCACCGCGTCCATCGCGACGCGCATGTTTTCCACCCAGTTCAGACTGTCGAACACCCGGAACACATCGACCCCGGTCTTCGCCGCCTGCGCCACAAACGCCTGCACCACGTTGTCGGGATAGTTGGTGTAGCCCACCCCGTTCGACGCCCGTAGCAGCATCTGCGTCATCACGTTGGGCATCGCCGCGCGCAAGTCGCGCAGGCGTTGCCAGGGGCATTCTTGCAAGAATCGGTAGGCCACGTCGAAGGTGGCCCCGCCCCAGCATTCCACCGACAGAAGTTGCGGCAGGTTGGCGGCATAGACGGGCGCCACCCGGATCATGTCGATCGACCGCATCCGTGTGGCCAGCAGCGACTGGTGCCCGTCGCGCATCGTGGTGTCGGTGATCAGCACCTTCTTTTGTGCCTTCATCCAGTCCGCCACCGCCTGCGGGCCTTTCTGTTCCAGCAGGTTGCGGGTTCCCATCGCCGGTTCGGCCTTGATCCCCGGCGGACGCGGCGTGCGCGCCTCGGCATGGGGTTTGGGGCGGCCTGCGGTTTCGGGATGCCCGTTCACCGTGATGTCGGCGATATAGGTCAGGATCTTGGTCGCCCGGTCCCTGCGACGCACGAACTGGAACAGCTCCGGTGTCGTGTCGATGAACTTGGTCGTGTAGGTGTTGTTCAGGAAGGTCGGGTGTTTCAGCAGGTTGATCACAAACTCGATGTTGGTGGCCACGCCCCGGATGCGGAATTCGCGCAAGGCCCGGTCCATCCGTGCAATCGCCTTTTCCGGCGTCTGGGCATGGGCGGTGACCTTGACCAGCAGACTGTCGTAATACCGCGTGATCACCGACCCCGCATAAGCCGTGCCGCCGTCCAGCCGGATGCCGTTGCCGGTGGCGGAGCGGTAGGCCGTCAACCGCCCGTAATCAGGGATGAAATTGTTCAGCGGGTCTTCGGTCGTCACCCGGCACTGCACCGCATGGCCGTTCAGCACCACGTCTTCCTGCCGCGCCACGCCTGTCGCCTCGGCCAGCGTCTTGCCCTCTTCGATCAGGATCTGCGCCTGCACGATGTCGATGCCGGTGACTTCTTCGGTGACGGTATGTTCCACCTGCACCCGGGGATTGACCTCGATGAAGTAGAATTTCTCGGTGTCCATATCCATCAGGAACTCGACGGTTCCGGCGCATTCGTAATCGACATGGGCACAGATCTTGCGGCCCATTTCGCAGACCTCGGCCCGCTGCTGCGCCGTCAGATACGGGGCAGGGGCGCGCTCAACCACCTTCTGGTTGCGGCGCTGGACCGAACAGTCGCGTTCCCACAGGTGGTAGATATTGCCGTGCTTGTCGCCAAGGATCTGCACCTCGACATGGCGCGCGCGCAGGATCATCTTTTCCAGATAGCCTTCGCCGTTGCCGAACGCCGCCTCTGCCTCGCGCCGGCCTTCGCGGACCTTGGCCTCCAGCTCGTCTTCCGAGTTGATCGGCCGCATCCCGCGCCCGCCGCCACCCCATGACGCCTTGAGCATCAGCGGATAGCCGACCTCCGCCGCCTGCCGCTTGACCAGCGCCATGTCGTCGCCCAGCACTTCGGTCGCGGGGATCACCGGCACGCCTGCCGCCATCGCCACCCGCCGCGCAGACGCCTTGTCACCCAAAGCGCGCATCGTCTCGGCCCGCGGGCCGATGAAGGTGATCCCGGCCTGATCGCAGGCATCGACGAAATCGGGGTTCTCCGACAACAGCCCGTAACCGGGGTGGATCGCATCCGCCCCCGCCATCTTCGCCACCCGGATGATTTCCGGGATCGACAGATAGGCGCCGACCGGCGACAGCCCCTCGCCGATCCGGTAAGCCTCGTCCGCCTTGAAGCGGTGCAGGCTCAGTTTGTCCTCTTCGGCAAAGACGGCGACCGTCTTCTTGCCCATCTCATTGGCCGCGCGCATCACCCGGATGGCGATCTCGCCCCGGTTGGCGATCAGGATTTTCTTGAATTCGGGCATGGGGGCACTCCGGCGGCAGAGGGAACCTCCGCACTCTAGGGGTGCTGCGGTGCAGCGCAAGAGCCTGTTGCGATCCGGCACCGAACAAATGCGACGGAAAGGTCACAGCTTTGAAACGCCATGCGGGGCGGAAACGGGTTTCCGCCCTACGCCAGCAGTGTCACATCGTCATAAAGCTTGGTCAGCGCGTTGATCCCGGCCACGGTGACCATATCCCCGTCGCCGAAATCGAAGATCGCCGATGTGCCCACGATGTCGGCATACAAAGTGACGAAATCGGCCACCGACAGCACCCCGTCCCAAACCCCGCCGCTGAACACCAGCGTGTCGAGGTTGTCGACAAAGTCGGTGATCCGGTCCACGCCGAACCCGTCGTTGAAGATGAACGTGTCGGCGTTCACCCCGCCGGTCAGCACGTCGTTGCCCGCATCCCCCGCCAGCGTGTCGTTGCCCGCATCACCCAGAACTATGTCGTTGCCGACGCCGCCCGACAGCGCATCATTGCCCGCGCCGCCGTTCAGACTGTCGTTCCCGCCATCGCCAGCCGTGGCGTCATCACCGGCACCGCCCAGAAGGGTATCGTTCCCCTCGCCGCCCTGCAGATCGTCGTCGTTGTTTCCGCCGTCCAGATAATCGTTGCCGCTGTCGCCCGTCTGACTGTCGTCACCGTCACCACCGAACAAGCGGTCGGTGCCGTCACCCCCGCCCAGAGTGTCGTTGCCGATGCCCCCGGACAGGCTGTCGTTGCCAGTCCCGCCCTCCAGCGCATCGTCGCCCGCGTCACCGGCCAGGATATCGTTGCCGATGCCGCCCGTCAGCGCGTCATCGTGATTGCCGCCCGCCAGCACATCGTTGCCGTCCGCGCCGTCCAGCACATCGTCCTCGTCGCCGCCAGACAGGCTGTCCGCCCCGGCGCCGCCGAAAAGCTGATCCGCCCCGAACCCGCCGGACAGCGTGTCATTGCCCTCAGCCCCCGCCAGGCTGTCGTTGCCCGCATCCCCCGCCAGCGCGTCGTTGCCCAATTCGCCCGCCAGCGTGTCGTCAGCCTCGCCGCCAAACAGCCGGTCGTTGCCGTCTCCGCCCGACAGCGCATCATTCCCGGCGTCGCCAAACAGCGAATCGTCGCCCGCCTCGCCAAGGATCACATCGGCGTCGGCACCGCCCAGCACCGTGTCGGACCCCTGACCCGCCCAGATCAGATCGGCCCCGTCGCCGCCCGACAGCCGGTCCAGCCCGTCGCCGCCAAGCACCGTATCGACCCCGGTTCCGCCCTCAAGCACGTCATTGCCGATGCCGCCGTCCAGACTGTCGTTGCCCGCATCGCCGAACAGCGTGTCATTGCCCGCGCCGCCCACACCCGTGTCATCGTCCGCCCCGCCGAACAGCCGGTCATTGCCCGCGCGCCCGTCCAGCAGGTCAGTCCCGGCCCCGCCTGACAAGACGTTGCCGCCCAGATCGCCCAGCAGCGTATCGTCGTGATCGCCGCCCGTAAGGTTTTCGATACTGCTCAGCGTGTCCGCCGCCGCCTCGCTGGTGTTGAGCGCCGGGGTCGCCAGATCAATCAGCACCGCCGCCGCCGCGTCGCCGTAGCTTGCAGTATCCAGCCCCGCGCCACCGGTGACCACATCCGACCCCGCGCCGCCCTGCAACGTGTCGTTGCCGTCGCCACCCTCCAACGTATCTGCCGCATCGCCGCCCTGCAAAAGATCATCGCCGGTCAGACCGATCAGCCGGTCACTGCCGTCCCCGCCCGCCAGCGTGTCATTGCCAAGGCCGCCGTCCAGCGTGTCATTGGCGCCACCGCCGTCCAGCGCGTCGTTGCCGGCATCACCGAACAGCGTGTCAGCGTCATCGCCGCCCGCCAACAGGTCGTTGCCATTGCCACCAAACAACGAGTCGCTGTCCGCGCCCCCGCTCAGCTGGTCATTTCCGTCCCCGCCATACAGCCGGTCGAACCCGGTTCCCCCTGCTAGCAGATCGTTGCCCGCCTCGCCCAGCAGGGCGTCGTTGGCGTCACCACCGTCCAAGGTGTCATTGCCGGTGCCGCCAAGAACCGAGTCCGCGTCATCCCCGCCATCCAGACTGTCATTACCATCGCCGCCAAACATACGGTCATCGCCCGCAGCCCCGGCCAGCACGTCGTTGCCAAGGCCACCCGACAGGCTGTCGGTACCGTCGCCCCCCTGAAGTGCGTCATTCCCCGCCTCGCCGGACAGGGTGTCGTTGCCCTCGGCCCCCGCCATCGTATCGTCGCCAAAGCCGCCCAGCAGCAGGTCGTTGCCGTCGCCGCCGTCCAGCAGGTCATCGCCCGCGCCGCCAAGGACCGAGTCATTGCCCGCCCCCGCCGCCAGCACGTCGTTGCCATCGCCGCCAAACAGCCGGTCCACCCCCTCGCCGCCGTCGAGGTTGTCATTGCCGGTGCCGCCCGACAGACTGTCGATCCCGTCACCGCCGCTCAGCGCATCATCGCCCGCATCGCCGGACAGGGTGTCATTGCCGACCCCTGCGTCCAGCACGTCATTGCCGTTGCCGCCCGCCAGCACATCGTTGCCCGCGTCGCCCTCCAGCACATCGCCGTCATCGCCGCCATACAACCCGTCATTGCCCGCGCCGCCGGACAGCCGGTCCGCCCCGACCCCGCCCGACAGCGTGTCGTTGCCGTCTGCACCCTCCAGCGTATCCTGGTCCGCGTCGCCGGACAGGCTGTCATTGCCCAGACCACCGAACAGCTGATCCCATCCGAACCCGCCCGAGAGCGTGTCATTGCCCGCGCCGCCGTCAAGGCTGTCCCAGCCGTCGTCGCCCAGCAGCCGGTCATTGCCGGTGCCGCCATCCAGCGTGTCATCGCTGATGCCGCCAGACAGCTGGTCATTCCCAGCCCCGCCGAACAGCGAATCCTCTCCGGCCATACCGAACAGGGAATCGTTGCCACGCATGCCGTGCAGCTGGTTTGCAAACTGCGATCCGGTGATCCTGTCCGCCCCATCCCCGGTGACAATGTTCTCGATCAACGCCTCGGCGGCGATGGTCGCCCATTGCACGCCGCCCACCAGGATCTTGCCAAGGCTGTCCAGCGTGACCGTCACCGCCCCGGCGATTGCGGCCATGTTGATCCAGTCATCGCCGCCGTTGGTGTCGTTGATGATCCTGTCGCGAAGGCCGCCACCGTTGTGTGTCTGCGCGAGCAGATAGTCCTTGGTGATGTGATGGATGTTGTCCACGTCCCAGACTGAACCGTAGATATCGAGTTTGAATTCCGACAGCTCGACAGAAACCGTCTGGCCAAAGACAGGGTAACTCAGGTCCGCCCTGAGCGTCCAGGTTCCCTGCGCATCGACACCCAACGCCTGCGCTATCCCGTAAGTCCAGGAAAAGCCGCTTTCCGCCAGGGCGGCCAGGTCGTCCTCAAAGATCACAAAACTGAAACGCGTCCCGTCGGGGGCAAAAAGCTCAAATGCAATGTCTCGGTAGTAACTGCTGGTGATGAAATCGAAGGTGATTGTAATGTCGATGTGTTCGATCCTGAGATGTTGGTCAACCTCCAGTTCGACAGCTTCCGCGTGGGTACCACCGTAGGAATTGATAAAGTCGAAACGGTCAGGAACAGCGATCTCTGCCGTCAACGCCTGCTCGTTCTCCGACGTCTTGGCATCGCCAAAAAGCGACCAGATTTCAGCCATCCTGACGGCAGCAAAGGCGTCAACCCGGCCATATCCATAGTCGAGCGAATAGTACCGCCCGCCATCGTTCCATGTGTCGCCGTCCTGATAGGTCGTTCCGGATACCGGATCCCATTTCTGGTTGGCTTGAAACTGTACTCCTCCTATCTGATAGCCCCACTGCCCCGTCACCAACGACCCGGTCAACGCCGCCGAGGTTGCCAGAATCTCGCGCACATCGCGCCAGCCAAGGTCCTCATTCGCGTCCAGCATCAGTGCCACCACGCCCGACACCACCGGCGTCGCCGCCGACGTGCCGCCGAAGTCGGTGGCATAGTTGCCCGCTGTGCCGCCCGCCGTGTTATAGCCGCCCGACCCCACAAGGTCCGTCGTCACCGCCGCCGCGCCCGCCGACACCAGAATGTTCGTGCCGTAGTTCGAATAGCCCTGAACCTGCCCGGTCGAGGTCAGCGCGGCCACGTCGATGATAAAGCGCGACCCGTTTGCGCCTTCGGCATTAGCGTTTGTCGCGTCGTTTCCGGCGGCCTTGACGATCACTGTGCCAAGGCCGTCACGCCCGTGTTCGACGGCATAGGAAAAGCCGAGGACCGTCTGATAGGCAAACGAGTCCGGGTTCAGCCGATCCGCTTCGCTGGTAAAGAAGAAGTCGATGCGCAGGCCCCAACTATTCGACATGATGTCAAAGTTCGCGGCATAACGCAGCGCTGCCAGATCTGTCGCATAGTCGCCCCAGATGCGGCTGTCGCTCAGGAAGTTTACCCCCGTCAGCGTTGCACCCCATGCCACGCCCACGCCGCCCAGCCGGTTGCCCGCCTCGCCGGCGATGATCCCCGCGACCGAGGTGCCGTGTCCATCGGCGTCAAAACCGGGGGCGAGGTTGATTGGGTAAGGGTCATAGGTAACCCCGTTGTATGTAAAATGCAGCGACACGTCGTAGTTCCCGTCCAGATCGGGATGCGTGTATTGCAGCCCGTCGTCATAGACCCCGACGGTGATCCCGGCCCCCGAGAACTCATTCCACACGGTGTTGATATCGCCCAGAAGTTTCAGATGCCATTGCTGCGCCACCAACGGATCAATGAACGTCACCATCTGAAACACTCTCCAAAGTCAGCAGACACAAAAGCGGGCACGGCAGCACCCCACGCGCGCGCCTCTGTTAAGAATTGCGCTTGTCATTTCTATGGCAGAACTGCGCGCAAAAGCCAGTGTTTCGTCAGCGGCATTCCGCCACGACGCAACATCATGCGCTGCACGAGGAAGCCATGAACAATCGGTGAACGCACCCTTTCGCCGCCGAGAAAACCGTCTATACTCATCCGGATGAACGGGTGGAACGAAGACGAGGCATTCGAGGCGGCCGTGCCCCTCTCGCAGCAGGCACTGGCCGCGCGGCCTGCGCTCTATCTGGATGACCTGAACCCGGCGCAACGCGCGGCGGTTGAGGCGCTGGACGGCCCGGTCCTGATGCTGGCGGGGGCGGGCACCGGCAAGACCAAAGCGCTTATGGCGCGCGTGGCTCATCTTATCACACAACATAAGGCCCGACCTGACGAGATTCTTGCGGTCACATTTACGAACAAAGCCGCTCGGGAAATGAGACAACGGCTTGAACGGACACCGTTTAACATCCCTCAGGTTAGATGGATGGGCACCTTCCACTCGCTTAGCGTGAAAATCCTCCGCCGCCATGCCGAACTCGTCGGCCTGAAGCCCAACTTCACCATCCTTGATACCGACGATCAGCTGCGCCTGCTGAAACAACTGATCTCCGCCGCCAACATCGACGAAAAACGCTGGCCCGCCCGCCTTCTGGCCTCCCTGATCGACGGCTGGAAAAACCGCGCGCTGACGCCCGACCGGGTGCCCTCCGCCGATGCCTCCGCCTACAACAACCGCGGGACGGAACTGTACGAGGCCTATCAGGAGCGGTTGAAAACCCTCAACGCCACCGATTTCGGCGATCTTCTGCTGCACTGCGTGACGATCTTCCAGAAACACGAGGATGTCCTGCAGCAATACCAGCGCTGGTTCCGCTACATCCTTGTCGACGAATATCAGGACACCAACGTCTGCCAGTACCTCTGGCTCCGCCTGCTGGCCCAATCCCACAAGAACATCTGCTGCGTCGGTGATGACGACCAATCCATCTACGGCTGGCGCGGGGCCGAAGTGGGCAACATCCTGAAGTTCGAGAAGGACTTCCCCGGCGCAACCGTGATCCGGCTGGAACAGAACTACCGCTCGACCGCCCACATCCTTGCGGCCGCGTCGGGCGTGATCGCGGGCAACAAGGACCGGTTGGGCAAGACCCTGTGGACTGCAGGCGAGCCCGGCGAAAAGGTCCGCCTGATCGGCCATTGGGACGGCGAGGAAGAGGCCCGCTGGATCGGCGAAGAGGTAGAGGCGATCCAGCGCGGCACCCGCCACATGGATCCCATCGACCTGAACCGCCAAGCCATCCTCGTCCGCGCCAGCCACCAGATGCGCGCCTTCGAGGACCGCTTTCTGACCATCGGCCTGCCGTACCGCGTGATCGGCGGCCCGCGCTTCTATGAGCGCGCCGAAATCCGCGACGCGATGGCCTATTTCAGGCTGGCGGTCAGTCCCGACGATGATCTGGCGTTCGAGCGGGTGGTCAACCTGCCCAAACGCGGCCTTGGTGACAAGGCGCAGGCCGATATCCAGCGGCTGGCGCGCGGGGCAGGGGTCTCGCTGCTGGACGGCGCGCGCGAGGCGGTGGCCAAGGCCACCATCGGCGGCAAGGGCGGCGCACAGCTGCGCGCCTTTGTCGAAGGCGTGGACCGCTGGCATGCCGCGACTGCCGTGCCTGACTACGACCATATCCGGCTGGCCGAGGTGATCCTGGATGAGAGCGGCTACACCGGCATGTGGCAGAACGACAAGACGCCGGAGGCTCCGGGCCGCCTTGATAACCTCAAGGAACTGGTCAAGGCGCTGGAGCAGTTCGACAATCTGCAAGGCTTCCTCGAACACGTCAGCCTGATCATGGACAACGACACCGAAGGGGCCGAGGAGAAGGTCACCATCATGACCCTCCACGCCGCCAAGGGTCTGGAATTCCCGGTGGTGTTCCTGCCCGGCTGGGAGGATGGGCTGTTCCCAAGCCAGCGCAGCATGGACGAAAGCGGTCTCAAGGGGCTGGAGGAGGAACGCCGTCTGGCCTACGTCGGAATCACGCGGGCGGAGGAGCTTTGCACCATCAGTTTCGCCTCCAACCGCCGGGTCTATGGCCAGTGGCAATCCCAGCTTCCCTCCCGCTTCATCGACGAACTGCCCCCCGCGCATGTCGAAGTCCTTACTCCTCCCGGCCTCTACGGCGGCGGCTTTGGTGCGGCGGCGCAGGTCGGGTTCGGCAGCATCGACGACCGGGTGTCCAAGGCCGATGTCTACAACTCCCCCGGCTGGAAACGGATGCAGGACCGCCAGACCACGCGCGGCGTCAGCCAGCCGCGTGAGGCGCGTCATGCGGTGATCGACGCCGAGGCGGTCTCGCCCTACATCCTTGGCGAGCGGGTGTTCCACCAGAAATTCGGCTACGGCGAGATCACCGGGATCGAAGGCGACAAGCTGGATGTCGATTTCGATCAGGCGGGCGTCAAGAAAATCGTCGCCCGCTACGTGATCCCAGCCGATCAGGTCGACGACGTGCCGTTCTGACGCCGGAACCGGGCCTGCTCTGCCCCATACACCGCCAGCCCGGCCAGCAGCCCCCAGAACGCCGCCCCGACCCCGAAGGCCGCAACGCCGGACCCCGTCACCGTCAGCGTCACCACCGCCGCAAAGCGCTGATCCGCCACGGCAAACGCCCCCGCCAGCGCCCCCATCAACGGCCCCAGCAGCGCCAGCCCGACCAGCGCCACCATCACCTGCGGCGGCAATGTGGCCAACATCACGATGATCAGGGGTGCCAGCAGCCCCAAAAGCACCCAGAATGCGGCATAGGCCAGTCCCACCTTCCAGCGTTGTTCCCGGTCGGGATGCACATCATCCCCCAGACAGATCGCCGCCGTGATCGCCGCCATATTCACCATATGTGCGCCGAAAAACGCAGTCGCGGCTGACAGAGCCCCCGTCATCAGCAATGCCGGGCGCACCGGCGGCTCATACTCTGCTGCGCGCAGCACCGCAAAGCCCGGCAGGTTCTGCGACGCCATGGTGACCAGATAGATCGGCACGCCAAGGCCCAGCAGGACCGACAGGTCAAACTCGGGGGCAACGAAGGTCAGCGCCGGAAAGGGCAGCGCCAGCGCGGGCAGGCTGGCTGTCCCGGTCCCGAAAGCCAGCGCCAGACCAAGCGCCAGCGCCGCCAGAACCGCCAGCGCGGGGTTGACCAGCCGCACCAGCACGAACACCGCGACCATCGGCAGGATCAGCAGCGGCGCCGCCTCCACCGCCAGCGCGCCCTTCAGGCAGAACGGCAGCAGCACCCCCGCCAGCATCGCCGCCGCCACCCCGTCCGGGATCAGGCCGATCAGCCGCCCCAGCGGCTTTACCGCCCCGGTCAGCACGACCAGAACCCCTGCCAGCACAAAGGCCGCCACCGCTTGCGGCATCGTCACCCCGCTGGTGGCAGCGATCAGCGCCGCCCCCGGCGTCGACCAGGCCAGCACCACCGGGATCCGCGTGCCGTAAGACAGCGCCGCCGACCCCAGCGCCTTGGCCAAAGACACCGCCAGCAGCCAGCTTGCCGTCTGCGCCGGTGTCGCCCCCAACGCCGCAGCCGCCGACAGCACCAGCGCCACGGTCGATCCAAAACCGACCAGCGCCGCCACCAAAGCGGCCGAAATCACAGACAAGCGCATGGGGCCTCCGACCGCTGGCGGCGGACTATCGGCAGGAGAGCAGGCAAGTTCAAGGGGGGAGTAGGGCGCGGCGGTGCCAGGGAGGAGGAGAGGCACCGCCGCTTGATCAGGTGACCCAAGGGAGGAGGTTCGGGTCGCCTAATATCGTGGGGCTGTGGCCCCGAATGAAAAGTGCGGCGGTGCCAGGGAGGAGGAGAGGCACCGCCGCAGGATCAGATAACCCGAGGGAGGAGGTTCGGGTTACCAAATGACATAGGGCCGAAGCCCCGGAAGAAAAGGGCGGCAATGCCAGGGAGGAGGAGGGCATCGCCGCTTGTCGCAAAGGCCCCGGGAGGAGGTGGGACCCCACGAAAACTCACTTGCCGTAGGCCGCTTCGCGGGCCACGTCGCTGATCGCCAGGCGGCTGATCCCCAGATCCGTCAGTTCGCGGTCGGTCAGCGCGTTCAGTTCGGCGACCGTCTGGGAATAGAGCCTGCGCTGACGCAGGGCGGTTGTCACAACGTCTTTGGCGGTCAGCAGGCGGTCCAGCACACCTTTGCGACCGACCCGGGTGGTGTTTACATAAGCCATGTCTCTACAAGCCTCTTTGGTTTGGTTGGCAACGTTCTATCGCGCTGTTAGGGGTAACATGGGCCACTTGCTGCAGCTGCACAATACCGCCCCTCTGCAATGCTGCCATGCAGCATCCGCATGGCTGAAGTCACGAAATTGTCATGAAATATCCGCCACTTCGCTGGAATTTTGAGCATTTGGTCAACATCCCCTTGCCACTGTGCGCAAAGATCACGACGTTAGTTCAAATCTTGGGCGGCGGAGGAACAGACAGTGACCTTACATGACGAAGTGATGGGGCTGCTGGCGCAGGTTCAGGTGCCCGGCGGGGGCACGCTGGTCAGCCGTGATCTGATTCGCGCCCTGACCATTGACGGCGAAACCGTCCGTTTCGTGATCGAGGCCGCAACCCCCGACGATGCCCGCGCCCTTGCCGCGGCGCAGGCCGACGCCGAGGCACGGCTGCACGCCCTGCCGGGCATCACGACAGTTCAGGTGGTGATGACCGCGCACGGGCCCGCGCCAAAACCCCCCAGCCTCAAGATCGGCCAGCACCCCACGCCGCAGCAGGGCGGCCCGCAACGCATTTCCGGCATTGACCACATCATCGCCATCGCCAGCGGCAAGGGCGGGGTCGGCAAATCCACCGTCGCCTCGAACCTTGCCGTCGCCCTCGCCAGACAAGGCCGCCGCGTTGGCCTGCTCGATGCCGATATCTACGGCCCCAGCCAGCCCAAGATGATGGGCGTCTCCAGACGCCCCGCCAGCCCCGATGGCAAGATCATCGAACCGCTCATCGCCCACGGCGTCACCTTGATGTCGATCGGCCTGATGCTGAAGGAAAACGAAGCCGTCGTCTGGCGCGGCCCGATGATCATGGGGGCGCTGCAACAGCTGCTAGGGCAGGTGGCCTGGGGCAACCTTGATATCCTGATCATCGACCTGCCCCCCGGCACCGGCGATATCCAGCTGACCCTGTGCCAGCGCACCCACCTGACCGGGGCCATCGTCGTGTCCACCCCGCAGGACGTGGCGTTGCTGGACGCGCGCAAGGCGCTGGACATGTTCGACAAGCTGAAAACCCCGGTTCTTGGCCTGATCGAGAACATGTCCACCTACATCTGCCCCAACTGCGGCCACGAGGCGCATATCTTCGGCCACGGCGGTGTGGCGGCCGAGGCGGTCAAGCTGGGCCTGCCATTCTTGGGTGAATTGCCACTGGCGCTGGAGGTGCGGGTGGCGGGCGACAGCGGCACCCCGATCGCGGCGGGCGAGGGGCCGCAGGCCAAGGCCTATGCCACGCTGGCGCAAAGACTGATCGCGGGCGGCATGGCCTGACGGCCCGGATCAACGCAGCCGAATCACATCGCTTGGGATTTCACGGGAAACCGGGGCAAACCGCCCCGTTTTCTGGCGAATGATCGGCGTTCACCTGCCTTCATCTTCGATAAATCTGCCCAATCAATCCAGACGCGCATTTTTTCTGGGAAGCCATGGGCGGGTTTCTGGACCGACGCGATCCACTACATTTAGGGGATCACACGCGTGTGATCCCCAGGTCTTGCAAATGCGATAGCGTCGGGGTCACTAAATCCTGCTCAGGCACCCCGGGGGACACAATATCTCGCGCCCTTCGCCCAAAGATTTCCATTGATTCCCATATCGTCCCATGGCATCCCTAATTCACGGACGATGCTGAGGGCAGTGACAAGCAGGGGCGGCTCAAGACCCCGAACAAGGCGATAGGCAGCTTCATACAGGCAGCCCCTCATCATCGGCCGACAGAGATCCGGCGCGTGCGCGAGCAGACATCTCCCCCAGGTGGTGCGCGTAGCTGGACGCCCAGCGATGGGACAGGGCGGACCGGGTAGTGGCAGCAACCCGGTCCGCCATTTTCATTTCATCGCAGGGTTACACGGCCGGGGGTTTGGGACAGAAATTCAATAAGGCCGCAAGGCGATGGCAGAGGCGTTCAGAGGCGAGTTCTACCAGAAGGTAGATTCCAAGGCCCGGGTATCCATCCCGGCCGCCTTTCGCCGCATTCTTGATGCCGATGATCCTGCTACAACGGAATCCTCCCGCCCGCGCGTGTACATGGTCTACGGCGGCAAGAAGCGCACCTATGTCGAGTGCTATTCCAAGGCCGGTGCGGATGCGCTGGCCGCCGATATCGAGGCGATGGACATCGGCTCTGACGACCGGACCCGCGCCGAACTGAACCTGATCAGCCGCTCCGTCATGGTCGAGATTGAACCCGACGGCCGCATCGTATTGCCGCAAAAGGTCCGGGAAAAGATGGGCTTTCTGGGCGACGAACTGGCCTCGGGCGGCGAAGCGGCCTTTGCGGGCTTCACCAACCGCTTCCGCCTGTACCGGCGCGAGGTCTATGACGCGGAACTCGCCGCCGAAGATGACGATGATGTCGATCCGCTGACCCTGGTCGGGCGGCACAAACGGTCAGGCTAGGGGGCGGCCATGCGCGAACCGCTGCCCGGTCGCCCGCTTGCCGATGATCCGCATATCCCGGTCCTGCTGGGCGCGATCCTCAAGGCAATTGCCCCGGTTCAAGGCCTCTGGCTTGACGGCACCCTTGGCGCAGGCGGCTACACCCGCGCGCTTCTGGATGCGGGCGCAACGGTCATCGGCGTGGACCGCGATCCCATGGCGCTGGACATGGCCGCCACGTGGGCCGCGCCCTACGGTGATCGGCTGCGGCTTGTGCAGGGCATCTTCTCGGACCTCGACACCTACGCGGGCGAACCGCTGGACGGTGTCGTCCTTGATCTCGGCGTGTCCTCGATGCAGCTTGACCAGCCCGAACGCGGCTTTTCCTTCATGCGCGACGGCCCCCTCGACATGCGGATGAGCCAGGATGGCCCTTCCGCCGCCGATTTGGTCAATACGGCGGAAGAATCCGACCTTGCCAACGTGATCTACGCCTACGGCGAAGAACATGCCTCACGCCGCATCGCCCATGCCATTGTCGACGCCCGGTCGCGCGAGCCGATCACCACCACCCTGCGCCTGGCCGAGATTGTCGCCCGCTGCCTGCCACGCCCGAAGCCGGGGCAAAGCCACCCGGCGACCCGCACCTTTCAGGCGATCCGCATCGCAGTGAACACCGAATTCTCTGAGCTGGCCGAAGGCCTTGCCGCCGCCGAACGCGCGCTGAAACCGGGCGGGCTGCTGGCCGTCGTTACCTTCCACAGCCTTGAAGACCGCATCGTCAAACGCTTCCTGCAACTCGCCTCGGGGCACGAGGCGAACGCCAACCGCTACGCGCCCGCCAAAACCGACACCACCGCCCGCTTCGATCTGATCACCCGCCGCGCTGTCACCGCGGACGAGGGCGAACTGGCCCGCAACCCCCGTTCCCGTTCCGCCAAACTGCGCATTGCCCGCCGCACCGCCGCCCCGGCGCTGCCGCTGGATCCCGCCGATCTGGGTGTGCCGCAGGTTCAAAAGAAAGGCCGTCGCTGACATGCGCCCTGTGCTTTACGTCCTCAGCTTCCTTGCCCTCATCGCGCTTGGCTTCTGGGCCTACCGCGAGAATTACGCGACGCAGGCCTCGCTGAAACACGTTCAGGCCCTGCAACAGCAGATCGCCGACCTGCGCGAGGCGCTGTCAGTACAGCGCGCCGAATGGGCCTATCTGAACCGCCCCGACCGGCTGCGCGAACTGGCCACCATCAACTTCGACCGGTTGGGCCTTCTGCCCATGGAACCGGGCCAGTTCGGCACTCCGGGGCAGGTCGCCTATCCCGCCCCCGACGTTCCCGTCATCGACCTGCCCACCGACATCCGGGGCTCCCAACCCCTGCCCGAGAGCGATCTTTAGATGCGCACCCCCCTCCGCCCGCTTGCCCGCATCCTTCAGGCCCGCCGCGACGGCCTGAACCCCGACACGATCGAGCGCGAAAACCTGCGCCTGCGCCACGAGGTGATGCGCGACAAGACCCGCGCCCGGGCCGAGCTGCGCCTGCTGATCCTTGGCGTCGCCTTTGTCGCCGCGTTCAGCACCATCGGCGCGCGCATGGGCCTTCTGGCCGCCACTGAACCGGTGGAACCCCGTGCCTCTGCGCCGGGTGCCGAAATCATCGCCCAACGCGCCGACATCACCGACCGCAATGGCCGGATGCTTGCCACCAACATGACCACGCACGCGCTGTACGCGACACCCAAGGTGATGGTCGACCCCAAGGGCGTTGCCGCCAAACTCGCCGCGATCTTCCCCGAGATGAAGGCCGCCGACCTTGAACGCCGCTTCACCGACGGGCGCAGCTTCGTCTGGATCCGCAAGGTTCTGTCGCCCGAACAGATGCAGCTGGTCCATGAAATCGGCGATCCCGGCCTGTTGTTTGGCCCGCGCGAGATGCGCCTGTATCCCAACGGCACCCTTGCCGCGCACGTCCTTGGCGGCACCTCGTTCGGGGCCGAAGGCGTGCATTCCGCCGAGGTGATCGGCGTCGCGGGCGTGGAAAAGGCGCTGGACGCCCGCCTGCGCGACCCGTCGCAGGGCGGCACGCCCCTGCAGCTGTCCATCGACCTGTCGGTGCAGGCCACCATCGAAGAACTGCTCTTCGCCGGCATGACCATGCTTAACGCCAAGGGTGCGGCCGCCATCCTGATGGACGTGCGCACCGGCGAGATCATCGCGCTGGCCTCCTTGCCGACCTTCGATCCCAACGACCGGCCCAACGCCATCGTCGACAAGGCCGCCGAACCCGGCGACAGCCCGCTGTTCAACCGCGCGGTGCAGGGCGTCTACGAACTTGGCTCCACCTTCAAGATCTTTGCTGCCGCCCAGGCGATGGAACTGGGCCTTGTCGGCCCCGATACCCTCGTTGATGCCAACGCGCCGATGCAATGGGGCAAGCACCGCATCAAGGAATTCGAGGGCAAGAACTATGGCCCGCTGCTGTCGGTCAGCGACGTGATCATCAAATCCTCCAACGTCGGCACCGCCCATATCGCGCTGATGATCGGCCCGCTGCGCCAGCAAGCCTTCCTGAAATCGCTGGGCTTTTTCGAGGCGACCCCGGTCGAACTGATCGAGGCTCCCGGTGCCAAACCGCTGATCCCGAAGAAATGGCCGGAAATCGTCACCATCACCACCTCTTACGGCCACGGCATGTCGGCCAGTCCGATGCACCTTGCCGCCGCCTATGCCGCCATCGGCAATGGCGGGGTGATGATCAAACCGACGCTGCTGAAGCGCGAAGGCGCCACAACCGGCGTCCGGGTGATGAGCGAAAAGACCGCCCGCGCCGCCGTAAAGATGCTGCGTGGCGTGGTCACGGACGGCACCGCCAGCCTTGGCGAAGTGCCGGGCTACGAGGTGGCGGGCAAGACCGGCACCGCCGACAAGCCCAAGAAATCCGGCGGTTATTACGACGACAAGGTGGTCAACACCTTTGCCTCGGTCTTCCCCGCCTCGGACCCGCAATACGTGCTGATCGTGACGCTGGACGAACCGATCGACACCTCCGGGTCCGAACCCCGCCGCACTGCCGGCTGGACCGCCGTTCCCGTCGCCGCCGAGATCATCCGCCGCGTCGCGCCGATGATGGGTCTGCGACCAAAGCTTGAACCTGTGGTCGCCGATGCTGTAACTGCCGCCAGCAATTGATGGGAACCTGCAATGGCGGATCGGGCAAAACGGCTATCTGACCTCGGGCTGACCGCCCGCGCCGGGCGCGACCCGGCCTTGTCGGGCCTGACCGCCGACAGCCGGGCCGTGCGCGCGGGCATGCTGTTTGCAGCCCTGCCCGGAACCGCCACGCATGGCGGCCAGTTCATCGCTGCCGCCGTGGATCAGGGCGCCGCCGCGATCCTGACCGATGCCATCGGCGCGCGGCTTGCCGCCAACGTGCTGGCCGACAGCGAAACCGCCCTGATCGTCGCCGAAGACCCGCGCGCGGCCCTTGCCTGCGCCGCCGCCCTGTGGTTCGGCGCGCAACCCGACACCGTGGTTGCCGTCACCGGCACCAACGGCAAGACTTCGGTGGCCACCTTCACCCGCCAGATCTGGATGGCGCTGGGCCATGCCGCCATCAACATCGGCACCACCGGCATTGAGGGCGCGTGGGAGGCACCAAGTTCCCACACCACCCCCGATGCGATCACCCTGCAAAAGCTGCTTGCCGCCGCTGCCGCCGGGGGCGTGACCCATGCCGCGATGGAGGCGTCCAGCCACGGCCTTGACCAGCGCCGGATGGACGGTGTCCGCCTGAAAGCCGCAGGATTCACCAACCTGACGCAGGACCACCTCGACTATCACGGCACGATGGAGGCGTATTTTGCCGCCAAGGCCGAACTTCTGACCCGCGTGCTGCCCGATGACGGCACCGCCGTGATCAACCTGAACGGCGCGCAAGGCCCCGAGATGGCCGCCATCGCCCGCGGGCGCGGGCTGCGCACCCTGACCGTCGGCCACGGCGAGGCTGATCTGCACATCGCGGGCCAGCGCTATGACGCCAAGGGGCAGGACCTGCGGCTGATCTGGGCGGGCCAGCCGCATCAGGTGCGCCTGAACCTGATCGGCGGATTTCAGGCCGAAAACGTCGCTGTTGCAGCCGGTCTGGCCATCGCCGCCGGGGACACGCCTGCATCCGTCTTCGCGGCGTTGCCACATCTGACCGGCGTGCGGGGGCGCATGCAACTTGCCGCCACGCGGGCGAATGGCGCGTCCGTCTTTGTCGATTACGCCCACACACCTGACGCCATTGCCACCGCGCTCACGGCGCTGCGCCCGCATGTCATGGGCCGCATCGTCATCGTCTTCGGCGCAGGCGGCGACCGTGACCGCACCAAGCGCCCGCTGATGGGCGCCGCTGCCCGCGCCCATGCCGATGTGCTGTTCGTGACCGACGACAACCCCCGCTCCGAAGACCCCGCAACGGTCCGCGCCGCCATCATGGCCGCCTGTCCCGACGCGAACGAGGTCGGCGACCGCGCCGAAGCCATCCTGCGCGCCGTCGATGCCCTGCAACCCGGCGACGCCCTGCTGATCGCCGGCAAGGGCCACGAGACGGGCCAGGTCATCAAGGGCGACATCTACCCCTTTGACGACGTCGAACAGGCCAGCGTCGCCGTTGCCGCCCTTGACGGGGTGATCTGATGGCCCTGTGGACCTCAGCCGACGCCGCCGCAGCCACCGGCGGGCAATCCACCACCCAGTGGCAGGCCAATGGCGTGTCCATCGACACCCGCACGCTGCAACCGGGCGACCTGTTCGTGGCCCTCACGGACGTGCGTGACGGCCATGACTTCGTGGCGCAAGCCCTCGCCAAAGGGGCCGCCGCCGCCATGGTCACGCACCGCCCCGACGGTGTGGCCGCCGACGCGCCGTTGCTGATCGTGGGCGACGTGCTGCGCGCACTGGAACATCTGGCGCAAGCCGCCCGCGCCCGTACCACCGCAAAGGTCGCGGGCATCACCGGTTCGGTCGGCAAGACCTCGACCAAGGAAATGCTTCGCGCCATCCTGTCGGGGCAGGGCCGCACCCACGCCTCTGCCGCCAGCTACAACAACCACTGGGGCGTGCCCCTGACCCTCGCGCGGATGCCCGCCGACACCCGCTTCGCGGTTATCGAGATCGGCATGAACCACCCCGGCGAAATTGCCCCGCTTGCCCGCATGGCGCGCCTCGACGTGGCGATGATCACCACCGTCGCCGCCGCCCATCTGGAGTACTTCGACAACGTCGACGCCATTGCGCAGGAAAAGGCTGCCATCATGGACGGCCTTGTGCCCGGTGGCATAGCGGTGCTGAACGCCGATCTTGCGACGACGCCGATCCTGCTGGCCAAGGCAAAAGCCGTGGGGGCCACCCCCATCCTGTTCGGCCATGCAGCCTCGGCCGACTTCCGCCTGACCGACGCCCGCATCGCCGATGAAGCGACCATCGTGCAGGCCACGCGCCATGGCCACCCTGTGTTGTTCAAGGTCCTCACCCCCGGCCGCCACTTTGCCGCCAACGCGCTGGGTGCGCTTGCCGTGGCCGAAGCGATGGGCGCGGACCCGACCATTGCCACCTGCGACCTTGGTCTCTGGCAGCCCCCCGCCGGGCGCGGCATGCGCGAACGCATCTTGCTGGACCGGGTCGAGGAAACCTATTTCGACCTGATCGACGACGCCTTCAACGCCAACCCCGCCTCGATGGCCGCCGCCCTTGACGTGCTGATCGCCGCCACACCGCAGGACGGCATTGGCCGTGTCGGCGCGGGTCGGCGCATCGCCATTCTGGGTGACATGCTGGAACTGGGCCCGACCGAGACCGCGCTGCATCAGGCCATCGCGCGCCACGAAGGCCTTGCAACCGTCACCCAGATCCACTGCGTCGGACCCCGGATGCAGGCGCTGTGGCAGGCCCTGCCACGCCACCAGCGCGGCGACTGGGTTGAGACCGCAGCACAGCTTGCCGCCCGCGCCCGCAGCCTGATCGACGCGGGCGATATCATCCTCGTCAAGGGCTCCAAAGGCTCCAAGGTCAGCCTCGTCGTTGACGTGCTGCGCAAAATGGGGCAGGCGAATGCTCCGCAAGAAGGGACCCCTTAGATGTTGTTCTGGCTGACCGAGTTTTCTGACGGGGGCGATTTCTTCAACCTCTTTCGCTACATCACCTTCCGCGCCGGGGGGGCCTTTGCCACCGCGCTGATCTTCGGGTTCATCTTCGGCCAGCCGCTGATTGACCTTCTGCGCCGCAGACAAGGCAAGGGCCAGCCGATCCGCGACGACGGCCCGCAGTCGCATTTCTCCAAGGCGGGGACACCCACCATGGGCGGCCTGCTGATCCTGTCGGCGCTGATGGTCTCCACCCTGATGTGGGCGCGACTGGACAACCCCTATGTCTGGATCGTGGTGCTGGTGACGCTCGCGTTCGGCCTGATCGGATTTGCCGACGACTACGCCAAGGTGTCGAAACAGAATACCAAGGGGGTCTCGTCCAAGGTCCGTTTCGGCCTTGGCCTGCTGATCGCCGCCCTTGCCGCCTATGCCGCCTCGCAATTCCACCCCGAGGGGCTGACCAACCAGCTGGCTTTCCCGGTCTTCAAGAATGCGCTCTTTGACATCGGCATCTTCTTTGTGCCCTTCGGCATGATCGTGATCGTCGGTGCCGCCAACGCGGTCAACCTGACCGACGGGCTGGACGGCCTTGCCATCATGCCGGTGATGATCGCCGCCGGCACGCTGGGCATCATCGCCTACGTCGTCGGCAACGTGAACTTCGCCGAATACCTTGATGTTCACTTCGTTCCCGGCACCGGCGAGCTCTTGGTCTTCGCCTCCGCCCTGTTCGGCGCGGGCCTTGGCTTCCTGTGGTACAACGCCCCCCCGGCGGCGGTGTTCATGGGCGATACCGGGTCACTGGCGCTTGGCGGCGCGCTTGGCGCGATCGCCGTCTGCACCAAGCACGAGATCGTTCTCGCCATCGTCGGCGGCCTGTTCGTCGTCGAGGCGCTGAGCGTCATAATTCAGGTCCTCTACTACAAGCGCACCAAAAAACGCATCTTCCTGATGGCCCCGATCCACCACCACTTCGAGAAGAAGGGCTGGGCCGAACCGCAGATCGTGATCCGCTTCTGGATCATCTCGCTGATCCTGGCGATGGTGGGTCTGGCGACACTGAAGGTGCGGTGACGCGCCATGCGCGAGGCCGATCTTTACCCTGCGCTGAAGGCCTACCTCTCCGGGCAAGGCTACGAGGTGAAGGCCGAGGTCGGCGATTGCGACATCCTCGCCCGGCGCGGCGATGACCCGCCTCTGGTGGTCGAGATGAAGACCACCTTTTCTCTGCAACTGGTGATGCAAGGCGTCGCCCGGCAGGGCCTGTTCGACACGGTCTACCTTGCAGTTCCCCTGTCGGCCAAACGCGGCTGGGCCCTGCGCTACCGCGACATCATCGCACTTTGCCGCCGCTTGGGCCTTGGACTGCTGGCGGTGGATGTCGGTCTGGGCACGGTCACCGCGCATCTTGACCCCGCCCCCTACACCCCCCGCAAATCCGCGCCGAAAGCCGCCCGCCTGTTGCGCGAATTTGACCGCCGTGTGGGTGACCCGAACATCGCAGGCACCACCCGCACCCCGCGCATGACCGCCTACCGTCAGGATGCGCTGCGCTGCGCCGCCGAACTCAGCCGCTCCGGTCCGACCCGCGCGATGGCGGTGGCCAGTGCCAGCGGTGTGTCCCGCGCCGGTCCCCTCATGCGGGCAGACCACTACGGTTGGTTTGACAGGATGGAAAAGGGGGTCTACCGGCTCAGTCCCAACGGTGTGGCAGCAGTGACAGAACACCAGCCAGCGATTGCAGCCCTGCTGTCGGCCTGATCGGCCCTGCGTCGTCCCGGCGCGGCCGATCCATTCGGCGTCCTGACAACAAACGCTCCGTGAAATGCACCGGGAAGCGCGTCTGGCCGATCACCCCGATCCCCGGATTGTGATCCGTTTCTGCACCATCTTGCTGATACTGGCGATGGACGGGCTGGCCTCGCCAAAGGCGCGGTGAGGGGCGGCAATCCCCAACGACCCCGCTTCGGCCCGGCCTAAGACCTCTGCCGCCCTTGCGGTTCCACCAAAGCAAGCCGATCCTGCCGGGAATAAAAGCGAAAGGCCGCTCATGACCGCAAATCCCCACCTTGTTCCGCAACTGGACGCCTATCGCGGGCAAAACGAACCGGGCTTCGCCATCTTGATCGACGCGCCTTGGGGGGCGGGGAAAACCCATGCGATCAAGGCGTGGCTCCATGGCAAGGATCACTGCCAAATCAGCCTCTTCGGCGTCGCGTCGATTGAGGGTATCGAAGAGGCCCTGTTCAACCGCCTTCTCGACGGACGCGACACCAACCTCCCAAACGGCCTAACCAAACTGGCAGAGGGGCTTGCGCAAAAGTTCGCTGGTGTGACAATCGACATTACCGGCTTTCATCGGCAACAAGTGCTGAAAGACTTGCCTAAGCTTCTGGTCTTTGACGACCTCGAACGCGCCCGGATGGAACCACCAGCCCTTCTGGCAGCCCTCAACCGCTTTGTCGAACATGAGGCACGGCACGTCATCCTCATCGCGAACGAGGCTGAACTGGATAAGACCGGCGACTACCGCCGCTGGCGCGAAAAGGTCGTCGGGCGCACGATCACGCTAAAGCCGGAAACCGACAGCGCGCTTGATACATGCCTCGCGTCCCTTTGTGTCGGCGACCAGAAGGACTTCCTTGCTGACCACCGCGACCTCATCATCACGGTTTTCCAAGGCTCCCAGACCGGCAACCTCCGTCTGCTCCGCCAGTCTGTTACCGAATTCGTGGCGCTCCACGCGGCACTGCCCGACGACATCCGTAGCAAGACCAGCGGCATGAGGTATCTTCTGGCGTCATACCTCGCGCTCTCCGTTGCCTATCATGCTGGCCAGATCACGAAGGGCGATCTGCTGCAACCACGGCAAAGCAGCCCAAAGCCAAACCGCGAACCCAATGGCGAACAGCCACCGCCAACCCCGCTGCAATCGTTGAGAGACCGTTTCAAGGACGACAATCTTGTGATTCTTAGCGGCGATGCACTGCCCCGCGAACTCGCCCGCCAGTTGATCGGCGATGGCTACGCCCCGGCAGATTTCATCGCCATTGCCCTTCGTGATCTCGCCATCTTCCGCAATGAGGATGACGAACCATGGGTCACGCTGTGGGATTGGCGACGGCGCGATGAGGCGGACGTTACAGCGGCACTCGACCAAGTCCGGGCTCAACTTGATCGCAAGGAAATTACGGACCCCACGATTATTCTTCACCTGTGGGGAGTATTCTTCGGCTTTGCAAAGCATGGTATCGGCGCTTTAACCGAAGAAACTGCTAGCCAACAAATCACGAACTACATTGCAGTTTGCGAAACCGAAGGGGTGCTTCCAGTCACTTATCCCAAAGCGATCTGGAACAATGACTTTCTTCAGGAATCTTCTCACGGCCTCGGCTATGCCTATCTCGAAACGCCAGAGTTCCAGGCCATCCGCGATCACCTTATCTCAGCTCTCGACCGCGTCTATCGGGCGGGCGATGCGAAAAGGCTGGCTGACCTGTTGACGCTTCTGCAATCTGATGTTGAGGGCTTCGTCCTAGCGATCAGCGGCAGGGGCGCCCGCAAAGACATTCCGGACTACAGCCGGGAGCCGATCTTTTCAGCTGCCGACCCTGCGGAGGTGGCCCGTGTCTTGCTTTCGCTGCCGCCCGAACAAATGCTCGCGGCGCTCCGCCCTTTCAAAGATCGTATGATCCAACTTCGGGCCAATGCAACCACCAGCACCGATCAGGAGACCGCAGGAAACGCCGAACACCCGGAGCATATTTTCCTCAGGCGTTTGAGGGACGAAGCAATCCACGTGGCGGATGCTGCCACCCCAATCCGCGCCGCCCAGATCCGCAACGCTTTGCATTGGCACTTCGGTTTCCTGGACCCTCCATCGCCCGACGTTTCACCGGCCAATCCTTAACAATCCCCTAATTCCACCACCCCAACCCGTTGATTTTCCTCACCCCATCCGCTTGTCCACGCGCGGACATCCCATTCCCCC
>JANOQT010000175.1:0-44307 GCA_031415015.1 Paracoccaceae bacterium
GCCGATTGCTTTGCAATCGCCTGCCGGGCAACGGATGATCTGCGCCTCAGTGTATCTGCTTGTCTTCATTCAGAATCTCCTCGTTCATCTTGCCGAGAAAATTCTACTTATGCAGCCCCTTACTTTCGGGGGGGACTACCCCCGATGGCTCAACTGACTATTGGAGGGGCTGGTTGACTGGTGCCGGGTTGGCGGAGCCGTTCACCGAGGTGGACGAAGCCCCCGCTTTCTACAGAGCGGAAACTGATCAACACTATCGAGAGGCCCCAGCAACCGATGTCGTGATGCCAGCACCATGATCGAACCAGTGGCGCAGCATGGCTTGATCGTGGCGCGCCCGGGACGGATTTGTCGCGGCGTGCTTCTGTCCTTTCCTTCGAGCGGTCCGCACTATATATTATTTATATCAAATACTTAGATTAAATTGCTATGATGCCCCCTATTGGGATCACGCCAGTGGCGGCAGATCAACAGGGCAACCTTGGGGGTCGCCGTTTAAGACAAGTGCAGATTTGGTGCGTTTGATACATAGGGCTGTAATTATTCTCCGCGGAGCCTTCCGATATCGATGCACCGGTCGACGATCATCTGCGCCAGCGCCGTCTGACGGGGCTCGATGCCCCGGAGGACGGCCCCCCTTGTGGAGGGCCCTGCGAACCGCCAGAAGCGGAACGATGTTCGAAGTTGCCACCTCTGTCGCGCTCTTGCTGATCCTCGCTGCGTTTTTGGCGGGGTTCGTGGACAGCATTGCGGGCGGTGGTGGGCTGATTTCAGTGCCGGCCCTTCTTCTGGCCGGGGCGTCGCCGGTAGAGGCCCTGGCGACGAACAAGCTGCAGGGAACTTTCGGTGCGGGAACAGCCATGGTGACCTACGCCCGGGCCGGTCACGTCCGCCCGCTGCAGCAGTTGGGCATGGCCGCGATCAGCGCGGGCGCAGGCGCATGTGGCGCGCTGGTCGCGCATCTGATTCCGGCAGAGGTGTTGCGCCTGATCATGCCGGTCGTCCTGATCGGCGTGGCGCTGTTCTTTGCACTAAAGCCCGGTCTCACCGACAGTGCCCGTGCCGCGCGCCTGACCCCGCCGGTCTTTGCCGCCACTGCGGTGCCACTGATTGCCGCCTATGACGGATTCTTTGGCCCCGGGACGGGCTCGTTCTTCATGATGGCATTTGTTATGTTGGCCGGATACGGCGTGTTGAAGGCCACGGCGCACACCAAGATGCTCAACTTCGCCTCCAATCTTGGCAGTCTGGTGGTCTTCATTCCGACCGGTGCCACTTGGTGGGCGATAGGCTTTGCCATGGCCGCGGCGCAGATTACCGGGGCCAGCCTTGGGGCGCGGTTGGCCATCCGCATCGGGGCGGGGCTGATCAAGCCGCTGCTGGTGGTGACCTCGACGGCGATGGCGCTACGCCTGTTGTGGCAAGCGCTGGCGGGCTGAGGGCGGCACAAATCGTCGCACCGGATTGCGCGCAGGCTTTTCCTGCCCATTTCAGTCGGGAAAGGAAAACCGCCATGACCGACACATCTGCCCCGCCCCTTGACCGCCACAAGACGCCCGAGGGTCTGTCCGACCGGATCGCCCTTGGCATCGTCAAATCCATGCGCGTCTTTGCCGACGCGTTCTTTTCCAAACGCTACGGCCACCGCGCCGTCGTTCTGGAAACCGTCGCCGCTGTGCCGGGGATGGTGGGCGGCCTGCTGCAGCACCTGAAATCCCTGCGCCACATTCGCGAGGATGAGGGGTGGATCCGCGAGCTGCTGGACGAGGCCGAGAATGAGCGCATGCATCTGATGACCTTCATCCACATCGCTCAACCCTCTGTTTTCGAACGCGGACTGATCATGTTGGGGCAGGCGGTGTTCTTCAACACCTACTTTTTCCTCTATCTCTTCGCGCCCAAGACCGCGCACCGCGTGGTGGGTTATCTTGAGGAAGAGGCGGTGGTCAGTTACACTGGCTATCTGGCGCAGGTCGACAGCGGTGCCGTGGAAAACGTGGCGGCCCCGAAGATTGCCATCGACTATTGGAAGCTGGCCCCCGATGCCCGCCTGCGCGACGTGATCATCGCGGTGCGCGCCGATGAGGCAAAGCACCGCGACATCAACCATGGCTTTGCTGATACCCTGGCCGCAGGGGCATCGAAGCGCACGGTCCCTGCAGGCCGGGCGCTGGACTAACCGTCAGTTCCCCAATCAGCCGCCTGCATTTCGCGCAGGCGGCTGGCGGTGCGTTCAAACTCGAACGATCCCGACCCTTCCAGATACAGCCGTTCCGGCGCGTCGGCGGCAGAGGCGATCAGCCGGACCTTTGCCTCATACAGCGCGTCGACCAGAGTGACGAAGCGCTTGGCCTCATTGTAGTTCTCGGCCGATAGCTGCGGGATATCCTCAAGGATCAGCACGCGAACCGCCTGCGCGATGACCAGAAAATCTGCCGGCCCCAGCGGTTTGGAGCAGAGGTCCCAAAAACTGGCCCGCCCGACGCCGTTGGCAAAGCGCGGCAGGTCAACCTTGCGGCCGTTCACCGACAGCTGAAGCGGCGCGCCTGCTGCACCACCGGTCAGATCGGTCCAGATTGCGGAAATGTCTGCGGTTGCGGTGCGGGCGGGGTGAAAATAGACTTGCGCTCCGGCAAGGCGGTGCTGGCGGTAATCGGTGGGGCTTTCCAGTTCCCGCACCTCCAGCCGGTCTTCCAGCAGGGCGATGAAGGGCAGAAAGATCGCCCGGTTCAGCCCGTCCTTGTACAGGTCCCGGGGCGGGCGATTGGATGTGGTCACAGTCACCACCCCCGCCGCGAACAGCTTTTCAAACAGCCGCCCGACGATCATCGCATCGGTAATGTCGGTGATCTGCATTTCGTCGAAGGCCAGCAGCCGGACAGTGTCGATCACTGCATCGGCCACCGGGGCCAGCGGATCCTCGACACCCCGCTTGCGGGCGGCGTGCATGCCGCGATGCACCTCTTGCATGAAGGCGTGGAAGTGCACCCGGCGTTTCTGGGAAATGTCAGTGGCTTCGGTGAACAGGTCCATCAGCATCGACTTGCCCCGCCCGACCCCGCCCCACAGATACAGGCCCTTCGGCGGGACCATTGGCTTGGCAAACAACCCGCTGAAGCGGCCGGTCTTGCGGGTTGCGTTCGCCTCCAGCCAGCTGCGCAGGTCTTCAAGCCCCTGCAGCACGGCATGTTGCGCGGGGTCGGCACGCAGAGTTCCCGCCGCAACGCGGGCCTCGTAGATCTGGGTCAGGGTCTGGCGCATGGACGTGACTTAACCGCAGGCGGGGCAGGTGAAAAGCCCAAGGCTCAGAGCGGCGCGAGGATCAGGCCTTCCGGCCCCGCCACCTCGGTCCCAAGACCGGCGACGCGCAGGCGCGACCACAAGCCGGGTGCTGTCCGCACAGGTGTTTGCGGCGCGAAAAGCTCGATGATGCCGCCTGCATAGGCCAGAAACCGCACCGGGATGACCCCTTCCGGGCGCTGAAGGTCGACGGCGGCGGTCAGCACCGCGCCCTGCGCTTCAAAAAACCGCTGCATGGCGGGCAGGTCATGGCAGGGGATGCCGATGTGGTCGTGGCCCACCTCGGTGACCGCCCCGGTCAGGCGCTGGCAAAGCTCGATCCGCGCGCCCTCCGGCCCGCAGAGATAGACGAAGCGGATGCCATCGCCCCAGAATTCCGGGATCCGCTCTGCCCCGTTCGGGGTAACGCCCGCGTCCAGCTTTGCGCCAGCGGCGGTCAGGGTCGCGAGGGCCGCGTCCATATCCGGCACCGCCAGCGCGATATGGTCGATGCGGCCATGTCCTGCCGGGTTTCCCCCGTTCACCAGTACCGCCTGACTGCCCAACCGCAACAGCCCGCCGTCGGGCCGAAACCCGAAGACCCGCTGCAGCAGGCCAATTCCCTCGTCGGGGTGCTTCAGCACGAGTTCCGGGATCAGCACGCGCGCACCTTGATTGCCACCTTAATTGAACGCCATCGGGTCGGGGCCGCAGCGACTGCCCTCATCCAGCGCGGCCATGGCTGCCATCTCGTCCGCCGTCAGCTCGAAATCGAAGATGTCCAGATTCTCGGCCTGTCCCGCAGCCCGGGTGGACCGGGGAATGACCGACACGCCCAATTGCACATGCCAGCGCAGGATCACCTGTGCCGGGCTTTTGCCGGTGCGCTGGGCAGCGGCCTGCACTGGAGCTGCGTCAAAGCT
Source organism: Paracoccaceae bacterium (assembly GCA_031415015.1). Lineage (GTDB taxonomy): Bacteria > Pseudomonadota > Alphaproteobacteria > Rhodobacterales > Rhodobacteraceae > JAUYQR01. The sequence continues at coordinate 4,203 of JANOQT010000175.1, forward strand.
GCGGCCCTGACCCAGGGGAGTCCAGCTTTGCGTCACCACGCCCAGCCGGTTGTGCAGATCGCGCAGTTCGGCCTGTTGCAGGCGCGGATTCAGCTCGATCTGGTTCAGGACAGGCACGGTTCCGGTCTCGCCGATGATGCGTTCCAGATGGTCGCCCATGAAGTTCGACACGCCGATCGACCGCACGCGCCCGTCTTCCTTAAGCCGGATCAGAGCGCGCCAGGTATCGACATACAGGTCGCGCGCGGGCGTCGGCCAGTGGATCAGGCACAGTTCAACCGTATCCATCCCAAGGCGGCCAAGACTGGCCTCCACCGCGCGCAGGGTCGCGTCATAGCCCTGATCATCGTTCCACACCTTGGTGGTGACAAACACCTCTTCGCGCGGCACGTCGCTGGCGCGGACACCCTCGCCCTGACCGTGTTCGTTGCCGTAGATCGCGGCTCCGTCGATCAGCCGGTAGCCCATCTGCAAAGCAGAAGCGACCGTTGCAGCCGTCGTGGAGGCTGGCACTTGCCAGATGCCAAGGCCGATCTGGGGGGTCATGTGACCGTCATTCAGACGCAGACGTGCGGGGGGCATGGTTCTTCCTTCTTCCGACGCAGCGAGAAAGCGGCAACTCGGCGTCGGTGGCAAGGGGCAAATGCCTACTTTTCCGCGAGGAGCGGACGCGCCGCCGCCGCAGACCATGACAACCAGACCGCAACGCCGCCCGGCCCCGGCCCCGGCATGTCACCCAGATCGCTGTCGCGGGCGACCAGCTTCAGGGTCTGGCCCTGCCAGCCCAGCACGCAAGTTCCCATGGCCCCCGCAAAAATCCGCTGGGTAAGCGCGGCGCACAGCCGGTGCGGCGTGGCGGGCTGCGCCAGGCTGATGGTCAGCGCCTCGGGCCGGATCGCGATGGCCGCCGTGGCCACCCCCGGCAGCAGCGTGCCGTCGGTCAGGCGCAGGCCGTTGGGTTCGAGGGTGCCGGTCAGGATGTTCGCCTCGCCCAGAAAGCGCGCGGTAAAGGCATCCTGCGGGTCCTCATACACCGCGCGGGGCGGGCCGTGGCGGATCAGGCGGCCGTCCTTCAGGATGCCGATGTGGTCGGACAGGGTCAGCGCCTCTTCCTGATCATGGGTGACGAAGATCGTGGTGATGCCCACCTCGCGCTGGATGCGGCGCAGTTCGATCTGCATGTCTACCCGCAGCGCCCGGTCCAGCGCGGACAGCGGTTCATCAAGCAGAAGAACGCGGGGGCGGGTGACGATGGCGCGGGCCAGGGCCACGCGCTGACGCTGACCACCCGACAATTCGGACGGCTTGCGCGGGCCAAGGGGGCCAAGTTGGACAAGGTCCAGCACTTCGGCCACGCGCCGGGTCTGTTCGGGGCCGGAAACCTTGCGGACGCGCAATCCGAAGGCGACATTTTCCGCCACGGTCATGTTGGGGAAAAGCGCGTAGTTCTGGAACACCATGCCGATTTCCCGGTCTTCGACCGGCACCCGTTCCACTGGCTGATCCCCGATGAAAATGCGCCCGGCGTCGGGCGAGATGAAGCCCGCAATGGCGCGCAGCAGTGTGGTCTTGCCGCTGCCGGACGGCCCCAGCAGCCCGAAGAACTGCCCGTCGGGAAAGGTTAGCGTCACGTCGTCCAGCGCTTTTGCGGGACCGTAAGCCTTGGTCAAACCCGAGATGCGAACCTCGCTCACCGGTCACCGCCAAATCTGGCGTAGCGCGCGGCCAGCAGCATCAGACCCATCGAGAAGACGATGATGATTGTCGATATCGCGTTGATTTCCGGGGTAAATCCCTTTCGGATCGCGGTGTAGATCAGCACCGGCAGGGTTGAATCGCCCGGTTCTGCCAGAAAATAACTGACGACGAACTGATCGAAACTGACCGCAAAGGCGAACAACGCCCCGGCAATGATCCCCGGTGCCGCGTGGGGCAGGGTGACCGCCCGCGTCACCAGCCAGGGGTGGGCACCCAAGGACCGCGCCGCCTCTTCCAATGCGCGGTCAAGGCTTTGCAGCCGCGCGGTGACGACGACGATCACGTAAGGCAGCGCCAGCGCCACATGGCCAAGTATTACTGCAGGGGTACCGCGCCCGAGGCCGATGCCGAAAAAGAAGATCAGCATCGCGGTGCCGGTGATCAGCCACGGCACGGCGATGGGCGGGAACAACAGCGCCTGCAAGGCACGCTTGCCGGGAAAGTCATGCCGCCACAGTGCGATGGCGGCCATTGTGCCCAATACCGTTGCAACGCCCGCGACAACTGTTGCAATCCACACCGACCGCCATGCCGCGCCAAGGATCTCCTCGTTTGTGAACAGGCGTTCATACCACTGCGTCGAGAAGGTGAAGGGAAGCTGATAGAACTCCGACGCGTTCAGGCTCATCACCGCCATGACAATGATCGGGGCGTAAAGAAAGATCAGGATCAACCCGACATAAGCCCGCCCAAGCCCATGCCAGATCATGCTTGTACCCTCCGCAACACCGGGCTGGCGGCCGCGAGGATCAGCAGAACCACGGCCAGCAGGATGAACGACAGCGCCGCCCCCAAAGGCCAGTTGAACACGGCGACGAACTGATCCTCGATCAGGGTGCCGTAGGTGGTGCCGACGCGGCCACCCAGCAGGCGCGGCTCCATGAACGATCCCACCACGGGGACGAAAACGAGCACCGCGCCCGCAATCAGGCCGGGGGCAGACAGCGGCAGGATCAGCCGCCAGAGGATTGTCCGCTTGCGTGCGCCAAGGCTGCGGGCCGCCTCGATCAGGCTGTCGTCAATGGCTTGCAGGGACAGGTAAGTGGTCAGGATGACGTATGGCAGATAGGAATGCACCAGACCGATGATCATCGCCTGTTGGCTGAACATCAGGTTCAGTTTGATGTCCCATGGCAGCACGGCATTGACCGCCCGGTCCAGCACGCCGTTGCCGCGCAGAACGACCGCCCAGGAAAAGATCCGCACCAGAGAGTTCGACCAGAATGGCAGAATGACCAGCAGAAACAATGCCTCACGCGAACGCCCCTTGATCACCCGGGCCAGAACAAAGGCGCAGGGAAAGCCCAGAAGTACACACCAGACCGTCACCCAGAAGGCCAGCCGGAGGGATTTCCACAGCAGCGTCGCATAGGTGCCGGTGGAAAGGAACTCCGTATAGTTGTGGAATGTGAACGACCATTCACGGTTACCGAAGGGCACGTCTGTCAACAGGCTGAAAAACCCCATGGCCGACAAGGGCAGGAACACCGCCACTGTCAGCCACAGATAGGCGGGTGCCAGAAGGCCCAGCGCCCGGAGGCGTTCGCGCTGCATCACTGCGCGGCTTTCAGCTCCTGCCACAGCGCCAGATACTCGGCGCGCTTTTCGTCGGATACCGGGCGCATGAACTGCACTCGCGCCACGACCGCAGGATCCCCAAGTACCTTGCGGTTGAAGCTGTCTTCGGGCAGCGCCGCTGCTGCGACGATATTGGATGTGGCGGGTGCGCCTTCGGCATCCCAGCGGACATAGAACTGCGGGTCGATCATCCAGTCGATGAACGAAAGTGCGGCATCCTGCTTGGTGGAAGTGGCCGGGATCGACAACCCGTCCAGCCAGCCAATCGCGCCTTCGTCGGGCACCACAAAAGCGACCGGCAGCCCTTCGGAGATTGACCGCGCCGCCGACCCCGACCAGTAGGTTGCCGCCGCGAACTGTCCGGCGGCCATGTTCTGGTTCCAGTCGGTTTCCGCGCCCCAGAAGGTGGCAATCTGCGGCATCAGCTCGGTCAGCTTGGCTTTTACGGCCGCCATGTAGGTGATGTCGTTGATGTTTTGCCCGGTGGCCAGTGCCGCGAACTGCACTGCCTCCAGCGCGTCATCGCGGATCGAGACGCGCCCCTTGAATGCCGGGTCCCAGAACACCGACACCGAGGTCGGGGCCGTCGGGAAATCGCCGGTATTGACGGCAAAGGAGGTCAGGCCCCAGGTCCACGGCACCCCGTGCAGCGCGCCGCCAGGGCTCAGGTCCTGATTTGCGGCCAGTGCGGGGTCCACGTCCTTGAAGTTGGCAATTTTCGCCGTGTCGATCGGTGCGATCAGGCCTTCGGCCTGCGCCTGACCGGTGAAGGCCGAGTTGATCAGCACCACGTCATAAGCACCGGGATTAGTGCGTAGCTTGGTCAGCATCTCTTGTTCGGAGGTGAAGTATTCATGCACAACGGTGTTGCCCGTCGCTTCGGTGTAGGCGGCCACGGCCCAGTCCAGATCGGTGCCATAGCCCTGCCAGTTCAGCACGCGAATCTCGTCGGCCAGCGCCATCGGCGCGATCAGGGCAAAGGCGGTGGTTGTCAGTAATGTTTTCATCCGAACCTCCTGTCTTAGTCTTTTGGGTTTGAGGTTCGGGCCAGTTCGGCCAGAACCCGGTCAAGTGTCGGGGCCGTCGCGGGCCCTTCGTGTGTGATGGACAACGCCGCAGCGCAATTGGCAAGGGCGCATGCAACTTCGGGTTGTTCATAGCGCGCTAGTGCCGCGACGAATGCGCCAATATGGGCATCACCAGCGCCGTTGCTGTCAACCGCCGTCACCTTATGGCCGGGGATATGCTGCGCCCGTCCGTCCTGCGCCAGCCAGCAGCCATTCGCCCCGTCGCGCACCACGGCTCCGCCGGGCCGGTCCGACAGTGCCACCGCGGCGCTGGCGGGATCGGCCATTCCGGTCAGCGCCGCAGCCTCGGCCCGGTTGGCGCTGACCCACTGCGCCGCGTGCAGCGCAGCCCTGCGCGCGGCTTCGGTCAACGCGGCCACCAGCGGGCAGGGGTCAAAGACCAGTGGCCCCGGCGGGCGGCTGTGCAGCCAATCCGTCAGCGCCCCCCGACTGCCGCGATACAGCAGCGCATAGCCCGACAGCAGCAGCCAGTCCGACGGCGCGGGCCGCACCAAGGCAAGATCGGCGGCAGTCACCTCGCCATCGGCGCCTTCGGATGCGATGCAGCTCCGCTCGCCCGTGTTGTCCACCAGCACGGTGCAGCACCCCTGATCGACACCGGGCAGCACCGGACGCAGCCGCGTGATCCCCTCGCGGTCGAGCGCTGTGGCAATCATGTCGGCAAAGGGGCCGGTGCCCAAGGTTCCACCGTAGGCCACGTCCATCCCCATCCGACGGGCCGCAACCATGGCGTTAAAGCCACCGCCAGGGGTCAGGGTGGACCGGCGCACAACCGCCTCGGCCCCCGGGGCGGGCACGGCGTCAATCCAGTAGATGTGATCCATGATCACGCCTGACAACTGCATCAGCCGGGTCATGACATCCCCGCGCGCAGGGCCAGCAGGCCGCTGATCAACGGGTCCAGCGACAGCCCGTTTACCGCAATCACCCGGTCGACCTCGGCCCGTGGAAAGGCCGCCATCCCTGCACAAGCCCCGGCCATGGCGCAGGCAATTGATCCGATGGTGTCGGCGTCATCGCCGATGTTGGCCGCGATCAGTGCGGCTTGCCAAGGGTTCCCCCGCGCGATCCGCACCACGCCAAAAGCTGCGGCAACCGACTGCCCGCTTTGCACCGAGGTGCCGATCCGCTCTGCCAGCACCGCCTCGCCTTCGCCCGCGATATCCAGCGCCAGCGCGATCCGCCCGGCCATATCCGTCTCACCCACCCGCGCGCCGCACCGGTTGCCTGCGCGCGCCGCCGCCAGCGCAAGCGGCAACGCTTCGTCAAAGGACGCCCCGGCCACGCCCTGACTGATCACCATCGCCACCGCCGACGCCGCTGCCAGCGCCTCGCCCGTGCCATGGGTTAGCCGCGACACCGCCGCAACCCGGTCGACGATCCGCGCCACATCGGGTGGGGTCGAAATCCCCACCGGGGCGATCCGCATTGCGGCTCCGTTGGTCGTGCCGGTCGAACCGGTCTGCGACGGCGGCGCACCGGCAATCAGCGCTTGCAGCGCCGCTTTGGTGGACGGCCCAAGCATGTCCCGCAGCCCCCGCGCCCGCACGGCAGTTTCCCAATCCAACAGGTTCTGCCCCCAGGCCGCCTCGTCAAACCCGCCCAGATCAGCGATCAGCCGCCGCGCCAGAAGCAGGGTCTGTTCGGTGTCATCGGTCACTTGCCCGGCAGAAAGCCCGTGCGAAATCGGGTGATCCGGCATCGGGTCAACAAACCCCGCGATCCGCCCATAAGCCTGTTCAATCGCCGCCCGCGACAGGGTTTGTGCGGGCATGCCCAGCGCATCCCCCAGCGCGACGCCGATCAATGCCGCTGTCGCCCTGTCCCGGATCAGCCCTGCGGTCATTGCAGGGACTTCCAGTCCGGTCCTGCGTCCAGCGTTGAAAAATACTGCCCCATGTCCAGCTATGTCCTACACGCAACTCGGAACTGGTTCTTAACCTGTGCAACTTTTACGATAGACGCGCCTCTTTACCCGTCAAGCCGATTACCGCCGCCCTTCGGCCAGACGGAACCGCTGGATCTTGCCGGTCTGGGTTTTCGGCAGCGTCTCGGCAAACACGATGCTGCGTGGGTACTTGTAGGGAGCGATCATGGATTTTGCGTGTTCTTGCAATAGCTTGACCATCAGGGCGTCGGCTGTTTGCCCTGGGATCAGCACCACATGCGCTTCGACGATCTGACCACGTTCCGTGTCCGCCACCCCCACCACGGCGCATTCCAGCACGGCAGGGTGCGACAACAGCGCCGCCTCTACCTCGGGCCCGGCGATGTTGTACCCGGCGCTGATGATCATGTCGTCGGAGCGCGCCGCAAAGTGGAACCGGCCCTCGTTGTCCTGCCAGAAGCTGTCGCCCGTCAGGTTCCAGCCGTTCGCCACGTATTTCCGCTGCCGGTCATCGCCCAGATAGCGGCATCCCGTCGGCCCGCGCACGGCCAGCCGCCCGACCTCGCCGCGCGGCACTTCAATGCCGTCCGCGCCCACGATCTTCGCCTCGTACCCCGCCACAGGCCGGCCGGTACAGGCGGGGCGGTGGTCGTTGAAGCGGTTGGTCAGGAAGATGTGCAGCATTTCGGTCGCACCGATCCCGTCCAGCATCGGCTTGCCGGTTTTCGCGATCCACTCCTCATAGACCGGCGCAGGCAGCGTTTCCCCCGCACTGACCGCCGCACGAAGGCTGGACAGGTCGGCGCCTTCGTCCATCGCTTTCAGCATCACCCGGTAAGCGGTTGGTGCGGTAAAGCAGATCGTCGCCTTATGCTCTTGAATGATCGAGATCAGGTTCGGCGGGCTGGCTTGTTCCAGCAGCGCCGCCGCCGCGCCGAACCGCAGCGGAAATATCGCCAGCCCGCCCAGCCCGAAGGTAAAGGCAAGCGGCGGGCTGCCGACGAACACGTCCTCCGGCACCACCCCCAGCACCTCTCGCGCGTAGCCGTCGGCGATGATCAAGAGATCCCGGTGGAAATGCATCGTCGCTTTCGGCTGCCCCGTCGTACCGCTGGTGAACCCCAGCAAGGCCACATCATCGCGCCCGACCGGCGGCGCCTGAAACCGCACCGATTTGCGCAAGGCCACCCTGTCCAGTTCGGCATCGTGGTTCGCGGTGCCGTCGAACCCGACCACGGTTTTCAGGTAGGCCGACCCCTTCGCCGCCTTCACCAGATCTTCCATCAGCCGGGTGTCGCACAAAGCGTGGCTGACCTCGGCTTTGTCGATGATCGCGGTCAGTTCCCCGGCCCGCAGCATCGGCATCGTGTTCACCACCACCGCCCCCGCCTTGGTCGCCCCCAGCCAGGCCGCGACCATCGCCGGGTTGTTGGCAGACCGGATCAGCACCCGGTTGCCCGGCTTCACGCCGTAATCCTCGGCGAGCGCATGGGCGATGCGGTTCGACCAGTCGGTCAGTTCCTTGTAGGTGCGCTGCCGCCCGTTTCCGATCAAGGCGGTATGGTCACCGAAGCCGCGAGCGACCATCGCGTCGGTGAGTTCCACCGCAGCGTTCATCCACTCGGCGTAGGGAAAGGCGCTGGTGTTGACCTCGGGCCAATCCTGTGGCGCGGGCAGGCGGTCGCGCGCAAAGGTATCGACATGCCCCGATGGCCCCAGTTTCATGCGCGTGCCTCCGGGATGACCGCCGTCGCCTCGATCTCTACTTTAGCGCGGTCCTCGACCAGCGCCACCACCTGCACCAAAGCCATCGCCGGATAATGCCGCCCGATGATCTGCTTATAAACGCCGCCCAGCGCCTTGAGGCTCGCGAGGTATTCCGCCTTGTCCGTGACATACCACGTCAGCCGCACGATATGCTCCGGCTTGGCCCCGGCCTCCGCCAGCACCGCCACAATGTTGCGCAACGCCTGCGCCACCTGACCGGTAAAATCATCGGTCTCAAACACGCAATCGCCGGTCCAGCCAACCATGCCGCCGGTGAACACCATCCGCCCGGTTGCCGCCACCCCGTTGGAGTATCCAATGGCCGGTTTCCACCCCTTGGGGTGCAGGAATTCATGCATCCGCCGCCTCCATGAACGCTGCAATCCGGGCGCGAACCGCCTCGGGCCACGGCTTGGGCCGCCCGACTTCCACCCAGACCAACACCAGTTTCGCCGTCACCCGGTGTTGACCGTCACGCCACGCCTCGACGATGAACCCAACCGAACTGCCGCCCAGCTTGGTCACCTGCAACCGCCAGTCCAGCACGTCGCCCAACCGGCTGGGTGCGTGAAAATCCGCCTCCAGCCGCGCGGTCGGAACGCCCTGCCCATGCGCCATCATCGCGGCAAAGGAATGCTCAGCAATTTCGCGGAAGAAGTTCTCCACCACCGAATTCACCATCTCGAAATAGCGCGGATAGAACACGATCCCCGCCGGGTCGCAGTGGTTGAACTCGATCTGGATCAGGCGTCGATAGATCACAGGATGCTCCTCGCGATGACGATCCGCTGCACGTCCGACGCGCCTTCATAAATCCGCAAGGCCCGGATTTCACGGTACAGCCGTTCCGCCACCGACCCCGTGCGCACGCCCTCGCCGCCATGCAGCTGCACCGCCATGTCGATCACCTCCTGCGCCGCCTCGGTCGCGTAAAGCTTTGCCATCGCCGCCTCGCGCGACACCCGAGCCGCGCCCTGATCCTTGACCCAGGCGGCGCGGTAGACCAGCAAAGCCGCAGCGTCGATCTTCAACGCCATATCCGCCAGATGCCCCTGAACCATCTGCATGTCCGCTAGCGCCACGCCTTGTATTCGCCGCGACGCAACCCGTGCCAAAGCCTCGTCCAGCGCCCGCCGCGCAAAGCCCAAAGCCGCCGCCCCCACGGTCGACCGGAACACATCCAGCACCGACATCGCCACCTTGAACCCGTCACCCGCCGCCCCGATCAGCGCGCCCACCGGCAGATGCACATCCGTCAGCGACAACCGCGCCAGCGGATGCGGCGCGATCACCTCCAGCCGCTCCGCCACCACGAGCCCCGCCACATCCGCCGGCATCAGAAACGCCGACAGGCCCTTGGCCCCCGGTGCCTCGCCGGTCCGTGCGAAGATCACATAGACATCGGCAATCCCGCCGTTCGAAATCCAGGTCTTCTCGCCGTTCAGCACCCAGCCGCCCTGCACCCGCACAGCCGTGGTCGACGTCGCCGCCACATCCGACCCCGAGGCCGGTTCGGTCAGCGCAAACCCCGCAATCACCGTGCCCGCCCGTGTGCGGTCCAGCCACGCCCGCTGCTCCGCCGTGCCAAACAAAGACACCGCGCCCATCCCCAACCCCTGCATCGCAAAGGCGAAATCGGCCAGACCGTCATGCCGTGCCAGCACTTCGCGGATCAGGCACAGGCTGCGCACATCCAGCCGCTCACCGCCCGAGTGCTGCAACCAGCCGCCCACCCCCAAATCCGCCACCAGCCCCCGACACGCCGCATCGACGTCGCCGTGATCCACCGGAAGATGCGCCGCGCACCACGCCTCCAACCTTTCGGCCAAGGCGCGATGCCGGTCCTCGAAGAACGGCCAGCTCAGGAAACTCTCATCTGCCATCGCTTTTTCTGTTCCTAAATATCCCGGGGTCCGGGGCAGCGCCCCGGCGCTCAGTCCCCCTGAAACACCGGTTTCTCACGCGCCACAAACGCCCGGTACGCCCGCTCGAAGTCCTGCATCTGCATGCAGATCGCCTGCGCTTGCGCTTCCGCCTCGATGGCCGCCAGCAGCCCCATGTCCCATTCCTGCACCAGCTGCGTCTTGGTCACCGAATGGGCGAACACCGGCCCCGCCGCCAGCCGTTCGGCCAGCGCCAGCGCCTCTCTCTCCAGCGTCTCCGCCGGGTGCAGCGCGTTCCAGAAGCCCCAGCGTTCGCCCTCAACGGCCGTCATCACCCGCCCGGTGTACAACAAATCAGCCGCCCGGCCCTGACCGATGATCCGGGGCAGCATCGCACAGGCCCCCATGTCGCAGCCCGCCAGCCCCACCCGTGTGAACAGGAACGCGCATTTCGACTCTGGCGTCGCCAGCCGCAGATCGGCGGCCATCGCAAGAATCGCCCCCGCGCCCACCGCCACCCCGTCCACCGCCGCAATCACCGGCTTGCCGCAGGTCAGCATCGCCTTCACCAGATCGCCGGTCATCCGGGTAAAGGCCAGCAACTCCGCCACAGGCTTGCCGATCAGCGGGCCGATGATCTCATGCACATCGCCGCCAGAGCTGAAGTTGCCGCCGTTCGAGGCGAAGACCACCACATCCACATCCGACGCTCCGGCCAGCCCGCGAAAGCAATCCCGCAATTCCGCATAGGACTCGAACGTCAAAGGGTTCTTCCGCTCCGGCCGGTTCAACCGGATCAGCGCCACCCGACCCCGCATCTCCCACAGGAAATGCTCCGGCTTCAGCCCCGCCATCTTGGTCATCGCGCGCCCATCCGTTTCAGAATCTCTGTCATCGCCTCAAGGTCCGCCTCACTCACCCCAGCGAACACTTTCCCCACCTCCGCCTCGTGCCCCGCTGCCAGCCCCTCGAACTCGGCCAGCCCCTCGGGCGTCAGCGCCACGAACACTGTGCGCCGGTCCTCCTCGGACGGGGTGCGCCGGACTAAGCCGTCCGCTTCCAGCCGGTCCACCACCGTCGTCGCGTTGCCGTTCGACACCAGCAGCATCCGGGAAAGCTCGCTCATTGTCACTCCGCCCTGCCGCCGCCACAGGGCCGCCATCACGTCGAAGCGGGGCAGGGTGGTGCCATGCTTGACCCGCAGATGTTCGCGCAAGTGGCTCTCAGCGGCGCGCGTGACGCCCAGCAACCTGATCCACATCTTCAGCCGCCGCTTGGAGGTCTCGCTCACACCTCGCCCCCCGAGATTGCGATGGCCTGACCGTTGATCCCTTCCGAGCCCGGCCCGCACAGCCACAAGGCCGCCGCCGTCACCTCGGCAGGCGCAATCAACCGCCCCTGCGGGTTCAGCGCCTCCAACGCCGCCCGCGCCTCCGCCAAGCTTCGCCCGGTCTTTTCCGCGATCACTGCCACAGACCGGTCCGTCATCGGTGTATCCAGAAACCCCGGGCACAGCGCATTCACCGTGACCGGCCCCTTCGCCAGTTCCAGCGCCAGCGACCGCGTCAACCCGATCACCCCATGCTTGGCCGCCGCATAGGGCGTGATCTTGGCATAGCCTTTCAGGCCCGCCGTCGAGGCGACCGAGATCAGCCGCCCCCAGCCCGGCATCTGCCGCAGGCCCGCTTGCAGCGTCAGGAAAACCCCAGTCAGGTTCACCGCGATCATCGCATTCCATTGGTCCAGCGTGGTGCGCAGAAACGGGTCAGAATCCGCCGCCCCCGCATTGGCAATCACGATGTCGCAAGGCCCCGCTGCTGCGAACATCGCCGCCACGGACCGCTCATCCGTCACATCCGCCACCACCGGCACCGCGCCCGTCGCCGCTGCCACCGCCGCCAGCGCCTCGCGCCTGCGACCGGCGATCACAACCTCGGCCCCCGCTTGCGCAAAACCGCGCGCAAGGTCGGCCCCGGCACCCGACCCACCGCCGGTGATGAGCACGCGGTGGCCTTCAAGCACGGATCACCTCCGCCGTCTTTGCCGCCAGCCGCACCGCCTGATCGCGCCCCGCGAGGTAGGGTAGCGGCCAGGCCGTCGCCTCATCCCCCGCTTGCACCGCGGCATGCAAAGTCCAATAGGGATCGGCAAGGTGAGGCCGCGCCAGACACACAAGGTCCGCCCTCCCAGCCAGCAGAATCTGGTTCACCTGATCTGCCTCGGTAATGTTGCCCACCGCCATCGTCGCCAGCCCCGCCTCATTCCGGATGCGGTCTGAGAACGGAGTCTGGAACATGCGCCCGTAAACCGGCTTGGCGTCAGGCGAGGTCTGCCCTGCGCTGACGTCGATGATGTCCGCGCCCGCAGCCGCAAAGGCCGTGGCAATCTCCACCGCCTCGGACCCCGTCACTCCGTCCGCGCCCATCCAGTCGGTTGCAGAAATCCGCACCGACATCGGCCTTGAGCCCGGCCATTCCGCCCGCATCGCTGCGAACACCTCCAACGGATAGCGCAGCCGGTTCTCCAGACTGCCGCCATATTCATCGGTTCGCATGTTCGATATTGGACTGATGAAGCTGGAAATCAGATACCCATGCGCCGCGTGAAGTTCGATCATGTCAAAACCGCAGTTCGCCGCCATTTCCGTGGCCCTGACGAACTGCAACAACACCTTGTCCATATCGTCGCGGGTCATTTCGCGTGGCGCCTGATTGGCGGGGGACCACGGGATCGCACTGGCGCTCATCACCGGCCAGTTGCCATGCTCCAACGGCGCATCGACGTCGCGCCAACCCAGTTGCGTCGATCCCTTTCGCCCGGAATGGCCGATCTGGCAGCAGATTTTCGCCGCTGTTTCGGTGTGGACAAACTTGACCAGCCGCGTCCACGCCTCGGCATGCTTGGGCGCATAAAGTCCGGTGCAGCCCGGCGTGATCCGACCCTGCGCCGACACGCAGGTCATTTCAGTAAACACCAGCCCGGCCCCACCCTTGGCACGTTCGCCGTAGTGGATAAGGTGCCAGTCGGTCGGGCAGCCATCCACCGCCTTGTACTGCGCCATGGGTGACACGATGATGCGGTTCGCCAGCGCCATATCGCGCAGCCGGAACGGCGCGAACATCGGCTTGCGGCCCGGCACACCTCCCGCCTGTTCCTGAAACCAATCCTCGGCCCGCGCCAGCCAGTCAGGGTCACGCAGCCGCAGGTTTTCATGCCCGATCCGCTGGCTGCGGGTCAGCAGCGAATAGGCGAATTGCAGCGGCGGCATGTCCAGATAGCGCTCCACCTCCTCGAACCATTCAAGCGAGTTGCGCGCCGCCGATTGCAGGCGCAACACCTCTACCCGCCGCTCGTCCTGATAGCGCTGGAAAGCAGCCTCCAGCGTCGGCTCCGAATGCAGGTAATCCGCCAGTGCAATCGCCGAATCCAAGGCCAGCCGCGTGCCCGATCCAATGGAGAAATGCCCGGTTGCCGCCGCATCGCCCATCAGCACGACATTCTCGTGATACCAGCGCTGGCAGATCACCCGGGGAAACTGCATCCACACGGCTGAGCCGCGCAGGTGGGCCGCATTCGACATCAGGTCATGCCCACCCAGATGGTCCGCAAAGATCGCCCGGCAGGTTTCGACCGTTTCCTCTTTGGTCATCGCCTCGAAGCCCCAAGCCTCCCACGTCTCGGGCGCGCATTCGACGATGAAGGTCGCGGTGTCGGCATCGAACTGGTAGACATGCGCCCAGACCCAGCCATGCTTAGTCTTTTCGAAGATAAACGTGAACGCATCGCCGAACTTGGCATGGGTGCCCAGCCAGACGAACTTGCACTTTCGTGTGTCGATATCGGGCCGGAACACGCTTTCATATTCCCGCCGCACCACCGAATTCAGCCCGTCGGTCGCCACCACCAGATCATATTCGGCGCGGTATTCCTCCGCCGTCCGGAACTCCGTCTCGAACCGCAGATCGACGCCAAGTTCACGGGCGCGCGCTTGCAGCAGGATCAGCAAAGCTTTGCGCCCGATCCCCGCAAAACCATGCCCGCCCGACACCGTGCGCTCGCCGTTGTGGACCACCGCGATATCGTCCCAATAGGAAAACTCCGCCCGGATCGCGTCGGTGCTGACCGGATCGTTCGCCTGCATCTTGCCCAGCGCGTCGTCCGACAGTACCACTCCCCAGCCAAAGGTGTCATTTTCGCGGTTGCGTTCCAGCACCGTCACCCGGTGCGACGCGTCGCGGAGTTTCATCGAGATGGCAAAGTACAAACCAGCGGGGCCGCCCCCAAGGCAGAGGATATTCATCAATAGCTCCTGAGTTGGAGCAAGCCTGCCACCGACAGAAAACAATTTCAAGCTTGAAGTTTCTGACTTGAAATTCCGCCCGCCCGGCGCATGATGCGGCATGGACCTTGTGATCGAACACCACTCCGGTTGGACCCGCCTGACCCTCAACCGGCCCGAGGTGCGGAATGCGCTGAACACAGCCCTTCTGGCCAGCATCGCCGCGACATTGAACCGGCTGGCGGGCGAGGTTGATTGCCGCGCCGTGCTGATCACCGGGGCCGACGGCAACTTTGCCGCCGGGGCCGATATTGCAGAGATCGAACTGAAAACTGGCGCAGAGGCCGCCACAGACCCCCGAAAACAGCACTGGGCCGATATCCGCGCCTTTCCCAAACCCTTGATTGCGGCGGTGGATGGGTTCGCTTTGGGCGGCGGGTTCGAGTTGGCCTCGATGGCCGATCTGATCGTTGTGGGCGACTCTGCCCGCCTTGGCCTGCCGGAAACCAGCCTTGGTCTGATCCCCGGCGCGGGGGGCGGGCAGCGCCTGCTGTCGCTGGTGGGCCGGATGCGCGCGGCGCGGTTGGTGCTGACCGGAGAGATTATCGACGCCGCCACCGCCTTTGACTGGGGCATCGCCAGCCACCGCGCCGAAGGCTCCGCCCTGCCCGACGCGATTTCCCTGACCGACCGGATCAGCCTGCGCGCACCGCTTGCGCTGGCCGCCGCAAAGCGGGCGCTGATCGAAGGGGCCGAGACGGCGCTGGCCTTCGCCACGGAACGCGCCGGCTTTGAGGCGCTGCTGGATACCACCGACAAAACCGAAGGCATCGCCGCATTCCACGAAAAGCGCCGCCCGTGGTTCACCGGCCGATGACCACAGTCGCGATCATCGGCCTTGGCACCATGGGCCTTGGCATCGCGCAGGTCTTTGCTGCTGCGGGCGTCCGGGTGCGCGCGACCGATGCCCATGCCGACACCCGCGACAGCGCGGTCCCCCGCCTGACAGATGCGCTTGCCCAGCGCGTCAGCACCGGCAAACTCCTGGCTGACGTCCGCGATGCCACGCTCGCCAACCTGACCATCACCCGCGATCTTGCCGGGCTTTCCCCCGCATCTCTTGTCATCGAGGCCATCGTCGAACGGCTGGAGGCCAAGCGCGCCCTTTTCGCCGATCTGGAAACGCTGCTGCCCGACGCGGTGCTTGCGACCAACACCTCGTCTCTGGCCGTGTCGGCCATCGCTGCCGGGCTCAAGCACCCCGAGCGTCTGCTGGGCCTGCATTTCTTCAATCCCGCCCCGGCGATGAAACTGGTCGAACTGGTTGCCCATGCGGGCACCTCGCCCGATGCGCTGCACACCGCCCGCCAGATCACCGAAGCCACCGGCAAGACCGTCATCGCCGCCCCCGACCGTCCCGGTTTCATCGTCAACCGCTGCGCGCGGCCCTATTACGGCGAGGCGCTGGCGATGCTGGATGAAGGCCGCAGCGCCAGTGACATCGACGCTGCCATGCTGGCCGCCGGTTACCGTCTTGGTCCGTTCCAGCTGATCGACCTGATCGGTGCCGACATCAACCTTGCCGCCACCGAAGGTGTCTTCTCCGCGATGGGCCACCACCCGCGCTATCACCCGTTCCTGCCGCTGCGCCGTCAGGTCGACCTTGGCAGGCTTGGCCGCAAATCGGGCGAAGGCTTCCTGTTCCCCAACGACCCCGGCCCCGCCCCGAAAGATGCTGCCGCCATCGCCCTGCGGATCGAGGCGACGCTGGTGAACGAAGCTGCATGGCTGTTGTCAGAAGGCGGCACCACCGAAGCCGGGATCGACACTGCGGTGAGGCTTGGCCTGAACTTTCCGCGTGGCCCGTTCGAGATGCTTCGCCACCACGGCGCGCAGAAAATCCGCGCCAAACTCGCCGCGCTGGAGGCCGCAACCGCCCTGCATGGCCGCTACACCCCCGCCCCGATGCTGGAGGCCGCATGACCGAGGTCTTCCTCTGCGCCCATCGCCGCACCCCCATCGGTCGCTACGGTGGCGCGCTGGCGATGCTACGCCCCGACGACATGGCCGCCCATGTGATCGACGGGTTGCTGGACCTGCACCCCGGCCTGATCCCGGATGAGGTGATCTTTGGTTGCGCCAACCAGTCGGGCGAGGATGCCCGAAACGTCGCGCGCATGGCCGTTCTGCTCAGCCGCCTGCCAGAAACCGTGCCTGCGCTGACCGTCAACCGGCTGTGTGCCTCTGGCCTCGATGCGGTGATCGCCGGGGCGCGGGCGATCCGTGACGGGGCGGATGTGATCATCGCAGGTGGCGTGGAGTCGATGTCCCGCGCACCCTTCGTCATGGCCAAAGCGGAAAGCGCCTTCGCCCGCGCGCCGGAAATCCATGACACCACCATCGGCTGGCGCTTTATCAACGCCCGCATCGCCGCCGCTTATGGCACCGATTCCATGCCGGAAACCGCCGAAAACCTCGCTGCTGAACACAGCATACCCCGCGAGAATCAGGACGCCTTCGCCCTGCGGTCGCAAAGCCGCTACAACCCCGACTGGCACGCCGCCGATATTGCGCCCATGAAGATCCGTTCCCGCAAAGGCGAAGCCGTGGTCAGCACCGACGAACACCCCCGCGCGACCAGCCTTGCAGCGCTGGCGCAACTTACCACCCCGTTCCGCATGGGTGGAACTGTCACCGCCGGAAACGCCGCCGGGATCAATGATGGCGCGGCTGCCCTGATCCTCGCCTCCGCCGCCGGGATGAAACGCCACAACCTTACCGCCATCGCCCGCATAGGAGCTGCCGCCAGCGCTGGCGTCGCGCCCCGCACCATGGGCATCGGCCCCGTCGCAGCCCTCGCCAAACTCAACCTGCCCGCCGACAGCTTTGACGTGATCGAGCTGAACGAAGCCTTCGCCGCCCAAGTCCTCGCCTGTACCCGGGCGTGGCACCTCGCCGACGACGACCCGCGCGTCAACGCCTGTGGCGGGGCCATCGCCATGGGCCACCCGCTTGGCATGTCCGGCGCCCGCCTTGTCGCAACTGCCGCGCGCCGGTTGACCGAGGGCAGGCAAACCGCCCTCGTCACCCTTTGCGTCGGCGTCGGTCAGGGCGTCGCACTGGTGCTCCATGCCGTCTAGAACCGCCTTCGTCACTGGTGCCGCGCAGGGCCTTGGCCTCGCCATCGCGCGCGCGCTGCATGCCGCTGGCCATAGCGTCACCATCGGCGATCTGAACTTCGACAAGGCCGAAGCCGCCGCTGCCACCATGCCCGGCGTCCTTGCCTTGCCGCTCGATGTGCGCCGCAAAGAAAGCTTTGCGGACGCCCTCGCCACCATCGGCCCGGTCGATATCCTGGTGAACAACGCCGCGCGCACGCAGGCGCGGGATTTCTTTGCGATGACGGCGGATGAATGGGACGACGTGCTGGCAACCAACCTGCGCTCCGTCGTCTTTGGCGCACAGGTCTTCGCCCCGGGCATGATCGAACGGCGCTGGGGCCGCATCCTGAACCTCGCCTCTATCGCTGGCCAGCGCGGCGGCCCACAGGTGCAGGGCGCGCATTATGCGGCCTCCAAGGCCGGGATCATCGGCCTGACCCGCTATCTTGCACACCAGTTCGCCCCGCATGGGGTGACGGTCAACACCATCGCCCCCGGCACGATCCTGACCGAACAGACCGCCCTCGCCCCGCCGGAAAAGGTGGCCCTCGTCGTTGGCCAGATCCCGATGCAGCGCATCGGTCAGGCCGAGGAGGTGGGTGCGCTTGCCGCCTTCCTTGCCTCCGACGATGCCGCCTTCATCACCGGCACCACACAGGATATCAACGGCGGCGTGCTGATGCGCTGACCTATGGGAACCAAAATGTCCGACGCCTATTTCCTTTATCATTCCATCGGCATGTATCCCGGCAAGGCGCGCGGCATCGCCGCCGCGATGGCCGATTTCGCCGTCACCTGGGGCACCCCGGATGATGCGCAATGGGGCATTGTCTTGCCGCAACGGCAACGCTTCATCGACCGCTGGCGTGCGATCCTGAACGCCGCACCGGACAGCGTCACCACCTTCGAGTCTGTCACACAGGCGTTTCATTCGCTGATCCAGTCGCTGCCTGAAGGCCACCTCAAGGGCCGCACCGTGCTGGCCGCCGCCGATTGCTTTCCGTCCAACCATTTCCTCTTGAACGGCATGGCCGAAGCGCATGGCTTCACCCTCAAAACCGTTCCCCTGCGTCAGGGCGCCGCTTACGTGGAGGATGAGGATTTCCTTGATGCCTGGACCCCGGATGTGGGCCTGGCCCTGCTGACATGGGTGTCCTCCACCTCGTCGCACCGCATCAACCTGCCCGCCATGGTTGCCCATGGCCGCCGCATGGGGTCGCTGGTCGGCGTCGACATCACGCAAGCGGCGGGCCTGCTGCCCTTTGATGTCCACGCGCCGGAGGTGGATTTTGCGGTCTCTACCTCGTTGAAATGGATGTGCGGCACGCCCGGCGCGGGGATTTTGTACCTGTCGCCCCGGCTGATCCCGCATTGCCAGCCGGAATTGCGCGGCTGGTTCAGCCAGCCCAACCCGTTCAACTGGGATATCACCCGCTTTGCCTATGCCCCCGGCATACAGCGGTTTGACAGTGGAACGCCGGGCTGCATGGCCGCCCTCGCCTCACTTCCGGCGCTGGACTGGCACGCCACGCAGGACCACGCCGCGATTCTGGCGCACAACCGCCGCCTGACCGCGCAACTGATCGACATGGCCGACGCGCTGCACGTGGCCGTGCTGACCCCACGGCCCGAGGCGAAGCGCGGCGGGTCGGTCATGGTGAGACTGCCGGACAGCCAGCCCGCTGCAAGCATCGTCACGGCCTTGCGGGCGCAGGGCATCACCACCGACAGCCGCAGCCAGACCTTGCGCCTGTCACCCGGCATCGTGACGACCGAGGCCGGGGTAGGGCGGCTACACGCCGCGCTGGGCAACCTTTTGCACCTATAGGTCAGGCGAAACTGCGGATGGTCGCCAGTGCCCCGTCCAATGCGCGGCCATCCTCATCCTTCAGCGCCGCTTCACGCAGCCGCCGCGCCCAATCGGCGACATCGTCGCGGTGGGCGATCAGGGCGATCCCGTCCAGCACCCGGTCGAACTTGGACAGCCCCCGTGCGTGGGTGTCGGAATAGCCTTTCACCAGACGGCGGCAGCGGATCACCTCCACCGCCAGATCGTAGCGGGAGGGCAGGTAGCCCAGAGCCACGCCCAGCCAGCGGTCCAGATGCGCGACCTCCTCAGCATGGCGCAACGTGCCCAGCCGCCAGCGCCTTAGCCCTCCCAGCAGGTACAGCATCAGATAGCCGCCCAGCCGGTCCGTCCTGAGCCGCCGTCCCTTGCTGAACCACCGGTCCAGCCGCGCCATCCACTTGGGGCTTGCTGCCACCTTAGCGCCCAGCCGTGCGGGCAGCAGCCCGGCAATTTCCTCTGCACGGGGGTGCATGAATTCAGTCAGGTGCAGAACCTGCGCATCACCCGCCGCCATTTCGGCCCGGATCCGGTCAAACCGCGCGCCTTTGGTCTTCAGGACAGCCACCCGGATCACATCATCATAGGCCATCGCATTGGCCATATACTTCGCCGCCTCGCGGGTGAAGGCAAAGGGCGCGCGATCCTGCGCCAACAGACCCTCCAGCCGGTCCAGATAGGCCGCGCCGTAGGCAGGGTCCTGAAAGCCGACCACTTTGCACAACCCCGGCATGGCCAGTTCCGCCACCTCGGCAGGCAGGGCCGCCACCCGCGCCGATAACCGCGCCCACTCCGCCAGCATCCGCGCAGGGCCTTTCACCGCCGACCTGACGGAGGGCGGGGCCTCGGGCATATCCGGCACGGCCCCCACCGCCGCAAACCCAGCCGTAAACGCGCGGAGTGACCCGTCGATGCCCTTGCCGCCCGCGCGGATCGCAGCCTCGAACGCGTCGCGCGGGAAGGGCAGCGCGCCAGACCCCGCCAACCCGCCGAACAGACTGGCCGAGATCACCGATCCGGCCCCCACCGCCAGCGCCTCGAAATCCGCCGCGATGAAGCGCTGCGCCGCGACCTCTGCCGCCGCCATCACTTCGGCACTGGACGCGATGCCATCCCCCGGCACCATCTTTTCGCTGACCGCCAGCGCCCGGTGGGTAGAGGTGATCAGCGTCGTCCGGTCCGGAGTGACGAACCCGCGAATGATCGACCGCCCCGCCTCCATCATCTCTGCCGTGATCATGATGTCCACGTCGCCCGCCGCTGGCATCAGGCTGAACACCGGGGTGCGATCCGACGCCGGGCACATCTCGATGTAATAGACCGTGGCCCCGGTCCGCTGCGCCACCCCGGCCACCGATGTCGCCTGACAGACATAGCCGTTCGCCCGCGCAAGCGCCTCGAACCAAGCAGTCAGCACGCCGCCGCCCTGACCGCCCACCGCCAGTACGGCCAGCTTGATGATCCCGCCAAGCTTTGGATCAGGGGACAGCGCCTGATGCAGCGTCATGACCCGAACTCCAGCCGTTTGGCGGCGCGTCGGCGGTGCAGCCAGCCGATCAAGCGGGCACTGACGCCTGACCACCACCGCTCCACCCGCCCCGGATTATGCACCACATCGGCGCGGTAAAAGCTGGGGCAAAGGATGGCGGCGTCCGCTACTTCACCGCAGTTGCCACAGCCGACGCAGGATTGGTCGATGGTGGCGACAGGATCATCGCGCAACGGATCGTCCAGCCGTTTCAATGACAAGGATGGACAGCCCGACAGCCGGATACAGGCGTGATCGCCGGTGCAGATATCCTCATCCACACCAAAGCGCGGCGCTTCCACCCGGCGACCCTCACGGATCGCCGCCTGCGTCAGCGGCTTTTCCCGCCGCTGCTTGTTCAGCATGCATTCCGATGAGGCGATGATCACCTTCGGCCCCGGTTCCGTCGTGGTCAGCGCCTCACGCAGCACGTCGCGCATGTGGCCCACATCATAGGTCCTGTCCACCTGCCGCACCCAATTCACCCCCACCCCACGCATCGCTTTGGCAATCGGATGCTTCGTCGCCTTGGTCACGTTGTCGGCGCGCGAGGACATCACGTCCTGCCCACCGGTCGCGGCGGAGTAGTAGTTGTCCACCACCATCACCACGCCATCCGACTTGTTGAACACCATGTTGGTGATCGAGGAACTCAGCCCGTTGTGCCAGAACCCGCCATCCCCGATGATCGCGATGGGACGTTTCTCGCCGCCACCATCAAACGCGCCGTTGGCAGCGGGGCCCAGACCATACCCCATGGTCGCACCGCCAATTTCGAACGGAGGCAGCGAGCCGAACAGATGACAGCCGATATCGGCAGCGATCTGGTGCTTGCCCAACTCCTTTTCCACCAGCTTCATCGCGGCGAAAATCGGTCGCTCCGGGCACCCAGTACAAAACCCCGGAGGGCGGATCGGAACGGTTTTCGTCAGGTCCGGAATGGCAGGTCTGTCGATATTCGGCGCGCGCACAATGGCGGGCAAAAGGTCCGGTGCGGCGGTTTTCAGGAACGCGGCAATCCCGTCCAGCATCACCTGCCCGGTGTATTCGCCAGCCATCGGCAACAGGCCTTTGCCGTACAGCCTGACGTGCGATCCGGCGCGGTAGAGGAACGACCCCAACTGGGTTTCAATGAACTCCGGCTGGCCTTCCTCGACCACCAGAACCGAGTGTTTGCCCGCGCAGAACGCCAGAAACTCGTCCGCAATCAGGGGGTAAGTGACGTTCAGGCAATAGATCGGCACCCGTGTCTCGCCATAGATATCCGCCAGCCCCAGCCGTTGCAGCGCCCGGATCACACCGTTGTACATGCCGCCCTGACAGACGATGCCAATCGTTCCGGCAGCGCCAAACACCTCGTTCAGCCGATGTTCCCGGATGAACCGCTCGGCGGCGGGCCAGCGGTTGCGTACTTTGTCCTGCTCATGCACATAAGACATCGGTGGCAGCACGACGCGGTTGAAATCGCTGCGTGGGTTCGACAAGGCGTCCTTCACCGACAGCGTTGGCTTGCGGTTATCCTTGGTCGTGAACGACCCCGTCACATGGCAGGCCCTGATCCGCATCGTCAGCATCACCGGGCTGTTCGATGCCTCACTCAGCGCAAAGCCGTCCCCCACCGCCTTGACCAGCGACGGCAGGTTCGGACGCGGGTCCAAGAGCCAGAACTGCGACTTCATTGCAAAGGCGTGGCTGCGTTCCTGCATGATGCTGGACCCTTCGCCGTAATCCTCGCCCAGAATGACCAGCGCGCCGCCGGTCACGCCTGACGACGCAAGGTTCGCCAAGGCATCTGACGCCACATTCACCCCAACCGGCCCCTTGAACGTCACCGCCCCGCGAATGGGATAATGGACCGAGGCCGCCAGCATCGCCGCCGCCGCCGCCTCGTTCGCGTTCGCCTCAAACCGCACGCCCAGTTCGGACAACAGCCCCTCGGCATCGGCCAGCACATCCATCAGATGCGAAATCGGCGCGCCCTGATAGCCGCCGACGTAGCCGACGCCGTTCTCCAGCAGCGCCTTCGTGATCGCCAGAATCCCCTCGCCGGTGAAGGTTTCCCCGGCCCCCAGCCGCAGGTCTTCCACTTCGGCCTTGAAGCTGCGCTCGGCCATCGTCAGATCTCGTGCTTGCGGATGTTGGTCAGCATCTTCTGCAACGTCGCCACGAACGCCTGCCGCTCGGCATCCCCGATCCCCCGAAACATCCGCGCGTTGGCACCGGCCATGTGGGGCCACAGCGTATCGAACACCGCGTGCCCGGCCGATGTGATGATCACCCGCACCGCCCGGCTGTCTGCGGCATCAGCCTCGCGCCGGATCAAGCCTTCGGTTTGCAACTGGTCCAGCGCCCGGCTGAGGGTTGACGGGTCGGTCACCGCATACACCGCCAGCTCGCCGATCAGCGGAGCCTCTACCACCGACAAGACCGCCAGCGCCCGCATCTTCGGCGTGGTCAGGCCAAGCCCGGCCATCTCATCCCGCAACGAGGCGTTATAGCGCCCCATGATCCGGTTCATCAGGTAAGGCGCATAGGTGCCAAGGCCGATCTCGGCCAAAGACTGCGGGGCGGACATGCCCTAGCCCCTCGGCACCAGCGCCAGCGCCCGGATCGGCGACCCGGTGCCGTTCTTGATCTTCAAAGGCGCCGCAATCAGGATCGCGCCCTTGGCAGGCAACTTGTCGAGGTTGGCAAGACTGGCCAGCCCGTAGCGGTTGTTCTTGTGCAACAAGTTATGGGCGGGAAACGGCGGGGTCATCCCGCCCGCTTGTCCCGCATCGGTGCCGATGCACTGCGACCCCCAGCCGACGATGCCCTTGGTGATCAGATAGTCGATCACCTCGGCGGTCGGCCCCGGCGTGTGCGGCCCGGTCGCGTCGGCGTTCAGGAACAGCGCCTCGTCATGCGACCGCTTGTCCCAGTCCGACCGCAGCACCACCCATTCGCCCGCATTGATCGGGCCGTTGCGCGCTTCCCAATCCTGCACATGCTGCACGGTCAGCAGGAAATCCGGGTTCGCCGCACATTCACGCGAACAGTCGATAACGTTGACCGGCGCCACCAGCCGCTGCACTGGCAGCGTATCCGTATAGCCGTCGGCATAGTCCTTGCCGGTGATCCAGTGGTGCGGCGCGTCGAAGTGCGTGCCCGAATGCTCGCCCACCTTCAGCCAGTTCCAGGCCCAGAATGGCCCGTCGGCATCATACTCGCTGATCCGGTGAATTTCGATGGCCGGGGTGTCCTTGGCGAAATCCGGCGGAAGTTTCAGCAGCGGCGTTTCCGGCCCCAGAACGCCGGTGCAATCCACCACCTCGATCCCGCCCGAAGCCAGCATTTCCGCCAGTGACTGAAGCACGTTTGCCGATGTCATGAGTGTTCCCCCAAATGCCGTTTGCGTCGCCAATCAGGGAAAGCGTACCCCCGGATAGATGCATTTGCAAATATCTTCGCAAGCGTCACAGCCCGCCGCGGCAGCGCCGTCCGAGGGGGCTCGATGCCCCTGAGGACGGCCACCCTTTCAGGTCAGGCTCAGAATTCCACCCCCGCCTGCGCCTTGATGCCTGACCGGAACGGATGCTTGATCAGCGTCATCTCGGTCACCAGATCCGCCGCCTCGATCAAGGCCTCCTTGGCGTTGCGACCGGTCAGCACCACATGCGTCAAGGGCGGCTTTTCCGCCGCCAGAAACGCCAGCACCTCGTCCAGATCCAGATAGTCATAGCGCAGCGCGATGTTGATCTCGTCCAGCAGCACCAGCCGCACCGAAGGGTCGCGGATCAGTTCTTTCGCCTTCTCCCAGCCTGCCTTTGCCGCTGCAATGTCGCGGGTCTTGTCCTGCGTTTCCCAGGTGAAGCCTTCGCCCATCGCGTGAAACTCGCACAGGTCGGCGAAATGCGTGGTCAACAGCCGCCGCTCGCCGGTATCCCACGCGCCTTTGATAAACTGCACCACAGCGCAGGGCATCCCGTGCGCCACGCAGCGCAGGATCATCCCGAACCCGGATGAGGATTTCCCCTTGCCCGCCCCGGTGTGGACGATGATCAACCCCTTCTCACCGGCCTTGCCCGCCATGATCTTGTCGCGCGCAGCCTTCTTCTTGGCCATCTTCGACGCGTGCCTTGCAAGATCGGCTTCCGAGTCAGGTGTCGTTACGTCGTCGGTCATGGTCGGTCGTGTCCTTGACAAGGCAGGGTGTCATGCCTCAGGTGAAGGCGTGTTGGTTCCTGTTTATGACAGGCGAAGAGGGAATGCGACAGGGGCCCCAAAATCCCAAAGCGCAGCCGCCCCCGCGACCGTGACCGGAAAGGTTCCTGATGCCACTGCGCGCCAGCGTGGGAAGGCAAGGGACCGTTGGGCAACCGCGCCCCGAATCCGCAAGCCGGGAGACCTGCCAGCACATGTGACTGAACCGGCGGACGGGGTGTTCCGCGACCGGCAGAAGGATGCAAGGCGCGTCCCTCTCTGGCCCATTCCCCGTTGCCACGACCAAGGACCGGGCATGACTGCCACGCTATTCGTCTGCACCACCTGCAAGCGTGGTGAACCCGTGCCAGAAGGCAGGCCCGCGCCGGGGGCCGATCTGCACGCGGCTTTGCTGGCCGCTGGCGCACCCACAGGCGTCCGCATTGTCGGCGTCGAGTGTCTTTCGGCTTGCAACACCGGCTGTGCCGTGTCGCTTTCGATGCTAGGAGCGTGGTCTTATGTCTACGGCCAGCTTGGGGCAGAGAACGCCGCTGATATCCTTGAGGGCGCGGCAAAGTACGCCGCGACGACCGATGGTATCGTCACATGGCGCGACCGCCCGACCATCTTCCGAAAACAAAGCATCGCCCGTATCCCGCCTTTGGAGGCCGCCGAATGACCGACCTGTCGAAAATCCCTGTGACCGTGATCACCGGCTTTCTTGGGGCCGGAAAGACCACCCTGATCCGGCATCTGATGGCCAATCCGCAAGGCAAGCGGCTGGCGATTCTGGTCAACGAGTTTGGCACGGTTGGCGTTGACGGCGACATCCTGAAGTCCTGCGCCGATGACAACTGCCCGGTGGAAAACATCGTCGAGCTTGCCAACGGCTGCATCTGCTGCACCGTGGCCGAGGATTTCATCCCGACGATCGAGGCGCTGATGGCGCTGCCCGTTCGCCCCGATCACATCATTATTGAGACCTCCGGCCTTGCACTGCCAAAGCCCTTGCTCAAGGCCTTCGACTGGCCCGCCATCCGGTCGCGCATCACTGTGGACGGGGTGATTGCCCTTGCCGATGCCGAAGCCGTCGCGGCTGGCCGCTTTGCGCCTGATGTGGCCGCAGTGGATGCCCAACGCGCCGCAGACCCCAGCATCGACCATGAAACCCCGCTGTCCGAGGTGTTCGAGGATCAGATCCTTTGTGCCGACCTGATCCTGCTCTCTAAAGCCGATCTTGCGGGGGATGCCGGTCTGGCAGCGGCCCGCGCGGTGATCAGCGCCGAGATGACGCGCGCCGTGCCGATGCTGGCGATGACCGAAGGCGTCATCGATCCGCGCGTGATCCTTGGCCTGAACGCCGCCGCCGAAGATGACATTGCCGCCCGCCCGTCGCACCATGACGGCGAGGATGACCACGAACATGACGACTTCGCGTCGGTGGTGATCGAGCTGCCGGAAATAACCGATCCCGACGCGCTGACGGCTGCGATCATCCGGCTGGCAACCGAACAAAGGATCTTGCGCGTCAAGGGTCATGTCGCAGTGGCCGGCAAGCCGATGCGCCTGCTGGTACAGGCCGTGGGCACCCGCGTGCGCAGCCAGTATGACCAGCCTTGGGGTCCGTCCCCGCGCCTGTCGCAACTGGTGGTCATCGCCGAACACGCCGACATTGATGAGACCGCGATCCGCAAGGTGTTGGGGGGCTGAGCCGATGAGCCATCTGCCCGCCCACATGGCAGGTGAAGCGCCTCCCTCCCCCCCTGTGGGGGAGGGTTGGGGTGGGGGGGCAACCCGCGCCAATGGCCCTCAACCCCCAGCCCCTCCCCACGAGGGGGAGGGGAGGCGCATCGCGTCCACCGCCGCGCTTGCGGGCAGGGGCTGACCGATGCACGTCGTCTTCCGCGAAAGCCATGGGCTGGAGGAAACGGAGACCCCGTTCGACCTGGGTCAGGACCCGGCCGAACTGGTGGTGCTGTCGTTTTCCGACAGTGACCTCGGCGCTTTCGCGGCGGGGTGGGAACGGTCGCGCAGGACGGGCAATACTGCCCATCCCACGCTGCGGCTTGCCAATCTGATTGCGCTGAAACACCCGCTTTCGGTGGATACTTACGCCGAAAAGACCCTGTCCGGGGCCAAGGCCATCCTTGTCCGGGTGATCGGGGGTGAGGCGTACTGGCCTTATGGGCTGGCAACCTTGCAGGACCTCGCTCGCCGGAACGGCATAGCTTTGGCCGTGCTGCCCGCCGATGGGCGGCCCGATGCGCGGCTGGATGCGCTGTCTACACTTCCGGTCTCCACTCTCCGTCGATTGCAAGCGCTGTGCGATGCCGGGGGCGCGGTTGCCGCACAGGCGGCGCTGGCGCAACTGGCGCTGGCGGCGGGGCTTTATTCAGGGCCGGTTGCGGGCGACAAGACGGTGCCGGACATGGGGTTCTATGATCCCGCGCGCGGGGTTATCCCGGCCCCCGAGGGCGACGTTCTGGTGACCTTCTACCGCTCTTACCTGACCGCCGCCGACACCGCCCCCATCGACGCGCTGATCATTGCCCTGCGGGACGCGGGCTTTGCAGCTTACGGCGCGTTTGCTCCCAGCCTGAAAGCCCCCGGTGTGGCCGGGTGGCTGCGCGCCCATCTGAGCGCCTGCCCCCCGGTCGCCATCCTCAACGCCACCGCCTTTTCCGCGCAAGGACAGGACGGCACCACCCCCTTCGATGCCGCCGATTGCCCAGCGTTTCAGGTGGCGCTGTCCACCGCCCGCAAACGCGACTGGGCGGCGTCTGACCGGGGCCTGTCGCCTGCCGACCTTGCCATGCATGTGGTGCTGCCCGAGGTGGACGGCCGCCTTTTCGCGGGCCTTGTCAGTTTCAAATCACCGGGAAAGCGTGACCCCGACCTGCAATTTTCGCGCTTTGCGCACCGCGCCGATACCGCCCGGATCGCTGCTGTTGTGGCCAAGGTATCTGCCTGGGCCCGCCTTGCCACCACACCAGCGCCGGATCGTGACCTTGCCCTGATCCTGTCAACCTATCCCGGCCGCAGTCATCAGATGGCGCATGCCGTGGGTCTGGATGCCATCGCCTCGACAGACGCGCTGCTGGCCGATCTGGCGGCTGCGGGCTACGAGACCCCCGCTGGTCCGCCCTTGCCCGATACCCTTGCAAGCCAGACCCTTGCATGGCCGCTGCAGGCCTACCGCGATGCCCTGCAAACCCTGCCGCAAAGCTTGCAAGACGCGCTCGCCGTCTGGGGCGCACCGGAGGCTGACCCTGCCCACCGCGACGGCCAATTCCACTTTGCTGCCACCCGCCGGGGCCGCGCGCTGATCGCGCTGCAACCGGAACGCGGTGACGTGAACACCCGCGACGCCGAGTATCACGACCTGGCCCGCACTCCGCGCCATGCCTATGTCGCGTTCTACCTTTGGCTGCGCTCGCTTGGCCCCCATGCCCTGATCCACATGGGCGCGCATGGCACGCTGGAATGGCTGCCCGGCAAATCCGTGGCGCTGTCGGATGCCTGCTGGCCCGAGGCGCTGATCGGCCCGACCCCGGTGATCTACCCCTTCATCGTCAACGATCCCGGCGAGGCGGCGCAGGCCAAGCGCCGGATTGGGGCAGTGACGTTGGGCCATCTGCCGCCGCCGATGATGGCGTCGACCCTGCCCACCGCACTCACCACCCTCGAACGGCTGCTGGACGAATACTCTACTGCGGACGGCCTTGATCCTGCCCGCCGCAACCGGCTGAGCGCCAGCATCCGGGACGAGGCGCAGGCGTCAGGCGTTGCCGCCGACCTTGGCCTGCCCCCCGATGCAACGCCTGCCGAGGCGATCACCCGGATCGACCGCTTTGTCTGCGATATCAAGGAAAGCCAGTTCGGCCATGGCCTGCACATTCTGGGGCAGGGCGCCGGGGAACGTGAGGGGATGCTGGCAGCCCTTGCAGGCCGCCGCGTCGCCCCCGGCCCGGCGGGGTCACCCTATCGCGGGCGGTCGGATGTGCTGCCCACCGGGCGGAACCTCTTCTCCGTCGATCCCCGCGCCGTGCCGTCGCGCAATGCCCATGCGCAGGGCGTCAAGCTGGCCGAGGAGCTGATCCGCCGCCATTTGCAGGACCACGGCGATTATCCGCGCGGCTTGGTGGTTGACCTCTGGGGGTCGGCCACGATGCGCACGGCGGGCGAGGAGTTTGCCATGGCGCTGCATCTGGCGGGTCTTTGCCCGCGCTGGGACGAAGGTTCCGCCCGTGTTTCCGGCTTCGAGGTGGTCCCGCTTGCCCTGCTGGGACGCCCGCGCATCGACGTGACCCTGCGCGTGTCGGGCCTGTTCCGCGACGTCTTCCCCGGCCTTGCGCAATTGTTCGAGGCGGGGGCCGAGGCCCTTGCCACCCGTGATGAGGCCCCCGAGGACAACCCCTATACCCTTCGCGCGCCCCGCGTCTTTGGCCCGCAGCCGGGGCAGTACGGTCTTGGCATGGGCACCGCCGCCGATACGTTCACCGATCAGGCCCGTGCCGATGCGGGCGAGGCGTGGCTGCAATCGTCCAGCTGGGCGATTGGCATTGACGGGCAGTCGACCCTGAACCGCGACGGTCTGGAGGCGCGGGTACTGGCGGCCGACACCTTCGTCCACCCGCAAGACCTGCCGGAAACCGATGTGCTGATGGCCGCCGATTATGCAGCCCACGAGGCGGGTTTTGCCGCCGCCGTGGCGCGGCTTGGCGGGCAAGCCCCCACCCTTTACCACCTTGACGCGACAAGGCCAGACACCCCCCGCGCCCGCACCCTGACCGAAGAGATTGCCCGCGTGGTCCGCGCCCGTGCTGCCAATCCCGACTGGGCCGATGGCATGATGCGCCACGGCTACCGCGGTGCCGCCGAGATTGCCGCCACGCTGGACCACATGGCCGCCTTTGCGCATCTGGCTCAGGTTGTGCCGCCGCATCTGTTCGACCTCTATCACGAGGCCACCCTTGGCCGCGACGACCTGCGTGATTTCCTGGCGCGAGAGAATCCCGCTGCCCTTGCCGCGATGGAAGACCTGTTCCAGCGCCTGCGCGATGCGGGTCTGTGGGTCACCCGCAGCAATTCCATCGCGGCGGTGATGGCATGAGCGCGCCCTTGGCCAAAGGCCCCGAAATCAAGGGCTGGTGCCCCGGCGCGCTGCGCCCGATGCAATCGGGTGACGGCTGGCTGGTGCGCATCCGTCCGCCGGGGGGCGTGCTGACCCCGGCGCAGGCGACAGGCATCGCCACGGCAGCCCTTGCCCATGGCAGCGGCACGCTTGACCTGTCTGCGCGTGCCAATCTCCAAATCCGGGGCGTGACGCCCGACAGACACCCCGCCCTGATCGACGAGCTTTCCGCGCTTGGCCTAATCGACGCGGATATCACCACCGAGACTGCGCGCAACATCGTCGTGACCCCGTTCTGGCAGGATGGCGACGGCTGCCAGACCCTTGCCAGCCGCCTCGCCTCGGCCTTGCGCAGCGGCCCGGCGCTTCCGGGGAAGTTCGGTTTTGCCGTCGACACGGGCCCACTCCCAAGGCTGACCGGGACGGCCGCCGATATCCGGCTGGAGCGGGATGCGACCGGCCAGCTGATCCTGCGCCCGGATGGCCACCCCACCGGCCAACGCGTGACCGAAAGCACCGCCGTCGAGGCTGCCCTGACCCTCGCCCGCTGGTTTCTGGCCACGGGTGGCGCGCCGCAGGGCAGGGGCCGGATGGCCGCGCATCTGAAGCGCGCGACCTTGCCCGCAGGGTTCACCGTCTTGCCCGCATCGCCCCTGCCACCTCCCGGCCCCGGTCTGACGCCCGACGGCGCGCTTGTCGGGTTTGCCTTTGGCCAGATGCAGGCTGACACGCTTGCTGCGCTTGCCGGATTTGGCCGCGAACTTCGGCTAACCCCGTGGCGGATGGTGATGATTGCCGGGATGGGACCGGGGACCGATCTGTCCAATTCTGATCTGCCCGGCCTGATCACCGCGCCCGACGACCCACTTTTGCGGGTCACCGCCTGCACCGGCGCGCCCGGCTGCCCGCAGGCCCGCGGGCCGACCCGCGATCTGGCGCGGCGCCTTGCTTTGCTGGTGACCGACGCGCACCTGCATGTCTCAGGCTGCACCAAGGGCTGCGCCCATCCCGGCGCGGCACCCGTCACTCTTGTCGTCACCACCCGCGGATACGACCTCATCCGAAATGGCGTCGCATCCGATCCGCCGCTTCGCACCAACCTGACGGCCGACCAACTTGCCGACGCCCTGAAAGCCCCCGATGCCCCACATCTATGAAACCGACGGCGCAGCGATCTATCTGCAATCCTTCGCCATGATCCGGGCCGAAGCGGACCTTTCCGGCTTCACCCCCGAGGAGGAGATCGTCGCCGTCCGCATGATCCATGCCGCAGGCATGGTCGATCTTGCGCGCCACGTCCGGTTCAGCCCCGGAATGGCCATCGCCGCCCGAGCGGCTTTGGAGGCTGGCGCACCGATTCTGTGCGATGTGCGGATGGTCAGCGAGGGCATTACCCGTAAACGCCTGCCCGCCGACAACGCCGTGATCTGCACCCTGCAAGACCCCACCGTCCCGGCCATGGCTGCCAGAATGAACACCACCCGGTCCGCCGCGGCGGTTGAGTTGTGGCGACCCCACCTCGCCGGGTCCGTCGTGGCCATCGGCAATGCGCCCACTGCGCTGTTTCACCTGCTGAACATGCTGGAAGATCCCACCTGCCCGCGCCCAGCCGCGATCATCGGTTGCCCCGTGGGCTTTGTCGGCGCGGCGGAATCGAAGGACGCCCTGATCGCGGCCCCGCCCGTGCCCAGCGTGATCGTGCAAGGCAGGCTTGGCGGATCGGCGATCACCGTCGCCGCCGTTAACGCCCTTGCCAGCCGGAAGGAATGACCATGGGCCCGGTAAAAGGTCGCGTGATCTGTGCGGGCCTTGGCCCCGGCGACCCTGATCTGATGAGCCTGCGTGCTGCACGGGCCATCGCGGCGGCCACCCATGTCGCCTATTTCCGCAAGGCCGGACGCCCCGGTCAGGCGCGCCGGATTGTCGAGGGGATGCTGGCGGTGGGCGTCACCGAATACCCGATGGAATACCCGGTCACCACCGAGCTGCCCTTCGACAGCCCGGAATACACACAGGCTTTGGCGCGGTTCTACGACGATTGGGCGAAGCGGCTGGAAACGCTGTGCCAGACCAGCGATGTGCTGGTGCTGTGTGAAGGGGATCCGTTCTTTTACGGCAGCTTCATGCACTTGCACTCCCGCCTTCAAGGGCGTGTCCCGGTCGAGGTAATCCCCGGCATCACCGGCATGACCGGCTGCTGGACCGCGACCGATACGCCGATCACCTGGGGTGATGACGTCTTGACCGTCCTGATGGGCACGCTGCCCGAGGATGATCTGGTGCGGCATATGGCCTCCGCCGACGCCCTCGTCATCATGAAGACCGGGCGTAACCTGCCGCGCGTCCGTAGCGCGCTGGACCGCACCGGCAGGCTGGACGCCGCCTGGCTGGTGGAACGCGGCACGATGCCGAACCAGCGCATCGCGCGGCTGGTCGATGTCGATGCCACCGACTGCCCGTATTTCGCGATTGTGCTGGTGCATGGCCATGGCCGCAGGCCCGAGGTGCCCGAATGACCCCACTCATGACCGGAAGCGTGACCATCGCGGGTCTTGGGCCGGGAGCGGAGGCGCAGGTCACCCCGGAAGTGACCGCCGCCCTTGCCGCCGCCACCGATGTCGTCGGCTACATCCCATATATCGCCCGCATCGCCCCGCGCCCGGGCCTGACCCTGCATCCGTCAGATAACCGGGTTGAGATGGACCGCGCCCGCGCCGCGCTGGAAATGGCCGCCACTGGCCACCACGTCGTGATCGTCTCGTCCGGTGACCCCGGCGTGTTTGCCATGGCAAGTGCTGTGTTCGAGGCGCTGGAGGATGCACCGCGCTGGCACAGCCTTGATATCCGCGTGCTGCCCGGCATTACCGCGATGCTGGCGGCTGCCGCCCGTGCGGGCGCGCCCTTGGGCCATGATTTCTGCTGCATCAACCTGTCGGATAACCTGAAGCCTTGGGGCGTTATCGAAAACCGCCTGCGCCACGCCGCGCGCGCCGATTTTGCGATGGCCTTCTACAACCCCCGCTCGGCCAGCCGTCCCGAAGGCTTTGTCCGCACGCTGGAGGTCCTGACTGAGGAATGCGGCCCCGACCGCCTGATCACCTTTGCCCGCGCGGTATCCACCCCCGACGAAGTCATCACCACGGTCGCGCTGTCCGATGCCACGCCCGATATGGCCGATATGCGGACCGTGGTGATCGTCGGCAATGCGGCCACCCGCCGCGTCGGCCCGTGGGTCTATACCCCAAGGCGGGCGGAATGATGCAGCCAGTCCATCACCTCGGCCACCGTCCGCACCACGCTTCGCGCTGGGATAAACGGCCGGTCAATCATCACCACCGGCACGCCCAGCGCCCGTGCGGCGGCGATCTTGGCGACAGCTCCCTTGCCGCCCGCGTTCTTCGCAACCACCAGCTGTGTCCCGTGATCGCGCATCAAACCCCGGTCGCCTGCCACGGTGAACGGCCCGCGTGCGACCACAACCCGCACCAGCGGCAAGGGCAGATCGCCCTGCGGCGCATCGACCAGCCGGACAAGGTAATGGTGCTGCGGCTGGCCCGCGAAAGCCTCCAGATGTTGGCGTCCGATGGCAAGGAACACCCGCTGCGCCGGGCCGCTCAGCGCTGCTGCCGCAGCGGCCAGATCGGGCACATGGGTCCAGAGGTCGCCTTCGCCGGGCACCCACGGGGCGCGTTCCAGCGCGATCAGGGGGATATTGGCGGCGGTGCAGGCGGTAACTGCATTCGCACTCATCTTCGCGGCGAAAGGATGAGTCGCGTCGATGACATGGGTGATCTCTTCGGCGGCAAGATAGGCCCGCAGGCCCACACTCCCGCCAAACCCGCCGACCCGCATATGGATCGGCTGGCCCATCGGAAGACCGGTCCGGCCCGCATAGGAATACACCCCGGCGATCCTCGCATCGGCCATCGCATAGGCCAGAAGCCCCGCCTCGGTCGTGCCGCCCAGCAAAAGAACACGCGTCATGACTGACCCCTGGCTGACCATCATTGGTCTGGGCGAAGATGGACCGGCAGGCCTGTCGCCCGCAAGCCGTGAAGCGCTGAACCATGCCGATGTGGTCTTCGGCGGCCCCCGGCACCTTGCCCTCGCTGGGGTTGAGGGGCAGCCATGGGGCGTGCCCTTTGACGTGGCTCCGGTGCTGGCGGAACGGGGGCGGCGCGTTGTCGTGCTGGCCTCGGGCGATCCGTTCTGGTTCGGCGCGGGGGGGGCGCTGATCCCGCACCTTGTCCCCGGCGAATGGGTGTCACATCCCGCACCGTCCACCTTTGCACTGGTCGCAAACCGCCTTGGCTGGCGGCTGGAGGAGGTGGTTTGCCTTGGCCTGCACGCCGCCCCGCTGACCCGGCTGCGCCCGATCCTTGGGCAGGGCGTGCGGGTGATCTGCCTGCTGCGCGACGCGGCGGCGGTGTCGCAGCTTGCGGCTTACCTGACCGGTACCGGCTTTGCGGAGTCACCCCTGACGGTGCTGGAATGCCTTGGCGGTCCGCGCGAACGCCTCCGCCAGGCACGCGCCGACGCCATCGAGATGAAAGATATCACCGCCCCCGTCGCCGTTGCCATCGACGCCCGGGGAACCGGAGTGCCTCGCGCGTCGGGCCTGCCCGACGATCTGTTCCAACATGACGGCCAGATCACCAAACGGCCGGTCCGCGCGCTGACCCTTTCGGCTCTCGCCCCCCGCGCGGGGGAAATCCTGTGGGACATCGGCGCTGGTTCCGGTTCCGTCGGGATCGAATGGTTGCTGGCCGGGGCCGCCCGGTGCCATGCCGTAGAGGCCGACCCGGCCCGTGCTGCCCGCGCCAAAGCGAACGCCGACGCTTTCGGGCTTGGCCACCGCTACACGCTTCACCTGCTGAACGCCCCGGATGGGCTGAAAACCCTGCCACCACCCGACGCAGTGTTCATCGGTGGCGGCGCGTCGGCGGCTCTGCTGACGCGGGTATGGGACCTGATCGCGCCCGGCACCCGTCTTGTCGCCAATGCCGTGACCCTGGAAACCGAGGCGCTGCTGCTGAACTGGTCCGCCACCCATGGCGGCAACCTGCTGCGCATCGAATTGGCCGAGGCATCGCCCTTGGGCACCAAACGCGGCTGGCGCGCGGCACTGCCCATCGTTCAGTGGAGCGTCACACGATGAGGGTCGCCGGATTCGGTTTCCGCAAAGGTGCGACGGTGGCCGCCTTGCAGGACGCGCTTCAGCGCGCGGGTGGGCCGCTGGGCGTGACGGCGCTTGCCACAGCGGACGATAAGGCCAGCGGCCTGCAGGCGCTTGGCCGCAGCCTTGGCTTGCCGGTGATCGGCATGCCAGTCACGGCGCTTGCCGCGCAGTTGGTGCTGACCCGCTCGCCCCGCGTCCAGGCGCTTTACGGCACCGGATCGCTGGCCGAGGCCGCAGCCCTTGCCGCCACCGGCCCCGGCGCGCATCTTCTTGGCCCGCGCGCACAATCGCAAGACGGCACCGCCACCGCCGCCATTGCCGAAAGGACGACGCCATGACCGTGCATTTCATCGGCGCTGGCCCCGGCGCGCCTGACCTGCTGACGCTGCGGGGCCGAGACCTGATCGCCGCAGCGCCGGTCTGTCTGTATGCGGGCTCGCTGATCCCCGAGGCCGTCCTCGCCCATTGCCCGCCCGGCTGCCGGATCGTGAACACGGCCCCGCTGTCGTTGGATGAGATCATGACAGAGATCACCACCGCCCATGCCGCAGGCCATGACATTGCCCGCCTGCATTCGGGCGATCTGTCGGTCTGGTCGGCGATGGGAGAGCAGTTGCGGCGTCTGCGTACGCTGGGCATCCCCTACGATGTCACCCCCGGAGTGCCGTCCTTTGCCGCCGCCGCCGCCAGCCTTGGGACGGAACTGACGCTTCCCGGTCTGGCGCAGTCGGTCGTGCTGACCCGCACCGAAGGCCGCGCGACGCAGATGCCGCCGCGTGAGACCCTCGCCGCGTTTGGCGCAACAGGTGCCACATTGGCGTTGCACCTTTCCATCCACCTGCTGGACAAGATCGTCGCCGACCTGACCCCGCATTATGGGGCGGATTGCCCCGTTGCCGTCGTCTGGCGCGCCAGTTGGCCGGATGAGCGGATCATCCGCGCCACCCTCGCCACCCTGCAGGCCGCCGTCCCCGCCGAGGTGGACCGCACCGCCCTGATCCTGATCGGCCCCGCCCTTGCCGCCGAGGGGTTCGAGGACAGCCGCCTGTATGCAGGCGACTACGACCGCCGCTACCGCCCTGTCGGAACCGAACCGCGCTTTCCCGAGGGTGGCACATGACGCACGGTCTACTGATCTCGGCCCCCGCATCGGGCACTGGCAAGACCACGCTGATGCTGGGTCTATTGCGCGCGTTGCGCGACCGGGGCCTGACCGTGCAGCCGTTCAAGAGCGGGCCGGATTACATCGACCCTGCGTTTCACACAGCCGCCTCAGGCCGGGCGAGTTTCAACCTCGACAGCTGGGCAATGCCTGCGGGCATGATCGCCGGGATTGCAGCGCAGGGGCAGGGGGCCGATCTGGTGCTGGCCGAAGGGTCGATGGGTCTGTTCGACGGGGTGGCTACGCCGGGGGCCACCGGCACCGGGGCCAGTGCCGACATTGCCGCGCTGATGGGCTGGCCCGTCGTTCTGGTGATCGACGTGTCGGGGCAGGCGCAGACCGCCGCCGCCGTGGCGCACGGTCTTGCCACCTTCCGCCCCGGCGTGCCGATCGCAGGCGTGGTGCTGAACTGCGTCGCCAGCCCCCGTCACGAAGCCTTGGTGCGCCACGGGATGGCCGATGCCGGGATCACCGTCTTCGGCGCGCTGCCGAAACAGGCCGGGATCGCCGTGCCCGAGCGCCACCTTGGCCTTGTGCAGGCCGAAGAGCACCCGGCATTGGAGGCGCTGATTGCGCAGGCTGCCGCGTTGGTGACCGAGCGTCTGGATCTTGACGCGTTGCTCAGGGCCGCCGCGCGCGCCTTTCCGCAAGGGGAAGGCGGCGCGCCGCGCATCACCCCTCCCGGTCAGCGGATTGCCCTTGCCCGCGACGCCGCGTTTTCGTTCATCTACCCGCATCTGTTGGCCGGCTGGCGCGCGGCGGGCGCGTCCGTTCTGCCGTTTTCGCCGCTTGCCGACGAAGGCCCCGATCCAACCGCCGATGTCTGCTGGCTTCCGGGGGGGTATCCCGAACTGCATGCAGGCGTGCTAAGCACGGCAGACAGATTTCGCATTGGGATCAGGGCCTTCGCCGAAGCCCGCCCCGTGCATGGCGAGTGTGGCGGTTACATGGCGATGGGTGAAGGCCTGATCGACAAGGACGGAACCCGGCACCGGATGACGGGGCTGCTGGGCCTTGTCACGTCTTATGCGGCCCGCAAGATGCACCTTGGCTACCGCAGGGCGAAACTTGCACAAACCATTCCGGGTTTCGCCGCAGACACCTGTCTCAGGGGCCACGAGTTTCACTATTCCACCATCCTCGACCAGCCCGACACCCCGCTTGCCACCGTGACCGATGCCACCGGAGCCCCCGTGACGGAAACCGGCTCGCACCGCCGCCAACCCGGCGGGGGGCATTCCACCGGCACGTATTTCCACCTGATTGCCGAGGGCACATGACCGGCTTTGTCTCTTTTGTTTCTGCCGGTCCCGGCGATCCTGATCTGCTGACAGTCAAGGCCGCACGGGTCATCGCCACCGCCGATGCGATCCTGTATGACGACTTGTCTGCCGGCCCGATCCTGGCCCTTGCGCGGCCCGGTGCAGATCTGGTTGGTGTCGGCAAACGCGCCGGTCGCGCGTCGCCAAAGCAGGATCATGTCAGCCGCCTGCTGGTGGACTATGCCTTGACCGGGGTGCAGGTCGTGCGTCTGAAATCCGGCGACAGCGGGATTTTCGGTCGGCTGGAAGAAGAACTGATCGCCGTCCGCGCTGCGGGCATTCCTTGCGAGATCATTCCCGGCGTCACCTCGGCCTCTGCCGCTGCTGCGGCTGCGGGCATTCCGCTGACGCGCCGAAACGCCGCCCAGCGGGTGCAGTTTATCACCGCCGCCGATACATCCGGCAAGCTGCCGCCCGGCCTTAACCTGCCCGCGCTGGCCGACCCGAATGCCACGACGGTCGTCTTCATGGGCATACGCACGTTCCCGGTGCTGGCTGCCGCGCTGATCGCGCATGGCATGTCGCCCGACACCCCCGCACTCTTGGCCGAAGCGGTCAGCCAGCCCGAACAATCCTTGCACCGCAGAACCATTGCCACGCTTGCGGCGCAATTGGCCGAAGACCGCAGCCCGCTGCCCGGACTGATCATCTTTGGCCCGTTGGCGGAGGGCCTGCCATGAATATCACCCTGTGTGCCACCTGCGCGCTTGGCCAGGCAGGGTTTGCAGATACGCTCCGCGCCGCTCTGCTTGCGCAAGGCATCGGCGCAAGCATCGCTGCCACCGATTGCATGTCCGGCTGCACCCGCCCCTCGACCTGCGC
Organism: Paracoccaceae bacterium; assembly: GCA_031415015.1. Lineage (GTDB taxonomy): Bacteria > Pseudomonadota > Alphaproteobacteria > Rhodobacterales > Rhodobacteraceae > JAUYQR01. The sequence goes on from JANOQT010000175.1 coordinate 42,780, forward strand.
CTTCCGGGCAGTCGGCAAGACCGCCTACCTGTTCGGCGACCTGACGGCCGATGACCTTGACGACCTTGTCACCTTTGCCCGCCACTACGACGCGTCGCCCGATGGCCACTTGGCCGATGCCCGCGTGCTTGGGGCCCTGCGCCACAAGGCGATTGCGCGCATTCCCGGCTGATCCGTCGCAATCCGCCCGGACAAGCCGCAAATGCGCCTTGACCCGCGCTGCCGCCTGATGGCATCTGAGAGGGCATGGTGTCCGGGATAGCGCAAAGCGTTCGGACTGAAACGGGAATGGGAAATGGCGTACCGTCGATCGGCGTCAAAACCCCAACCGCCCCCGCGACTGTATGCGGCGAGCGGCTTTCCATCAGCCACTGATCCCTCCGGGGGTTGGGAAGGCGGAAAGCAGCTTTGACCCGCGAGTCAGGAGACCGGCCATGCAGAGGCGAAACAACCGCCGTCGGGTGTGACGGTAAGGAGCATATGATGAACATGACAACCACAACGACGCAGACCTCGGACAAGACCTCAGCCCTGCTGGCGGTGCTGTGCATGGCGCTTCTGGGCGGGGCCCTGCTGTTTGCCGCCGGTCACGCGCAATCGGCCACCCTGCATGACGCGGCACATGATGTGCGTCACGCGACCGGCTTTCCCTGCCACTGACGCGATGATCCAAAAGATGCTGACCAGCGCGCTTGTCGCTGGTTGTGCGGCGTGGCTGCTTGCGGCCGTGCTGCATTTCGCGTTTGTGCAGAAGTATATCCTTCTGGGCGAAGAGTTTGAAACCGGGGTCGCCGTGCACTATGCGGGCGTTGCCCCCCAAACCGACGATCACACCACCGGCGAAGCGCACAGCCATGATGCGGCGACCGCAGACCACTCCCATGATGGCGGTGGCGCAGAGCCTGCGACTTTCACCCGCAACCTGTGGACCGTGGTGTTTTCCGGCCTCGTCTACATCGCTTACGCGATGATCCTTGTCGCAGGCTTCGGGTTGGCCCGGACCTATGGCCGCGTGATCACGGCGCGGGACGGCCTGCTGTGGGGAATCGCCGGGTTTGCTACGTTCCAGCTCGCCCCCGCGATGGGTCTGGCACCCGAACTGCCCGGCACAATGGCCGCCGATCTTGGCGACCGGCAGCTGTGGTGGTGGGGAACGGCGCTTGCGACAGCGACGGCTCTGGGCATGCTGGGCTACGGACGCAGCTTGCCGACGACCGCGCTCGCCGTTCTGCTGCTGGCCGCCCCCCACGTCATCGGCGCACCGGAACTGGACGGCTTCAGCGGCGTCGCGCCGCCCGAGGTTGCCGGAGCCTTTGCCGCCCGCGTCCTTGGGGTTGGCCTTGCTGTCTGGGCGCTGATGGGTTGGGTGGCCGGATATGTCTGGGCACATGACGCTGACAAACCGGCCTGAGTGCTGTAACAACCGTGCGGCCCGCTGGTGCGGGCCGCACCACAGGAAAGACCTCCAAGATCACCCATTCCCTGATTGGGATCGGCACCGGCAACCCCGATCACCTGACCCCTCAGG
>JANOQT010000176.1:0-5372 GCA_031415015.1 Paracoccaceae bacterium
CAGAACAAATCCGCCCATGTCACGCCAGCCCTCAAGACGGATGTTGGCGATGACCTCACGCGTCAGGGATTTTGCAGGCATGGCTTCCAGCACGCGCGGCGTGGTCAGTTTGTGTTCTGGCGGGCAGCCCTCTGCAAAAGCGATGGTCGACATCAAGCCCAGGCTCAGGCCCGCCAGCAGGTGCATGGTGAATTTTGTTTTCATAGCATGTTCCTTTTTCAACATGTGCCGAAACGATTCGACTTGGGGAATATCACCCCAACCTGCGTCGCGCGGCAGCCGTCCTGCCCCTCTGGATTCCATAGGCTCCCGCTATGGTGTTTGGGGATGATGATCAGACACACAAATGATATGTTGGTGCTAACCAAGGGTGTCGGCATTGGAATATGAACCAGACGAAGCAGCACAAAAGGCTCGGGCCATGCGTGGCCCGCTCTCGGAACGTCTCGAGACGATTGCCGCCGATTTTCGCGAGCGCCTTGTCGAATATTCCATGGCGGTTGACCGGCTTGTGGAGCGGCTGCATGCCAGTGGCGCGGTTGGTGGCGTTCCAGAAGTCGGCGAAGTGTTCCCCGATTTCATTCTGCCGAATTCGCAAGGTCACCTGTGGCGGCTTGCGACGGCGCTGGAAAAGGGCCCGGTCGTTTTGGCTTTCCATCGCGGTTACTGGTGCGATTTCTGCCATCTGAACATGGCGGCCCTCGCCGAGATCAGCCCCAAGATCGACGCCTTGGGCAGCCAGATCATTGCGATATCACCGCAGGATGCGACAAATGCGGCCAAACTGGCCAAGGATTCCGGCGCAGACTTCCCGATCCTGTGCGACATGGGATTGGGCATTTCGACAGTGCTCGGGCTCACCTACGTCATCGACGATGCCTTGCAAAACGAACTGGCGCTGCTGCAGGTGGATCTGAATGCCGCCAATGACGGAGACGGCTGGCTGATGCCGATCACCGCGACCTTTGTGCTGAATGCCGACGGCGTGATTGTCGCACGGCATCTGGACCCCGACCCGCGCACGCGCATGGACTGCGATGCGATCCTTCAGGCCGCTGCCGCCTGCCAGTCCGCCGCGCGCAACTGAGTTAGAAACAGGCCAAGCGCCGGGCCGCGCTGGCGGCCGCATACCGTGGTGGCGTGCATCGTGAAGCCACAATCCGGCCCCTGAAGCTCGCGCCGTACCAGCGATCCGCGCAGGGCTGAAACGGTCGGCAAAAAGGCGATCGACTGGCTGGACGCCAGATACGAGATCAGATCGTCATCCCGCGCAAATTCCAGCGCAGGTTGCAACATCACGCCGGCCTCTTTCAGATGGGTGCGGAGATGGGTCGACACTCCGCAATCGGGCCGATGCAACAGGCTGGTGCCAGTCAGGTCTTCGATGCAGATAACGGTCTTTCTGGACATCGGGTGATCCGCGCGGAACACCAGCGAATACTCGCATTGGTACAACGGCCAGTGTTCAAAGCGGTCCCAAACATCCTCTGGCTGCGGTCCCAGCAAGATGTCCACTTCGCCCTCTTTCAGGCGGCCTTCCAGATCCGCGGGCTCGCCGCGCCGGATCTTGAAATCGAATTGTGGGAATGCCTTGGCCAGTTCCAACAGATGCGGCACGAACGGATCCAGCGGAATGCCGTCGCGCACCGCCAGCTTTAGGCTGACGATATTGCTGGACCGAACCGCCTTGGCCAACCGGCTGGCGTGGTCCGCGTTCTCGATGCATTGGGTCATCAGTGGCACCATCCGTTGACCCAGATCGGTCAGATGGGTCAAGTTGCGTTCGCGGCGAAACAGGTCGCCGCCGAACTCGGCCTCCAGCAACCCGATAGCGCGGGTCAGCGAGGGTTGCGAAACGTTGCATTTCGCAGCGGCGCGGGTGAAGTTCAACTCGCGGGCGGCTGCCAGAAAGTAGCGTATCTGCCTGATTTCCATCCGGTATCCCTTTCACCACTCCAGTTGACGGCGAGACAGCAAAGGCTACCGGCCTACGACGTCTTGTACCGACTTTTTGGACACACCGGCTTTGGCCGTACGACCCCAACCCGACCGGCACCATCGCCGCCTAGCCGTTTCCCTTCTCTATCCCTTTCGGTCCGGAGTGCTGGTCCTGATAATGCCGACATCGCGCAATAGTGATGTGACTGTATTGGAGCCGCAATTTCGGCCAAGCCGTTCAATCGGCTTGGCTGGGACAGTGACATTGCGGCGCAAACCGCCGCCCGTCGCCATCGCGATGCTCCGTAAGGGTCTGTGTGCCCTGCATATGCGATTTGCAGCAGGGCGCGAAGTCCCTGCCGCATATCCTTGTTGCATCCGGTATCATCAGGAGCGCTGGATCAGCGTTTGTCCTGCGCGGTATAAAGCCCGGCGATCCGCCAACCCGCTGCCTCTTTCTGGCAGATCACTTCGACCAGCCATTTCAGCTGCGCCGGATCGGCCTTGGTGCCGAGCACCAGCAGCAGCGGCAGGTGAAACACCGCCGTATCTTCATCCAGCCGGATAACCTGCGAGGCGGCGTACTCCGGCTCGACCCGCCAGACCTCGGCCTTCTGGAAATCCGCCATGCGCGCCAGCATGGCCTCGCGCCCCCAGACCGGGCGACCGTCCGAAATCCACAGGAAATCCGGCCTGTCCGACAACAGCGAGCGGACAGCGTCAATGTCATGCTCGTTCTGCGCGGTGACAAAGGCGGCATAGAGATCGCGGATTTCTTGCTCGGGGTCGGCAGCGGCTGGACGTGCCAGCGCGATTCCCAGCGCAAGGATGATGTGCCCGAACCTCATTCTTCTGTCACCAGGGCAACAGGCCGTGCGGCGGTATCGTGCAGCACAAATCCTTCGTCAAGGTCGTGGTCACCGTCCCAAGGCTTGGCGGCCAGCGTCTCGCGCATGTCCGACAAGCCTGCCTGCCAGCGGGCCTCGATGCCCTGGGGCGAGAAATCGACGTCCTTGGTGTTATCCTCGTTCTTCAGACGGGGTGCCAAGAGCCGCACCACATGCATCCGGGTCCGGCACCCGTAGGCGGTCAGTTCCCGGACCTCGGGCGTGTTCGCGACATCGGCCGGCAATTTGTCAGCCAGCGCCGAGATGACATGGCGCATCCGGTGGATCTGGCGTTGCAGCTTGATCTGGTTCACCGCGCGGCTGGCGTATTGCAGGTCCTTTTCGCGGTTCGCCACATCCCAGATGCTGCGCGGCTCTTCGCCCTGTCCGCGCCACAGATGCACGGCGAACACGATGCCCGACCGACGCGGATTGTCCTCGAACACCGCTTCGACCGGCGTGTTCGACAGGATGCCACCGTCCCAGTAAAGTTCGCCGTCGATCCGAACCGCCGGGAAAGCCGGGGGCAGCGCGCCCGAGGCCATGATGTGGCGGATGGTCAGGGTGTCCTTCTTGCTGTCGAAATACCGCATCTCGCCCGACGACACATTGGCGCAGCCAACCGTCAGGCGGGGCGAATTTGCGGCCAAGAGGTCGGGGTCGACAAGGTCGGTCAGGGTCTTTTCCAGCGGTGCCGTGCTGTAATAGCCCGCGTCATCCGCCCCAAGCGGCATCTTCGGACCCATGAAGGCCATCGGATTGGGTTTGAAGAATCCCGGCAAGCCCGAGGTGATGGCGTTCATCGCCGCAAAGGTGCTGCCCAGAAACGGCAGCGCCGACATGGACGTCACCGCAACCGGAAAGCGGACCCGCATCCAGAACTCTTTCAGCTTTTCCAGCCGGTCCTCGGGTTTGTTGCCCGCGATGATGCCGGCGTTGATCGCCCCGATCGAGGTGCCGATGATCCAGTCGGGTTCGATCCCGGCCTCGTGCAGCGCCTCATAGACGCCCGCCTGATAGGCCCCAAGTGCGCCGCCACCCTGAAACACCAGGGTAACCTGCCCTTGTCCGGCCAAGGGGGATGCGGGCTTTTTGCCTGCGTCTTGTGTCGTGGATTTGGCCATGGTTTCTCTCCTAATGAGCGGTCCAGCCGCCATCGACCGGCAAAGCGGTGCCGGTGATCGAGGCGGCTGCATCGGATGCAAGAAAGACGGTCAACGCGCCGATTTCGGCGACGGTCGCGAACTTCTTGTTGGGTTGCTGGGCCAGCAGCACATCGCGGATCACCGCATCGCGGTCGATGCCGTGGGCCTTTGCCTGCGCGTCGATCTGCGCCTCGACCAGGGGCGTCAGCACATAGCCGGGACAGATCGCATTGGCGGTGATGTTTTCTTCGGCGGTTTCCAGGGCGGTGACTTTGGTCAGCCCGACCACCGCATGTTTGGCCGCGACATAGGCTGATTTGAACGGCGAGCCGACCAGACCATGGGCCGAGGCGATGTTGATGATCCGCCCGCGCCCCAGTTTGCGCATCATCGGCAGGGCCAGCCGGGTCGTGTGAAAGACCGAGCTTTGGTTCAGCGCGATGATCAGGTCATACTTCTCGGGCGGAAACTCGGCCAGCGGCGCCACATGCTGGATCCCTGCGTTGTTGACCAGGATATCCAGCCGCCCGAAGGCCGCCTCGGCCGCTGCCATCAGCTCGGTGACCGCGGCAGTGCGCGACAGATCGGCATGAAGATAGACCGCCGCATCGCCCAAGGATGCAGCAATCGCATCGCCCTGTTCGGCGGATTCGATACCGTTCAGAATGACGCGCGCGCCGTTAGCAACCAGTTCCTGAGCGATCCCAAGGCCGATACCGCTGGTCGATCCTGTGATCAGGGCCACGAGTCCATCAAGGTGTTGCGTCATCGAGGATCCTTTCAAAGGTTGAGTGGACACGGCAGTTCGGGTAAGCGATGCCCCGCAAGGTCAGCATTGTGCGATGCGCACGGTCTGACCAAGGACGCACCGCAGCGGATGATCGGGCTTCGTGGGCCCCGCGCGTCTTCCCGTGAACTGCCTTTGTCCGGAACAGGTTTCATGTGGCCTGTTTGGCATTCCTGCCGAACAACCGGTGGTATCGGTTCAATAGCAGCCGTGCATGGCTTGACGTACTTAGCGTGCTGAAGCTTGACCCATCCTACAATCCAGATACCGATGGGTGAAGGAAAGTGTCTTCGCGCGGACGTGGGCCGAGGAGTGGGGGAGGTTCGTCGTGCGCCACCCGATCACCATGATCCTGATGACGGTCTTGGGTGGTTTGACCGGCAATGCAGTTGGCTCTGCGTAGCTGATCTCGGCATCTGCCATCTTCAAGAACACTGCGGAACTCACCGAGAAGCGCGCCGGTTGACACGCTACGAGGCCCTGTTGCCCAAATCCCGTTGGGGATTCATCTTGTGAATCCAGCGTGATAGCTGGAGATCATGAGCAGACCGGACACACCGACCTGCAAGACGCTGAACTGGCCGGCGTATAGCGCGGCATTGATGCGCCATTGGT
>JANOQT010000177.1:0-7988 GCA_031415015.1 Paracoccaceae bacterium
GCCGATTGCTTTGCAATCGCCTGCCGGGCAACGGATGATCTGCGCCTCAGTGTATCTGCTTGTCTTCATTCAGAATCTCCTCGTTCATCTTGCCGAGAAAATTCTACTTATGCAGCCCCTTACTTTCGGGGGGGACTACCCAAGGAGTGCCAAACCAAGAAGAAAGGGCCCGCCGCGCTGCGTGCTTTCGCCGTCAACACCCCCAAAAGTGTGTTGCAGCGGCAGGCCCCCACATAATCCGATGCTGGGGACACCGGGATACTCGTTAAAGTTCCAGATTGTCTGGAACCCCATTATCAATGACAATGAATTGCCAGACCATTAATGGGAAAAGCTGTCGCACTTTCCCACCACGCCCAAAGGCATCCGAACTCGGGTCCGCCGGAGAAAATCATGTCGATCGCAACCTATCTCAAGAAGCACACCGAGGCGCTGGTCAAGGATGTGGGGGTCGAGGCGGCCTGCGAGATCACCGGCAAATCGAAGGCAACGCTGGGGCGCTACTATTCCGACAGCGCAGAACATGACGACCGGTTCATGCCGGTCGATGTGGTGGCCGCACTGGAAGCCGCCAGCCGGTACCCGCATGTGACGTCAGCGCTTGCAGACTTGCGGGGGATTACGTTTTCCTATGATGCCGAACGCCGGAATGCCGCTACGAAGGGGGTCAATCAGGACGTCGTGGCCCTAGCACAGCGGTTTGCGATGCTGATGTCGGAATACAATCAGGCCATCGGCGACGGCAGGATCACCGCAAATGAGGCAAAACGCCTGCTGCGCGAAACGCTCGCGATTCAGCAGGTCATTCTGGAGATGAAGCTGAACCTGGAAGACGAGGTCAGCTGAAGGACGGGTGTGGCTGGGGCGTCAGCCCGGACGCCGTTTCGGCCCCGCGCCACTGCCACCTTCGGCCCGGCGCGGGACAAAAGTGCCGCCCAGCGGTTTGGCAGCACCGCCGCCAGTGCGCGGTTTTTGAACACCTGCCGGGCGCTGGCCCTGAGGTTTGGCCGGCGGTTTCGCACCCGCCTTCTGGCCGCCACGCCCACCGGCGGGGCGTTGGCCACGGTTCTGGCCGGGCTTCGGGGCCGCAGCCACGATGTCAGCAGCCCAAGGCGCGCCACCCAGCACAGGGATCGGCTTTTTCAACAGCTTTTCAATGGCCTGAAGTTCGCCCATCTCGACCGGTGCGCAGAACGCTACTGCCGTGCCTTCGGCCCCGGCGCGCGCGGTGCGGCCGATCCGGTGGACGTAGTTTTCCGCGACGTTGGGCAGGTCGAAGTTGTAGACATGGCGCACCGTCGGGATGTCGATGCCGCGCGCGGCCACATCGGTTGCAACCAGCACGTCCAATTCGCCGGTGCGAAACTCGGTCAAGGTGCGGTCACGCTGGTTCTGGCTCTTGTTCCCGTGGATGGAACCCACCTTGAACCCCCAGGTTGCCAGCAGTTTGCACAGCTTTTCCGACCCGTGCTTCGTGCGGCCAAAGACCAGCGCCTGCTCACCCACATGGGTCTTGAGGTAGGTTTCCAGCATCCGGGCCTTGTCGCCGTTCGGGATGAAGTGCACGCCTTGCACGATCTTCTCGATGGGCTTGCCGGGGGGGGCAACCTGAACCTTGATCGGATCACGCAGGTAGGTGTCGGCAATCTCTGAGATATCTTTGGGCATCGTGGCCGAAAACAACATGGTCTGGCGTTTCAGCGGGATGTGCTTGGCGATTTTGCGAAGCGAGTGGATGAAACCCATGTCCAGCATGTGGTCAGCTTCGTCCAGCACCAGATAGGCGCATTGATCAAGCTTGACGTCGCCGCGTTCCAAGAGGTCGATCAGGCGACCGGGGGTGGCCACCAGAACGTCGGTGCCCTTTGACAGCGCCTGTGCCTGCTTGAACAGCGAGGCACCTCCGACAACCATCGTCACTTTGACGGCGGTGCCTTTGGTGAAGACTTCGAGGTTGTCCTTGATCTGGCCGATCAACTCGCGGGTCGGGGCAAGGATCAGGGCGCGGACGTTCTTCGGGCCCGGCGGGTGGCCAAGGTCCAGCAGGCGGTGCAGCAGCGGCAGGCCGAAAGCGGCGGTCTTGCCGGTTCCGGTCTGGGCAAGGCCCATCAGATCGCGGCCCGCCATGATATGGGGAATGGCCTGCGCCTGAATTGGCGTCGGCACCTTGAGGTTGGTTTTTTCCAGCGCTTTCAACAGCGAGGGGGAAAGGCCGAGATCGGCAAAAGTGGTCATGGGTTCGTCCATTCGTCAAAGGGCAAGCGACCCTCGCCCCGGACCTATGCCCGTGACCGTGCCGCTGGCGGCGCCCCTGCGTGATGGAGGAAACCTGTGTCCGGGCCTTTCGGTGCTCACGCGGCACGGGCTTCGGATTGGCTTCAGATGGGGTAGTGCTGCTGCAAAGTCAAGCAATATGGTCATTATCTGGTTGATGGAGCGCAAGGAAAGTCAAGCTGCGCGCAGCCGGACTGGACCTCAGCCGCGCTTGGAGGTATGTATTGCGCCGCATCAAAGACGTCGAACAGGGCGCGCATTTGCCAGTGTGACGAGCCGCCGCCGCTGTTCTGCGAAAATCTTTTCAGCAGGATGATCAGACGTGCCAGCTTTTCCCAGATTTCATCGAATTGCAGCATTCCTCGTGCTTATCGCTGCTTCGGCATGGATCGCAACCGGCGAGTTCTCTGCCGTCGGCAGCGCCCAGGGTCAGGCGAGTGGCGAGACGAAATCCGTTGAGGTTGTTGCCGAAGTGCCGGTCGCGGCTCCAACCCTTCGGACGGTTGCGGTGATCATGCCCTCGGTGATCGACCACGCGCGCATCATCCATTTGTCGGGCACAACCGCTGCAGAAAAACGCGTGGTTCTGGCGGCACGGTCGGACGGGGTGATCAATGCGCTGGACCTTGAGAAGGGGACCAGCATCGCCGAAGGCGTCGTGGTGATGACACTGGAAGGGCCAGAGACGCTGGCGCAGGCAAAGATCGCCGAGATTGCGCTCGCTCAACGGCAACGTGAACTGGAAGTGGCTGAAAAGCTGTACTCCGGTGGCAATACGCCGGAAATCCAGCTGACGAGCGCCCGGTCCGACAGGGACGCGGCCGAAGCGGAGCTGAACCGTGCAAAGGCGGCGGTAGACCGGCTTGAATTGAAGGCCCCCTTTGCCGGAATCGTCGAGTCCGTCGAGGTGGAGCGTGGCGAATGGGTGCAGACCGGTGCGCCGGTCGCAACGATCCTGTCACTGAACCCGATTCTGGTGCAGGCCGAGGTCAGCGAGATTGACGTGGGCAGCGTCGCGGCGGGATCTGCGGCCAGCGTCCGGCTGGTCAACGGCAAGGTGCTGGAAGGCACGGTCCGGCTTGTGGCGCGTGAGGCATCAGCAGAAACGCGGACTTTCCCCGTTGAGATCATGTTGCCGAACCCGGACAACGCTTTGCCGTCAGGCATGACCGCCGAAGTCGAAATCCTTGCCCCGCCGGAACGCGCCGTTGTGATTCCCCGGTCGGTGATCACCCTGGCCGAGACAGGTGAGATCGGTTTGCGTGGGGTCGACGCGCAGGATGTGGCGCATTTCGTGCCGGTCACCATTCTGGACGACACCGAGGCAGGGCTGGTCGTGACCGGCGTGCCCGAAGGGTTGCGGATAATTGTCGCCGGGCAGGATCTGGTGCGGGACGGAGAGAAGGTCGTGGTCGCATTGGCGGAGGGGGCCAGCGAATGAGGATTGTCGAAACCGCAATTGCAAATGCGCGTCTGACGATTTCCATCCTGCTGTTCCTGATGCTGGCCGGTGCGCTGTCTTATGTCAGCATCCCGAAGGAAGCCGAGCCGGATATCCAGATTCCGATCCTGTACGTGAGCATGGGATACAGTGGGATCTCGCCCGAGGATTCCGAGCGGCTGTTGCTGCGCCCAATGGAAACGGCGCTGAAAGCCATCGCTGGCGTCAAGAAGATGACGGCAACCGCCTATCAGGGCGGCGGCAACGTGGTGATCGAGTTTCAGGCCGGGGCGGACCTCGCCAAGGCGCTGGATGACGTTCGCAACAAGGTGGCCGAGGCGCGGCCTGAACTGCCGCAAGGCGCGGATGAGCCGACGGTCAACGAGGTCAACCTGTCCGAGTTTCCGGTGCTGGTGATCACTCTTTCCGGTGATGTGCCCGAACGGGTGCTTGCGACGGCTGGGCGAGAGCTGCGCAACAGGATCGAGGATTTGCCGGGCGTTCTGAACGCCGACCTGCAAGGCGTGCGCGATGATCTGGTCGAGGTGGTCATCGACCCCGGCAAGCTGGCAAGTTACGGCCTGCGCCCGGATATCCTGATCGAAGGCTTCCGCTCCGGCAACCAGTTGGTCGCCGCCGGAGCGCTGGAAGGTTCCGAAGGGCGCTACGCGATCAAGGTCCCCTCGCTGATCGAGACGGCAGAGGATGTGGCGAACCTGCCCGTCATCTCGACAGAGACGGCCATCGTGCGGGTGCGTGACATTGCCTCGATCCTGCCGACCTACAAGGAAGCGACGACCGTCACCCGGCTGGACGGCGCACCTGCCGTTGCTGTCGAAGTGTCAAAGCGGGCCGGCGCGAACCTGATCGAGACGGTGGATCAGGTGAAGGTGATCGCCGAGGCGTTCAAGCCGCTGTTGCCCGACGGCGCGGTGATCAGCTTTAGCCAGGACAAGTCCAAGGACATCCGGCAATTGTTGAGCGACCTGCAGAACTCCGTGCTGACGGCGGTTATTCTTGTGTTCATCGTCATCCTTTACGCCCTGTCGGCGCGGGCTTCGCTGCTGATCGGGCTGGCCATTCCGGCCTCGTTCCTGATGGGGATGCTGGCGCTGTCGATGGCCGGGTACACGGTCAATATCGTTGTGCTGTTCTCGTTGATCCTGGCGGTCGGCATGCTGGTCGATGACGCGATCATTGTCACCGAATTCGCCGAACGCCGCATGTCCGAGGGGATGCACAAGCGCGAGGCGTTTGCGATGGCGTCGCACAGGATGGCCGGGCCGGTGACGGCGGCGACGCTGACCCGGATCGCGGCGTTTTCGCCGCTGCTGTTCTGGCCGGGGATCGTCGGCGAGTTCATGAAGTACATGCCGATCACCCTGATCGTCACGCTGTCGGCGTCGCTGGTCTATGCGCTGATCTTCGTGCCAACACTGGGGGCCCTGATTGCCAAGCCGTTCAACGAGCCACCGAAGCACAAGGACGGCGCTTATATGTGGCTGGTCGGCAAGGCCGTGCGGCATCCCGTTATTGTACTGTTTCTGGCTCTGGGCGTTCTGGTTGCCGTTCCCTACACCTACTTCAAGAACGGCAGCGGCGTGGAATTTTTCCCGAATGTCGAACCGGAGTTCGGGCTTCTGTACGTCAAGGCGCGTGGGAACCTGTCGATTGAAGAGAAAGACGCGCTGGTCCGCCAGGCCGAAGACCGCATCCTCGGCTGGCCCGGTATTGCCACCGTCTACACCCGGTCGGGCGAGGCGGGCGGGGCCGGCAACGAGGTTGCCGCCGATGTGATCGGGGTCATCCAGTATGAATTCGTCGACTGGCGCGAACGCAAGAACGCCAACGCCATCCTCGCCGATCTGCGAGTGGCGATGACCGGCATTCCCGGCGTGGATATCGAGGTTTCGGTGCCGCAGGCAGGGCCGCCGACCGGCAAGGCTATCCAGATACAACTGTCGGCCGCTGATCCTGCGGGCCTGAACGACGTAGCAAAGGTTGTGGCCGAACAACTGGCCACCATCCCGGATGTGATCGACATCAACAACGGCCTGCCGCCACCGGGTGTCGATTGGGAACTGCAAGTGGACCGGGCCGCCGCCTCGCGCTACGGCATTGCGCCCGCCACGGTGGGGGCGATGGTGCAACTGGTGACCGGCGGCTTGAAACTGTCGGACTTCCGCCCTGCCGGGTCTGATGACGCCGTCGATATCGTGCTGCGTCTGCCGCCCGACCAGCGGACCATTTCGGCGCTGGACCAGTTGCGTATCCAGACGGCGGCGGGGTCGGTCCCGATCTCGAACTTCGTGACCCGGATTGCGGCACCGACCACGGGCACTCTGACCCGGCTGGACGGCGAGCGGACGGTGACAGTGCAGGCCGGTATCCGTGAGGGGGTGCAGGCTGACGTGGTGCGTCAGGCGGTGACGGCGGCGCTGGACGCGGCGGGCCTCGACAAGCTGGGCATCCGCTGGAAGCTGGCGGGCGAGGACGAAGAGCAGGCCGAGGCGATGGTGTTCCTGTCGAAAGCGTTTGGCGCGGCGATCTTTTTGATCTTTGTCGTGCTGCTGGCGCAGTTCAACAGCTTCATCTCGGTCGGGCTGGTGCTGTCGGCTGTGGTGATGTCGACCATCGGCGTCCTGCTGGGGCTGATGATCATGGGCCAGCCGTTCGGCGTGGTGATGACGGGGATTGGCGTCATTGCGCTGGCCGGGGTGGTGGTGAACAACAACATCGTGCTGATCGACACCTTCGACACCCTGCGCCGCGAGGGCAAGCCCAAGATCGAAGCGATCCTGGAAACCTGCCGCGAGCGGGCACGTCCGGTGGTGCTGACCGCGCTGACCGCGATTCTAGGAGTCCTGCCCATCGCGTTTGGGCTGAACCTTGAAATCCTGCATCACGAGACGACAATCGGCGCGCCCTCGACGCAGTGGTGGATTTCGCTGTCCAGTGCAATTGTCTACGGCCTCGCCTTCGCGACGCTTCTGACGCTGGTGGTCATTCCGTCGCTGCTGATGCTGGTAACCCGGTCTGACAACCCGCGCCCGTGGTTCTGGCAGCGCGCCAAACGCCGGGCTTGGAAGGCCGCGAGTGCGGCACGCCTGACAGGACAGCCGGCAGAGTGACCAAAAACCGAAACGGCCCGCGCAACATCTGCGCGGGCCGTTTCAGGTTAGCTATATTCGGACCTCTTTGGTGGAGCCAGGGAGGATCGAACTCCCGACCTCTTGAATGCCATTCAAGCGCTCTCCCATCTGAGCTATGACCCCACCGGAGATCCCGCTGCGTTTCCGCCGCGATGCCGGGTGTTTAGGGTAGCCAGCGGTAGGGTGCAAGGGGAATTTCCGCCCCTCGCATCAGCTTTGCGGCCTCAGACCTCTTCCTCGTCGCCGGCCACATCGGCCAGATCGTCGAGCGAGACGTTATCGTCGGCGTCATCTTCCAGCAGGTCGTCGTCAAGCTCGGCATCTTCGGTGACGGCGCCTTCAAGCAGGTCGTCTTCGGCCTCTATATCTTCGACGAGCACGTCATCGTCCTTTTCAGGGACAACGCGTGAGATGACCGAGGCGGCCATCTTGCGGCGGACGGATTCGATGTCCACGACCTCGCCCGTGTAGGGGCTGACGATCGGGCTGCGGTTCAGGTCGTAGAAACGTTTGCCGGTTGTCGGGCAGATGCGTTTCGTGCCCCATTCTTGCTTGGGCATGGTAGTCCCTTTACAGGCTGAGTATCGAGAAAGTCGTCGCTTGCCACAGGCCGGGGCGAGTGTCAAAGGCTTTCGCTTGCAGAAGCAGGTGGCTATCCTGTCAAAGCAAATCAAGGAGGTTCCATGCCCGTTCTGCCAGGATCACCACCGCTGGAGGTGTTTCTAAAACGCTCACCAAGGACGCGACGATTCTCGCTCCGGGTATCGCGGTTGGACGGAAAGGTAACCCTGTCGATCCCGTCGCGGGCAAGGGAAGCGGAAGCGATGGCTTTCTTGCACGGGCAAGAGGGTTGGCTGCGCGCAACGCTCGAGGCGATGCCGGAGTCGGCGGTGAGACGTGTTGGCATAGGCGGGCAGGTCATGGTCGAGGGGCGGTCGCTGACGGTGTTTCAGGGGGCTGGCCGGGCCATCCGCGTCGAGGAGGACCGCCTGCTGATCCCGGGCGATCCGGCACAGGCGGGGGTACGGCTGGCGGCATGGCTCAAGGTCTTGGCGCGCGACCGGCTGGCGCAGGCCTCCGGGCGTTATGCGGGGCTTCTGGGCCGACATTACACACGGTTG
>JANOQT010000178.1:0-37502 GCA_031415015.1 Paracoccaceae bacterium
TCTGGCAGGTGGAACGGCTTGGTCATGTAATCATCCGCCCCGGCATCCAGACCGTCGACGCGGTCAGACCAGCCATCGCGCGCCGTCAGGATCAGAACCGGCGTGGAAATGCCGCTGCCGCGCCATTCCTTCAGGATCGAGACTCCGTCCCGGATGGGAAGCCCGATATCGAGTATGATCATGTCATAAGGCTCGGTCGCGCCAAGAAAGCAGGCCTCCTCGCCGTCATGGGCAAGATCGACAATGCGGCCTTCCGCGGACAGCAGTTTCTTGATCTGGTCGCACAGGACCGGCTCGTCTTCGGCTAGAAGTATTCTCATGATGGGGCTCAGACTACGCTAGTTCCAAGTATTTGGGGCAAAAATTATCCCGGCCTGCCCTCGTCGGCATTGTACCCTACTTGCCCTTGCCCCCGGAATTACCGTTACCGCCAGAGTTTCCATTACCCCCGGAATTGCCATTGCCGCCAGAATTCCCGTTACCACCCGAGTTGCCGTTGCCGTTGCCGTTGCCGTTCGTCTTGCCTTGGCCATTCTCGCCAGCGGCCGCGCCTTTGACCTTTGTGCCCTTGCCTGTGGATTTGTCAGCTGCGGCCTGCGTGACGGTTTTGCCGATGGCCGAGTTCGCCCTGACCTGCTCACCTGTGACGGCATCAAAGATCACGCTGATCAACGTCCCATCCTGCCGTTTCAGAACGATTCGGTAGAAGACACCGCCCGCCTCGAATGCGCGGGCCTCGATCGGCTCTGCTTGGGTCGATTGCGCCACCGATGCAACCACGCGTTTCAGGCTGATCATCTGTCCAGCGCTGACAATCGAGCGCAGTTCCGCCGAATCTATTTCACGAACCGTTGCGGCTTGGCCCGACCCCGCTACTGCCAGCATGGCCCCGATAACAAAGATGCGTGCGCTTTTCATACCACTTTCTACCAAGATCGACGTGAACCCAAGATGAATGATCGGTTCGCGCACAGTTAAACGCAGATCGTGTCTAGTGCATTCGCAGCCGGCAACCGGGGATTGCGTCAAAGCGTCCGTCAGTTGCCTTCAACGTCAACCCATCAGACGCGCATTTCTGAATGAGCGGAGATATGAGGAAACAGATGAAAAACACCACATCCAAGCTTTTGAAGGCATGCTCCCTGTCGATGGTCCTGATCGGATCAGTGGCTTTCGTCACATTGATCGCTGTCCCTGACCTGGCTCATGCCGACAGCGGCAAAGGCAATGGCGGCGGCAATGGCAACGGTAACGGCGGCGGGAACGGAAACGGCGGCGGCAACGGTAACGGCAATGGCGGCGGCAACGCTAACAAGGCAGACAAGGGTTCGGAACGCACTGGCGAGGCCCAAGGAACCAAGGCGCCTGAAAAGGCCGAAAAGGCTGCCAAGAAGCCGAAGAAGGTTAGTCTTGCGGACCAGCTCGGTCTCAGCCCGGCGGAACTGGGTGCGCTGAACGCAGCCCATGCCTCGCCCAAGGCGCTGGAGAAGGCTTCGCCGAACTCGCGCGTTGGCAAGATTGCCGCCTATCGTGACTCGGTGATCGCGGGCCGCCTGATTGCGGCCGAACTGGAAGCGAAGAAGGCCGAACTCGCAGCCCTGCCTGTGCCCGCGCGCCCCGTCGAACAGATCAATGCCGATGTCGATGCGGCGGCGATCGATCTGGCCGACAATGAAGCTGCCGTGAGCCAGCTTGAAGCCGATCTTGCTGCCGCAGGCGGCATCGACCCTGCGATTGAAGCCGATCTTGCGGCTGCACGTATGGCGGTGAGTGAAGCTGAGGCGACCAAGGCAGCGCTGGACGCCGAGCAGGCGGCAGCCGTCGCGTTTGAGACGCTGACCGGCGCGGTAGTGGACCTCGAACAGCAGGTCGAAGACCAGCCCGCGGTGGAACGGTCGCTGCTGGAGGCTGCGGCGAACAAGCCGGTGACGGATGCCGTTGAAGCGGCAGTGAAGCAACTCCTCGGCCTCTAGCAGGGGTGGCCCGCGGTGGCGTTGGTGGAGATTCACCAACTGCTGCCCCGGGCCGTCAGGCTTTGGCATTTGCCCAGGGCAACTCCGGGCGAAACCATTCGCAGAAACAAAGGGGGCCGACCCTGACGGTTCGACCCCCTTTGTTTGTGTCTCTGGCTGTAAGTTCAGGTGGCCACGGCGCTCGACGCGATGTTGTCCAGGCCTGCCACAAGATCCTCAATAGGCTGGAAATATTGTCTTTTCTTCATGGCGGAGAAGTCACGGCGTTCATAAGTGTGGCTTCCGTGATCGTTTCGCACCAATAGATCGGCAGTCAGGAAAAGTCCGCCTTGTTTGCAGCGCACACGAAACATCTTTGCTTCCCCCCATCCTGTCAGGTCTGCTCTTGATAGCGGGCCTGATTCTCAGTTGATTGACTGTGCACAGGCGAGGATAAACGCGCAGCAAAGCATCCGTTCATCTGCGGTTAACATTGGGACGCCTCAGATCGGCTTTCCCGCCAGCAGCTTCGGCAAGTCGCCGGTCAGACCGGCCGCCTGACGGATAAAGCCGCGCCTCAGGCCCGGCAGCCGGTTAATCAGCCCCATCCCCAGATCCCGCCCGGCCCGGAGCACCGGGTTGTCATTTGAAAATAGCCGGTTGACTGCGTCCATTCCCAGGGCCAGCGCCGTCGCATCGAACCGCCGCCAGCGCTGATATTCCTCCAGCACCCCCGCGGCACCAATATCCTCGCCGCGCCGCGCGGCCAGAATCAGGACCTCGGCCAGCGCCGCCACGTCGCGCAAGCCAAGGTTAAGCCCCTGTCCTGCAATCGGATGCACGCCGTGGGCTGCGTCCCCCACCAAGGCCAGACGCGGGGCTACGAACCGTTCTGCCAGCGACAGCGACAGCGGATAGGTGAACCGCGCCCCCGCCAGTGAAATCTCGCCCAGAAAATCCCCGAAGCGGGGGCGCAGGGTCGCCAGATATTCGGTGTCCGGCAGCGCCTGAATTGCGGCCGCTGCTGCCGCCGACTCGCTCCAGACAATCGAGGAATGATGCCCCCCCTTCAGCGGCAGAATGGCCAACGGCCCTGACGGCATGAAGAACTGGTGCGCAATCCCCTGATGGTCCTTTGCGTGGTGAACCGCCGTCACCAGCGCTGTCTGCCCGTACCCCCAGCCCACCCGCGCGATGCCCGCCCGCGTGGCCACCCCGGACCCGCGCCCGTCGCAGCCGACCAGCAGCTTCGCGCTCACCACCTGCCCCGAGGCCAGCGTCACCGTCACACCCTGCGCCGTGACGTCCTGCGCCACCACCGTTTCGCCCGACAGCAGCGTTATCCCCGGTGCGTCCGTCATCGCGGCCAGAAACGCGGCGTACAGGTACCGGTCCTCCAGCATGAAGCCCATCGGGCCTTCTTCGATCTCGGCCGCATCGAACTGCAGGAAGAACGGTGCCGACCCCTCGCCAGCCCGCCCGTCACTCGCCTTGATCTGCATCAACGGCTGGGCGCGGTCGGCCACCCGTCCCCAGACCCCGATCGCCGTAAGCAACCGCTTTGACGCGATGGCCAGCGCATAGGCCCGCCCGTCAAACCCGGCCTCGGCCCGCTCCGGTGCCGGTCGTGCATCCACGACCACCACCCGGAACCCCGCGCCCGCCAAAGCCAATGCCAGCGCGGGCCCGTTCAGCCCGCCGCCCGCAATCACGATATCCGCATCCTGTTCCATGCCCCCAGATATGCCCCGCCGCGCGGGATTGTCCATGTGCCGCACTGCCGCTACCTTGACCCAAACGGGGGATCAGATGAGCGGCACCTGGGCAAACATGACGGCAGCCGAACTGGGGCGAGAGGTGGGCGCGGGTCGCATCCACCCGGTCGAACTGGTGGAAGCGTTCCTTGATGCCATCGACACGCATCCGCACGCCCCCCGCATCTACGCCCGCGCCACGCCCGCCCGCGCCCGCGCCGAAGCGATGGCCGCAGCAGGGCGCGCCAAGACCGGCCTGCGCCACGGCCCGCTTGACGGGGTTCCGATCAGCTGGAAAGATCTGTTCGACACCGCAGGCATCGCGACAGAGGCAGGGTCCGCCCTGCTGAAAGGCCGCACGCCAAAACGCGACGCCGCCGTTCTGGAAACCGCTACCCATGCGGGGCTGGTCTGCCTTGGCAAGACCCACATGTCCGAACTTGCCTTTTCCGGTCTTGGTCTCAACCCCGTCACCGCAACGCCGCCCTGCCTGAACGATGACCGCGCCGTGCCCGGTGGGTCGTCGTCCGGGGCTGCCGCTTCGGTGGCCTTCGGTCTTGCCCCCGCAGCCATCGGGTCGGATACCGGCGGCTCCGTCCGCATCCCTGCCGCCTGGAATGACCTTGTCGGGCTGAAAACCACCGTCGGCAGCCTGCCGCTGACCGGAACCGTCCCCTTGTGCGAAACCTTCGATACCGTCGGCCCCCTCGCCCATTCGGTCGAGGATTGCAGCCTGCTGCTCGCCGCCCTTCAAGGCCGCAAGCCCGCCGATCTGGCCGGGGTAAGCCTGTCCGGCATGCGCTTTGCCATCCTTGAAACCGTGGCGCTTGACGGCCTGCGGGATCGGCCCGCAAAGGGGTTTGACGACGCGACCCGGCGTCTGACCCGCGCCGGCGCACAGATAAGCCACCTTCATATGCCCGAAATTGCCGAGGTGATCCGACTGGCCGCCACCCTTTTCACCGCCGAGGCTTACGGCATCTGGCGCGAAACCATTGAACGCGCACCCGAAAAGATGTTCAACCGTATCCTGGAACGCTTCCGGTCCGGGGCGGGGATTCTGGCAACGGACTATGTGGCAGGCTGGCGGCGGCTGCACCAGATCCGCGCGATCTGGGCGGAAAAGACCGCGCAGTATGACGCGGTGATCCTGCCCACCTCGCCGATCCTGCCCCCCGATGCCAACCGGCTGATGACCGATAACGACTATTATGTGACCGAAAACCTGCTGGCGCTGCGCAACACCCGCATCGGCAACATGCTGGGTCTGTGCGTGCTGACCCTGCCCACCTCGCAACCGTCCTGCGGGATCAGCCTGATGGCCGGACCGGGGCAGGAAAACCGCCTCCTCCGGCTGGGTGCTGCGGCAGAAGTGGCCCTACGGTAGGTCGGGCCACACCTCGTAGGATGGGCGATTCGCCCATCTTCCCCACCCTACTGCCAAAAAAGCCACAACCCCGCCAGCCAACCCCAAGAACCCATGGGTTTTTCTGGACCCGGCCCCCATCTCTGTCTATCGTTCGTCCAAACGGGGCGAAACGACCCCGGTTATGAGGCAGTAATGGTGTTTCCTGAGCGGTTTTCGAACCTGCCAGAATATGCGTTTCCGCGTTTGCGGAAGCTTTTGGACGCGCACGCCCCCGGGGCTGCCCCCATTGCCATGACCATCGGTGAGCCGCGACACCCGATGCCCGATTTCGTCGGACCGATCCTCGCGGCCAACCTGTCCGGCTTCGGCGTCTACCCCCCGAACGATGGCACACCGGAACTGTTGCAAGCCATCTCCGGCTGGATCGCCCGGCGCTATGGCGTGACGGTTGCCCAAGACGGCATCATGGCTCTGAACGGCACCCGCGAAGGGCTGTTCAATGCGGCCATCGCGCTGTGCCCGGAAACCAAGGCCGGGCAAAAGCCGGTGATCCTGATGCCGAACCCGTTCTATCAGGTCTATGCCGTCGCCGCCCTGACCGTGGGCGCGGAACCCGTCTACGTCCCAGCCACTGCCGCCACCGGGTTCTTGCCGGACTACGGGTCGCTGCCGCAGGATATCCTTGACCGTACCGCCATCGCCTACATCTGCTCGCCCGCCAACCCGCAAGGTGCGGTGGCCAGCGCCGATTACCTCGCAGACCTGCTGGCCCTAGCCGAAAAGCACGATTTCTGCGTGTTCGCCGACGAATGCTATTCCGAGATCTGGCGCGAAACCCCGCCCCCCGGCCTGCTGGAAATCATCAAGGCGCAAGGGTCAGACCCGGAGCGTGGTGTCGTGTTCCACTCTTTGTCCAAACGCTCCAACCTCCCGGGCCTGCGCTCTGGCTTTGTTGCGGGTGGCATCGCCAGCATTTCCGCTATCCGCAAGCTGCGCGCCTTCGCCGGCGCGCCCCTGCCCCTGCCGATCCAGCGCGTGTCCGAAGCGGCGTGGTCGGATGAGGCGCATGTCGATGCCTCCCGCGCCCTGTATCAGCAGAAATTCCGCCTTGCAGACCAGATCTTTGCCGGGATGCAGGGCTACCAGCCCCCCGGTGGCGGTTTCTTCCTCTGGCTGCCGGTTGACGATGGCGAAGCAGCTTCGCTCAAGCTGTGGACTGCAACTGGAGTCCGGGTTTTGCCCGGTGCCTACCTCTCCAGACAAGTAGGCGGCCAGAACCCCGGCAAAGGTTACATCAGGGTCGCCCTCGTGGCCCCAAAAGAAGAAACGCAGCGCGGGCTGATCCAGCTTCGTGACTGCCTCTACGGTCAAGGGACGTAAAGAATGGCATCTTATCAGGCACGGCAGCGCGATCCGCTACTGGACCAAACCACCCAAGCCATGCTGGAACGCCGGGGGCGAGAGCTGCTGGGCCTTATTCTGGTGCTTCTGGGCGTTGCCTTTCTGCTGACGCTGACCAGCTATTCGCCTGAAGACCCCGGCTGGATGGTGGCGACTGACGAACCGGC
The DNA here is from genome assembly GCA_031415015.1 of Paracoccaceae bacterium. Classification (GTDB taxonomy): domain Bacteria; phylum Pseudomonadota; class Alphaproteobacteria; order Rhodobacterales; family Rhodobacteraceae; genus JAUYQR01. Next base: position 6,644 of record JANOQT010000178.1, read on the forward strand.
GCAGAACATGTTCGGCCGCTTCGGTGCCGCCCTCGCCTCTACGTTGATCATCCTGATCGGACTGGGGTCATGGGCCATTCCCGTGACGTTGATCATCTGGGGCGGCCGCTTCATGGCGCACCGGGGGGGCGAGCGCGCCCTTGGCCGTGTGGTTTTTGCGGTCATCGCCGTGGCGCTGGCCTCGGTCTACTCCGCCACGCTGGTGCCTGGGTCCGACTGGCCGCATTCCTTCGGCCTTGGCGGGTTGTTTGGCGACACCGTCCTCGGCTCGCTGCTGGGTGTCCTGCCGGGCAGCGCCGGGTTTGGCCTGAAACTGATGTCGCTTGCCAGCTTTGTGGCGATGCTGGTGATGCTGCTCTACGTCACCGGCTTTGACATGGCTGAACTGAAGGCGATCTGGCGCTTCCTGCTCACCGGGTCGATCCTGGGATATGCGGCGCTTCGCTCCGCCCTTGGCACCGGCGCGCGCGGTGCCGTGCATGGCGCACTGACCTTGCAAGACCGCGCCCGCAGCCGTGTTGCAACCGCCCCGCTTCGCGCCGCGCCCACCCCCACCCTCGCCCCCGAACCCCTTCGTGCCGGAACCGCTTGGAATGCCCCCGCCTCCTTGCGTGCCGAACCCCGCCACTTCGCCCCGCCCGCCGATCTGCCGAAGGAAAAGCTGGGCTTCCTCGCCCGCATGCGCCGCGCCGTGGACCCGGAACCGGAGCTGATCGAACCGCAACTGTCCGACGCCGCATGGGCCGCCGACCTGCCCTCGGACGAGCGTATCAAGGCCCGCATCTCGGACGTGATCCGCAACCGGGTCCAGCGCGCACCTGATCCGCTGCCCGAACCGATGGGCCGCATCGAACCCCCCGTCATGCGCCCGCGCGGCCCCGCCGTTCTGATGGCCGACACCCGCCCGTTGCCCCGCACGCCCAGCCCGCCGCTGGCCCCGGTGTGGGAGGATGCCGTGGATGACGACCTCGACCCGATCCTCACGGAAGACGCCGCCTGGGACGACGACACCCCCCTGCGCCCCCCTGTCACCGCCGACCGCCGCGCCACCGTTCAGCACGCCACTCGCAAAGCGGCCCCCTCGCGGCAGGCGATGGCCGAAACCCAACCCGCCCTGCGCTTTGACGACCGCCAGCCGGTTTACGAGCTGCCGCCGCTCAGCCTGCTGTCGAACCCGACCACCATCCAGCGCACCCAGCTGTCCGACGAGGCCTTGGAAGAAAACGCCCGCATGCTGGAATCCGTCCTCGACGATTACGGCGTCAAGGGCGAGATCACCTCGGTCCGCCCCGGCCCCGTCGTCACCATGTACGAACTGGAACCTGCCCCCGGCCTGAAAGCCTCGCGCGTGATCGGCCTCGCCGACGATATCGCCCGCTCCATGTCCGCCCTGAGTGCCCGCGTCTCCACCGTGCCGGGCCGCACCGTCATCGGGATCGAGCTTCCCAACGCCGTGCGCGAAAAGGTGGTGCTGAAGGAAATCCTCTCTGCCCGCGATTTCGGCGACAGCCAGATGCGCCTGCCCCTCGCCTTGGGCAAAGACATCGGCGGCGATCCGATCGTGGCCAACCTCGCCAAGATGCCCCACCTGCTGATCGCAGGCACCACCGGCTCCGGCAAATCCGTCGCCATCAACACCATGATCCTCTCGCTGCTGTACAAACTCAGCCCCGACGAATGCCGGATGATCATGATCGACCCCAAGATGCTGGAACTCTCCGTCTACGACGGCATCCCCCACCTGCTGTCCCCCGTCGTCACCGACCCGAAAAAGGCCGTTGTCGCCCTGAAATGGGTGGTGGGCGAAATGGAGGAACGCTACCGCAAGATGTCGAAAATGGGCGTCCGCAACATCGAAGGCTACAACGGCCGCGTGCGTGAAGCGCTGGCCAAGGGAGAGATGTTCAAGCGCACCATCCAGACCGGCTTTGACGAAGAAACCGGTGACCCGATCTTTGAGACCGATGAATTCCAGCCCGTCACCATCCCCTACATCGTGGTCATCGTTGACGAGATGGCCGACCTGATGATGGTCGCCGGCAAGGAAATCGAGGCCTGCATCCAGCGCCTCGCCCAGATGGCCCGCGCTTCTGGCATCCACCTGATCATGGCCACCCAGCGCCCCAGCGTCGACGTGATCACCGGCACGATCAAAGCCAACTTTCCGACGCGGATCAGCTTTCAGGTCACCTCGAAGATCGACAGCCGCACCATCCTCGGCGAACAGGGCGCCGAACAGCTGCTTGGTATGGGCGACATGCTTTACATGGGCAACGGCTCCAAAATCACCCGGATCCACGGGCCTTTCGTATCGGATGAAGAGGTCGAGGAAATCGTCAACCACCTTAAATCCTATGGCCCGCCGGTCTACATGTCCGGCGTGGTCGAAAGCGTGGATGACGAACGCGACAACGACATCGACGCCGTCCTTGGCCTGAACAGCGAAGGCGACGACACGCTGTACGACCAGGCGGTGGCGATCGTGGCCAAGGACCGCAAATGCTCCACGTCCTACATCCAGCGCAAGCTTGGCATCGGCTACAACAAGGCCGCAAAGCTGGTGGAACAGATGGAAGAGCAGGGGGTTGTCACCCGCGCGAACCACGTGGGCAAGCGGGAGATTCTGGTCGAGGAGCGGTGAGGCGGCCGGCCACGGATACAGTGGCCCGCGACGTCGTCACGTCCCAACCAGCATGCGGCGGCGTTCGCGCCAAAGTTGCATGCGGCACTCTGGGGTACAATCCTAAGTACATGAAATAAATAAGACATTTCAGCGATCCATTGCGGCGCGGCAGGCTAAAATCCGTCGAAATGCGGACACATTGTTTGCGTACACACCATTAACTTCGGAAGAAACGCGACGATGTTCGTGTCTCAACAAGTGTTGTGGGTGATGCCGATGGACGCAAGCGCTTACCAACAGCCAGACAGGCCTTCCGCTGTAGTCAGTGACGACTCGACTGGCGACGCGCTGGTGCCGGGAACCGTGCTTTTCCACGGCCAGTATACCATAACACGTCACGTCGGAAGCGGCGGTTTTGGTATAACCTACCTCGCAAAAGACAATCTGGATCGGGAAGTAATCATAAAAGAATGCTTTGTCAGCTCGCTGTGCAGGCGACAGCAGACACTGGTCAGACCCAGTACTCGCAATGGCAGCGAAAGCATGAAAAAGATCTTGCACCACTTTGTGAAAGAGGCGCGCAGTCTTTCCAGATTGAACCATCCGAACATCGTGGGGGTCCACCAGGTTTTCGAAGACAATGATACCGCGTATATGGCGCTAGAATATCTTCGGGGTCGTGACCTGCTCGATGTCCTAGAAGACCCGGCGGTCATACTTGAACCGACCAAGATCATGGAAATCACGTGGAAACTGGTTTCCGCAATCAGATATATCCACGAGTCTGATCTTCTGCACGGTGATATTTCTCCGGACAACGTCCTTCTGAACGATGAAGGTGAGCCGATCCTGATTGATTTCGGCGCCGCCCGCCAAGGCGGAAGGGACACATCCAAGAAGTATTCCGGGTTCAGCGTCGTCAAGGACGGCTACTCGCCGCACGAACTGTACATTCCCGACGGAGACTACGGTCCCTGGAGCGATATGTATGCGCTCGCCGCCTCAATGTACCATGCGATAGCGGGAACCGTTCCGGCCGGAAGTCAGATCCGTCTTCTGGCACTCGCGGAATCGGTTTCCGACCCTTGCGCGCCCTTGGCCGGAAGATTTGAGGGCTATGCTCCTGGCTTTCTCGAGAGCCTTGACAAGGCAATGAGTGTGTTACCAGCCGACCGCTTCCAGTTAGCCGAAGAGTGGCTTGATTTGCTGAACGGTTTGCTGAGCAACGAGGATCTGAAGATGAAGATACTGGGAAAAACAATCCGCATTGGCGGACCTAACCGTCCTGACAAATCGCAGCCACCAACGGCTCCGGCTTTGGCCAGCGACGTCCCTGAACCTACGAAACCCTTAGCACCTAAACAAACTCTGAAAGGTAAGAAAATGGCAATAGATCTCTCCGGCCTCAAGGAAATCGGCGGTTTCGTCGCAGGCTGCTTGGTTGACACTGAAAGCGGCCTTATGCTGGCTTCCGAGTCCGTTGGAAGTTTCGATATCGAAACGGCCGCCGCCGCCAATGTCGACGTCGTCCGGGCCAAGAACAAAGCAATGCAACTTCTTGGCTTGAAGGACAGCATTGAAGATATCCTCATCACGCTGACCACACAGTTGCATCTGATCCGTCCGATGGAAAAGGATCCGACGCTGTTCGTTTACGTTGCCCTTGACCGAAAGACGGCCAATCTTGGGTTGGCTCGTGCCCAGGTCAAGAAGATCGAACAATCAATCAAGGTCTAAGCAAGCCTGGCGCGCGCTCCATCACCTTTCCTGCCCGATTCGTCCCGCGACAAATCGGGCAGCCCCCAGTAAAGGGCCCCCGCAAGGTTGCTGTGGCAATCGCCACGCAACCGGCCTCCGGATTGCTTTCTGGTCCACCCGCTCTGCGGGCAGGCGCGTGGCCGCGCTACCCCGCCCGCCTGCCATGCTCCGTTCTCCAGCCCGTCCGTCTCGATCCGGCCTCATCCATCAGAGAATCGTTGCAATCTCAACGTGCCGCTAACTACTGTGCAACTCAGAGTTGTGCTCAGCACTCTGAGGCAAGTTGAATTTGCGGGGGTCCGGGGAAAATGGCTTTCGATACTCTGTCAGACGATTCGAAACAGACGGACCATGCCGAAGAACTGCCCCCAGGAACCACGCTGTTTCACGGCCAGTACCGCATCAAGAAATTCATCAATAGCGGCGGTTTCGGGATCACCTATCTTGCGACAGACAGCCTTGGCCGGGATGTCGTTCTCAAGGAATGCTTTGTGGGAACCTTTTGCCGCAGAAGCCAGACAAAGGTCTTGGCCCGCTCGGAAAACTGCAAGGTCCACCTGCAAAACACCATCCGCGGCTTTCTGAAAGAGGCGCACACCCTTGCCTCCCTGTCGCATCCAAACATCGTCGGCGTCCGCCAGGTCTTTGAAGACAACGGTACCGCCTACATGGCTTTGGACTACATCGAAGGCAACGATCTTCTTGAAATAATTGATGAAAAAATAGTATCACTGGCGCCCGATCAGATCATGGAAATGGCAAAAAAACTGGTCTCGGCGGTTGCCCACATTCATGATCGACAGATCCTGCACTGCGATCTGTCTCCCGACAACATCTGCGTGAACAAGACCGGCGATCCGGTTGTCATCGACTTTGGCGCAGCCCGCAAGACCGCTGCCGGCCTCGTTCAGAAGCACTCGGGATTCAGCGTCGTAAAAGACGGATACTCACCCTATGAACTTTATGCGACCGGTAGCGCGGGCAGCACCTGCGGACCGTGGAGCGATGTCTACGCGCTTGGCGCGTCGCTCTATCACGCCATCAGCGGCGAGGCACCGGTCGATTGCCAAAGCCGGATCCTTGCGATCGTCGAAAAGCGTGCAGACCCGCTGAGCCCATTGACCGAAACGGCGAAAGGCTACCCGGCCAGCTTCCTCGCAAGCATCGACAAGGCAATGGCCGTCCAGGTGAATGAACGGCACCAGTCAGCGCAAGGCTGGCTGGGCGCAATTGCCCCTCTGAAAGCACCGAGAATCCGGACGGCGTTGCTCTTTCGCAGAAAGCCAGTGCCCGTTGCCAGGGACAATCAAATGGCACTGCAGGCTTGATCAGGGCCTGTAGCGTGATGCAAAGCCCGTCCGTTGCCGCAAGACGGATGGCGATGGAACCACCGCCTAAGCAAGATCAAAGCCGCGGACAAACCTTAACGGTTCCCTAAAACGGGAGCCCTAACACATTGATTATATTGACGCCAACTTCTTGTCCACGCGTGGACATCACGCCGGAACCGCCATTCCCGAACCCGAACGAAGGCTGTTGCGGCCCCCCTTCACATACCGGCCATAGCCAAGGTCCGCGGCCTCGATTTCCGTCCGCCGCCCCGAAACGATATCGGCCAGAACCCGCCCCGACCCCGCCGCCATCGTCCACCCCAGCGTCCCGTGCCCAGTATTCAGGAAAAGGTTCGAGACCGGCGACCGCCCCACCACCGGCGTCCCGTCCGGCGTCATCGGCCGCAGGCCACACCAGAAACTGGCGCGGCTTTGATCCCCCGCCCCACCAAACAGATCCTCCACCGAATGCTGCAGCGTCGCCCGCCGCCTCGGGTTCAACGACAGATCGAACCCCGCAATCTCGGCCATGCCCCCGACCCGGATCCTATCCCCAAGCCGGGTGATCGCGATCTTGTGGGTTTCGTCCATCACGGTGGACACGGGCGCACGCCCCTCATCCACCACGGGCACGGTGATCGAATATCCCTTCACCGGATAGACTGGCAGCTTGATTCCGAGCGGGGCAACCAGCGCCGGCGAGTATGACCCCAGCGCCACCACGAACGCGTCTGCCGTGACCCGCCCCTGCGCGGTGTGGACCGCCACGATCCGTCCGCCCTCAGCCTCCAGCCGGTCGATGCCAACACCGTAGCGAAAGGTCACGCCCGCCTCTTCGGCCATCTCGGACAGACGCCAGGTAAATTTGAAGCAATCCCCCGTCTCATCCCCCGGCAGCCGCAACCCGCCCGCGATCTTGTCGTGGGCGCCCGCCAACCCCGGTTCCGCTGCCACGCAGGCATCCGCGTCAAGCACTTCGAACGGCACACCGTCCGCACGCAGCACTGCGATATCCTTCGCCGCCGCAGCCACCTGCTTTTCTGTCCGGAACAGTTGCAGGGTGCCTTGGGTGCGCTCGTCATAGGTTATGCAGGTTTCAGACCGCAGGTCGATCAGGCAATCCCGCGAATATTCGGCCAAACGAACCATCCGGGATTTATTCACCGCATAGGCCTCGGCTGTGCAGTTCATCAGCATCCGTGCCATCCACGACAGCTTCACCATGTCCATCTTCGGCTGGATGATCAGTGGCGCGTGCTTCATGAACATCCACTTCAGCGCCTTGACCGGGATCCCCGGTGCAGCCCAGGGCGAGGAATACCCGGGGCTGATCTCGCCTGCATTGGCAAAGCTGGTTTCCATCGCCGGGGCAGGCTGGCGGTCGATCACCGTCACCTCATGGCCGGCCTTTGCCAAGTACCAGGCCGAGGTCACCCCGATCACGCCAGCGCCAAGAACCACGACCTTCATTTGTGCCATCCCGTTTGAATCGAACTGTTGTCGGGAAATTACATCAATATGTTGGAACTTCTTGGGAAACTCAGGCGATACTCGGTGCCGTACCGGAACATATCTGCGAATTTTATGGATAACATAGAAGATTCCATCAGTCTTTCCGGTATCAGCACAACCTTCGGTCAGGAAGTCACGCAACCTCACGCCATCGGCACATCCCTGCGACCGCACACTGCATGGGGGTGCATACCCACGTTTGCATAGCTATATTCCGGCAATGAACATTCGTTCCGCCCTTCTGGCCCCGCTTTTCGTCGCCGCGCTGTCCTTTCCGGCTTTGGCCGATAAGATTCCGCTGGGTACGTTGTCCGACTACCTGAACAGTCTTTCCACGGTCGAGGCTGATTTCACCCAGATCAACGCCGATGGTACCATTGCCACGGGCAAGATTTACATCAAGCGACCGGGGCGTGTCCGGTTCGAATACGCTCCGCCAGACCGCAGTCTGGTGATTGCAGGTGGCCAGCAGGTCGCCATCTTCGATGCAAAGTCGAACCAGCCGCCGGAACAGTACCCGTTGAAGCGCACGCCCTTGAACCTGATCCTCGCGGCAGACATCGACCTTGGTCGCGCCAAGATGGTTGTTGGCCATAGCGAGGACGGCACGTCCACCCGGGTGCGCGCGCAGGATCCTGAAAGCCCGGAGTATGGCTCTATCGAGCTGGTGTTCACGCCGCGCCCGGTGGAACTGCGCCAGTGGATCATCACCGACGATCTTGGTGATCAGACGACGGTCATCCTTGGCGAAATGAAAAAGGGCGGCTCGCTTGGCGCGTCCTTGTTCGACATCACGGCAGAGACGCTAAAGCGGCAGAACTAGGTCTGCCGCCGCTGACTGGTCTTAGCGGCAGGATTCCAGCTGCGCGCGGTACAGCTCAGCCCGCGCACCGACAGCAGCAGCGACCTCGATCAGCCAAGGCTTTCCAAGGTAGGATTGGCTGGCATAGCCGGTCCGACCTTCGTGATACGCCAGATACTGTGCCTCGGCGTTATCTTTGGGTATGCCAAGCTTTCGGGTGGACTCGTCCATATACCAGCCCATGAAATCGGTCGCATCGCGGATGTCGTCGCGCTTGGCACCGCGCCCGCCTGCGCTGGCCTGATATTCTTCCCACGTCGCGTTCAGCGCCTGGCTGTAGCCATAAGCCGTGCTCTGCCGCCCCATCGGGATGATCCCCAAAGCAAAAGTATGCGGTGTGCGCGCATTGCCGATAAACTTGCTCTCCTGATAAATCGTAGCCATCTGCACATGCACCGGGACGCCCCACCCTCGCTCGGTTGACCGCATCGCGTTCAGGTACTGCGGGCGTTCACGGATGATCGCGCACGCATCGTCCAACTGCCTTGGCGCCGAATAGCTGCTTCCGCCCCCGCAGGACGCGAGAAACAGCATCAGAAACGACGCACGGAGAAACCTGCTCATTTGCCCCTCGTGCTTTATAGTCTTTTGCAGGCACCTTAGTGCAGTTGGCCCCATGTTGAAATGGGGAACTCCCCACCTTCAGATCAGAAAAGCGAGAGTGAGCGGCAGCGTCAGTACCGACAGCAGCGTCGAGGCGATGACCAGCCCCGCCACTGCATCCGCATCGGCGCCATATTTCTCGGCCAGCATGTAGGACGTGACGGCAACCGGGGTGGAAACCTGCAAGATCAGTACCGCCAGCGCCACGGGTGGCAAGCCCAGCCCCCAGCCGACCGCAGCTGCCACCGCGATGCAGACCACTGCCCGGATCAGGCTGAGCCAGACCGCGCGGCCCAGATGCCCCGCCGACAGCCGCGCCACAGCGACGCCCAGCGTGATCAGCATCAGCGGAATGGCGATCTGGCCAAGCAGGTCAAGCGACCGTGTCATCCATTCCGGCGTGTGCCAGCCCTGCCACAGGAACAGCGCACCCAGCAGGGTCGCGCCCACCAGCGGCTCTTTCAGCACACGCAGCGGCGATCCGCCCCCCGCAACGATCCACAGGCCGAAGGTAAAGCTCCAGACCGCCATCACCGCGAACACCACCACCGCAAACTCAAGCCCCGTCTGGCCGAAGGCAAAGAACGCCAGCGGCAGCCCGACATTGCCGGTGTTGCCAAAGATCAGCGGCGACAGATACGTGCGCCGGTCCAGCCGCAGCGCTGATGTCAGCGCCCAGAAGATGACCGTCAACACCCCATATGCCGCCATCGCGGCCAGCGTCAGGTTGCGCAGTGCCACAGGGTCGATCTCGGTTTTCATCAGGGCGGTAAAGATCAGCGCAGGCACCGACAGGGTCATACACAACCGGGTGATGAACTCCATCCGGTACTCGAATCCGGCCTTCACCCACAAGAAGCCGATGCCGCCCAAAATCGCGACAGGAGCCACGATTTCCAGCACTGTTAGGATAATGTTCACAGACTGTTTCCCTTGTATCCTTGCCTCTTTGATGGACAAGAGACGGCCCAAGGGATTACTAACCATCCTTAGGGGATGCAACAAATGCTGAAGACCCAAGCCAAGTATCACATCGGTCAGGTGCTCCGTCATCGGAAGCATCCGTTTCGTGGTGTGGTGTTTGACGTGGACGCGATGTTTTCCAATACCGACGAGTGGTATGAAAACATTCCCGAAGACAGCCGCCCGTCGAAGGATCAGCCCTTCTACCACCTTCTGGCCGAAAACGACCAAAGCTACTACGTGGCCTATGTTTCGGAACAGAACCTCGTCCCCGACGAGACCGGTGAACCGGTCGATCATCCCGATCTTGGCGATCTGTTCGGTGATTTCGAGGATGGGCGCTACCCCCTGCAATTTCAGTTGAATTGATATTGGTTACGGGTTGCTAACCCTTGCACCCTAGGCTGACCTTGAAGCAGCAAGGGGCCAGGCCATGCAACTGAGTGCGACAAACACCGCGAAGATCATTTCCGTGCAAGTCATGGAAGACCGGATCGACGCAGCCAGCGCCATCCAGTTCAAGGAACGAATGCGCGACATCATCCAGCACAGCGCTCCGCGTGTCGTTCTGGACCTCGCGCGGGTTCAATTCCTCGACTCCAGCGGCCTGGGGGCCATTGTGGCGGTGAAAAAGCTGTTGGGCGGTGACCGGAGCTTTGAATTGGCCGGCCTGACCCCGACGGTCGAAAAGGTGTTCCGTCTGACGCGGATGGACACTGTCTTCACCATCCATCCGTCACTGGACGACGCTGTGTCGAATGCCATCAAGGCCTGATTCGAGTTTTCAAACCACAAGGGCTCGGCTGGTCACCGCCAGCGATCCTGACGCCGTCCGTCAGGGGCTGCTTGAACTCGTGGCGCGGCCACCGCTCAGCGGTCTGCCGGAAGACAGACGCGGCATTGCGGAACTTGTCCTGGCTGAGGTGCTGAACAACATCGTTGAACATGCATACTCAACCGGCTCCGGCGATATCGAAATCACCGTGGAGGAAAGGCCCGGCGGGATCGGCTTTCTGGTCGTCGATGACGGCGCTGCCATGCCGGACGGGCCACCGCCAGGAATGCTTCCGGCGGGTCTGGGCGGCGATCTGGATCATCTGCCTGAGGGTGGTTTCGGCTGGCATCTGATCCGCAGCCTGACGGTCGACCTCTCTTACACTAGGAAGAACAACCGAAACGTCCTGTCATTTCTCATTTCGGAAGATCAGACTGGCTCCGAAGACAGCATGACCTGATTGCAGAGGCTGCGAAGCCGATCTGCTTTCCACCTGATGCCGCCGGCAAGCCTGGCCAATCTGCCGAAGCGGCACGAACGGCTGCACCGTGGTGCCCGGATCATCCCTCCCTATTCCGGCCGCCAAGGCGTCCCGTCGCGTCTTGGCATCCTGCATTCCGCCCCTTAGGGTTCCTGCATCAGGGGGACCATCATGCGCGACCTGCATCTTCCGGGCCGATCCGCCGTTTACGCACAGAACGGCCTTTGTGCCACGTCACATCCCATCGCTGCACAAGTTGCGATCGAGGTGTTGAAATCCGGTGGCAACGCCGCGGATGCCGCGATTGCCGGGGCGCTTGTCCTTGGCATCGCCGAACCGCAGATGACCGGGATTGGCGGCGACTGCTTTGTCCTTTTGAAACCAGCCGGGTCCGAGGACATCCTCGCCCTCAATGGCTCTGGCCGTGCACCCTTGGGCCTTGATGCCGGGGCGCTTCGCGCAACGGGCCTGACGGAGATCCCGATGCAGGGGATCGAGGCTGTTACCCTGCCCGGGGCGATTGACGCCTTTTGCCGACTGAACGCAGATCACGGTCGCTTGTCTCTGGCCGAAATCCTCGCGCCTGCAACGCATTACGCCGAGGAAGGCATCCCCGTAGCCACGCGCGTGGCATTCGACTGGGCCGAAGACCTGCCTTGCCTGAAAGGTGTTGCGCGCGAGGTGTACAGTTTTAACGGGCGCGCGCCCGTTCCCGGCCAGGTTTTTCGTGCGCCCGGACAGGCGGAGGTTTTCCGCCGCATCGCCAAAGATGGCCGCGCGGGCTTTTACGAAGGTGAGGTCGCCGAAGACATGATCACCTCGCTCCGCGCTTTGGGCGGGACTCACACCCATGACGACCTTGCCGCCACATCATGCGACTACACCACGCCCGTCTCCGGCCCCTACCGGGACATTAACCTCATCGAGCACCCGCCGAACGGTCAGGGCGCGACCGCCATTCTGATGCTCAACATCCTGAAACACTTCGACCTTCCGGCAATGGACCCGTTCGGCAGCCAACGCGCCCATATCGAGGCCGAGGCCACCAAACTCGCCTACGACGCCCGCAACCGCTTCATCGCCGATCCGGCCCACACCACCCGGCTCGACCATATGCTAAAGCCTGAAACCGCAGCAAGACTTGCCGCCCTCATCGATCCAAACCGCGCCATGCCAGCGGCCCAACCGCTGACCGAGGCTGTGCACAAGGACACCATCTACATCACCGTCGTTGACCAAGACCGGATGGCCGTCTCGCTGATCTATTCGGTGTTCTGGGGCTTTGGCTCTGGCTTTGCGTCCACCAAATTTGGCATAAACTTCCAGAATCGCGGTGCGGGTTTTACCCTGAAGGAAGGTCATCCGAACGAGGCTGCCGGGAGCAAACGTCCGATGCACACGATCATCCCCGGGATGTTGCGCAAGACCGGCAGGGTGATGATGCCCTTCGGCGTGATGGGCGGCGCTTACCAGCCCTGCGGTCATGCCCGCTTTGTGACGAACCTGACGGACTTTGGAATGGACCCGCAGACCGCCATTGATGCGCCCCGCTGTTTCTCTGGCGCCAACGGAATGGAGGTGGAGCGCGGTTATTCCGAATCCGTCCGCACCGAACTTGCCGCGATGGGCCATAACGTCTCGGTGCCCAGGACCCCGCTGGGCGGCGCACAAGCCATTCTGATCGGGGAAGATGGGGTTATGATCGGCGCTTCTGATCCGCGAAAGGATGGCTGTGCTCTTGGATACTGACCCACTGCTGAACCGCGCCGCGATCAGCGACAGCATCCTCGCCTTGACCCGGGGCGAAACGGATGCGGTAGCACTGATGGCCACCGTGGTTTGCGAGCTGCATCACGCTCACCCCCTCGCTGACTGGACCGGCTTTTACCGTGTCACCGCGCCAGAGTTGTTGAAAATTGGCCCGTATCAGGGCGGGCATGGCTGCCTAGTGATCCCCTTTTCACGAGGAGTTTGCGGTGCCGCCGCGCGAACGGGCAAGGTGCAGAACGTTCCCGATGTTGATGCATTTCCGGGCCATATCGCCTGTGCCACGTCAACCCGGTCTGAACTGGTTCTGCCGGTCTGGAACGGGCAGAGTCACCTGCTTGGTGTTCTTGACCTTGATAGCGACACTCCCGCAGCGTTCACGAAGGCCGACGAAGACTGGCTCATTCCCCTTCTGGCGCAAGTGTTTCATGACGCCCGTTGAAATTACCCTTCTGGACGGCGGCATCGGCCAGGAACTTGTCGCCCGCTCCGGTGACGATCCGACGCCGCTTTGGGCCACGCGGGTGATGCTGGATCACCCCGGACTGGTGCGCGCCATTCACGCCGATTATTTCGCGGCCGGGGCTACCGTTGCCACGACCAACACCTACGCCATTCACCACGACCGCCTGTCCCGCTGTGGCCTTGACCCGATGTTCCACGCCCTGCACCTGCGCGCGCTGGCCGAAGCACATGAAGCCCGGGCCGCGCACGGCTCTGGGCGGATTGCCGGCTCCTTGGGTCCGCTTCAGGCCAGCTACCGGCCAGACCTGACAGAAGCCGTTGCGGAGGCTGCGCCGAAATACGCTGAAATCGCACGCATTCTTGGCCCGCATGTCGATCTGATCCTGATCGAAACCGCTGCCTCGGTTGAGGCTGCAGAAGGGGCCGTAATCGGCGCACAGGCGGCAGGCAAGCCCGTCTGGCTGTCGATTTCGGTCGATGACCGGGACGGCAGCAAACTCCGCTCCGGCGAACCCGTGAGCGATATCGCCCGGCTGCTTACCCACCCCATCGCTGCGCTTCTTGCCAACTGTTCGGTTCCAGAAGCCATGACCGACGCCCTTGCTGCGTTACGACTGCTGGGCAAGCCCTTCGGCGCCTATGCCAACGGCTTTACCCATATCTCGGGAAACTTCCTGAAGGACGCCCCCACGGTCCGTGAACTGACCCACCGCCATGACCTGACGCCTGAGAAATATGCTGATTTCGCAATGGGCTGGATTGCTAAGGGCGCCACAATAGTTGGCGGCTGTTGCGAGGTCGGTCCCGCCCACATCCGCCACCTTGCGGCACGACTGAGGGCCGAGGGATATCAGCTTGTCTAGCCCGTCGCTGATCCCCGATTTCGATTACTTCCCGCCGGACACCCCGCTGCAGTTCCTGCACGAGGATGCGCAGATCCTCGTCGTCGACAAACCTGCCGGCCTTCTGTCTGTTCCCGGCAAACTGGAGGGACGGCAGGATTGCCTTATCACCCGCCTGCAAGCTGCCCGCTGGGACGCGCTAGTTGTCCACCGGCTGGATTGTGACACGAGCGGGGTCCTCATTTTCGCCCGCACCAAACAGGCGCAGGGCTTTCTGGGGCAGGAATTCGAGCACCGCCGCGCCAGGAAAACCTACATTGCCCGCGTCCATGGCCAGATCCTTGAAGACCAAGGTCATATTGACCTTCCCGTCGGCAGCGATTGGGACTACCGCCCCCGCCAGAAGGTCACACCCGACGGCCGCCCCGCCCAGACCGACTGGCAGGTCATCGCCCGCACGGATACCGAGACCCGTGTCCGCCTGACCCCCCACACCGGACGCAGCCACCAGCTTCGCGTCCACATGCTGGCACTCGGCCACCCCATCCTTGGCGACCAGATCTATGCTCCGGGGTCATCCCGTGACTTTCCGCGCCTGATGCTGCATGCCGAAACGCTGGGGCTGCACCATCCGGCGAACGGCGACTGGATCAGCTTCGCGGCCCCTGTGCCGTTCTGACCGGTCCGCGTCAGATTGAAAGCGCAACCCTGCGACCTTCGTGGAAGGCATAGGCCGCCAGACGGGGTGCGGCGCAGTCGCCGATGCGGTGCGTGACCTTGCCCGCGAATTGGTCTGGAAAAGGATCAAACGCCACGTTCGTCGTCGCCATCACGAGGCCGGAGGCAGCGATGGTTTCTTCATCCCCGGTCAGGAAACTCCGCACCGTTACCCCGTTGCCATGCCAGCGCGTGATACAATGCTCGGTCAGCATCCGCACGCCGAGGGCCCCCATCCGTCGCCGCACTGGCCCGTCTGCCGCCGTCCGGGCGATTTCGCGGCCGACAAAGGCATCAGGTGTCACGATCACAACCCGCTTGCCCTGTTCCGCCAAGGCCCAGGCCGTCCCCACCCCGCGCCAGTTGCCGCCCTCGTCGTAGACGACCACTGCATCGCCCAGCCGCGCCTCGCGCCGCAGCACCGCTTCGGGCGACCAGACGCCCCCGGCGTCGATCCCCGGCAGGCGCGGTTCAGACGGCAGCCAGCGCTGAAACCCTGTCTCATCCGGCAAAGACCCGGTCGCAAGGATCACGACCTTTGCCCGATGCACAGCGATGTCTTCAGCGTCAAGGTAGCAGTTCAGCCGCAACCCGACGCCCAACTGGTCGAACTGCCGCTCATACCAGCCGATAAGGCCCAGAATCTGCGCCCGCCGTGGCTGCATCCCGGCCAGTCGAAACTGTCCGCCCACAACCGGCAACGCTTCGACAATCTCCACCCGGTGCCCGCGTTCCGCGGCAACCCGCGCCGCCTCCAGCCCCGCCGGACCGGCCCCCCCCACCAGCACGTCCTGCGCCAAAGCCACAGGTGAAAACCGATCCCCGCCCCACTCGAACTCCCGCCCGGCCGAGGGGTTGATCAGACAGGAAATCCAGTAGTCGCGCGACCGCCGCCCCCAGCACATCTGGTTGCAGCTGATGCACCCCCGCACATCCCCAGCCCGCCCCTCCAAAACCTTCCGCGCCAGATGCGGATCGGCGATCTGGCCCCGCACGATCGACACCAGATCCGCCTCGCCCGAAGCAATGATCGCCTCGCCATTCTCTGGCGTCCGCACCCCCGCTTCGGAGGTCACCACAGCGTGTTTCAGAACCCCCTTCAGCTGCGCGGTCAGCGGAGTTGTCAGCTTTTCGGCATGGGTAAACGGCGGGATGATCGCCTCGAACTCCAGATAACTGCCAGAGCCGACGGTCACATAATCCACATGCCCGGTGGCATCATGCAGCGCCACGATCTCGCATAGCGCTTCGGCTGAAAGCGTCACGTCGTAGCCGGTGGAATAGCTGATCGCCAACCCGATGATAAAGCTTTCACCACAGGCGCGTCGCACCCTCTCGATCAACTCACGCGAGAACCTGGTGCGGTTTCCAAGGCTGCCACCCCAGCGGTCATTGCGTTTGTTCGACCACGGCGTCCAGAACTGGTCCAGCAGCGAATGGTAAGCCGCCCAGACCTCCACCCCCTGAAACCCCGCCGCCTTGGCCCGCACCGCCGCCGCCACATGCGCCGCCAGCAATTCCTCGACCTCCGCCCCGGTCATCGCATGCGAACCGTCGCTGTCATGATACGACGGCCCGCCAGAGGGCGACCAATGCGGCGCGAAACTCAGATCAGAATCGCCATGCGCGCCCACATGGTAAAGCTGCTGGATGATCACCGCCCCCGCCGCGCGCACCTCTTCGGTCACCACGCGAAACGCCGGGATAACGCTGTCATCCGAATGCAGGAAATTCCCCCGCGTCAGCACCCCGGTCCGGTGCACCGGCACCGGTTCGGCGACGATCATCGCCGCCCCGCCCAAAGCGCGCTCCAGCAGATACTTGCCGAACCGTGGCCCCGGCATCCCTTGATCCGACATGTTGGCGGTGTGCGCGCCAAACACGATCCGGTTTCGAAGCGTTTCATCCCTTAGTTTCAAGGCCGACATCAGGCGGGGATGCTGGGTCATCGGGGCCTCCTACCCGGCCAGCTTACTGCCTCACGCCGATCAGGCGTGAGGCGCAAAGGCGACGTTTTGTCAGTTCGGGACGAAGCCGCCCGTCAAAGTCGGGCCATCCGGATCATTAAGATAGTAGTCTTTGCCGTTGCCGACCCCAAATGTCAGGAAGTCATCCAGCTCACTGATCTGCTGGTCATGCTGATGCTTGGCGTGGAAGTAACCCCCCAACACAAAGCCAAACGCCGCCAGCCCCGCGCCAAGGGCCACGAACGGCAACAGCGGCCCCGACAGCGCCGCCACGCCCCATGTCGCCCCGATGAACGCCCCGATGCCCGCCGCGCCTGAAACCTCGAAGCTCAGCCCCGCGCCCACGTTCAGCCACCCGGCCAGAGTGTCGCCCGAGGCGAACGCCGCCTCCGCCGCTGCAAAGGATTCGACGCCGTAGAACAACTCCGCCGCCGCGCCAAGCACGGACAGCCCTTCAAAGAACGCCCCGAACCGCGCCGCCGACGTCACAGAAATTTCGGCATCTGCTCCGGCCATTCCGGCCAGAAGTCCGGCACGCAGGTTGGCCATTTCAGCACTTTCACCCGCCGCGACCGCCACACCTGCGGATTCGCCGAGCGGGATCATCTCGATACCGGCTTCTGAAAATGCGTCCCACGCCAGACTTCCTGCCGTTTCAACCTCGCCCGGAAGGAGCGCCGCCTCGCTGCCAGCATCCGAAAGTTCGGGCAGCAGGCTGTCATACAGGGCCCCATCCACCTGATGATATTGGAGGGCGACGACCGACAGATCTTCGGAATACTGCGTGACGGCGGCCAGCGTCTCGGCCTCGGTCAGCAGATTGCCTTCTGCATCGGTTGCAAACCCGGCCAAGGCGTCTGCATCATTGACGATTTCATTGTAAACGGCAGTTGGGTCGCGCAGATCAACATCGCCGATGGCTTCCTCAAGAGCGCCGGGATTGATTGCGTTGGAAATGCCAAATCTCTCGGTTACGGAGTGCAGCGCGCTTTGTGTGGCGGTGTCGATCCCAAGAAACTCAAACGCCTTCTTTGCCCCCGGCAGCCCGCCAACGACGCTCATCAGGTCTGCCGTTGTATTCAGGATTTCCATTGGGGTGTCCGGGAACCGCCCGTCCGAGAAATCCTGATAGACAGCAATTGCCGCCAGCACGGATCCGACCGCCCCTGCTGCGCCAGATGCGTTCAAGGCATCGCTGAACTCATACAAGGCCGCTTTGGTGTTGGCCGTCAGACCTTCGGCTGCGGTCGATCCGCGGAACGATCCCGGCGTGCCGCCCGCCTGCAAATGTGCGGAATATGCCGCCACCGCCTCTTGATACTCCGCCGCCGACAACTCGCCCAGCGCGCCCGCACCAACCCCCAGAAGGCCAACGCCAAAGCGGTTGCCGATGATTGCCGCCTGAAACACCGACGATACGGCAGATTCCACCTCTGCCGGGGCGTAGTCGGCCAGCGTCTTGGTATCCATCTCGAACTGGATGATCGCGCCGGTCAGCGACTCCAACGTGCTCTGCGCAAGCGCGGGATCAAAGAACGCGATCTCATGTACCCGGTCGGAAATGAACTTCTCCCGCTCTTCCGGGGTCAGCGTCTGCATCCAGGCGATGGTCTCTTCGTCCAGCAGATAGGCCGACATTTCGGCGGCCATTTCCTTGGAGGTCTTGCCGGTCTGCTGCAGGCTGGCCATATCCTGCGCCTCGCCCATCAGGGCAATGATTGCCGGGTCCGACATGTAAGCCTGGATATCCGCCTCGACCGCTGCGATGTCGACCTTGCCCGCAAATTCCGGCAGGTCATTGATGGATCGCGCCCGGAACAGGTTGTACAGGATCGCACCGGGTGAACCGGGGGGCTGCTGCGCCAGTATTTCAAAGAAGTATGTCGAACCATTGGTGCGGATCGCCTCGATTTCTTCCAGCGTGCAGGGCGGCTCGGGTTGCGTCACTGGGGTTTCGACCAGACCCCGGCCACCGATCATGTCCAGCGTCACCGTCTGGGTAGACACCACGCTGCCACCATAGCTGACTTCCAGCGTCAGTTCTGTCGGGTCCGCCGCTACCCTCGCCGCCCGCAGCGCTTCCATCTGCCGGATGAAAATCTCCGGGTTCAGATATCCGGTCGCCAAATGCTCTTGCAGGGCTATGGCTGCTTCCTTCAGCCTGTCCAGCCGGTCAAAGTTCAACAGTGACGGATCGGCGACCACGATCTGCCCCTGCGCGTTCAACGCATAAGCCCCGTTGCCGCCGGAAATCGCCAACCCGATCTGGGCCTGCTGATCCAGCGGCAGGTCCGAAACATTCACCCTTTGGCCGTTCACTTCGATGGTCACTGTCGCCACCACCGTCCCGACAGGCGAATTTGCAGCAACCGGGCCGGTCGTTGCTGGATCAATGGCAATTGTTGCCAGCGTCGCCGCGTCCATCACAACAGGCACCGCTGGAGTCGGCGCTTGGACTGAAGGCCCCCGAGACGAAACCTTGCGTTCGGCTGAAAACCAGGTGCTGGCGACAGTCTCGCTTTCAGCCGCTCTGCCAGAGGCCGCCGCACCGTTCGTGGTTGGGTCAAGTTGCATGTCAGACATCCGTGTTGGGTGCCCCGTTCTGGAGCAAGGCTTCAAGCGATTGAGCAAATATTTAATCACTGAGCAAATAAGTCATTTGCGCAACCTACGCAGAAACCCTAAGTAGTCCAAACGCACGGATCACGTAGGTTTGGAACGCAAAAGGCCCCGGCGATTGCCGGGGCCTTTTACCGCAGTTTGACATCCGGTCCGATTAGCCGGCAGCGCTGTCCCAACCGGAAATCGCCTTCACCTCGAGGAATTCCTCGATTCCCCAATGCCCGCCTTCGCGCGCCCGGCCCGACGCTTTCACACCGCCAAATGGCGCACCGGCCCCGCGCGACTTGCCGTTCATCTCGACCATCCCGGCCTTCAGCACCCGGGCCAGCCGGTTGCGCCGCGCACCGTCTTGCGACTGGACGTAGTTGGTCAGTCCGTAGGGCGTGTCGTTGGCAATCACGACCGCTTCGGCTTCGGTATCGAAGGGGATGATGCTTAGGACCGGTCCGAAAATCTCTTCCCGCTCGATGGTCATGCCCGGCTTCACATCTGCAAACACGGTCGGGCGCACGTAAAAGCCCTTGTTCACCCCCTCGGGAAGTCCAAGACCCCCAGCCACCAGCCGCGCGCCTTCGTCGATGCCCTTCTGGATGTAGCCCTGAATCTGCTCCCACTGCCGCTTGTTCACCACCGGACCGATGTGCTTTCCCGGCTCATGTGCGCTGGCGACCTTGATCGAACTGGCCACCTCTGCCGCGATTTCCACCGCGCGGTCATAGGCGCCGCGTTCCACCAGCATCCGGCTGGGCGCGTTGCAGGATTGGCCGGAGTTGTTCATCAGATGCCGCACGCCGCGTTCCACGGCCCGGTCATCGGCATCGGCAAAGATCAGGTTCGCGCCTTTGCCACCCAGTTCCAGCGTCACTCGCTTCAGGGTTTGCGCGGCAGCAATGGAAATCGCACGCCCGGCGCGGGTGCTGCCGGTGAACGAGATCATTTCCACATCCGGATGCGCCGAAAGCTGGCTGCCGACGCCCGGTCCATCTCCGTTCAGCAGATTGAACACGCCCCCCGGGACGCCGGCGTCATGACAGAACTCGGCGAACAGCATCGAAGACAGTGGCGATTCCTCGGATGGTTTCAGCACGCAGGTGCACCCTGCCAGCAGCGCCGGGATCACCTTCAACGTGACTTGATTCATCGGCCAGTTCCAAGGTGTGATCAGGCCGACGACGCCAATGGGTTCCAGTGCGATGCGGTCGTTCGGCGCGTGCGGTCCAAGCGGGCGAATCCATTCGACCTGATCGAAAGCGGTCAGGAAGTTCTTCAGATGCCACGGCAGGCAGGGGGCCTGACTGTCGCGGCTCATGTCTATCGGCGCGCCCATTTCAAGACTGATGGCTTCCGCCATTTCTTCGACCCGCGCTTCGTATTGTTCGAGGATTCGCTCGACAATCGCCCGACGCTCGGTCGGAGGGGTCGCCGACCAGCCTGGGAATGCCGCCTTCGCGGCGGCCACCGCTGCGTCAGTATCGGCTTGATCGCCCAACGAGATGATGGCGCAGGTGTCCTCGGTCGATGGGTCGATCACCGCACAATCGCGCTGGGCTACAGGCGGAACCCAGGTCCCGTTGATATAGAAATCGCGCTTGAGGATCATGGCCGTGCTCCCATGGGAAATTTGATCATATTCTGACAGTCCGCACCGGTGAGAGCAAGCAATCTCCCGACGGGGTCGAGGTCTTCGGTCATATTGGGCCGATCAACGATCTGACCATGGTGGTGGAGGACGCAAATCCGAAGACGTGCCTCAGCAAACCCACGCGCGTTATCCGCGTTGGCACGAAACCTTCCCGGTCGTACAACGCCCGGGCCCGGGAGTTGCTGTCAACGACATCAAGTCGAATCGATTGGTATCCTCGCGCTGCGGCCTCATCATAGAGGGCGGAAAGAAGCGCTGCCCCGATACCCTGACCCCGGGCTGGTGCAGCAACGCAGATCCCATCCATCAGGAAAACATCTGTCACAACTTCCCGGTCAAGCGCCGAAAGCAGGGTGCCGCGCCAGAACGCACCCCAGCCGCCATAGACCGCGCGAAGATCTGTCAAGGTGCCGCCTGCAAAACTGTCGCCGCTGGTCTTGAACCCGGCCAGGCCAAGAAGGCGGCCGTCATCACCCAGCGCCACGATGCATTGATCGGCTTCGATCACCCTTTCGAGGAACGTCTGCGCGCGAATGTCGGGGCCAAGCACACGGCCAAGCTTGGGGCCGAACGCTTCCCAATACAGGCGCGCACCGTCACGGCGAAGCTTGGCAGGCAGGCCCTTGTGAAGTGTCACGCCCATGTCAGTGCCGATGCCAGAAGGGGCGCGTGGCCGGCCCCAAGAATCCATCCTTCCTCAGCCGCGATCCTGGGCGTGTCGAACAGCGGTGCCAGCTTGCCCCGCTGCGACATCTTGAAAAGCGCGCGGGCCAGAAGGCGCACCTGCGCGCGGTCGGGGATCGTGTCACCCGCGGCTTTGACGTCGAGGGCCAGAAGCGACGGATAAACCTCTGCCAAGGTCAGCGGCTGCGGAGCGTCGAAGGGCCAGATGGCGGCGCCATGGGCGGCGGCAAGCCGGTGTACCACCGGGATACCCAGAAGTGCCTGCGATCCGACCGACCCCGCGCCCAACAACTGCCATACGGATTTCGCGGGCGGCGTCTGCTGTTCCACCTGACGCTTTTCGGCAAGGCCAAGGGCGGCGTAATCCACCGTTTTCAAGGATGGCAAATGCGGAACTGGCCGGGCTTTCGGGCAACCCCAGAACGGCCCCGCCCCGCCAAGACGCCGGTTGATCATGGCGGCCACTTCAAAGCGATTGTTGGCATTGTCCGGGCCGTCCCTGATTTCGTCGGCAATCCAGCCGTGCAAGGCCCGGGCGTCATCGGCTCCGGTCAGGCGGCGGGCGAGACCAGCCGGATAGCCCATCGGGAAATCAAACCCGACCAGTTGATGGCCACCGTCGGCAAGCAGGCCGCGCAGGGCAATCTCGGCTTCGGCGCGGCTGCGGTGATAGGTTTGCGTCTCGCGTCCCGCCTCGCACAGTCCGATCCAGATCGCATCCCTGCTTTCTTTCGCGGGGCTGCGCGAAGACCGGCCCGACCAGTCGACAATGATCACCCGGTCAAAACGCAAGACCCACCTCGGACAGAATGAACTCTGCCACTGCCTGCGTGTCGTTCAGATCCAGCACCGGCACTGTCAGACCGTCAAGCGCAGCATCCGTCGCTATGGCTCGGACCAGCGGATCGCCCGGCTGGATCAGAGCCTGACCGGTTTGCGCGCGCCATACCTCAAGCTTCGGATGCGCGTCACGTTTGTACCCCTCGACCAGAACCAGATCGACGGGTGTCAGGCGCGTCAGGATTGCGGGCAGTTCCGGTTCCGGCCCGCGATGCTCAACCATCAGCGCGAACCGGTCGGCCGAGGCCAGCACCACCTCTTGCGCTCCGGCCGCGCGATGGCGAAAGCTGTCCTTGCCGGGTTGGTCAAGGTCCACTGCGTGATGCACGTGCTTGACCGTCGAGACGGCAAACCCGCGCGCGGTGATCTCGGCCACCAGCCGTTCCATGAGCCCGGTCTTGCCAGAGTTCTTCCAGCCAATGACACCGTAAACCTTCATGCCGCCCCTCGGATCATTGCCGAGGCCTGTGCAAGGTCATTTGGCGTATTCAGGTTCATAAAGGCCACCGCATCAGGGAAGGTCGCACGCGCAGCGGCGTGGCGGTCGGTAAAAGTGGCGACCTTGGGTTTCTCGCCCGATGCCAGAAAGCGGGCGAGGCTATCGGCAAGCCCGACCGGCCAAAGACCGAAAACCGGATGCGCACGCCCGTCGGCAGAGGCGACGGCAAGCCCGCCGTCCCCAGCGAGCAAAAGCTGTGGGACCAAATCGCCGGGCAGAAATGGGGCATCCACCGGGGCGGAGACAACGGCGGTTGCCCCAAGCGCTGCAGCCCAGTGCAGCGCCGACAGGATGCCGGAGAGCGGGCCGAGGGGGGTTTCATCGGGCAGCACGGGGCAGCCCAGACCGGCAAAACGCGCCGGATCCCCGTTCGCCGAAATTGCCAGATCCTCGACCTGAGGCGAAAGCCGGTCCACCGCATGACGGATCAAAGTCTGACCGTTCAGCAACAGAAAAGCCTTGTCCGCCCCACCCATCCGCAGTGCCTGACCGCCTGCCAGCACAACGCCAAAGATGCGCATGGAGTAGACCCTTTCAGATGGGCCGAAACGGCCCGCGAAAACGGAGCCTAGCCTTCGACCGGATCGCCGTTGGCCTGCACCAGCAGCACACCGTGATTGTTGTCATCATCATCGTCGGTGATCGTCTTGGTGGTGACGCCGGGCAGCGTCCCGAACGCATCTGACAATTTCTTCGGATACCAGGTTGCGGGCAGCGACTCAAAGCCCGGCACGCCCCGCAGGATAGAGGAGGTTGCGTTGGTGCACATTGCCTTTGGCACCGCGCCGTAATCCTTGACCCGGCGCAGCACCAGTTCGGCAATCTCGGGCGAGACGAAGACCTGCTGTTCAATCACGCGGTACGTCTCACGCGCGTGATAGTCGATGTAGAAGGCGATCATCTTATCGGTCATGCCGAAATGCACGTCGTTTCGCTCGGGCAGGCGCGGGTGGTGCCAGGTTCCGGCGGGGTCGAAGATCAGCCGTTCCGACCCGTTGACCAGAATAGCCGAATGCGCGCCCGAGCCGGAGTTGTTGTTGATCACCGTGTACAGCGTGATGTACGTCGGCGGCCCGGCGACAAAGCGCGCGGCCTGAACCTGATCTTCAGGGGCATATATTGACTCTGCGCCGCACGCGGCAAGGCCCAGAAGGGCAGCTAGGCAAAAAGCTAAGCGCAGCATGGAGACTCCGTGGATAAGGGCGGATCAGCCGTTGACCAGACCGGCGAAGATCAGGATTGCGATGGAAATCCCGGCGACCCAGATCGACATGCGGATAAAGCCGTCAAAGGTTTTCTCCTGCGCGCGGATGTCCATCGAGCCGTGCTTGTGGTCGGCCTGGTGATGATCAGTGTCGTGGTCGGCCATGGTTGCAGTTTCCTTGTCTTATGGTCGTTCACTGCCCAATAGCTTATTCACTCCGCCCTGTCACGCGGTGCCGCGCCGCAGGCTCATCCGGCCGACCCATCGCCGGAATCGCCGCCCAACCAGCCTGATGTCAGGTGAAAGCCGATGCGGCGGGGCGCCTCTTCGGTGGAAGCGTCCTTTGGGACCGCGCGCAAGGTGACGGAAAGCTGCGTTACATGCTGGATCAGCTGGGTTTTCACACCGGCCTCGTCACGGCCATAAAAGGTAAGGATATCAGGGTCGAAGAACCCGATGCCCTCGATGCGCAGCACGCCCGCCTCGTCGGCGGCAAAGCCCATGGCAATTTCGTGGCTGGCGTCCAGTTGGCTCTCGAAGTTGCGGATGTACAGGATCAGCCGGTCATAGGCCCATTCAGCGGCGCTTTTCACTTTGGCAGGGGCCTTGGCGGCAGGCTTTTTCGCCACAGTCTTTGCCATCTGTCAGAGTCTTTCCCAAAGCCAAGCGCCGTCCGAGCTGAGGGAACGGGAAACCGCGCCCCGACGCAAGAGGCAGTTCAGATGTGCAACCGCTTCGACCAGAGCCAGCCCGAACTCGGCCCTGCCGATCTCGCGCTTGAAGAGCGGCGGGAAGCATTGGGTCGCGGTTCTGGGCTGGGAGAGGTGGCTTAGCAGCCGGTCCAGCGCCGATTCGTGGTTTTCGATCATATTGACCAGCCGAGTGGGCAGCCCGGTAAAGGGCAACTTGTGGCCAGGCAGGATCAACTGATCGGGCCGTGCATGGGCCTGAAAGGCGCGGCAACTGTCCAGCCAGTCGGTCAGCGGATCGGCATCGGGTTCGGTCGGGTAGACACCAATATTGGCGGAGATACCGGGCAGAAGCTGGTCACCACCAAGGACGATCCCATCATCGGACCACAGGGTCGCATGGCCCGGCGCATGGCCGTGGCCGATGCGCACCGTCCAGTTGCGGCCCGCAGCGTGAAGGCGGTCGTCCTCGATCAGGCGCGTGAAGCCGACGGGCATCGGGTCCACCACATCGGCAAAGTTGAAGGGCCGTTCATTGGCGCGTGTCGCCAGATCAGCCTCCGACAGCCCGGCGCGGCGGTAGAAAGTCATCGCCTCGGGCGAAGGCCGGTCCTGCACGTCCAGCACCAGCATCCGCGCGTAAAGCCATGCGGTGCGGGTGGCTAGCAATTCTGCGCCGCGCGATTGGAACCAGCCGACGAGGCCGGCATGATCGGGGTGATGGTGGGTCAGGATCACACGGCGAACAGGCTTGGCCGCGAGGGGGCCCGCCAGCAGCTGTTCCCAAATCGCCTTGGTCCGGCGCGACGACAGGCCGGTGTCAATGATCGTCCAGCCTTTGCCATCGTCCAGCGCGTAGATGTTCACATGGTCCAGCGCCATGGGCAGCGGCAGGCGCAGCCAAAGGATACCCTCGGCTACGGGGATCGCGTCACATTCGGCTGGGGGCTTGTCGAACGGGTGGCGAACGGCGTCAGTCACGCGGCAAGATCGTCGGCCGATAGCGCGTAAAGGCCCGCAGCTCCCTCGCGCACTTGCGCCAGAAGCGCTGCATGTTCCGGCAGCAGGCGTTTGATCATCACCCGGGCCAGCGGTTCGCGGGAGCGGTCTGCCATCGCGGCTTTCAGATGCGCGTGGCCACCAAGAACCCTCGCAAAGGCGCGAAGATATGGCACGGCCCCGGCGAACCGGTCGTTCAACGGTTGCGTTATCAGTGCTTCGGTCGCGTCGCGCAGGGCTTCTGCGGCGGTCCAGACATCGCCTGCCAGATCGGGAAGCGTGGCACGGGCGGCTTCTGCCCCGCGTTCCACTTCGTCGATCAGGCGGAAGGCGGCCTCGCCCCCGTCGGCCATTTTGCGGGCGACAAGGTCCATCGCCTGAATGCCGTTGGTGCCCTCGTAGATCGGGGTGATCCGGGCATCGCGGGAATATTGCGCTGCGCCGGTTTCCTCGATGAACCCCATGCCGCCGTGGATCTGCACGCCCTGATGCGCCACCTCGCAGCCGATATCGGTGCCGTAGGCCTTGGCGATGGGGGTCAAGAACGCCGCCCGCGACTGCCATTCGGGGCTACCGGTGGCCGTGGCCATGTCGATCGCCACCGCACAGGACAGGGCAATGGACCGGGCGGCGAACACCTCGGCCCGCATGGTTGCCAGCATCCGGCGCACATCGGCGTGGTCGATGATCGCGCCATCTTTTGCCAAGGGCGTGGCTCCCTGCTTGCGGTCCGCGGCATAGGCGAGGGCATGTTGCAGTGCCGCCTCGGCCACGCCAACCCCCTGAGCGGCAACCGAAAGCCGGGCGTTGTTCATCATCGTGAACATCGCCGCCATGCCCTTGTGCGGTGCCCCCACCAGCCAGCCGGTGGCACCGTCGAACTGCATCACGCAGGTCGGGCTGCCATGAATGCCCAGCTTGTGTTCCAGACTGACCACGCTGACCGTATTGCGCGGGCCGGGGTTGCCGGCCGCATCAGGAATGAACTTGGGCACCATGAACAGGCTGATGCCCTTCGTCCCTTCGCCCCCGTCGGGCAGGCGCGCCAGCACCAGATGGCAGACGTTGGACACAAGATCGCTGTCGCCCCAGGTGATGTAGATTTTTTGCCCGGTGACCGCATAGGTGCCGTCGCCGTTGGGTTCGGCCTTCGACCGCAGCGCGCCGACGTCGCTGCCCGCCTGCGGCTCGGTCAGGTTCATCGTGCCCGACCATTCGCCGGAGTTCAGCTTTGGCAGGTACAGCGCTTTCAATTCGTCGCTGGCGTGATGCTCCAGCGCCTCGATCTGGCCTTTGCTCAGCAGCGGTTTCAGTTGCAATGCCAGACAGGCCCCCGACATCATGTCATCGACTGCCAGCGCCAGAGCAATAGGCAGGCCCATCCCGCCATAAGCCGGACTGGACGCCATGCCGACCCAGCCGCCATCGGCGATGGCCTTGTACCCGGCGGCAAACCCGGGGGAGGCTACGACGCAGCCGTTTTCCAGCCGCGCGGGGTGTTTGTCGCCTGCACGGTTCAGGGGGGCGATAACGTCAGTTGCCAGACGCCCGGCCTCGGACAGGATCGCCTCCATCACATCCGGCGTGGCATCGGCAAACCGCGTCGTCGCCGTGACCTCGGAAAACCCTACGACGTTCTCCAGTAT
Source organism: Paracoccaceae bacterium (assembly GCA_031415015.1). Lineage (GTDB taxonomy): Bacteria > Pseudomonadota > Alphaproteobacteria > Rhodobacterales > Rhodobacteraceae > JAUYQR01. The sequence continues at coordinate 34,135 of JANOQT010000178.1, forward strand.
AAAGCGGATATCCTTGATCGGGGCGCGGTAGGGCATGGCGGTGTCTTTCGTAAAGTCGGCTTGGTTGGCGTCGGCTTGGCAAAGCGATGCTTGAAGCGTAAGCACGGACCGGTCAAACGCTACCCTACCCGCACCGCCCTTCAAGCCGGACGCTACGTCACAGGACATGACCAAGACCCTATCTCCCACATCGGACGGTATCGCAGAGGCCGCAGCCCTGCTGCAAAATGGCGCGCTGGTCTCGTTTCCGACCGAAACCGTCTATGGGCTTGGCGGCGATGCGCGGTCCGATCTGGCCGTGGCGCGGATCTTCGAGGCTAAGGGGCGGCCCCGGTTCAACCCGCTGATCGTGCATGTGCCGGATCTCGCGGCTGCCGAGGCGTTTGCGGTGTTCAGCCCGACGGCGCGGGCACTTGCGCAGGCCTTCTGGCCCGGCCCGCTGACACTCGTTCTGCCATTGCGCGAAGGTTCGGGCCTGTCGCCGCTGGTGACGGCGGACCTGCCCAGCGTGGCAATCCGGGTTCCGGCGCATCCCCTGGCGCGTGAGCTGCTGGCGGCGTTTGGCGGCCCGCTGGCGGCACCGTCTGCCAACCCTTCGGGCCGGGTGTCGCCGACGCGGGCGGCGCATGTGGTGGAGGGGCTGGCAGGTCGGATTGCGGCCGTGCTGGACGGCGGGGCCTGTGCGGTAGGGGTGGAATCGACGATTGTCGCACTGCACCCGGTGCCGATGCTGCTGCGCCCCGGTGGCTTGCCGGTCGAAGTGTTGGAGGCGGCGCTGGGCCAGCGTCTGGCCAGTGGTGGCGATGCGGCAAAGCCATCCGCGCCGGGGCAGCTTGCGTCGCATTACGCACCTGCGGCCGGGGTGCGGCTGAACGCGCTGAGCGCCGTAGCAGGTGAGGTGATGGTCGGCTTTGGCGCGGTGGCGGGTGATCTGACCCTGTCGGCCAGTGGCGATCTGGTGGAGGCCGCCGCCCGGCTGTTTCACATTCTGCGAGAGGCCGACCGTTTGGCCGGCCCCACCGACCGCATCGCTTTTGCGCCCATCCCCGAATCCGGACTTGGCCGCGCGATCAACGACCGTCTGCGCCGCGCGGCGGCACCGAGGGCCTGACCAATTGCTCATCACTCCCTGGCGGTCGTTTTTCGCTTGGTGAGAGCGAAGACGGCCGCAAAGGCCGGATGAGCGGCCAAATTCATTGCCGTTTCGAGGGCTGCACAAGCCCACGCTGTACAGCGGGGCGGGCGAGGAAGCGGTCCAGATAGCCGGGCACGTTTTTCAGCCGGTCCCAGCCCGCAATATCCGCCGCCTTGTAGAAATCCCGCAAGGCGCGCAGCCACGGTGCTACGGCGATATCGGCAATAGAATACTCCCCCACCAGCCAATCCTTGCCTGCCAGCGCCTTGTCCAACACTTTCAAAAGCCGCTCCGTTTCGGCGCGGTAGCGTTCCTTGGGGCGGGGATCAGTGATCTCTTTCCCGGCAAAATGGTGGAAATATCCCAATTGCCCGAACATCGGCCCGATGCCGCCCATCTGGAACATCAGCCATTGCAGCACGTCCCAACGCTTTTCGGTGGGCATCAGTTTGCCAGACTTTTCCGCCAGGTAGACCAGAATCGCCCCGCTTTCAAACAGCGCCAGAGGCTGGCCGCCCGGGCCGTCCGGATCAAGGATCGCGGGGATCTTGTTGTTGGGGTTCAGGCTGAGGAATTCCGGGCTGGTCTGGTCGTTCGTCGCGAAATCCACCAGATGCGCGTCGTAGGGCAGATCCATTTCCTCCAGCGCGATGGAGACTTTCACCCCGTTCGGTGTTGGCAACGAGTAAAGCTGGATCGCCTGAGGATTGCGCGGTGGCCATTTCGCGGTGATCGGATAGTTGGCGAGTATGGACAAAATACGCTCCTTCATGCGGGATTGTACGAGGATAGTGGAAAATTCCCCGTGCGACAGCGCCCAAAGCTGTGCGATAATGCGGCATGGCATCTTCGCCTGTGCAAGCAAAACATCTGTCGCCTGAGGCAGAGACAAGAGGGAACTGTAGAATGATTAAAGAATTCAAAGACTTCATTGCCAAGGGCAATGTCATGGATCTGGCCGTGGGTATCATTATCGGCGCCGCGTTCACCGCGATCGTCAGCAGCCTGGTGGGTGATCTGATCAATCCGATCATCGGTCTGATCCTGGGCGGCGTCAACTTTTCGGATATGTTCCTTGACCTGTCTGGCACCAATCCGGCGTCGTTCGCGGCGGCTAAAGAATCCGGCGCGGCGGTGTTTGCCTATGGCGCGTTCATCACCGCCGTCATCAACTTTTTGATCATCGCCTTCGTGGTCTTCATGCTGGTGAAGGCTGTGAACAAGCTGAAAGGCCCGACAGTTGTGGCTGCGCCGGTTGGTCCGACCGCCGAGCAACTGCTGGCTGAAATCCGCGACTCGCTCAAAGCGCGCTGATCCACTTTCGCACCTGACGAAGGCCCCCGAGCGGATCGGGGGCCTTTTGTCTGGCTTACAGCGCCAGTGCTTCGACAGCCGTGATCACCGGCAGGCCAAGTGCGGTACCAACAGCGGCGTAGGTCAGCTTGCCCTTGTGGGTGTTCAGGCCCGCCAGCAGGTGCTTGTCATCAGCGCAGGCCTGTTTCCAGCCCTTGTCGGCCAAGGCCAGCAGGAACGGCATCGTCGCGTTGCCGAGCGCAAGGGTCGAGGTGCGCGCGACGGCGCCCGGCATGTTGGCGACGCAGTAATGCATGATCCCGTCCACTTCGTAGATCGGGTCCTGATGGGTGGTGGCGCGCGACGTTTCAAAGCAGCCGCCCTGATCAATCGCCACGTCTACCAGTGCAGCGCCCGGTTTCAGTTCCTTCAACTGCGCGCGCGAGATCAGTTTCGGCGCGGCGGCGCCGGGGATCAGCACCGCGCCGATGATCAGGTCGGCCTCACGTGCCAGGGTGATGGTGTTGCCGGCGCTGGCATAGGCGTTCTTGAACTGGCCGCCGAAGACATCATCCAGATAGCGCAACCGGTTGATCGACCGGTCCAACACGGTCACATCCGCGCCCATGCCCGAGGCGATCTTGGCCGCATGGGTGCCAACCACCCCGCCGCCGATCACCAGCACCCGCGCCGGCAACACGCCCGGCACCCCGCCCAGCAAAACCCCACGCCCGCCATTGGCCTTCTGCAAGGTCCATGCGCCCACCTGAGGCGCCAACCGCCCCGCAACTTCGGACATCGGCGCCAGCAGCGGCAAACCACCCCGGTCGTCGGTCACGGTTTCATAGGCACGCGCGGTCACGCCCGACTTCAACAAATCAACCGTCTGCGCCATATCGGGTGCCAGATGCAGATAGGTGAACAACACCTGCCCCTCGCG
>JANOQT010000179.1:0-17625 GCA_031415015.1 Paracoccaceae bacterium
GGAAAACCTCCGCCGCGCCATGATCCTTGGCCGGGGCGATCCCACCACCTTCCTGACCCGCCCGATCAGCGCCACCTTGCTGGGCCTGACCGTTCTGGTGCTGGCCGTGATGCTGCTGCCCGCCGTCGGCCGCAAACGCGCCGAGGTTTTTGTCGAAGGCGACTGACCAGCAACCGGCGGCATGCCAACGGTTGCGCGATCAGATGGCTGAAAGCCCCGCCATCATCAGGCTGCGCGCCGCGCATAGCGCCAGTCAATCATCCAGAAAAGCCCACTCTTGCTGTGCGGTTTCTGAATTTTTATTCTAAGCGAGCTGTCACAATTAATTATCTTGATGCGAGCGCTAACAGAACTGTATTGCCAAAGTAACCAATACAGAACGTTGAAAAGTTGCCCCCGCTGGCGCGTGACATCGCTTGCTGGAATCATTCTTCCGGGCTATGGCGCCGGAAATTGGGAATCCACAAAGTTGAGTATATAAAATGCAAAGCAACTTTTCCCGAAAAAGATTTCACAATGCATTTCTGCCGTTGGGCAAGAATAGCCGGACACAGGGCGGATTGATCGTTTCCGCCTATGTTATCATGATTATCGCATCTGTTTATGTGGGGTGGATGCTGCTTCGGGTTGGCGGGATTGCGGCAGGTTTCGGCGTTGCCCTGCTGATGATCTTCATCGCCACCAGACTGCGGGGCCTGAACAATATCATCCACGAATGCACGCACCGGTCATTCACCGAAAACCGCCACGACAATGTCGTCTTTGGAAGTCTGTCAGCCGCGCTTGTCTTCAATTCATTCGAAGCCTACCAGAAAGAGCATGTCAGCCATCACATCAACCGTGGCAATTATGAAAAGGACCTCGACTTTCATCATAGAAAGTCGTTTCAGATTGAACAGAAGCTTAGCGTCCGGGTCATCGCCAGACATATTCTCACCCCCATACTGGGCTTGCATCTTTCAAGATATCTTCATCTCGATATGTCAGCAGCGGACGGCTACCGATACCTCGTCCTGAAAACCCTGGTGATTGCAGCCGCCCTGGTGTTTGCCTATGCTGATCCGATAGCGGCGATCCTTCTTGTTGTCTTGCCCTATGCCTGGATCTATACCGCCATCAACTACTGGACGGACTGCATTGACCATGGCGGGATTCTGACGAATGAACATGAGATCGAGGCGTAGCGCAACTTCGTCATTCCAAAGGTGATGCGGGTGGTTCTGTTTCCAAGGAACAACTGTTTTCACCTGCTGCATCACCTCTTTCCCAGCGTCCCGTCGCAGCATTTTGATACCTGCCACAAAGTTCTTCTGGAAGATCCCGTCTATCAGGAAGTCCACTGACACAGTGACGCAAAGACCATGAGAAATCAAAGGCTTGTCGGGCTGGTCTTGCTGTGCCTTGCCATGGTCATGGTCGCAAGCACGATAGTTGCCAGCAAACTGATTGCCGGAGGGCTGCCCCCGTTCACTGCGACAGTGCTGCGGTTTGCAATCGCATCTCCGATATTTCTTGTGGTTATCCTCGCCAGCGGTCTGAAGATCCCGTCCATTCCGCCACGCGACTGGATCCTTTTGACGGTGCAGGCGGGGCTGGGCAGCGTGGCTTATACTGTCTTTCTCATCCTGGGTGTGTCTTTCACCTCCGGATCAAATGCGAGCGTTGTTGTCGGGACACTTCCGGTTGTCATGGGCATTCTTGCCGTCGCGATGTTCCGGGAGAAACTGACCGGCCGGTTCCTTATCACACTGGTGATTTCGCTTGCGGGGGTGACGTTGGTGACCTTTCACCACGATAATATCAGCGGCTTGCCGCGTGGAACGGCACTCATCGGCATTGGCTTCATTCTGCTGGCCGTGGTGTGCGAGGCCTTCTTCATGCTGCTGAACAAAAAGCTTCATACCCCGCTTCCGGCCATTGTTCAGGCCGGATTGATGAGCGGGTTGGGATTGGCCATTGCCATCCTGCCCGCGTCATTCGAGGTCGCATCCGGGATGGTTTCACAGGTCGATCAGACAGTGCTGATCAGCGTCGCCTACTACGCGATCTTTCCAACGCTGATCGGCTCGACGCTATGGTACGCCGGCGCGCTGCGGACAACCGCCAGCGAAGCCGCCTTGGCGACGGCGATCATGCCGGTTGCCGCCTTGGGTCTGTCGGTCCTTGTCCTTGGCGAAACCGTCAGCCTCCAGCAGATCGTCGGATGTATTCTGGTCGTTTGTGCCATTCTGTTCGGTGCCCGGAAACCGGGGCCGCCGGCAGATTAGGCCGGTGCGGCCCGCCATGCTCCAAACCTTAACAGATCCTTAAACGCACAAGGTTAACCCATTGATTTAATGAAGGTGCGGCAGGTGTCCACGCGTGGACATCAGCCAAACACCCGCCCCAAGGCCCCGTCGATAGCCTGGGTAATCTCATCAATATCGTCCGCCGAAGCGATCAGCGCAGGGCTGAGGCAGAGGGTGTTGTTGAACCCCGGAACCGACCGGTTGGTCATCCCGATGATCACCCCCTGCTGCATGCAATCCGCGACCACCGCGGCCACCATCTTCTCGTCCGCCGCCTCGCGCGTCGTCCGGTCCGCGACCAGTTCCGCCCCGCAGAACAGCCCTTTGCCCCGCACCTCACCAATGACCTGGTGCTTGTCCATCAGGGCCGACAGGTTCCCCATCAGCCGGTCCCCCATCGCAAGGGTGTTGGCCAGCAGGCCCTCCTCCTCGATGATCCGCATGTTCTCCAACGCCGCCGCCGGCCCCGCCGTGCAGCCCCCGAAAGTCGAGATATCGCGGAAGTAGCTCATCGGATCAGACGCGTCGTCCTTGAAGAGATCAAACACCGCCTCGGTCGTGACCGTGCACGAAATCGCCGCATAGCCTGACGCAACCCCCTTGGCCATGGTCACGAAATCGGGCTGGACGCCGTAATGTTGATAGCCGAACCAGACCCCGGTGCGCCCCACGCCACACACAACCTCGTCGATGTGCAGCAGGATGTCATACTTCCGGCAAATCTCCTGCACCCGCTCCCAGTACCCGGTCGGGGGCACGATCACGCCCCCGCCTGCGGTGACGGGTTCCAGCACCAGACACCCGATGGTATCGGCCCCTTCGCGCAGGATCACCTCTTCGATCGCGTCCGCCGCCCGCTCGCCGTAGTTTTCCACATCCCACTGCTTGCGGTATTCAAGACAGTGCGGAACCATCACGAACCCGTCCGGAAACGGCCCGTATTGCGCGTTCCGTTGTGCCTGCCCACCCGAGGCAAGGGCGGCGATGGTCGTGCCGTGATAGTCCCGCTCGCGGTACAGGATCTTCCATTTCTTGCCGCCATGGTGGCGGTGCGAAATCTGCCGCACCATCTTGTAGACCTTCTCGTTCGCCTCCGATCCAGAGTTGGAATAGTAGACGCGGGTCAGGCCCGGCATCTTTTCGATCAGCCGCTTGGCGAAAATCGCGCCGGGGACAGTGCCCGCAGCACCCGCAAAATAGTTCATCTTCAACAGCTGGTCGCGCACCGCGTTGGCGATGCTCTCGCGCCCGTAGCCCACGTTCACTGTCCAGACGGCACCGGAGACGGCATCGAGATGCTCTTTGCCCTTGGCATCCCAAACCCGCATGCCTTTGCCTTCGACGATGACCCGGGGATCGACGGTCTCATACTGCTTATGCTGGCTGAGATGGTGCCAGACATGGATGCGGTCGGCCTCGACCACGGCGCCGATATCGTTCATCCCGCTGAAGCCTTCCATGGCCGTATCCTTTCACACATGCGTTTCGCCCTTTATCATCCGGCAAAGCTCAGCCATCCGTTAGGACCAGAGCATCCCCGGCGATAGTGCCAGCTTAGCATTGATACTCTCGCCTGTACCATTCAACAAACCGCGCAAGCCCGTCGCGCAGCGGGGTCTGCGGCTGAAAGCCGGTCAATCGTCGCAACAGCGTGGCATCCGCCCAAGTGGCCGGCGCATCGCCCTGCTGCATCGGCAACAGGTTGCGGATCGCCTTGCGACCCAGAAGATCCTCGAGAACGTCGATGAACTCCTGCAGATGTACCTTTTGCGAATTGCCGATGTTGACGATGCGGTAGGGTGCTTGCGGGCTGAGGCTGTCGCCTTCGACCGCATCCGCCGTGCCGGGGCGAGGTGGCACCACATCGATCAGCCGCAGCACAGCCTCAACAAGATCGTCGACGGCGGTAAAATCGCGCCACATTTCGCCCCGGTTGTAGACGTCGATCGGGCGGCCGTGCAGGATCGCCTCGGTGAACTTGAAATAGGCCAGATCAGGCCGCCCCCAACTGCCATAGACGGTGAAGAACCGGAACATTGTCACCGGCAAATCCCACAGATGGGCGTAGGAATGCGCGAGGGCTTCGGTTGCCTTCTTTGTGGCCGCATAAACAGTCAGGGGCGCGTCGGTCCGGTCCGTCTCAACGAACGGCATGTCCGGGTTGGCACCATAGACCGACGAGGTCGAGGCCATTAACAAGTGCGCAACCCCCAGTCGGCGAGCGGCCTCCAGCACATTGAAGCTGCCGACGACATTGCTTTCCAGATAGGATCGAGGGTTCTCCAGACTGTAGCGAACCCCGGCCTGCGCTGCGAGGTGGATGATGATCTCGGGCGCGAAGCCATCCAGCGCGCGGTCCAGCGCCAGCATATCCTCCAACATCGCCTCGGTCATGGAAAAGCCGGGCGTCTGCAACAGCATCGCATGGCGCTTGCGCTTCAATGCCACATCGTAATACGCCGTCATCCCGTCGTATCCGTGCACGCGAAAGCCCGCCTGCAACAGGTGGCGCGCAAGGTGATAGCCGATGAAGCCAGCCGAGCCGGTGATAAAGACCTTGCGCACGTATCCGTTCCTGTCGCTCGTTCGGGCGGGACATTCCGCGCCATGCCGGGCTAAGTCAAGGCGAGGGTCGCTTATCGGGGCAGCAGGATGTGTACCCGCACAAAGATTGCGCTAGGTGTTTGTGACGACGGTCTTTTCCGGGAAACCCTGTGCCAATGCTTCTGACTGTCAATGACCTTGTCAAATCCTACGAAAGCACCGATGGCCGGATTCCGGTGCTGGCGGGGGTCAGCCTTTCGCTGGCGGCCGGGCAAAGCGTGGCGCTGACCGGTGAATCGGGCAGCGGCAAAAGCACGCTTCTGCATCTTGCGGCGGGCCTTGATCCGGATTTTGGCGGACAGATTTTGCTGGCAGGTCAATCGCTTGCCGATCTGGACGATGCCGGGCGCGCGGCTTTGCGACGCGGGACCGTCGGGCTGGTATTTCAGCAATTCAACCTGATCCCCTCGCTCGACGTGGCCGCAAACTTGGCCTTTCACGCGCGCCTGACCGGTCGTCATGATGCGGCATGGACGGCGCAACTGGCAGAGGATCTGGGCCTGAACCATCTTCTGTCGCGGTACCCCGAACAGCTTTCGGGTGGCCAGCAACAGCGCGTCGCCATCGGCCGCACTTTGGCCGCGCGCCCAAGGCTGGTGCTGGCCGACGAGCCGACCGGCAATCTGGACGAAGCCACCGGAGACGCGGTCCTTGACCTGATGCTGGGCCTTGTCGCGCAAACCGGCACGGCGCTGCTGTTGGTCACCCACTCCACCCGGCTGGCCGCCAGACTGGACCGGACCGCGCACCTGCGCGCAGGAAAGATCGTTTCATGATGCGGGCGGGGCTTTCGGCGCTTTTGTCGCATTGGTGGCGTCATCCGTTGCAGCTGGCCATGCTGCTGCTGGGGCTGTCGCTGGCCACGGCACTGTGGTCCGGCGTGCAGGCGATCAACGCCGAGGCCCGGGCTGCATATGCGCAGGCGGCAAGCGCGCTTGGGCAGGACAGGCTTGCCCGTTTGGTTCCGGTGGACGGAGACGTTCTGGATCAGTCATATTACGTAGCACTGCGGCGTCTGGGTTGGGCGGTGTCGCCGGCCATCGACGGAACCTTGCCTGAAACGCGCCTGCGTATCCTCGGGATCGAACCCCTGACCTTGGCCCAAAACGCCACCCTTCCGGGCGCACCCGGCCTTATGTCCGGCGATCTGGTGGCGTTCCTGGCAGGCAGGCTGGCCTTCGCGCATCCCGACACGCTGGCCAGCACAGAGCTTGCAGATCAACTCCCCGACCTGCGCCTTGTTCCGGCAGAGGATCTGCCGCCGATGACCTTGCTTGCCGACATCGGGACGGCCCAACGCCTTTTGAAGATGGACGGGCGGGTGACGGCCCTGTTGCTTGACCCTGACCACCCTTTGCCAGGCCCTGTGCCCGCCAATCTGACACTGGTCCAACCTACATCCGATGACGGGTTGGCGCGGTTGACGGACAGCTTCCATCTGAACCTGACCGCCTTTGGCTTTCTGGCTTTTGCGGTCGGCGTGTTCATCGTGCATTCTGCCATCGGCCTTGCGTTCGAGCAGCGCCGCCCGGTCTTTGCCACGCTCAGGGCGCTTGGCTTGCCAGCGTCGGTGTTGACGCTGCTTTTGCTGGCCGAACTGCTGATCCTGTCGCTGGTTGCGGGCACAATCGGCGTGGCGTTGGGGTATGGGGTCGCGGCTGCGCTGTTACCGGATGTCGCGGCCACCCTTGGCGGATTGTACGGTGCACCGGTGCCGGGCAGCCTGTCGTTGCGTCCCGAATGGTGGGGGGGCGGGCTGGCGATTGCGGTCATCGGCACGCTGGCGGCATCGTCACAAAGCCTGTGGCGACTTTGGCACCTGCCAATCCTCGCCCCTGCCCGCCCGCGCGCCTGGGCACTGGCTTCGGCCCGGTCAGCGCGCTGGCAACTGGCAGCGGGCGGCGCACTTCTGTCGATGGCCTTGGTAACTCTTGGCCTCGGTTCGGGCCTTTGGGCGGGGTTCGCGGTGCTTGCGGGGTTGCTGATCGGCGCGGCGCTGATCCTGCCTGCTATTCTGGCAACCCTTACCGGTCTTGCCAGCGGCCTCAGTAAAGGCGTTCTCGTACAATGGTTCTGGGCCGACACCCGCCAGCAACTGCCCGGCCTGTCGCTGGCGCTGATGGCGCTTCTTCTGGCACTGGCGACCAATGTCGGCGTCGGCACGATGGTCGCCAGCTTTCGCAGCACCTTTACCGGCTGGCTGGACCAGCGCCTTGCATCCGAACTTTACCTGACGACCCGGAATGAGAGCGAAGCGGCAGAAATCACCACATGGTTGCGGCCAAAGGTTGACGCGATCCTGCCGATCGTGACGGTTGAGGCTGTATTGATGGGCCAGCCCGGCGACATTTACGGCGTCGCGGATCACGTGACGTACCGCGACAACTGGCCGTTGCTTGACGCAGTACCGGGCGTCTGGGACGATATCGCCAGCGGCCAGGCTGTGCTGATCAACGAACAACTTGCCCGCCGCGCCGATATCGGGATCGGTGACAGCCTGCCTTTGCCCGGCGGCGCCCTGCCAATCGCGGGCATCTATTCCGATTACGGCAACCCTTCGCCGCAAGCCATCGTCGGGCTGAGCCAGTTCGCCGCCCGTTTCCCCGATGTGGCACCGCTGCGTTTTGGCCTGCGCTTGCCCGAAGACGCCGCTCCGGCACTCGCCGATGCGCTGCAGTCCCGTTTTGCCCTGCCCGAGGGCGCGTTGATTGATCAGGCGGGGATCAAAGCCTTTTCGCTGCAGATCTTTAACCGCACCTTCACCGTCACAACCGCACTGAACCTGCTGACTCTGGGAGTTGCAGGGCTGGCGATGTTCGCCAGCCTGATCACCCTTGCGGGCATCCGGTTGCCGCAACTGGCCCCGGTGTGGGCGATGGGGTTGACACAGCGCCGACTGGCTGCGCTTGATTTCCTGCGCACCTTGCTTCTTGCTGTCCTGACGGCCGTTGCGGCCCTGCCCTTGGGTCTGGCACTGGCCTGGGTGCTGCTGGCCGTCGTCAATGTCGAAGCCTTTGGCTGGCGCCTGCCATTGCAGATTTTCCCGGCAGACTGGCTGCGTCTCTTCGGAGCCGCGCTGGCCGCCGCGGGTTTCGCAGCCCTTCTGCCCTCGTTGCAACTTGCGCGCCGGGCACCCACCGATCTGCTGCGGGTGTTTGCAAATGAACGGTAAAGCCCTTGCATTCTTTCTCATGGCGTCACCTGCATTCGCGCAGGGGTTTGCAGACATGGGTGCTCCGGTTCAGGGCTTTGCATTGCCCGACCCTGCCTATTCCCTGCAATTTCCTGCCGACCATGCTGCACACCCCCTGTTTCGCATCGAGTGGTGGTATGTCACGGCAACCCTGACAAGCGCGGATGGCACGGACTACGGCGCGCAGTGGACCCTGTTCCGAACGGCCACCGCACCGGGCGAAGGCGAGGGCTGGCAAAGCCCGCAGCTTTGGATGGGGCACGCTGCTATCACCACGGCCGACAGCCATCACGTTGCCGAACGGCTGGCACGCGGCGGCATCGGGCAGGCGGGGGTTTCGCTGGACGATGGTTTTTCCGCCTGGATCGACGACTGGCAGATGGTCAGCCACGCGGTGAAAGGGACGGACCCGCTGTCGGACCTTACCATCACAGCCAATGGCGCGGACTTTGGCTACGCGCTTGATCTGATGGCCAAAGGTCCGCTCGTGGCGCATGGGGATCGGGGCTTTTCGGTGAAATCCGCCGAAGGTCAGGCCAGCCACTATTACTCGCAACCCTTCTATTCCGTCACGGGCGACCTGACCTTGCCGGGTGGTTCCGTCGCTGTCACCGGGCAGGCCTGGCTTGACCGCGAATGGTCATCGCAGCCCCTTGCCGCGGACCAGACCGGCTGGGACTGGTTTTCACTGGCGTTCGATGACGGCGCGCGTCTGATGGGCTTCGTGCTGCGCGATGGTGGTGCTGGATTTACCTCAGGCACATGGATCGACGCGGAGGGAACGCCCACCGCACTTGCCCCCGGTGCGTTGCGCGCGGAACCACTGACAACGGCCACCGTCAACGGGCGTGACCTCCCGGTGGAATGGCGGCTGACGCTGCCGGATCACGGGCTTGACGTGACCTTGACCGCCCTGAACCCCAACGCTTGGATGGCGACATCGGTGCCCTATTGGGAAGGCCCGATCCGCATGTCCGGCAGCCACCAAGGCCGCGGCTATCTGGAGATGACGGGGTACTGACTAAGGCTTGGCCGCCGTCGCCTCCACCTCCACCAGAAACTCCGCCCGCGTGAAGCCCGACACGATCACCAGCGTCGAGGCCGGCAGGCGTGCAACCCCGGCCAACCAGCCATCCCGCGCCGCCATGTATCCCGCCATATGCGCGCGGTCGGTGACATAGGCGTTGATCCGGATCACATCCTGCGGCCCCATCCCGGCCTCGGCCAGAATCGCCGCACAATTCTGAAAGCACAGCATCGCCTGCGCCTCTGCCCCCTCCGGAACAGTTCCGTCACGAGCCAGCGCCAACTGGCCCGACGTCACCACAAGCCTGCATCCGGCAGGCACCTCCACGCCATGCGCATAGGCGGCAAAGGGCGGCGCTATTTCCGGCGGGCTGAGCATTTTCATGGCGAGTCTCCCTCGGACAAGTGTCCTGACCGGCGCGACACAATCGAGCGTTGTGCACGATGATCTTGCCTTGCTGCGGTTTGTGCGTAAGTTTTGGGCAGAATTACCCCTTATCTGCGCGAAGGGACAGCTTTTCCGCCCTGAAGGCCCACCTCTTCCCGCGATACCTCTCGCCTCTGCGCAAGCCCGATCTAGGCTGACCACATAAACAGATCCCTCAGGAGGAAACCCGCAATGTCCATCACGGCCCGCGCCCTTGGCGCAACTGCCCTGACCGCTGCCATTGGCGCAGCCCCCGCCATGGCCCAGAACGTGGCCGTGGTCTTTGGCACCAACTGGCTGGCGCAGGCCGAACACGGCGGCTTTTACCAATCCGTCGCTGACGGCACCTATGCCGCCTGCGGCCTTGACGTGACGATCCAGCCCGGCGGCCCGCAGGTCAACAACCGCGCGCTGATGATCGCGGGCAAGGTCGATTACCACATGGGCGGCAACCTGTTGGAGGCGTTCTCTGCCGCCGCCGAAGGCGTGCCCATCGTCGCCGTCGCCGCCGCCTTCCAGAAGGAACCGCAGGTCATCATCGCGCATCCCGGCAAGGCCAAGACCTTCGAGGATCTGAAAAATCTCGACAAGATCCTGATCGGCGATCAAGGCTACGCCAGCTTTTACCAGTGGATGAAGGCCGCCTACGGTTTCACCGACGAACAGCGCGAGGTTTACACCTTCAACCCCGCCCCGTTCATCGCCAATGAAAACTGGGGGATGCAGGGGTATCTGTCGTCCGAGCCCTACATGGTCGCCAAGGAAGCCGGCTTTGAACCCGATGTCTTTCTGATCGCCGACGCGGGATATTCCACATATTCTACTCTGATCGAAACCATGGCCGATACTGTAGCGACAAAGCCGGAACAGGTGACGTGCTTTGTCGAAGGCTCGATAAAGGGCTGGTACAACTATCTGTATAACGACAACACCGCCGCCAACGCGATGATCAAGACCGACAACCCCGACATCACGGATGAGGCCATCGCCTATGCCATTGAGAAGATGAAATCCGCCGGGATCGTGGATTCAGGTGATACCGAGACCATGGGCATTGGTGCGATGAATGAGGCCAAGGTGAAGGATTTCTTCGACAAAATGGTCACCGCCGGGGTGGTTGCGGGCGATATTGACTGGGCCTCGACGATCAACACATCCTTCGTCAACAAGGGCGTCGGCATGGACCTGAAACCGAAGATGTAATCGGCCACCCGTCCCAACAGGGGGGCCGCAAGGCCCTCCTCATTCCCGGAAGATGTATGTCAGACCTGATCCACCGCCCGACCCTGCCGCTTGGCCAGCGCCCGAAAGTGCTGGAGGTGTCGCTCGTGGCCAAAGTGTTCAATGGCAACGTGACCGCGCTGCGGGATATGTCGCTTACAGTGAATGAGGGCGACTTCATCTCGCTGCTTGGTCCGTCCGGCTGTGGAAAATCCACTGCGCTGCGCCTGATTGCCGGGCTGTCGAACCCGACCTCGGGCCGCATCCTGTGGGAAGGCGGGCAAAGCCGCGATGACCTTGGGGTGGTATTTCAGGAACCGACCCTGATGCCGTGGGCGACCGTGGCGCAGAACGTGTTCCTGCCATTCCGGCTGCGCGGGAAATCCCACCCTGAGGTGAAAGCAGAAGTGGAGGAGGCGCTGTCGCTGGTCGGCCTCTCCGCCTTTCTCGACGCCTATCCGCGCGAACTGTCGGGGGGCATGAAAATGCGCGTGTCCATCGCGCGGGCGCTGGTCACCAACCCCCGCCTGATCCTGATGGACGAACCCTTCGCCGCGCTGGACGAGATCACCCGCCACAAGCTGAACACCGATCTTCTGGCGCTGAAGGCCAACATCGGCTGCACCGTGATTTTCGTCACCCATTCCGTCTTCGAATCCGTCTTCCTGTCCGACCGCATCGTCGTGATGGCCGCCCGCCCCGGTCGTGTGATTGAAGAACTGCTGGTCACCGCCCCCTACCCCCGCGACGAGGCGTTCCGCACCTCTGCCGACTACGCCGCCCATTGCCATGTCGCCTCGCGCGCCCTGCACGCCGCGATGGGAGAGGCGGCATGACCCTGGCCGACACCCCCCTGACCCGCGCCGAAGCCGAGGTTGACGCCGAAGAGGCCCGCCGCGCCCGCGCCGCCCGCACCGAAAGCGTGGCGAAATGGGTGCTGCCTGCGCTGGTGTTCGTCATCATGGTGGTGGTCTGGGACCGTATCGTCGTCTGGAACGAGGTCCCGCATTACATCCTGCCCGGCCCCGGTCTGGTGGTGCGAACCTTGATCAAGGACTGGGTGATCCTGTCCGACGCGCTGCTTGTGACGCTGCAAATCACCCTCATGGCGCTTGCGGTTGCGGTGGTCGGCGGCGTCGGCCTTGCGATCCTGTTCAACCAGAGCCGCTTTGCCGAAATGTCGTTCTACCCCTACGCGGTGATCCTGCAGGTCACGCCCGTCGTCTCCATCGCGCCGCTGATCTTCATCTATGTCGATAACCGCACCGTAGGCCTGCTGTTGTGCGCCTGGATCGTCGCCTTCTTCCCGATCCTCGCCAACACCACGCTTGGCCTGAATTCCACCGACCACAACCTGCGCGACCTGTTCCGCATCTACGGGGCCACCCGCTGGCAGCGGTTGCGGTTTCTGCAACTGCCTTCCGCGCTGCCCTATTTCCTCGGCGGCTTGCGTATCGCCGGTGGCCTCTCGCTCATCGGGGCCATCGTCGCAGAATATGTGGCGGGCACCGGCGGCATCGGCTCGGGCCTCGCCTTCCGCATCCTTGAGGCGGGGTACCGGCTCAACATCCCCCGCATGTTCGCGGCCCTCCTGCTCATCGCGGCCTCCGGCGTGGTGATCTTTGCGGGCTTGTCGTTCCTGTCCCACATGCTGCTGCGCAAATGGCACGAAAGCGCCATCAGGCGGGAAACCTGATGGATTTCATGACCCTGCCCCCCGGCCAAGTCCGGCTCGACAATGTGACCGTCCCCGCCTGCCTGATCGGCCAGCCGGGTGATCTGATCCGCACCAGCCTTGGCGAAGGTCATCCCGTCGACATGAAGGGCGCGATGGTGCTGCCCTGCTTTACCGACATGCACACCCATCTCGACAAGGGCCATATCTGGCCCCGCAGCCCCAACCCTGACGGCACTTTCATGGGCGCGCTGACCACCGTGGGCGCAGATCGCACCGCCCGCTGGACTGCCGAGGATGTGGCGACGCGGATGGAGTTCTCGCTGCGCTGTGCCTATGCCCACGGCACCGCCACCATCCGCACTCACCTTGACGCCATCGCGCCGCAGGATGCGATCAGCTTCCCGGTGTTCGCCCAAAAGCGCGCCGAATGGGCGGGCCGGATCACCCTGCAAGCCGCCTGCCTGATCGGGGCCGGAGATTTTGCCACCGACGGCGCATTCCGTCACACCGCCGATATCGTCGGCGCGCATGGCGGTGTCCTCGGCATGGTCACCTACCCCCTGCCCGATATCGTCCCCCGCATCCGCGATTTCCTGAGCATGGCCGCAGAACGTGGCCTCTCTGCCGATTTCCACGTCGACGAAACGCTCGACCCCACCTCAAACACCCTGCGTCTGATCGCCGAGGCCGTGCTGGACTCCGGCTTCACCGCCCCCGTCGTCGTCGGCCATTGCTGCTCCGTCTCTGCCATGGCCGAGGCCGAAGCCCTCGCAACCCTCGACCTCGTCGCACGCGCCAGCCTCCACGTCGTCAGCCTGCCGATGTGCAACCTCTATCTGCAAGACCGCCAGTCGCACCGCACGCCAAGGATGCGCGGCATCACCCTTGTCCACGAGATGAAGGCGCGTGGTATCAATGTCAGCTTCGCCTCCGACAACACCCGCGATCCATTCTATGCTTACGGCGACATGGACATGCTGGAGGTGATGCGCGAGGCCACCCGCATCGGCCATCTGGACCATACCGGAACGGATTGGGTGAAGGCGTTCACCACCAACCCCGCCACGGCCATCGGCACCAGCACCACACTCGATCCGCGGAATTGCATCGTCTTCCGCGCCCGGAACTGGAACGAACTTCTGTCCCGCCCGCAATCTGACCGCATCGTCATCCGCAACGGCAAAGCCATTGCCCGCTCCCTGCCCGATTACGCCGAACTTGATCCTCTGATGGAGCGTACATGAGCCTCAAAGCCGCCAAAGCCGCCCTGTCGCACCTGGAGATCGACGACAACCCGGTGTCCGCCCGCGCCAAAAGCCGGGATTTCTTTTGGTATTCCCCGGTGCTGAAGGCCCGCCTTGACCACATCAGCGCTGATTTCGTCGTGGCGCCGAAGACGGAAGGTGAGGTGATCGAGGTTCTCAAAGTCGCCTTTGCCCACGACATCCCCGTCACCACGCGCGGCGCAGGCACCGGCAACTATGGTCAGGCAATGCCGCTGGCGGGGGGCATCATCCTGCATACCAAGCATCTGAACGCCGTCACCGCCATTCATCCCGGCCGGGTGATCGTACAGCCCGGTTGCCTGCTGAAAGACCTCGACGCTTGTACCCGTGCCCACTCCGGCCAGGAACTCCGCATGTTCTCCTCCACCTGGGCCACTGCCACCATCGGCGGCTTCATAGCGGGGGGCTCCGGCGGCGTCGGCTCCTGCACATGGGGCGCGCTGCGCGACATTGGCAACATCATCCGCCTGCGCGTCGTGACGATGGAGGCCGAGCCGCGCGTGCTGGAATTTACCGGCGAGGAATTGCACCGCGTCAGCCACGCCTACGGCACCAACGGCATCATCACCGAACTCGAACTGCCGCTCGCCCCCGCCTACGACTGGGTCGAGATGTTCGTGACCACCAACACGTTCCCCGAAGCCGCCCGCCTCGCCCATGATCTGGGCCGCGAGGATGGCATCCTGAAAAAGCTTATCACCGTGTTCGAGGCCCCCATCGCGCAGGACTACTTTCAACGCGTCGCGCCGCACCTGCATCCGGGACAGGCCGTCCTTGCCCTGATGGTCGCGCCACACGCGATGGACGGGTTCCTGACCTTCCTCGCCCGCACATCCGGCGCGGCCCTCATCTACCGCTCCGACGCGCATGACTGGCCGCGCGATCCCGGCCCGGTGTTCGAATACGGCTGGAACCACACCACCCTGCGCGCGCTGAAAGTCGACCCCACGATCACCTATCTGCAAGTCCGTTACGCCGCCCCCGACCATCTGGAAAAGATCGAGGCTATCCGTGCGAAACTGGGCGGCGAGGTTCTGCAACACCTTGAGGTGATGAAGGAAAACGGCTCCACCATGTTCGCGGGTCTGTCGATCATGAAATTCACCACCGAGGCGCGGCTGGATGAAATCGTGCGCATTCACGAAGACGCGGGCTGCATGATCTTCAACCCGCACCGCTACACGTTGGAAGAAGGCGGGCGGCAGTCGGTGGATGACCGCCAGCTGGCCTTCAAGCGAGAGGCGGACCCGAAGGGCCTGCTGAACCCCGGCAAGATGATCGCCTGGGATGACCCCGATTTCGCCTACAAAGGCGTCTACGCCTACAAGGGCATGAAGGCGCCATGACCCGCGCGCTGGTCCTCTTCGCGCATCCCTGCGAGGAAAGCTTCTCCGCCGCTCTGCACAGGACCGTCGTTGACCGCCTGACCGCGCGCGGCTGGGATATAGATGACTGCGACCTGAACGCCGAAGGCTTCAACCCCGTCCTGACCGCCGAAGAACGGCGCGGCTATCACGAGACGGCGACGAACACCGCCGCCGTGCAGCCTTACGTCGACCGCTTGCTGAAAGCCGAGGCACTGATCCTCGTCTTCCCGGTCTGGAACTTCGGCTTTCCCGCGATTCTGAAAGGTTTTTTCGACCGCGTGTTTCTGCCCGGCGTCAGCTTTCGGCTGGAGGACGGTTTCGTCAAGCCAAACCTCACCCATATCCGCAAACTCGCCGCCGTCACCACTTATGGCGGCACCCGCACCCGCGCCATAGTGGCTGGCGACCCGCCTCGCAATGTCGCCAAGCGCGCGGTCTGGCATGTCTGCCGCCCCGAGACGATGCGCTACCTTGCCCTTTACGACATGAACCGCGCGACGGAAGCGCAACGGGCCGCGTTCCTGACCCGCGTCGGCGCGGCAATGCATCGGCTCTGACGTTACCGCTTGCGATCCCACCGCATCCCCGCCAGCCGGGGGGTCCGCTGCAAAGACCTCGCGCCCGAATTCGATCCCCTTCGCCGGGTGTTCCCGCAGCGCCTGCACCCCATGCGCACCGATCCTGATGCGCCAGGTTTGCCGGTCGGTCGGGGCCTTGGCCGCAAATGCCGCGCAAGTCAGCACCACAAGGTTCGCGCCCTGCCCCGGATTGTGCGCCAAGCCTGCCCGCTACAGTTCGACCCCGGCGTCCCTCGCAGCATCGGCCAGCGACTGGCACGCAATATAATCCGTCGGATGCGTCCAGAATGCTGCATCATGAACCAGCGGCTCTGCCATCAGATCAAGCGCGGCTACCGGCGCCAATGGCACGGCAAACCCGGTATGTGAACCGCCCCGGGTTTGCCGGAGACTTTCAACTGACTAAGGATGGGGGCTATGGAAAGGAGTAAAACATCAAATCGTTGGTCACCTGAGATGCGGGCGCGGCCCGTTCGCATGGCGCTGGAGCATTAATGCTCCCATGAAACGCAATCTGTGGCAGTGTCTGCGATTGCCGCTAAGATCGGCTGTATCCCAGAGACGTTGAGGGTCTGGGTTCGGCAGGCGGAACGGGACAGCGGCGCGCGCGACGGTGCCACCAGTGCCGAGCGTGACGGTATCAAGGAAATTGAACGTGAGGTGCGGCAACTTCGCCAAGTCAATGAGATATTGCCCAAAGCGTCGGCTAATTTTGCGCGGGCGGAGTTCGTTCCCCTTTCAAGCCATGACAAACTTCATTGTTGATCATCGCGCGGCACACGGGGTCTAATCTATCTGCACGGTGTTGCAGATTGGCCCATCCATTGGCCAGTAGGTGATTGCATGCAATCAACGTTAGGCTGCCTACTATGCCCGTTTGGCTACAGGGGCTGATCCCTGAAAAGCCTCTGTCCGTCAACAACGCCACGCCACACTGCGGCCCAAAATCCAAAAGGTCTGGGACGACCACTGGCAGCTCTACGGGGTTCGCAAAGCCTGGCGGCATTTGTGCCGCGAAGGTGAGGCTGTTGCCCGTTGGCCCATCGCGCGCCTCACGGCAGGCAGGTGTTTGCGGGGCATTGTCCCAGGAAAGGCTGTAAAAACCACGATCCCCGACAGTTCCGTTCCGTGCCATGCCCGCGTGACAACGTTAACCGACAATTCTGAGCCCCCGCGCGAAACTTGCCCTGGGTCAGTGCTTTTACCTATATCTCAACGCCACCAAGCTTTACATACATGGCCTTCGTCATCGACACCTTCGCCAACCGTATTGTGGATTGGAAAGTGCCGCGATCAGCGAAAGCCGACTTCGTTTTGAATGCGCTTGAACGGGCACTTTTATGCACGTCTGCCGGCTCATAAGGCAGTCTGATCCACCACACCGACAGAGTCGGCCAATATGTGTCGATTCGCTACACCGGGCGTTTGGTAAAGGAAGGCATCGAGCCGAAGATCGGCAGTGTCGGGGATTCTTATGACAATGCTTTGGCCGAAACCATCAATGGTCTCTATAAAACCGAAGTCATCCGCAGGCGAAGTTCATGGAAAACTATGGATGAGGACAAAATCGAAAGTCTCAAATAGACCGATTGGTTCATCAATCGCCGGCTGCTTGCGCCTATCCGAAACATCCCACCCGCAGAAGCGAAGGAAGCGTTCTATGCAAACCTGAACACACTTGATATGATCTTGCAATACGGACTAATTGGTCCCTGGCAAACCAGGGGCGGTTCAATAATCCGCAGCACTATTGGTCCTGTCGCGGTTTGGTGCCGCTTCTTTGATAGCGTAATGTGCTGCAAAGGAGATGAACCTTGAGGCCCTGTTGCCCAAATCCCGTTGGGGATTCATCTTGTGAATCCAGCGTGATAGCTGGAGATCATGAGCAGACCGGACACACCGACCTGCAAGACGCTGAACTGGCCGGCGTATAGCGCGGCATTGATGCGCCATTGGT
>JANOQT010000180.1:0-13181 GCA_031415015.1 Paracoccaceae bacterium
GCCAGCCCCACTTGCCAAGATCAAACGGGGCGATCCGCTGCCCGAAGCAACGCAAACCGTATCGCGGCCTGTCCGCAGCAAAGACTCAGCGCAAAAATCGGCAGGGAGTCAGAGGATCGGTGCGGTCTCTGCGCGCCGCGCAGGTGGGTAACGCGCGGTTATGTGGGCACTAATGGCCGGATCGATAACCTATTAAAAACAACGGTTTAGGTGTTGGCGGAAGCGGTGGGATTCGAACCCACGGTACGGTTCCCCGCACGCTAGTTTTCAAGACTAGAGCCTTAAACCACTCGGCCACACTTCCATACCGTTCAGGCGCTCGGTCTTACCATCACCTGATGAGTGATTTCGCACTCTTCGCATAACTCTCCGCAACCCTTTGTAACCACATTCCTAATTTGCAGTCCAGCGTCGGCGCAACCCGCCCCCCTCCACACAGCCAAAAGGTTGTCGGACTGCCGGGGTCCCCCAAAGTCTGCGGCTTATCCGGCGTCCGGTGATTCTGAAAGGTGCGCAATCGGCGAAATCCGCTGATCGTGAACGGGCATCCCGCCCTCTGCCCTTCCCTCAGGGGCTTCGTGCCGGTATGATGTGCGCGTGGGACCACTGCCTGTGGTGTGCCGGGACCGGAACATTGGCGGGTCCGGTGTCGCGCAGGTCAGGACAACCGGTGGCAGGCAGGACAAAGCGTGGCAATCAGACCGCGCAGTGAAAGAGGGCGCAAGATGGCAAGGGCAGCGATCCGGCAGATCGTATTTACGGTGGCGGCAGCAAGTCTGCTGATGGGATGCGTCGAGGGCGCAGGTGGCCCGGCGGTCAGTGGCGACGCTGCGTCATCCGCCCCCGCATCCCGCCGAAGCGGCAATCAGGATATCGAAGCGCCCGAAGTGTTTCAGGTCACCGACACTGCGCTGTGGGATGGTCGCCCCTCGCTGGGCGGCATATGGGTCGCCTCGCCCGACACCGTTGACCCTGAGCGCGTGGTGATGGTCAACACCGCCAACGGCCAGACCGTGACCGGTGCTCTGTTCCGCCGCGAGCGCGACAATCCGGGGCCAGCCCTGCAAATCTCGTCCGACGCGGCCGATGCGCTTGGCATCCTCGCCGGTCAACCGGTTGAAATCCGGGTGACCGCGCTGCGCAAAGCCCAGGCCGCCGAACCGGCGCTGGCCGAGACAGCACCGGAAACGCCGCCCGAAGACGAAACTGCGGTGGCCACCGAGGGCGAGTCCCCTCAGACGACCACGGACGCGCCTACAGACGGCGCCACCGACGATCCGGCTGACGCAACGGCCATTGCGACGGCGGCCCTTGCCGCAGTCGAAGCCGGCACCGAAGCCACAGGTGCAGCCGGCGACGCCTTGGTGCCTGCGCCCGAGGCAACGTCCCCGCCAAAGAAAAAGACCTGGAAGGAACGCCGCGCCGAGGCCAAGGCAGAACGCGACGCGGCAAAGGCCGCGAAGGCCGCTGCCGCAGGCGCTGCCGTGGCCGCCGACCCGGCCGCGGGATCGTCTGATGTGGCCGCATCCGACACTGCGGTCGTCACCCCGGTGGAAACCGTGCCGCTTGATGCGCGCAGCACCGAAGTCGCTGAAGGTGCCGCCGCTGCCACGATCGGCGATGCGGCCCCGGTCCCCGAAAAACGCAAGACCCGCCGTCAGATCAAAGCCGACCAGGAAGCCGCGGCAGCGGCAGCGGCAGCGCCAACGCCGACAGAGCCCGCGGCCGACGCTGCCAACGCCCGCCCGATCCAGGTTGCGTCCTTCTCGAGAGAAGAGAACGCCAACCGCGCCGTCGAAGCGCTTGCCAAAACCGGCGTCAGTGCCAGCGCCCGCAAAGGCGAAAACGGCGGGAAGGTTGTCTGGGGCGTCGTCGCCATGGGGGACGAGGCATTGCTGCAATCCATCAAGAAGGCCGGGTTCGCCGACGCCTTCTTCCTCAAATGATCCGCTGAAGGCTTCCCATGCTGCATCCGTTTCGCGCCGTCCTGATCTTGTTGCTTGCCCTGTCGGGCCTGCCCGCACGGGCCTTTGAAACGGCGGCCAGTGCCGCCTGGGTCTATGACATGACCACGCAGACCGTGCTGATGGACAAGAACGCCGATCAGTCGCTGCCCCCGGCGTCGATGTCCAAACTGATGACGATCAACATGCTGTTCGAGGCCTTGCGCGATGGCCGCGTGACCATGGACAGCACCTTCTCCGTCTCGTCGCGGGCCAAGGCGATGGGCGGCTCCACGATGTTCTTGCAAGAAACCGACCGGCCCACCGTCAACGATCTGATCCACGGCATGATCGTGAATTCCGGCAACGATGCCTGTGTGGTGGTTGCCGAGGGACTGGCGGGCACCGAAGAGGCCTTTGCCGCGCAGATGACCGAACGTGGGCGCGCGCTGGGCATGACGGCATCGGTGTTCGCCAACGCGTCGGGATGGCCCGATCCGACCCACCGCATGTCGATGCGCGATCTTGGCATCCTGGCACAGCGCCTGATCGAAGACTTCCCGGAATATTATCCCATCTTTGCCCAGACCGAATACAACTTCATGGACCGTGCGCCGGACAACCGGTTTAACCGCAATCCGCTGCTGGACCTTGGGATCGGCGCGGACGGGCTGAAGACCGGCCACACTTCCGAAGCAGGCTACGGCCTGGTCGGCTCGGCCAAGCAGGGCAACCGCCGGATCATCTTTGCGATCACCGGTCTGGCCACGGACACGGCCCGCGCCGAAGAGGCCGAAAAGATCGTCAGCTGGGCCTTCCGCCAATTCGCCGAAAAGACTGTCGCCAAGGCCGGTGTCAGGGTGGCCGAGGCCGAAGTGTTCATGGGCGACGCCAATACCGTGGGCCTTGTCCCCGCCGAAGACATCCGGCTTCTGGTCCCGGCTTTGGTGCAGGACAAGATCAGTGCCGAGGTGATCTACAACGGTCCGCTGACCGCGCCCGTTGCTGCCGGTGCGCCGGTTGCCGAACTGATCATCCATGTGCCAGACCTGCCCGACCACCGCATCCCGCTGGTGGCCGAAAGCGCTGTAGGCACCGCTGGCTTCGTCAAGCGCCTGACCACCGCCGCCGGTGCGCTGTATGGCCGCTACCTGGGCGAGGCTCCGGCCACCTGAATGCCGGGCCTTTTCCTCAGCTTTGAAGGCATCGATGGCTCGGGCAAATCCACGCAGGCGCGCCTTTTGGCCGACGCACTGCGTGCCCGTGGCCTTGCCGTGACCCTGACCCGCGAACCCGGTGGCAGCCCCGGGGCCGAAGAAATCCGCCGCCTCGTTCTGGAAGGGGCCACCGACCGCTGGTCACCGGAAACCGAGATCCTGCTGTTTACCGCCGCCCGCCGCGACCATCTGGAAAAGACCATCCGCCCGGCCCTCGCGCGCGGCGATATCGTGATCACCGACCGTTTCGCCGACAGCACCAGGATTTTTCAGGGCATCACCCGGGGCGATCTGTCGGCCACCGTCGACCGCCTGCATGACCTGATGATCGGGGTGGAGCCGGACCTGACGCTGCTGATCGACATTGATCCCGCGCAGGGTCTGGCGCGCGCCACTGCCCGCGCCGGAACCGAACTGCGCTTCGAAGGCATGGGCCTCGCCTTTCAGACCCGCGCCCGCGAGGGTTTTCTGGCGCTGGCCGCCCGCCATCCCCGGTTCCGGGTGATCGACGGCGGCGCCGATGCCCAGACCGTCGCCGCCGCCACGCTTTCGGCCACCCTGCCCCACCTGACCTGAAAAGGGCGGCCGCCTCGGGGCCCGTCGAGGGCCCGCTCGGCGGCATTGCCATGGATGGCGGACGCCGCAGCACCTCACCCGGTTTGACAGCAAAGCCGTGCGGACCTGGCACCGGTCTTCGTGGGGGCCTGGATGCCAGGAAATGAACGCTTGACTGTCACAGCGGAGGCGTTGCCCGTTAACCTTCTGTTAAGACATATCATTGAGAGGCATTGTGAAACAATTCATCTGGCTAGCCGCAACTCTAGCCACTTTCATCACCAATCCGGGTGTCGCGGCCTCTCTTGCCCCCGGCTTCGCCGTAGCCTCGGCTCATACATCGCAGGACCACAGCGGCGGGTGCCGCAAGGATCCGCCGCAGGGTCAATGCTGCCACGCCGGGTCGAAACCGCTGCACTGTCACTGAGCCGCCTTTGGGTGCCATGCCCGTTCGCGTTCGCCCGTGATCCACGCATCTGACCGAGCGGGGTCTGCCGAGCCCTCACGCCCACCGCTCTACCCAAGATCAGACCGACGGCCTGCCACGGTCACCTCACCCCCCTTTACGCCCCTGTCCACACGCGGCATACCCTGTCCATGGCTGATCCGCTTCCCGATCCCGACCGCATCGAAGGTGCCCCGCACCCGCGCGAAACCGCGCAGCTTTACGGCCACGCTGCCGCCGAGGCCGGCTTCTTGCAAGCCTTCACCACCGGCCGTCTGCATCATGCCTGGATGATCGCCGGCCCGAAGGGTGTCGGCAAAGCCACCCTCGCCTGGCGCCTTGCCCGGTTCCTTCTCGCCACGCCCGACGACGACGGCGGCATGTTTGCGGCACCGAAGCCCACGACGCTGGACATCGAGGGCACCCACCCCGTCGCGCGCCGCCTGCTGCAACTGGCCGAACCGCGCCTGTTCCTGCTGCGCCGCGCCGCGAACGACAAGGGTACCGCCCTCAGCCAGGTCATCTCGGTGGACGAGGTGCGCCGGATGAAATCCTTCTTCGCCCTGTCCGCCGCCGATGGTGGCCGCCGCGTCGCCATCATCGACAGTCTGGACGAGATGAACACCGCCGCCGCCAACGCCCTCTTGAAACTGCTGGAAGAACCCCCCGCTCAGGTCACCCTGCTGCTGATCGCGCATCAACCGGCGCGCCTTCTGCCCACCATCCGCTCGCGCTGCCGCGAGTTGCGCCTTGGCCCACTGGGTCCCGAAGACCTCGCCGCCGCCCTGACCGCCGCTGGCGGCACGGTCACCCCGCAAGAGGCGCAGCCCTTGGCCCAGCTGTCCGCCGGATCCGTGGGTGAGGCGTTCCGCCTGACCAATCTCGACGGGTTGCGCCTCTACGCCGCCCTGATCCGCCTCTTCGCCACCCTGCCCCGGCTGGATCGCCCGCAGGCGCTGGCGCTGGCCGATCTGGCCGCCGCCAAGGGGGCGGCTGAAACCTTTGACCTCCTCGTCACTCTGACCGACCTTTTCCTGTCCCGGCTGGCCCGCGCCGGGACCCTTGGCCAGACCCCGCCCGAGGCCGCCCCGCATGAGGCCCCCCTCATCGCCCGCCTTTCGCCCTCGCTGGCGGCTGCGCGGGCATGGGCCAATCTGGCGCAATCCCTGTCCGCCCGTGCCCGGCGCGGCAAAGCCGTCAACCTTGACCCTGCAGCCCTTCTCATGGATATGCTCCTGCAGATCGACGAGACGGCGGGCACCCTCGCCACAAGGTAAGCCGCATGTCCCCCACTCCCCCAGCTCTCGCCCCGCCCGCCCTTGTCGACAGCCATTGCCACCTCGATTTCCCCGATTTCGCGGAAGAGTTGCCGCAGATCATCGCCCGCGCCACTGCCGCAGGCGTGACCCGCATGGTCACCATCTGCACCCGCCTGCGCCACGAGCCCCGCGTCCGCGCCATCGCCGAGACTTACCCGCAGGTGTTCTTCGCCGCCGGCACCCACCCGATGAGCGCCGCCGAAGAGCCCCTCGCCACCCTGGACCAGCTGATCGCCCTGTCGCGTCACCCCAAAATGGTCGGCATCGGTGAGACCGGCCTCGATTATCACTATACCGCCGACAGCAAGGCCATCCAGCAAACCTCGCTGCGCATCCACATCGAGGCCGCACAGGAAACCGGCCTGCCGCTGATCATCCATGCCCGCGATGCGGATGACGACATGGCCGCGATCCTGACCGAAGGCCACCGCGCCCGCCCCTACACCTGCGTGATGCATTGCTTTTCTTCAGGCGCGGCGCTGGCCAGAACCGCGCTTGACCTTGGCTTTTACCTGTCGGTCTCCGGCATCGCCGCGTTTCCGAAATCGCAACCCCTGCGCGACATCTTTGCCGCGGCCCCCCTTGACCGGATCCTTCTGGAAACCGACAGCCCCTATCTGGCCCCGCCGCCGCACCGGGGCCGCCGCAATGAACCGGCCTATACCGCGTTCACCGCTGCGGCCGTGGCCCCCGCTTTCGGCCTCAGTGCCGACGAGTTCGCTGCTGCAACAACGGCCAATTTCGACCGGCTGTTCAGCAAAGCCGTGGTGACAGCCTGATGGCAACGCTTCGCTTCACCATCCTCGGCTGTGGCTCCTCCGGGGGCGTCCCGCGCATTGGCGGTGCTTTGAGTGCGGGAGACTGGGGCGATTGCGATCCCACCAACCCAAAGAACCGCCGCCGCCGCTGCTCATTGCTGGTCGAACGCAGCACGGACCAAGGCATCACCCGCGTCCTGATCGACACCTCGCCCGACATGCGCGACCAGTTGCTTGACGCGAATGTCGGCTTGCTTGACGCGGTGGTCTACACCCACAGCCATGCCGACCACATGAACGGCATCGACGACCTGCGCCAGATCGTCTTCAACCTGCGCCGCCGCCTGCCCGTCTGGGCCGACGGCCCGACGCAAGAGGCGCTGCTGTCGCGCTTCGGCTATGCCTTCATCCAACCCGAAGGCTCGCCCTACCCGCCGATCCTCGATCTGCACACCATCGACGGGCCGGTCATCATCGAAGGCGCGGGCGGCCCCGTCACCCTGACCCCGTTCCGCGCCGAACACGGCAGCATGGATGCGCTTGGCTTCCGCATCGGCGGCCTCGCCTACCTGCCCGACGTCGTCGAGATTCCGTCCGAAAGCTGGCCACACCTCGAAGGGCTCGACTGCTGGATCCTCGACGCGCTGCGCCGCAAGCCGCATCCGACCCACGCCCATCTTGCCCTGTCGCTGGAATGGATCGCCAAAGCGAAACCCACCCGTGCCGTGCTGACCAACATGCACATTGATCTCGACTATGACACGCTCTGCGCCGAACTGCCGTCCCACATCACCCCGGCCTATGACGGACTGACCATCACCTATGACGCCGTCGCATAACCCTCTCCCTTCATCTTGGCGAAAATATCCCACGGGGGTCCGGGGGTGTGAAACCCCCGGCCCACGCCGATCATGAGCGCGCTTCTTGACGTCATCCTGCCGGTCTTCCTGGTCATCGGTTTCGGCTATGCGGCCACCCGCGCGGGCCTGTTCGGCGACACCGCCGTCGACGGCATCATGCGCTTTGCACAGAACTTCGCGGTGCCGGTGCTGCTGTTTCGGTCCATCGCCACGCTCGACCTTGCGGCGGCCTATGATGCGGGCCTGCTGATCAGCTTTTATGCCGGGGCCTTCGCGGGCTTTGCCGCAGGGTTTTTCGGCGCGCGGCTGATCTTCAACCGACCCCTGCCCGACGCGGTCGCCATCGGCTTTGCGGGGTTGTTCTCCAACTCCCTCCTCCTCGGCCTGGCCATCACTGAACGCGCGTACGGCACGGCGGCGCTGCAAGGCAACTACGCCATCATCTCGTTCCACGCGCCGTTGCTGTACGGCTTTGGCATCAGCATGATGGAATGGGCGCGGGCGCGCGGCGACGGGCTGTCCGGCCTCGCCATCGGGCGCAAAGCCCTGAAGGCGATCTTTAGCCAGTCGCTGGTGATCGGCATCTGCGCGGGCTTCGTCGTCAACCTTGCCGGTAACCCCCTGCCCGCCTTCGTCTGGTCCGCCGTCGACATGGTTGCCGGGTCCGCAATCCCGGTGGCATTGTTCGGGCTGGGCGGCGTGCTGGTCCGCTACCGGCTGGAGGGCGACCGCGGCACCATCGCGCTGGTCTGCGCCGTGTCGCTGATCCTGCATCCGGCAGTCACCTACGGCCTTGGCCACTGGGTGTTCAACCTCGGCCCCGCTGGCCTGCGCTCCGCCGTGATCACCGCCGCCATGGCCCCCGGGGTAAATGCCTACATGTTCGCGCATCTCTACGGCGTCGGCACCCGTGTCGCCGCCGCCTCGGTGCTGGTGGCAACCGCGCTGTCTATCGGCAGCGTATGGGTCTGGCTGCAGCTGCTGCCTTAGGTCCCCGTCACACCGCGCAACCGGTCCGACCGCCGCCGCAGCAGTTCCACCGTCGCCAGCAATGCAACCGAGATGATCACCAGCAGCGTCGCCACCGCAAGGATGGCGGGCGAGATCGCTTCACGGATGCCGTTGAACATCTGGCGCGGGATGGTCTGCTGTTCGGGGCCCGCAATGAACAGCACCGCCACCACCTCGTCGAACGAGGTGACAAAGGCGAACAGCGCCCCCGATATCACCCCCGGCAGGATCAACGGCATCACCACCTTGAAAAACGTCGTGCGCGGATTGGCCCCCAGCGAATGCGCCGCCCGGATCAGCGACTGGTCAAACCCGGTCAACGTCGCCGTCACCGTGATGATCACAAACGGAATGCCCAGCACCGCATGCGCCACGATCACCCCAAGGTGCGAGTTCGCCAGACACCCTTTGGCCGACAGGAACGCCCCCGCCACCATGCCCACCGCGCTGTCAGGCGACACGCAGGCCTTGGCGTAGAAAAAGCTCATCCCCACCGCGACGATGATGATCGGCACGATCATCGGCGAAATCAGCAGCGCCATGATCAGCCGCTTGTAAGGCATTTCCGACCGGCTCAGGCCAAGTGCGGCAATGGTCCCCAGCGTCGTCGCCAGAATGGTCGCCCAGAACCCG
The DNA here is from genome assembly GCA_031415015.1 of Paracoccaceae bacterium. Lineage (GTDB taxonomy): Bacteria > Pseudomonadota > Alphaproteobacteria > Rhodobacterales > Rhodobacteraceae > JAUYQR01. The sequence goes on from JANOQT010000180.1 coordinate 8,742, forward strand.
ACCCAAAGCGAGTTTCGCGCCGCCTTGATCCAGGTCGCCTTTTCCCACGCCAGCGACCACCACACACTGTCGCGCGGCCCGTCGGGTGCCGGATGGCCCAGCGTCAGCAGCGTGTCATACCAGCGCAGGCTGTATCCCTCGGGGTCGAGGGTCAGCATCTTTTCGGTAAAGGTGAAATACGGCTCGGCGTTGAACGACAACGGGATGACGATCAGGATCGGCGCGATCAGAAAAATGAACACGACCGTGCAGATCACCAGATAGGTGTAATACCAGATCCGTTCCAGCGGCGAGGCGTAGGTGGGAAGGGCCATGCGTGCCTCCTTAGCCGAATTTCAGACGGTCGATGCCGATCAGCCGGTCATACAGCCAGTACAGCACCAGAATGGCCACCAGCAGCATTGCCGCCAGCGCCGCCGCAAGCGACCAGTTCGACTTGTTCATGTTGAAGCTGATCAGGTTGGAAATCAGAATACCGTCCGCGCCGCCAACCAGTGCAGGCGTGATGTAGTAGCCCACCGCCAGAATGAACACCAACAGCGACCCCGCCGCGATCCCCGGCAGCGTTTGCGGCAGATAGACCCGCCGGAACGTGGTCCAGGACGTGGCCCCAAGGCTGCGCGCGGCGCGGGCATAGCTGGGCGGGATCACCCGCATCACCGAATAGAGCGGCAGCACCATGAACGGCAGCAACACATGCGTCATCGCAATGATGGTGCCGGTCATGTTGTACATCGCCGCCAGCCGGTTCTGATCATCCAGAACGCCTAACCCCACCAGCAGATCATTGACGATCCCCTGCTCCTGCAGCAGCGCGATCCAGGACGTGGTCCGCACCAGCAGCGAGGTCCAGAACGGCAGCAGCACCAGAATCATCAGCAGGGACGACTTCGGCATCGGCAGCACGGCCAGCAGATGCGCCACCGGAAAGGCCAGCAACAGGCAGATCACCGTGATGATCGCCGACACCACAAAGGTCTTGCCGAACAGATACAGGTAGATGCGTTCGTTGTCGTTGCCCCGCGCCCAGCCATCATCGGTCAGACGGCGGTCAGCGGCGACAAGGTAGAACTCGGGCGTGTAGATATTCGATGCCGATTGCATGGCCCGCCAGACTTGCGGCTTGCCCCAATCCGCATCCAGCGCCAACAGCGCCTCGCGATAGGGCGGCGTCAGATCCTTGGCCACCCGCGCGCCTGCCTTGAACAGGCTGATCGACCCCGGAGCCACATAATTCACCCGGGTGCCCGCCAGACCGGTGGTCCGCGATGTCTGCATCAAGGCCAGATCACTGACCAGTGCTGCAAAGGCGTCTTCCGGCGGATTGGCCGGATCGAACCCGGGATTTGCGTCGAACCACGCCACCAGTGCCGGGGCCGATGCGGCGAACCCGTCATGCTCGAACGACCGTTTCAGCATGTAGCCGATCGGGATCAGAAAACTCAGCAGCACGAAAATCAACAGCGGCACAACCAGCAGGAAGGCCCGCCGCTTGGCGCGCTTTTGCGCGGTCGCAAGGGCGGCCTTCAGCGGGCGGCCATCGGCGGTGGTCAACAAAGGGGTAGACGCATCGGCCATTCCGAAATCCTTGCACCGAAAACCGGGGGCGGACAAAGCCGCCCCCGGCAAAACTCAACCCGTCAGGGCTGTTTACTGCGCCAGCCAGGCCTGGAAGCGCTCGTTCAGTTCCGCGTCATGATCGACCCAGAACGCCGACGAGGTTTCCAGCGCGTTGGTCAGGTTTTCCGGCGCGGTCGGCAGATGCGGTGCCATGACCGTCTTGCCGTCCTTGAAGATCAGCTCTTCCAGCATCGCCGACTTGCGGGCCGGACCATACGAGATGTGCTGAGCCTGCGCCCGCAGTCCTTCGGTCGAGGTCGCGTACTTGATGAACTCAAGGGCTGCGTCCTTGTTCGGCGCGCCCTTCGGCACGACGTACATTTCGTTTTCATAGATCTGACCATCCCAGACGATCTGGAAGGGCTTGTTCTCGTTGATCGCGGCGGCGAAAATCCGGCCGTTGTAAGCGGTGGTCATCACCACTTCACCGTCAGCCAGCAGCTGCGGCGCCTGTGCGCCCGCTTCCCACCAGATAACTTCGGACTTGATGGTGTCCAGCTTTGCAAACGCGCGGTCCACGCCTTCCGGGGTGTTCAGCACGGCATAGACTTCGGCCGCGGGAACGCCGTCACCCAGCAGTGCGAATTCCAGAACTGCCTTGGCACCCTTGCGCATGCCGCGCTTGCCGGGGAACTTTGCCAGGTCAAAGAAATCGGCTGCGGTCTTCGGTGCCGCATCGCCCGACAGCTTGGTGGTGTCGTAGGCATAGATGTTCGACCAGATATCGGTCGACACGCCGCATTCGGTGACAGCACCAGCAAGGAAGTCGTCGGCCGCTGCCGTGCCGTCCGTACCGGCGGGCAAGGATGCCGCGTCGATCGGCTCCAGCACGCCTTCGTCGCACAGACGGACCGCGTCGGCATATTCCACCGAAGCGACGTCAACCGTCACGTTGCCAGCCTCAACCATCGCCTTGATCGCCGGAGCCGGGTTGTCGCTGTCGACCATGATTGTGTTCGTGCCGGTCGCAGCCATCCATGGTTTTACATGGGCTTCGGTCTGCGCTTCGCCATAAGCACCGCCCCACGACATCACTGTCACGTCTGCCTGAGCGGCATAAGCCACCGCTGTCAGCGCCGTGGAAAGAACGAGTAGTTTTTTCATGTGTCAGTCTCCCTTGTTGAACTTGGAACTGCTTTCGGACCGGACAGAAGTTTTGCATCCGGCCCTTGCATCATCACGGATCCAGCGCCCGCGCATCTTGCGGGGCCCATCCGATCTTGATCTTTTCACCCGGTTTCAGCATCCGCTGACCCAGGGTATTGCGCGATTTGATCACAAAGTCTTCCGACCCAGCGACCTTCAAACGGGTCCGGAACAGATCACCCATATAGATGAACTCCATCACCTCGGCGTCGATGGTATGAGCACCGTCCGGCATCATCTCGGGCTTGAATTCCACCCGCTCCGGCCGGATCGACACCAGCGTTCTGGCACCCTTTTCGGTCACGTTCACCGGCGTCGCGTCGATCACCTCGCCGGTGGCCAGCCGCACCGTGCACTTGCCGCCGCCGATGTCTTCGACCGTGCCGTACAGCTTGTTGTTCTCGCCGATGAACTGCGCCACAAAACTGTTGTCGGGCCGCTCGTACAGATCGGCCGGCGGCGCCAGTTGCTGAATGCGCCCGTCGTTAAACACTGCCACACGGTCGCTCATCGTCAAGGCCTCGCCCTGATCATGCGTCACGTAAACCACGGTAATCCCAAGGCTTTCATGCAGATGCTTGATCTCGAACTGCATATGTTCGCGCAACTGCTTGTCCAGCGCGCCCAAGGGTTCGTCCATCAGCACCAGTGCGGGGTCGAACACCAGCGCCCGCGCCAGGGCGATCCGCTGCTGCTGGCCGCCGGACAGTTGCGCGGGGCGGCGGTTGATGAACGAATACATCTGCACCATGTCCAGCGCGCGCTTGATCTTGGCCTCGCGGTCCGACTTCGACATGCCCCGCACTTCCAGCGGGAAGGACAGATTCTCCCCCACCGTCATGTGCGGAAACAGCGCGTAGTTCTGAAACACCATGCCGATGCCGCGCTTGTGCGGCGGCACCTGATTGATCGGCCGGCCGTCCAGCTTGATCTCGCCGTTGGTCGCCGTCTCGAACCCCGCCAGCATCATCAAACAGGTGGTCTTGCCCGACCCGGACGGCCCCAGCATCGTCAGGAACTCGCCCTTGGCGATTCTCAGATTCAGGTCTTTGACGACAAGGCTGACGCCGTCGTAGCTTTTCTGAACATGCTCGAATGCGACGAAAGCGTCGCTGCGGGGCTCAATCGTCACCCGTTTCTCCCTGATGGTCCCGGCAGGTGTTCTGCACTATCGTTGACCTGACTAAAGCGAAACGCCTGCGAGAATGCAACGCTCAAGTGACATCATTCCGCCGCAATCGAGAAATGCGGGAAAATCGGGCAAGCATCGCCACAATCGCCCTCCGATTGTACCGGCACGGCGCGGCTTGCGGGAAATTCGACGGAGGAAGACCGGCGCTGGTGCCCGGAAAGACAAAAGACGCGAGGTTGCCCCCGCGTCTTTTGTACTTTGGTCCGGCCGGAACTGGTGCGGATGAAAAGACTCGAACTTTCACTCCGATTAAAGAACAGCGACCTCAACGCTGCGCGTCTACCAATTCCGCCACATCCGCACAGGTTCCGGGCTCGGACAAAGGCTGTTTAGCGACAGTAACGCTGGATGAAAAGGGGGATTTTCATCCCCCCTGCCACCGTTTTCAGAAGCTGGAGAAGATCAGGAACGGCAGCCGCGCCGCCATCATCGCCGCTTGCGCGCCCGCATTCATCACCTCGGCATTCGGGGCCACATCCGCC
>JANOQT010000181.1:0-12377 GCA_031415015.1 Paracoccaceae bacterium
CCTGCAGTTCCAGCATCTTGGCCTGCATGTCCTGCGCTGCCTTCATCATCTTGGCCATATCGCCAAGACCGCCCAAACCTTTCAGCATTCAATCATCCTCAAACGGGTCCCATTCATCTTCAACCTCGGCCAATGCCTCGACCGCGGCATTGGCGGCAAGCGCTTCGGGTGTGCGAATTTCGGCGATCTTCGCGCCCGGAAAGGCCAGCATCACCGCCTGCACCAGCGGGTTCTGCATCGCCTCGGCCTCGGCGGCCAGTTTGCCCGTGTCGCGGTCTTCCTCAATCGTTGGCGCGCCGCCGGTGGACACGACCGACACGCCCCAACGCCCGCCGGTCCAGCTTTGTAAGCGTTGGCTGAGGCGGGCGGCAAGGTCGGGGGCGGCGTTGTTGGCAGGCTCAAACTCGATCCTGCCGGGGGAATAGCGGGCAAGGCGCAAGGTGGTTTCCACCTCATACAGCAGCTTCATGTCGCGCTTTTCGCGGATCAGTTCGACCACCTGGGCAAAGCTGGCATAGACCTGCAACTGGTCTTCGGCCAAAGCCACCGCCTGCCCGCCCTGCATGACCGGCCCCCGTGCCGGGGCGGATGGGGCCATCTGCATCATTGGGGAGTGGACCGCCCCCCCGCCTCCACCAGCGGGCGCACCACCCGCGATGAGTGGCGATTGTGATTGCAGTTTGCGGATCAGGGTTTCCGGGTCGGGCAGATCGGCCACATGGGTCAGCCGGATGACGGCCATTTCCGCCGCCATCATCGCATTTGGGGCCAGTGCCACTTCTTCCAGCGATTTCAGCAGCATCTGCCACATCCGGCTTAGCGCGCGCATCGGCAGGCGGGCGGCCATGTCCAGCCCGCGGGTCTGCTCGTCGGGCGGGGTCGTCGGGTCTTCGGCTGCGGAAGGGGTGATCTTGATGACGGAAATCCAATGCGTGATCTCGGCCAGATCGCGCAGGACGGCCATCGGGTCGGCACCGTCGGCATATTGGGCGGCCAGTTCGGCCATCGCAGTGGCCGCATCGCCGCGCATGATCAGATCGAACAGGTCCAGCACCCGGCCCCGGTCGGCCAGCCCCAGCATCGCGCGCACCTGTGCCGCCGAGGTTTCCCCCGCGCCATGCGCAATCGCCTGATCCATCAGGCTCATCGCGTCACGGACCGATCCTTCGGCGGCGCGGGTGATCAGGGCCAGCGCGTCCTGCGCAAGGGTGGCACCTTCCAGTGCGGCGATCCGCGCCAGATGCGCCATCATCACCTCCGGCTCGATCCGTTTCAGATCAAATCGCTGGCAACGTGACAGAACGGTGACCGGAACCTTGCGAATCTCGGTGGTGGCAAAGATGAATTTTACATGCGCGGGGGGTTCTTCCAGCGTCTTCAGCAGCGCGTTGAAGGCAGAAGTCGACAGCATGTGAACTTCGTCGATGATATAGATCTTGTAGCGGGCCGAAGCCGCCCGGTAGTGAACGGAATCAATGATTTCCCGGATATCGCCCACGCCGGTGCGCGAGGCCGCGTCCATCTCCATCACATCGACATGGCGGCCCTCGGCAATCGCCACGCAAGGCTCACATACCCCGCAAGGTTCCGTCGTCGGCCCGCCCTTGCCGTCCGGCCCCACACAGTTCAGCCCCTTGGCGATGATCCGCGCCGTAGTGGTCTTGCCGACGCCGCGTACGCCGGTCATCACGAAGGCATGCGCGATCCGGTCCGCCGCGAAGGCGTTCTTCAGGGTGCGCACCATCGCCTCCTGCCCGATCAGATCGGCAAAGGTCTGGGGGCGGTACTTGCGGGCAAGAACCTGATAGGCGGGTTGGTCGGACATTGGGCCTCAACGGATTCGTCAGGTCCGCAGACTAGGGCCAGCCGGAACCCGCGTCCACCGCACTTGCGCGGGCTACTTGCCGACCGACTGGTAAAGATCGACCAGCATCGCCTCCATCTCGGGGATCAGCGCCACGGCGACCTTTGCGCTGGCACGGCCGCGCAGTGCTTCGGCCTGCCGATGGGTGCCAAAGCTGCGGCCAAGGCCCGACAGATCCTCGGTCGCCGTCGCGGTGCCATAGGGATAGCCGTTGCGCACATCGACAAGGATGGCTTGACCCACCCCCGCCACCTTGAACTGCCGCGTCGGCAGGAAGGCCCCGCCGATCAGCGTCACATCAGCCAGCGCAAAGGGGGTGTCCCGCTCGCTGCTGCTGGCACCGATTTCGTAGATCAGCACATGATCCAGATGCTGGCGCGCCGCCGCCCGGCGGATGTCGGCGATGGTTGAGGTTGTGTCCTTTTCGCCCCTCACCATTTCGGCCACCAGCGGGCTGATCGGGATAAAACTTCCCATCTCCGGATGCCGCGCCACAAGGTCGGCCAGCAGTTCCTGCTCTTTTTGCGTCGGTGTTGAAATGCTTCCATTCACGATCCGCGCCGGGAAGCGCAGGTTCGGCTCTACCGCCGCGATGCGGGCAATGTCGGCGTCGATTGCGCCTGCGGGGCCGGTGGCGGCAAGGTATTCCGCACCTCAGGTCAGCTGCGTGGCGTGGCTGCAGGCGGATGCAATCAGCAGGGCGGGCAGAAGCAGAAACTGGCGCATGGTGCGGGCCTTTCAGAAATGTGTAAATTGCACATATTCAGAATCGCGTTGCATGGCAAGATAAATGTGCAATAAACACATATGACGCATTTCCTCGACCCGATCCTCGCCCCCATCGCCCGCCTTCTGGTGGCGCGCGGTGTGCAGATCGGTGCAGCAACGGACCGTCTGAAGCTGCACTACGTGCGGGCGGCGCAGGCTTTGGCCGGGCCGCGCCCCACCGACAGCCGCCTTTCGGTGATGACCGGCCTGCAACGACGCGAGGTCGCCCGACTTGCCGCGCTGCCCGGTGATCCGCCGTCTGACCGCAAGGTGAACCACCTGTCCCGCCTTGTGCAGCTTTGGCAGACCGATCCGCGCTTTTCTGGCCGGGCGCTGCCAAAGTCCGGGTCCGGCGACAGTTTCGAGGCTTTGGCCCACAGCATCCGCCGCGACGTTCATGCGCGCACAATGATGGAACAGCTGCGCGAGGCGGGGACGATATCGCTGACTGCGGAGGGCCTTGTCCGGCTGGATCGGACGACCTACCAGCCGCTTGCCGGGTCTGAGGCGCAACTGGATTACTTCGCCGACAACGCGGGCGATTTCCTGACGGCGGCCACGGAAAACATTCTTGCCAACCGGGCGATGTTCTTTGAGCGCGCCGCGCACTTCAACCAGCTTAGCCCCGTGGCCGTCGCGACACTGGAAGCCGCCTTCCGTGACGGGCAACTGACGCTTTTGCAGACCATTGCCCGGCAGGCCACGCAGTTGCAGGACGCAAGCCCCGGCACGCACCGGTTTCGCGCGGGGGGCTATTTCTACAGCACCGAAGACACCGGGAAGGAGCCTTGATGCGCCGTCTTATTCTGATTGCGGCCCTGCTGGCCATGGCGGCTTGCGCGGCCCCGCGGCCCATTTCACCAGAGCGGGATGGCGGCATCGGCGGAACCGGCGCGCCAGACCTTTAGGCGCGCTACTCTGGTTCAACCAGCGCTACCGCTTGCCGCCGTGTGGCCGGGATTTGACCACCAGACTGCTTTTCACCTGCCGTCCGAACTGCCGCACGCGTTTGCGCGCGTCGGCCGGGGTTTCAGAGTTGACCCTGTCCTCCAGTTTCAGTTTTTCCCAGCGCTGCAGGCGGGCTTCGTCCAGACGGCCCTCGGTGATGGCCAGCCGCACGGCGCAACCCGGTTCGGACTGGTGGGTGCAATCGCGGAACCGGCACAGCGCCACAAGTTCGGTGACATCCTCGAACACCGCGTCGATGCCGCTGGCCGCATCGGTCAGGCTGAGCGCGCGAATCCCGGGCGTGTCGATCAGCCAGCCGCCGCCGGTCATCGCGTGAAGTGACCGGATCGTCGTGGTGTGCCGCCCGCGCGCATCGTCTTCGCGGATCGCCCCGGTTGCGCCGGAAAGTCCGGTCAGGGTGTTGGTCAGGGTGGTCTTGCCGACACCCGATGTTCCCAGCAAAGCCACGGTCTGGCCATCGCGGCACCATTGCGCAAGCCGGGCCGCCACGTCGGGATCGCGGGCGTCAAGGGTCAGGGCGCGCAGGTTCCGGCTTAGCCGTTCGGCCTGAACGCGGAAGCTTTCGGCGTCTGCACTGGTATCGGCTTTGGTCAACAGGATCACCGCCTCTGTCCCCGCCTCGGCGGACAGGGCCAGATACCGCTCCAGCCGCGCCGGGTTGAAATCGGCGTTGCACGAGGTGACGATGAACAGCGTATCGACATTGGCCGCGATCAACTGCGAGGCGTTGGCGGTTCCGGCAGCACGGCGGCTAAGCTCGGTCTGGCGGTCAAGACAGCGAATGATCCGCGTGCCGTCCGACAGGACCCAGTCGCCGATTGCCAGATCACCGGCGTCCATCACGCCGGTAAAGGGCAAGGTGACCGGGCCATCGGCCGACAAGCCATCAATCCGGGCGCGGTGAACGCCTGCGATGCGGACGGGGGTCAGGGCATGTTCGGTTTCGTCCAGTTGCGACAGGAAGAAATCGGACCAGCCAAGGCCGGTGAGGGTGGGGTGTGGGGTCAATGGAGACAGTCCTTGCGAACGAACAGCGGGCCCGTTGCAGATCCGACGCAGACATGCGGGCGGCGATTTCGGGCGAGAACGCAGACGGGGCGAGGCCGGAGCCTCAGAGCGCACGCGCCCGGAGTGATGCTGAGACAGTCATGGACACACTCCTGTTCCCAAGGCCGAAGGTGAGAGGCTGGACAACGACCCAAGCGGGGCTCGTTACGGCTGCTTCCTTCCGGACCTGACCGGGTTGGCGAGGCGCTTACCCGCGCCAACCTCTCGCCCATGGATATAGGCGAAGGGACGGCGCGGTGCAAGCCGGGTCAGGCGCGGGCGATTGCACTTTGTGCCAGTGCTGACGGATCGGCCATTTGCGAATACTGTAGTCTGGCGGGCTTTGGTGGATTAGCCTGCCCGTAATGGAGGAGGCTGGGATGTCGCGAATAATCCGCATTGATTGGCCGGACAACGGCGCGCCGGATGTGCCGCCTGCATTTTCACTGACCGAAGCGGAACACCGTCTGCGGGCTGTTCGTCAGGCCGCCGTCGCGCGCGGTTATGATGTGCTGGTGATCTACGCCGACCGGGAGCATGCGGCGAATATCCATTGGCTGACCGGGTTCGATCCGCGCTTTGAAGAGGTGGTGCTGGTGGTGACGCCGGGTGACGCGCTGCTGTTGGCGGGGAACGAGTGTCTGGCCTACACGGCGGTGTCGCCTCTGGTGCAGGCGGGCGTGGTGCGGGTCGGTCATTGCGCCAGCCTGTCGCTGCCGTCACAGCCGCGGGGCGGGCGGCGGCTGACCGACTGGCTGGCCGATATGCTGGCGCTGGATGATACCGTCGGCGCTGTGGGCTGGAAGTGGTTTGGCGCGGATGAAGTGGATGATCCGACAACGGCGCTGGACGTTCCTGCCTTTCTGGCCGACCCGCTGCGCAGGCTGGCGGCGCGGGTGGAGAATGCGACCGATCTGATGATGCACCCCGGACATGGGCTGCGCGCGCGGGTGGACGCGGCTGAAATCGCGCGGCTGGAATTTGCCAACCACATGGCGGCGGCGGCGCTGAAGCGGATGGTCTTCGCCATGCGCGAAGGGATGACGGATTTTCAGGCGGTCGAAGCAGCGCGGCTGGGTGGCTTGCCTTTGGGCTGTCATCCGACCTTCGCCATGGGGGAAGCCCCGGGGCTTTGCGGGCCGTCCGGGAAGCACCTGAAGATCGGCCAGCCCCTGGGGTTCAACGTCTGCCACTGGGGGGCAAACATCTGCCGGGTGGGCTGGATCGCGCGAGGTCCGTCGGACCTGCCAATGGCGGCGCGGGACTATCTTGAGGCCTTCGTGCAGCCCTATGTGACTGCGATGTCAGAGTGGTGCTCGATGATGCGGCCGGGGGTGTCGGGGGGGTATATCTGGACCCACATGCAGGCCGCTTTGCCGTTCGAGACCTTTGGGGTCACGCTGAACCCCGGTCACCTGATCGGGCTGGACGAATGGATATCCTCGCCGATTTCTCAAGGATCGACCGAACCGGTAGCAAGCGGGATGGCGATGCAGATGGATGTCATTCCGGGTCACCCGGTTTATGGATCGACCCGGATGGAGGACGGCTATGTTATCGCGGACGCGGCCTTGCGGGCCGATCTGGGGAAGCGGTTCCCGAATGTAGCCCGCCGCTGCGAGACGCGGGCGCGGTTCATGCGCGAGGTGATCGGGATGGAGGTGCCGGACAGCCTGCTGCCGCTGGCCGATACCTGCGGGATTGTGGCACCGTTTCTGCTGGACCCCGCACAGGTGGTGGTGTGCTGACCGGTCAGATCAACCCGGCCATGCGTGCGCCCGTCATCAGGTCCGGGGCCAGATGGTGCGCCCAGCGGCCCATGCTGGGAACCACGTCCGGCACCTGCACGACGATGCAACCGGCGCGATGCGCGGCCTCGGCCCCGGTTTCGCTGTCCTCGAATACCAGACAGCGGGAGGGGGGCAGGCCGAGCAGGTCAGCGGCCAGCAGATAAGGGTCGGGGGCCGGTTTGGGTGCGATCACGTCGTCGAGCGTGACGACATGGGTGAAGGCGTCGGCGATCCCGGCAATCGCCAGCTTGCGGTGCGCGCCCGGACGCCCGGTGGACGTAACGATGGCCATCGGCAAGCCGGTCAGCGCCAGCAATTCCGCAGCACCGGGTTTCAGGGACAGACCGCGATCCACCCCGGCGGCAAAGCCTGTCCGCCAGTGCCGGTTGACGGCATCAAGATCGGCATGCGGCAGTGCGGCGCGGATCAGGCGGGCGGCGGTCGGTTCGTCCTTGCCGACAAGGCCGTGCATGAAGCCTTCGTCCACGGCATGGCCATAGGCGGCAAAGGCGGCAAGTCCCGTGGCAAGCGCTATGCTTTCCGTGTCAAGCAGGGTGCCATCCAGATCAAACAGCAGCGCATCATACATCGCACATCTCCGATACCTGACGGCGCTATACCCGATCAGAGATGCAGCCGGAAGCGCGCGAATCCGTCGGCGGTGTGGCCGATAGCCTCGGGCCGGTAACTTGCGATGTCGGCCAGATGCCGGTCGGCCCCCGGCGCGGTGGTGAGGGTGACGGTGGTGCCGGGCATCGCCAGGAAATGCCAGTTGCGGTGCGGCGCGGACCCGACCTGCCCCGCAGTGCGGAAGTGGTCGCGCAGCACGGTCTGCGTGCGGGCTCCCTTGGCCAGAGCCACTTCGACCGGGTGATGGATCGCTTCGTGCGCGGCGCGGCTGGCGCGGTGGTTGTTGGTCACCAGCAGATAGCGCGCCTCCGGGTCGACCGGTGTGCCATCGTGGCTTAGACCGACAATCCGGTGCGCCGCAGGGTCCAGAAGCCGCCCATGCGCGTCAAAGCGCGACGGCTGGCTGAGGTCGATGGCATAATCAAGGCCGGGGATCACCTCGAAGGTAAAGGAGGGGATTGCGATGTCGTGCAGCACGGCATCGCTGCTGCCCGGCGCGATCTGATGGAACAGGGCGGCGGATTTCTCCAGCCAGTCGGTCAGATCGGCGCCGGTCAGCGCAAGGGCGACCAGAGTATTGGGAAAGACGTACAGGTCCGACAGGTTGCGCATGCGCAGGGGGCCAGCGGCGATGTCGGTGAAATTCGTCGACCCGCCGCGCCCGCCCGAGCGGAAAGGTGCTGCACTGGCCAGCAGCGGCAGGGCTTCCCACTTGGTTCCCCGCAACGCGTTGCGAGCATGCGACGCTTTGGCGGCGGCAATCAGACTGATGGCAGCGCTGGGGGCAATGGTGGCGAAATGGGTGTGCAGAGGCACCAGCGTGTGACCGACCACCCGGCGCGACCAGGCAAGGGCGGCACGGTGATCCGGGGCAATGGCGCGACGCAGCAGACGGGTGGCGAGCGTTGGTGCCGGCACGGGCACGCCAAGACGGGCGCTGTGGGATCGCACTGACCAAGGGCCCCGCGCCTTGGCACTGCGACCAAGCACGAGGTCGATTATGCCGATGTGGCTGCCCGAATGGCCCGGCATGACGGCGGGCTTGCCCGCAAGGCGACCCAGCAAGGGATCGACACCAGGGCCCGCAGGGACGCCGGGGCCCGGGAAAGCAAGATGGCAGTGCCCGGCGATGACAGCATCAATCTCGGGCAGGGCGGCGAGGGCGGTCGCGGCATTCTCCATGCCGTCCACCGCTTCGGCGGGTCCGATACCGGAATGGGCAAGCGCCACGATGACATCGGCCCCCTGTGCCTTCAGCCGGGGCAGCCAGGCCCGGGCGGCGGCCAGGATATCACGCATGTGGATGCGGCCCTGCAGATGGTCGCGGTCCCAGACCGCGATCTGCGGCGGGGCAAAGCCGATGATCCCGATGCGCAGCCGGTGCGCCCGGCCCATGGTGTCGGTAACCCAGCGCGTCAGGATGGTGTAGGGCGGCACGAAAGTGGTGTCGCGGGCCGGGCTTTTGCCAAGCCGGGTGGCAATGTTGGCCGATACAACCGGAAACCGGGCGTCGGCGAGTGCGGTTGTCAGAAACTGCAGTCCATAGTTGAACTCGTGGTTGCCAAGCGTGGCCGCGTCATAGCCAAGCGTGTTGAAGGCGGTGATAACCGGATGCGGCCTGCGGCGGCGCGGGCTGTCGGCGACAAAATCCGCCAGTGGATTGCCCTGCAGGAAATCGCCGTTGTCGAGAAGAAGGCTGTTTGGAACCTCGGCCCGCGCGGCGGCGATCTGGCGGGCGATGTGGTCAAGCCCCTGACCCTTGACGGCACGGTTGGCACAGTAGTCGTAGGGCATCAGGCAGGCATGCAGGTCGCTGGTTGCAATCAGGCGCAGGACGACCTCGACCGAGGGGTGTCCGGAGGGAGGTGCTGCGGGAGTGGCCGACCCGGCCTCAGGGACAGAATGAACGTCCGGAACAGGAGAAAACACCGCAAAATTAGACACTTGTTACACTTACCTTCCTGGTAAAACGATTACCCGCAAGCAGCACTGCGGGTCGAACGGATATAACCCAAACACGAATCCCGAGGCATCGTCGGCATAGAGTAGACGTCATATGGCAAGGCCACGTGTCGCCAGAGATATCGCAAAAGTTGTGACGAGGTTAAGGCAAATTGAAGATTTCGCGCTGTGGTTGCTTTAGTGCGGCATCCGGGCGGATTTGCCAATCCGGGGGCTTCGTGCGAACCAGACGGAGGCGGAAATGGGGGATGACCATGCGGATCGCTGAGACTGTGACCTTTGGCGGATCGGGGCTGGACCGTGCGGCTGCCATGCGTCGTGATCCGGCAGCATTGCACGCAGCTTTCAGGACGGGGCGGGTTTTGCCGATCTGGCGTGGCAAGCCGTTGATGCGGGGGGACGTGCCGGGGTGGCTGGAAGCCGGGCATCCGGTGCTGGCACATGGTGGGCCGCCGGTGTTTCTGGGGCTGGACGATGGGGTGCCGCGCTTTGCCACCGACGTCTCGGATTGGTCGCCAGAGGCGGGGGCCGAGGCGGTCGCGGCAGGGTTCTTCGATCCGTCGGTGCAAGGGCATCCGGCGCTGGACGACAGTTACGGGTTTGCAGAACTGCGCGGCGTGATGACGCGCCTTTCGCCGCGCGACGCCGAACTGGTGGCGACGGCGAAGGCGGTGTTGCACTGGCACCGCAGCCACGGGTTCTGCGCGGCCTGTGGCGCTGCGTCAGAGATGTCGCACGGCGGCTGGCAGCGGACCTGTCCGGCCTGCGGGGCGCATCACTTTCCCCGTACGGACCCGGTGGTGATCATGCTGGTGACGCGCGGCAACTCGGTGCTGCTGGGGCGCAGCCCCGCCTGGCCGGAGGGGATGTATTCGCTGCTGGCCGGCTTCGTGGAACCGGGCGAGACGCTGGAAGCCGCCGTCCGCCGCGAGGTGTTCGAGGAGGCCGGAGTGCGCTGCGGGGCCGTGAGCTATCTGGCGAGCCAGCCCTGGCCGTTTCCTGCCTCGCTGATGTTCGGGGCGCGGGCGGAAGCGCTGACCGATGAAATTGTCATCGACCCGGAAGAGCTGGAACAAGCATTGTGGGTGACGCGGGAAGAGATGGTGACGGTGATGGCGGGGCTGCATCCAGTGATCAAACCGGCAAGAAACGGAGCCATCGCGCATTTTATTCTGGTGAACTGGCTTGCGGACAAGCTGGATTGACGAGAGTCTGCTGCTATCTGGCCCGGCACAGCGCGCGGGGCTGCATAATCAGGCGTGATGAGGGCGGAGAATGAAACTGACCGCGAAGTGCGATATCGAGGCCCCGGCGAGTTTCGCCTATGCCTGCCTGACCGATTTCGCCACGTGGGAACGTGACGCGGCGCGGCGCGGGGCCGAGGTGGAGCGGCCGGCTGACATGCCGATGACCGGCCTTGGCGCGGGTTGGCGCATCCGGTTCCCGTTCCGGGGCAAGATGCGCAAAGTGCTGATCCGTCTCGAATCGGTGACGCAAGACAGTGAGGCAACCTTCTCGATGGACAGCCCAGCGATGGAGGGAACGACGGCAGTCGATGTGCTGACGCTGTCGCCGCGCCGCACCCGGCTGCGCGTGTCAGTGACGGTCCGGCCGAAGACACTGGCCGCGCGGCTGTTTCTCAATACGCTGCGGTTGGCCAAGGGCAGAGTGCAGACGAAGTTCGACCTGCGTGTCCAGCAACTGGGCACCATGATCGAAGACCGCTATGCGCGCAACCGGGCCCAAACGGCCAAGGCCTGAATTCAGCCGCGTCCGCGGTCTGCCGGGTAGACGCCAAGGATGTTCACCTCGGTGGTGAAATAGCGCAGTTCCTCCAGCGCGCGGGCGACATTTGCGTCTTCGGGGTGGCCTTCGATGTCGGCGTAGAATTCGGTCGCAGTGAACGAACCGCCGACCATGTAGCTTTCCAGCTTGGTCATGTTGACGCCGTTGGTGGCAAATCCCCCCATCGCTTTGTAAAGCGCCGCCGGAATGTTGCGCACGCGGAAGGTGAAGGTGGTGATCATCCGGTCCGACCGGCGGGAATGATCGGGGGCGCGCGCCATCACCAGAAAGCGGGTGGTGTTGTTGGCCTGATCCTCGATCTGGCCTGCGATCACATCCAGCCCGTAGATCGCGGCGGCCAGTTCGCTGGCCAGGGCGGCGCGGGTCTTGTCACCGGCTTCGGCCACTTCGCGCGCGGCGCGGGCGTTGTCGGAACTGACCTTGCCGCGGATGTTGTGCGTGCGCAGGAACCCGGCACATTGCGGCAGGATCACCACGTGTCCATGCGCCTCGGTGATATCCTCAAGCCGCGCACCGGGCACGCCCAGCAGGTTGACATGCACCCGAACGAACGCCTCGTCCACGATATGCAGGCCCGATTTCGGCAGCAACGAATGCACATCTGCCACCCGGCCATAGGTGGAGTTTTCGACCGCAAGCATCCCCAGATCGACGTCGCCACGCGCGACCTTGTCGACGACATCCTCGAAAGTGGTGCCGGGAACGGCTTCCATATCGGGGCGAGACTGCTGACAGGCCTGATGCGAATAGGCCCCGAGTTCCCCCTGAAATGCGATCCGACCGGTCATTCCTGCAGCCTTCTGTCCCGAAACCCGCAAAGAGGGGCGTTTGGTCGCGCGTCTACACCTTGAAACTTACTGGGGGAAGCGGATAGATACCGCCCGAAATGAGACCCGGGAAAGGTGCACCATGTTCGACACGATGACGATGACCAAGGCGGTGGGCGCGGTGTGCGGCTCGTTCCTCGTGTTCCTGCTGGCGGGCTGGGCGGCAGAGTCGCTGTACACGGTTGGCGGGCATGCCGAAGGCGGGCACGATGAGGAAGTCGCGCAGGCCTATGTGATCGAGATGGCCGACGCAGGGGCCGAAGCCCCGGCAGAAGGCGCAGAGGCGGGACCGGATTTCGCAACGCTGCTGGCATCGGCGGATGCAGGGGCCGGAGAAGCGGTCTTCAAGAAGTGCGGCGCTTGCCACAAGATGGATGGATCCAACGGGGTCGGCCCGCATCTGAACGGTGTGGTAGGGCGCAATCACGCAGCGGTCGAAGGCTATGCCTATTCGGAAGCCAACATCGCGCTTGCAGCCGAGGTCTGGTCGCCCGAGGCGATCAACTCATTCATCGAGAACCCCAAGAAGTACATGCCCGGCACCAAGATGGCCTTCGCAGGCCTGCCCAAGCCGGAAGACCGGGCGAATGTCATCGCTTATCTGACATCGGTTCCGTGACAGGTTGACGGCCTGTTTGCCGGTCGGGCCGCCCTTTCGGGCGGCCTTTTTGTTTGACCGGGGCCGGATCACGCGATTGCGTCCGATGTCTCACG
>JANOQT010000182.1:0-8267 GCA_031415015.1 Paracoccaceae bacterium
TGCATGTTGAAGTGGGCGCATTGAACGCAGACGAGCTGATCAACACCCCGCCCGGCGAAAGCACTGCAGCAATTGCCGAGCGCGTGGCGATGGCACGCGACCGCGCCATCGCACGGCAAGGCCACGCCAACCAAACGCTCAGCGGCCAGGCCATTGACGCGCAATGCAGGCTGGACCCGCCTGCGGCCAAATTTCTAAACCTGGCTGCAACCCGCCTGGGCTGGTCAGGCCGGGGCATACACCGCAGCCTGAAAATTGCGCGCACGATTGCAGATTTGGTCGGCGCACAGTCGGTGCAGGTCACCCACGTTGCAGAGGCGATTCAATACCGCCGGGCGTTGAAGGCGCATGCGTGAGTAGCTCGAACAGCTGCGTTAAGTTGCTAGTATATTAATAGCTGCTCGCGCCCGTATTTATTGAGCTACAGGGCTTTTTATCATTAATAACAGCAGTTTTAAGCAGATTCGCGGCAGTTGTGCGGCAAACACCCGTTTGTCGATCTGCCCACTGGGTTTGCTCTGCCACGGTCAGCTGGTCTGCCTATTTCGTACTCCACCGGCGTGCAGCTTGTTTCGAAGTAACTGGGCATCACCATAAATACACACTTCCGCAGCCTAACAAAATCAATAACTTACGTGTGACAACGCCGAAGTTAAAAGCACCAAATCTTCAAAGTTAAACGGTGTCGCTGCACAGCCCGCGTTGCGCTACAAAAAACGCTCAAAGTAAGGGGATAGCATTTACCAGCAAGAACAGTGAAAAATTTCATCGACTGATCGAGTCAGTCAACTGAATCTCCCTAAGTCCCGTGGAGGTTGGTTGGATTAAGCCAGAGCGCTGAAGTAAATTAACCGGCGACTTGACGATAGCTGTTGGTAGAAGACCATAGTCGACAGTCAAATGCATGGCCAAAGGCTACTGTGGGCCAGGAGCGGGAGTTGTGGAACGACTGCTGTGTGCAGTTGTATTGCTATTCACATTGGCGTCTATCGCTGTCGAGTGAACCCTATTGACATTTATGGTTGAGCAATCTCATCACAAGCGTGGATGCGCTAGTGGATCCACAGAAATCTGCGTGGCATAGTCCTCTCACGAGGTCCGCGACAAACGCAATTCCTTAAATTCATCGCCCAAGAATCGAAACTTGTGGCGGAAAAGCCCAGCCAGCTTGGTGTCTGCCGTAGCAAAGAAGATTTGCCTCGATCCGCCGATAGCAAGCTGGCGAAGATGATCGAGGAAAGACAGCACGTTAATGTCGTCAATGTGCGCAACGGGATCGTCAAACAGCAGCATAGGGGGGCCTGACCGGAGGCGGCCATTCATCGCTAAGAACAGCGACAGGGCGAACGCGGCGCGCTGACCTGTGCTCATATGTTCGAGCTGAACCTCAGCGCCGGTGCTCCTGCGAATGATGACGAGTTTTCCCTGGGCGATCTGAATTTCAAACTCGTTGGGCATGTGGATGCTGGCAAAGGTGCGAGCAATCTCCGCTGCGTTCTCGGTCAGTATCTGGCTTTCCAACTCGCCCCCCGAACTCTCTTTGGCTAACGTTTTTAGCACGAGCTCTGCATTGCTTGCGCACGTGATCTTCGTGCTGCTGTTTTCAATCTTTTTGACAAGGCCGTCGACATTCTTGGTTTCGTCGTTGAGCGCCTTGTCATTCGCACCTTCCTGCGCGACGGCGGTGGCGACTTGAGCGAGCAATTGTTGGATAGCTGCGAGATTCAGCGCGATCTCTTCCGCAGTCGCCTCATTGCTTATCGTCAGGATTGTCGCGAGAATTTGGCGTGCTCCCAGGGCAGCTTCCGCAGCTGAGATTAGTTCTTTGACCAATCTTACGAGCTTGTCTGTGTCTCCGAGGGCCTCCATCGATAGGCGTTCGGCCATCGCATCGCATTCCTGCCTCACGAGGTCCAACTCATGTAGCGCGAACTTTTCAGCGCTTTGAAGTGTTTCCAGCGTCTCCTTGTGATTGGACTGGATTCGTTGCAACTCCTCAAGTGCGGGCAACTCGGTTATTCCCGCAGTTAGAAACTTGCTGGAAAGGTCTTTGGAGGACAGCCCATCGGACTGCAGTTGTAGAGCCTGCGCTTGGATAGTATCCAGTTCGTGTTGATCACGATCGACTGCAGTTCGTTCTTGGGCAATCTGTTCGAGCGCCTGGGCAACCGTGACGGTCAGAGCACTATTGCCGACAAACGCATGCAAAGGACGCAGCAGGGCCAACATGGCCCGGGTGTTCGCCATCGCTTCGCTGGCGGACGAGATGTTTACCCGCAGAAGGTTGGCTTGCTCTGAAGTAACCTCGGCGACATCGGCCATCATCCGCGCAAGCAACTGACCTTCCTCAAACTCTGTTCTGCATAACGGGCAATGGTCAGAATTGCCCGACCGCTGCAGTATGTCCTGGGCGGTTCCCAGTAGGCGTTGCCTCAGAACGGTCATCGTGCTCTGTGTCTTCTCCAGTGCGTGGAGTGCCGTTTGCGCCGCGTCGTGTCGCCGCTGATGCCCCTCGATTTCGGTGTCGACTAAGTCAATGGCGTTGGCAACAGGCATTTCTAGAAACTGTTGGATGGCGCTCGCGTTGCCGAGGTTGACCACTTGGCTCAGCCTTGTATTCCGCGTGCGCACCCGATCCCGACACTCCGATGCCTGCTTGACAAGTTGCGGGAAGTTGATGCGGGCATAGGGAAGCAGCGCCTCCGTAGCGGCGCTTAGTTCCGCCACTTCCTGCGCCTCTCGACGCGCATTGGCCTGTGCCAACCGGGCCGCTTTGGCCCGCTGCGCCAAAGCTTCCGCCTTACGGGCTTCGTCGTTCAATTTCGTCAATAACCGAAGCGCGGAATCGGGTTCGGCGTGAAGTGTGCTGATCGACGAATGGCGGACCAGTGCGATGGTTGAAGTGGCCTCCTGCAGGCGTTCTCGCAATGCTTCGAGTTGACCTTTTTCATCTGGGGGCTGACTCCAACCCTGGCCCTTCAGCGCCGCGAGAAGTTCGAGGAATAAACTGTCAGATAGCTTAGGGGCAGTTTTGATGGCATCGAGGCGGGTCTGTGCGGCCAACTTCAACTGCTCATTACTCATCTTGTCGCGACGTAGATCCTTCAACTCATCCTGTAACTGCTTAAGAACGCGACGTAGCCTGTCTGCCAGATTCTCTGCCATCGCACCCAACACCAAACGGGTGACGTCTGTTCCAATTTGTACTGAACTTGTCGATACGCTGAGCTGCACGGCAGCATCCGTGTCGAGAAAGTTGAATCTCCCGAAACTGTCTTGGACGGTGACCGTTTTCACTTCAGTCTTGGCATACCAATTTGAGTGGCGCGCTCGAAGTCGCGTGGCATCAGTGGTCGAAGACAGCTTGTGCTCGACTCCGAAAAGATCTGCAGTAATTGATGTGTTGTTGAGCAATGTGGAGGATCGCCGATTTTTTCCGCAGTAGGCGAATTCAATTGCCTCAAGGAGTGAGGTCTTACCGACGCCATTGCTGCCGACAATCAAATTTACCCGACCTAGAGAGTGGTCCTTTTCCTCCGGGTGTGTGCGGAAGCCCTTGATGGTCAAGTGTTCGATGAAGTGGCTTGCAGCGGCTTGTTCGGCAGCTAGGAGAGCGACCGGTGAAATCGGGCGCGACGCTCCATCCTTCGTTCCCGCAACGATTCGCCGAACGGCGTCCGGAATGGAAACGTCGCTATCCAGAATGAAGGCAAGGCCGTGCTGTTGAAGGGTGTTTGCCCATGTTGTCGCAAGGTCGATCGGCAGGGCGGTCAGAGACTCGGGCACTTGTGCGTCGGCCAGCAAGTCGGCGATCTCGCCTTCTCGTACCACCTGCTTGCGGGCGTACTCCCTGTCTGCCTCTACCTTGGCTTTGAGGCGACCGAATTCGCCCTTGTTGGCCTCTTCGTCGCTCGTGACGAAGTACAGGTAATGGTTCCATCGCAGATCAGTCGCGACGGCGCTGGAGAAGTACATCGGCGAAAGTACTTCTTCCTGGTAGCTCTTCAGCGAATCGACGGTCGTTGCCAGCCGATCGTTCAGGTCAAAGTAGCGAATCGCATAGTCGCGAGCGCCGAAACGGTCAACGCCTCGAAATACACCTTGCCCAACGCTTTCAAGATTAGGGTAGCGGTTCTTGAGCAGTGCTTGAACACGTTGCACATCGATCATGATCTGTCCTCTGAGAAATCCACCGGCGACTCGCTAGCCGGGGTATCGATTAGATTCGTGCCTTCAGGGCCGCGTGCGCCAAAATGGTTGTCACGTCGAAAAACGATGCAAAGCCGGTCTTGCGCGCGTACTATGGCGTTGCTCATTTCCTCTCCAGTCTTACCTGCTACACAGGCCTCATTGACCGCATGGGTGACGAGGGCCTTCCTAAGCTTCTGGTGAGTGCTTTCGACCGCGGAATTGTTCGCCTGGTCCGAAAGGTAGACAAGTGATGCAGGCCCCCGCCCTCCGGCGTTCGGTTCGACGTTGTGGTGAGGGGAATTACGTTTCCACGAGAGCTTGAAGCCGTTTGCCAAGTCCTGGACCGGCGGTGGCCACGGAACCTCGTTCTGGGCAAGCATGATCGCATCGTGTGCACGCTGCAATCGTTGAAGGCGGTAGGCCGATCCTGGCCGGGTAAGGTCAGGGTCTTGGTTGACTGTCACCCGGCGTATCGATTCCTCATCCTTGTCCAGATGGACCGCATCGAGCTCTTTGACTGTGTACCAGGATGCCGGGTTTCCGCCAGGCCCCATGAGAATCTCGATTGCGCGTTCGACCGCGAGTGGACTGGCTTGCGAGGCTAAGTGCAGGTGTTCGGAAATCGCGTGGTAACCCGCCAGGGCGTCGGCAAAGCCGTCATTGGCAACCGCACCAGAATTCCAGCTGGTGCTGCCTGGATTCCAGGACCAGCGCTCTTCTATCGCAACGAAATTCTTCGGGGCCAGCGCTTGCTCGCCAGGGAAAAGCAGCTTCTGCTTTTGCAATTGGATGATCTGGCCTTCATAGTTTAGGAAGAACGAGTGCCATCGTTGGGCCAGCAAGCAGTAGTAAAGACCGCCGCGGTGCAGCGAATCGATGTGTCCATCGTCAGCGCTGAATTTTGCGGGCGGTGCGTACCAGGCTGATCCAGCGACGTTGTTCCAATCCGCATACTTGCCTGCGGCCTTGACCTCTTGGATGTTCTTGGCCCAGTTCAAGCACAGGAGTTCGACGTGGCTGTTGGTTCCTACTGAACAAAGCCTTGTGCGGTAGGCCGCATAGTCGGTATGTGCCGGCTTAGGGTTAAGTTGTATATGAATGAGAAGGCAGTTGGAGTGGATCGCGTCAATGTGCTCAGTGAAGTCAAAGGCATCCGAGCAAATAATCGAGATGAGACTCATGGAGTTGATGCCGCGATTAAAGGCGTACACCGTCTCGCCGAGGCACAGTGAGGTTTGCTCTACGTCCCGGTTATCCCGGCAGGCCACGGTCTTGAGCTGCGCGAGAAGGAACAGCACAGGCTGTCCATCCTGATCTTGGACCCAGAATATGTAGAGCAGCGGGTCGACGTATCGCCGTTGCGCAGCTTGCCGCGCATCGAGCGGCTCGTGATGAAACACGCAATCGCCAGACGCGTTGTACTGTTGAGCCAACGCTTGGAAATCAGCCGGAGAAATGCTTTCACATCCAAGCACCCAGATGGCGCCTCGTGGTGGGCGATGTTGCCCCACAACGATTTCCTGTACGACGGACCAGGGGACGCAATATTCCGGTGCTACCGCCAGGTCAGAATGGCCTTGTGCTGCGAAGGAAAGGAATCCGCTGCACAAGGCGTGACCCAGCGCGGAGTCTGCGTGGCCAACCCGGACATCATTGGCTTCGACCACGCCCGTTGGCTGAAGCAAGATTGCCCGGTAGGGTTCACGTGCTGGATTCAGGGCTTTTAGACCTACAAGCGTCAGGGGATGCGGCAATTGACGCAGCACCTCTTCGACGTCTACGATGTGTATCGCCACTTTCCCTTCCCTCTGCATGACTGATGTCGCACGACAAATTTTTCTAATCGTTTGATACGACTGGCAGAATTGTTATGTAGATTTTTGTTTACTTAGTGTATCAAGCCGCACCTCGAACAGAGTTTGGACGCCTGCTTTCGGGTAACTGTGCTGCTGAAAGATAAGTCTGTTCTGGATATCAGCTATAGCCGCATAAAGGCTATCGATCGAGTCGCTTGGCGATGAAAGTCTAATGTCTTCTTCCAGGCAGTGGTTTTGGGCTCGCAAACTTCCGCTTTGCCGTCGGAAGCCGCTCTAGGCCAGGCTCAGACGTAAATACCGTTTCTCCAACGGCTCCACTTTTTTCACCATGTTTTATTGCTCCCGCTGCCAACGCGCGATGTCATTAGCGTGGCTTGCCAGATAGGCGCGCAGACGTCCAAAGCGTTTGCGCGTCTGGTACTCAAAAATGCGTTCGACAAAGGGTCGGATGATCCAGGCTATCCAGCGTGGGCCTACCTCAAAGGTATAGGTGTACAGAAGCATAGACTGACCATTGTCCAGCTCTTTGTGGCGCATAGACGCCGCCCAGCGTGTAAAGGGGAACGAATGGCCCAACATGGATGCCGCGGCCAGCCGCGGCCGGTCATAAGCCACAAACTGGGTTCGCATGGACAGGCTTCGCATCCAGCCACCACCCGCGTTCTGCGTAACCGCGCCCACACAGGGGCACGGTGCGCCGCCCTCTACCACCGTGGCGCTGACTAGGCTGTCCCACCGGTGGCGCCAGTAGTGGTAGTGAAAGGCGTCAAACACCACCGCAGCAGGCGCTGGCATGGCAAAGTCAATTCTGCTGTGCGGCATATGCTCAGACCTCTGCTATCACATCGGTCACCATTCCCCACTTGGCGAACTCGGGTGCAAAATCCGCCAGCTTGTTCAAGCTCACGCAGGCATATGCACCGCTAGCCATGGACTCGCCACCAGCGAGCCGTCTTGCTAACAAAATGGCAGCCATACAGGGTATCTCGGGGCCATGGTTGTTGTCTGCGGCGATGTGCCAGGCACGCTTGGCGGGTTTGCCATCGGCACCCAGCCCGACCACACGCACAACCATGCCGCCCAGTGCAGAGCCAAAGGGGTCAAAGAGTTTGGCGGTGGTATTTAAGACTCCAGCCAAGGCCGCAGGATTTTTCAGCAGTCCTACATGCCGCAGCCAGGCCAGTACGGCAAACGCGCGCTGTGCTGTACCCAACTCTACCGCCGCGCGAAACTCCATGCGTTCACGCACTTGGTAGCGGGCCGGGAACAGTTCTAGGTCGGGGATATCGCACAGCGCACCCAGCCGGGGATGAAGGCGCTGAAACGCCACACGCTTCGGTTTAGCCCAGCCGACATGGTTCTGCCACTGGCCACCATGCCAGACCTGGATGGGGCCGCCACAGTAACTCAGCACCGAACGCAAGGTGGCCACGCCACGAGGCGCTGTCTGTGCCGGGGCAATGCAGATATCGATGCTGTCCACACACTGCCAGCCCTTGCACAACTCATCAACCACGGCCGATGACAGGGCGGGCACTGTGCTGGCACCAGTTATGGCCACCCGGCCCGTGCCCGCAAACGCCGCGTGTACTGCCCGCGGAAAGTCGCACACAAAACGGCGGCCATCGGCCAGATCGATGTAATGCACACCAGCCTGAGCACAAGCGCGCGCCACGCTATAGTCCTGTCCCTGGAAAGGCCCCGCGGTGTGGATCACCAAGCCCACACCGTGGTGTTGTAAGACCTGCGCAAACCCCGCGCTACGCATATCCACCGCCATACCCTGCGCGCGGTCTGACAGTGCGGCGGCAAAGGCCGCAGCCCGGGAACCATCGCGCCCGGCTACCAGCAATTCGATGCGGTCATCACCGCCTAAGGCGCGGCTGATGCGCGCCCCAAAATTCCCATACCCCCCCAGAACCATGACCTTCATCATCGTTTTATCCTAGCTACATCGATTTAGATCAGCCCGCACTATAGAGCACCGCGGCTGCAGCCCTGCGGACTCATGCGGGGCCTAAGATTTGCGCGACGTAAGACTGAATGGCACTGAGCACTTATGCGGATGCGAGGTCGACGGGATTTTTGAAAAGTGAAAGGCGGCCATTAAACTATCCAAAAAGCGAGCGTTCGCGGACGGCAGGTAACGCTCTAATACAGTCAATTGCCCGCGCAGCTAAGTGGCCTAGTCGAATGTCTGCTTTGAGCCGCCGAAACCGACGCCTTGAATTTCCGCTTTGTCGTCGGAAGCAGTCGTTT
>JANOQT010000183.1:0-9492 GCA_031415015.1 Paracoccaceae bacterium
CCTCACCCACAACGCCGCCCGCAGGCTGAGACGCCAAGCGGCCTTGCGCCATGCGAATACATCAGCAAAATCCGGACATCACAGCGGGAACAATTCATCCGCGACCCGAACCAACAGATGCCGGGGAAGGACAGCGCGTAGATGGGTGCCACGCTTGTCCGCGCGCGGACGACGCTCAGACCAGCATCCCGCCGTCGGCGTCATCCCCGGCTTCTTCCAGCAACCGGTCCAGATCGGGAATCCGCACCAACCGGTTCCCTTCCAGCGTGATCACCCCGTCCTTCTTCAGCGCCGACATCTGCCGGCTGACCGTCTCCAGCGTCAGCCCCAGATAATCCGCCATCTCTTCCCGCGTCAGCGGCAGGTCCACCGAGAGCATCCCCTTGCGCTGCCGCACCTGCAACCCAGCCTCCCGCCGCGCGATGATCGCAATCAGAGAGGCAATCTTTTCCCGCGCCGTCTTGCGGCCCAAGAGCAGCATCCATTCCCGCGCCGCATCCAGGTCGTCCAGCGTCATCTCCAGCAACCGCTGCGCGATATGCGGGGTGGCGGCCATCATGTCTTCGAACGGCTTCTTGCGAAAACAGCACATCACCACATCCGTCGTCGCCGTCACGTCGAACGCCGCCGCCGCCCGCCCGGGCCGCCCAACGAAGTCCGACGGCAGCAACAGCCCCACCATCTGCCGCCGCCCGTCCTCCATCGTCTGGGTCAGCGTCGCGATCCCGGTTACAACCGAGCCGACAAATTCCATCCGGTCCCCCGACCAGATGATCGTCTGCCCCGCCTGAAAGCTGCGATAATACTTGATCTGCTCCAGTCGCGCCAATTCATCGGTCTCGCACCGCGCGCAGACGGCGCGGTGGCGGATCGGGCAGTCGCCGCATTGCTGGTGGGCCGAAAGGTCCTGCATGGATCGCCTTTCTTGTTGATCTGCATCAAAGAGCAATGCCCCCGTGCTCTCTTAATCTAGCCGCATGTCCCATGACCCGCAACTCACCCGCCTTGGTCTTTTTGATGCCCGCGTGCCACGCTATACGTCCTATCCGACCGCGCCGCACTTTGGCACGACGATCGGGCCGCAGGAGTTTGCTGCGTGGATCAGCGCGATCCCAGAAGGCAGCGCCATCTCGCTTTACCTGCATGTCCCCTTTTGCCGCAGACTTTGCTGGTTCTGCGCCTGCCGGACGCAGGGTACCACGTCAGACGATCCGGTCATTGCCTATGTGCAGACGCTGAAGACGGAAATTGCCCTGCTCAAGCAGCATTTGCCGCGCGGAGTCAGCCTCAGCCGCCTGCATTGGGGTGGTGGCACGCCCACCTTGCTGTCGCCCGACCTGATCCGCGATCTGGCCGAAACAGTTCTACAGGTTGCCCCTATGGCCCCCGGTGGTGAGTTCTCGGTCGAAATTGACCCGAATGAAGTTGATGACGCCCGGCTTGATGCACTGGCCGCCTCTGGCATGAACCGTGCGTCGATCGGGGTGCAGGATTTTGACCCCGTGATCCAGAAATGCATCGGGCGCGAACAAAGCTATGCGCTGACCCGCGACGTGGCAGAACGCATTCGCGCCCGTGGCATCACCGGCCTGAACGCCGACATTCTCTACGGCCTGCCACACCAGACCGAGCCGCGGATCGCTGATTCCGTGCGGAAACTTCTGACCCTCTCGCCCGACCGGGTGGCTCTTTACGGCTATGCTCATGTGCCGTGGATGAGCCGCCGCCAGCAGATGATCCCTTCGGACGCGCTGCCCACCCCGCAAGAACGGCTGTCGCTGTACGAAGTGGCACGCGACCTGTTTCTGTGGGACGGTTATGACGAGATCGGCATCGACCACTTCGCGCGACCGACCGATGGCATGGCCAAGGCCGCCAAGGCAGGCACGCTGCGGCGCAATTTCCAAGGCTACACCGACGACACGTCTCCGGTACTGATCGGACTTGGCGCCTCGTCAATCTCGCGCTTTCCGCAAGGTTTCGCGCAGAATGTCTCGGGCACCGCCGCTTATACCAAAGAAATCCGCGCCGGGCACTTTTCCACCCACCGTGGCCACCGTTTCGCAGGCGAAGACCTGCTGCGCGCGCGCATCATCGAAGCGCTGATGTGCGATTTCCGGGTGTCGCGCGCCGAACTGCTGCGCGACTTCGACACGACGGCGGACCGTGTCGATGTGCTGTTCCGGGCGGCCGGGGAAACCTTTGGCGACATGGTCACCATAACCTCGGATGCCTTTGTCATCCCGGACAGGGCGAAACCGCTGACCCGGATGATCGCCCGCGCTTTCGATGCCTATGACCAGACCCGCGCACTGCACTCCGCCGCGATCTGAACTGGCCGGTCGGACACGGCCCTGTCGGGGTCACCCGTCGCCCTGTGCCAGCCGGGTCAGGAAATCCACCTGCCGGGGCAGGCAAACGCCCCGCAAGTCATAGCGCGCCAGCACCATCGCCCGCGCGGCCTGTCGCATCGCAACATAAGCCTCTGGCCGCGCGAGCGCATCGGTCAGCGCCGACGACCATGCCTTCACATCCAGAAAGTTCACAAGCCGCCCGGTAACACCATCTTCGATTACTTCTTCGACCGGGGCTGTACGCGATCCTACCACCATCGCCCCTGCTGCCATCGCCTCGACCATCGACCAGCTGAGCACGAAGGGATAAGTCAGATAGGCATGCGCCCGGGATACATGCATCAGATCGACCAGCCGGTCATAGGGCACCCGGCCCATGAAATGGATGCGGGAGAGGTCCAGCCGGTCGCGCACCTCGTCCAGAAACCGCGTCTTCCAACTGCCCTCTTTTGGCGCAGCGCCGTAGCTGACCCCGTCTTCGCCCACGATCACCACCTGCGCGTCGGGACGGGCGGCCAATACCGCAGGCAGCGCGCGCATGAAGATGTGGTAGCCGCGATACGGTTCCAGATTGCGGTTGATGAAGGTCAGAACCTCATCCCCCGGCGCCAGAACCCGGCCATCCGGCAGGCTGAACCGGGCCGCAGGATTTGGGGTCAGCCGGTCGCAATCGACGCCGTCAAAGATCACCTCGATGGCGCGGCGCAGCAGCGGCGGATGTGTGTCGGCCTGCCACCGGGTCGGTGAAATCGCCCGGTCCGCGTGCAGGATCGCCTGCCCCAGATGTGCGGCACGGCCTTGCGCGATCATCACCTTGTCGAAATCGGGCGGGCTGAACTCGGGATCAAATCCCACATCCGCACCCCGCCCACGATAGTAGAACTCGGCATAGACCAGAAGTTTCGCCTCGGGCCAGACCTCTTTCAGGAACAGCGTCTCGCCCCAGCCGGAGTGGCCGAAGATCACGTCCGGGACATAGCCTGTGGCACGCATGCCTCGTGCCGCCCGCGCAACTGCCACACCCCGGTCGCTCATGGTGGTGTAGTTGCGCCCCAGACGGGTTTGGCCGGGGTCTACATTTTCCGGCTTGAAGCTGTAGCGGGTCAGCGGCACCTCACTGACCACTTTGTTGTGCGGATCGGTCAGTACCCGCACGTCGTGGCCGCGCCGCTGCATTTCCGGCGCCAGATGCTTGAACTGGCCGGGAAAGTTCTGGTGGACGAAAAGAAGCTTCACATCAGGGCCCGAATGCCGCCGCCATAAGGGCTTTGGTATAGTCGGATTGCGGTTTGGTAAACACAGACGCGCAGTCGCCCGCCTCGACCACATCGCCCGCCTGCATCACCATCACCTTGTGCGCCATCGCGCGGATCACCCGCAGATCGTGGCTGATGAAGATATAGGCCAGCCCCCATTTGCGTTGCAACTCGCGCAGCAGCTCCACGATTTGCACCTGGACTGTCATGTCCAGCGCACTCGTCGGCTCGTCCAGCACCACCAGTTTCGGGCGCAGGATCATGGCCCGCGCAATGGCAATGCGCTGGCGCTGGCCGCCGGAAAACTCATGCGGATAGCGGCTCATCGCGGCGGGATCGAGGCCCACTTCGCGCATGATCTCGGCCACCATCTCGGTCCGGTTGCGCCCCGGCTCAAGGCCGTGCACCCCCAAGCCCTCCGCGATGATCTGCTCTGCCGTCATCCGCGGCGACAGGCTTCCGAACGGGTCCTGGAACACCACCTGCATCTCGCGCCGCAAAGCCCGCAGCTCCGCACCGGACCGCTCACGCAGATCCTGCCCCAGAAACACCACCGGCCCGGTCGAGGGGATCAGCCGCAGGATCGCCAGCGCCAGCGTGGTCTTGCCCGACCCGCTTTCACCGACGATGCCCAGTGTCTCGCCCGCCCGCACCGAAAGACTAGCGGCGTTCACTGCCTTCACATGGCCCACGGTCTTGCGCATCAGCCCTTTGTGGATCGGGAACCAGACGCGCAAATCTTCGGTCCGCACTACTTCCGCCGCGCCCTCGGGCACCGGACCCGGCCCACCCTTCTGTTCAGCCGCCAGCAGCTTTTGCGTGTAGGGATGCTGCGGATTGGCGAAGATGTCCGCCGTCAGCCCCTGCTCCACAATCTCGCCGCCCTGCATCACACAGACCCGGTCCGCGATGCGCCGCACGATCCCAAGATCATGGGTGATGAACAAAAGGCTCAACCCCTCCGACCGCTTCAGATCGGCCAGAAGGTCCAGGATCTGCGCCTGAATGGTCACGTCCAGCGCTGTTGTCGGCTCATCCGCCACCAGCAGTTCCGGCCCGTTCGCCAAGGCCCTCGCGATCATCACCCGCTGCCGCTGCCCGCCGGACAACTGGTGCGGATAGGCCCCCAACCGGCTTTCCGCATCGCGGATGCCGACCTTGTTCAACAACTCGATAACCCGCCCCCGCGCCGCCGCCCCGGTCAGCGCCTGATGCAGCGCCAGACTTTCCGCCATCTGCTTTTCAATCGTGTGCAGCGGGTTCAGGCTGGTCATCGGCTCTTGAAAGATGAAACTGATGTCGTTGCCGCGCACCTTTCGCAAGGCGCGCTCCGACGCACCGACCATCTGCGTGCCGTTGTACGTCACCGATCCCGACACCTCGGCACTGTCCGGCAGCAGTCCCACCGTCGACAGGGCGGTCACCGATTTCCCCGACCCGCTTTCGCCAACCAGCGCCACGGTTTCGCCCTTGCCCACCGTAAAGGACACGTCCTTTACCGCCTCGATCACCCGTCCGTCCTGCCGGAACTTTACCGTCAGACCCTTGACCTCCAGCACCCTCATCGGAACGTCTTTCTGGGGTCAAAGGCATCGCGCACGCCTTCAAAAATGAAGACCAACAGGCTCAGCATGATTGCAAAGGTAAAGAACGCGGTGAAACCCAGCCACGGCGCTTGCAGGTTCTGCTGCGCCTGTCGCGACAACTGCCCCAGCGAGGGCGAGCTGGAGGGCAGGCCGAAGCCCAGATAATCCAGCGTCGCCAGCGTGCCGATCGCCCCGGTGATGATGAACGGCATGAAGGTCAGCGTTGCCACCATCGCATTCGGCAGCACGTGGCGGAACATGATCTGCCCGTCGGTCACGCCCAAAGCCCGCGCCGCCCGCACATATTCAAAGTTCCGCGCCCGCAGGAATTCGGCCCGTACCACGCCGACCAGCCCGGTCCAGCCGAAGACAACCATCAACCCCACCATCAGCCAGAAGCTCTTCGACCAGACCGCCGTGACGATGATGATCACATACAGGGTCGGCACCGACGACCACAGCTCGATCACCCGTTGAAAGATCAGGTCGGTCAGCCCGCCGAAGTAGCCCTGCACCGCCCCCGCCGCAATGCCAATGACCGAGGTCAGCACCGTCACGATCAGCGCAAAAGTGACCGACAGCCGGAACCCGTAGATCACCCGCGCCAGCACATCGCGTGAGGTGTCGTCGGTGCCCAGCAGGTTCATCTTCGACGGCGGCCCCGGGGCCACGCCGCCCGTGTCGACGATGGAGTTGTAGGAATAGCGGACCGGCGGCCACAGCATCCAGCCTGCATTCACCGGCTGGCCCAGAACGGTGCCCATGTCGGAAGCCTCGGCCAGAATGCCTTCCGGGTCATCCCAGCACTCCAGCGACCCTGCCGCCACGATCAGGCACTGCACCTCGACGGTGGAATACTTGGCCTCGGTCCGCAGGTCGCCGCCGAACGCCACTTCGGGATAAAAGCGGAAGGCTGGCATGTAGTACCCACCGTTGTGTTGCACCAGCATCGGCTTGTCATTGGCGATCAGTTCGGCACACAGCGACAGCCCGTACAGCACAATGAATAGCCAAAGCGACCAATAGGCCCGCCGGTTGGTCGTGAAATTCCGCCAGCGCCGCTGGTTCAGGGGGGACATCGCCATCAGCCGCGCGCCTCGAAGTCAATGCGCGGGTCGACCAGCACATACATCATGTCCGACAATATCCCTACGATCAGCCCGATCAGTCCGAAGGCGAACAGCGTGCCGAAGATCACCGGATAATCCCGCTCCACGGCGGACCGGTAACCAAGCTGGCCCAGCCCGTCCAAGGAAAAGATGAATTCGATGATCAGACTCGATCCGAAGAACACGCCCAAAAACAGTCCCGGAAAGCCTGCGATCACGATCAGCATGGCGTTGCGGAAGACATGGCCGTACAGGACCCGCGCCTCTGACAGGCCCTTCGCCCGCGCGGTCATTACGTATTGCTTCTTTATCTCGTCCAGAAAGCTGTTCTTGGTCAGCAGGGTCAGCGTGGCAAAGGCCGAAATCAGCTGCGCCGTCACCGGCAGCACGATGTGCCACAGGTAGTCGGTGATCTTGTGAAAGAACCCAAAACTCTCCCACCCTTCACTGGTCAGGCCGCGCAAGGGGAACCATTGGAAATACGACCCGCCCGCAAACACCACCATCAGCAGGATGGCAAACAGGAACCCCGGGATCGCATAGGCCGCGATGATGATGCCGCTGGTCCAGGTGTCGAAGCTTGACCCATCGCGCACCGCCTTGCGAATACCAAGCGGTATCGAGATCAGGTAGGCGATCACCGTCGACCACAGCCCCAGCGTGATCGAGACCGGCATCTTTTCCAGCACCAGATCGACCACTGACACCGACCGGAAATAGCTTTCACCAAAGTCCAGCGTCACATAGTTACCCATCATGATGAAGAACCGCTCCAGCGCCGGGATGGACTCTTTCCGGCACTCAGGCGCTTTCAGCGACGGCTCACCGGCAAAACCTTCGGCGCAGACGATGCGGGAAAAGCCGAACTGCACTTCCAGCTTGGCCAAAAACTCCGGCGGCAGGCCTCGCGCGCCGACATAGCCGTTGTCCTCTTCTGCGATTCCCGCTCCTTCGGTGCCGCTGATGGCCTCGATAGCATCGCCACTGCCCTCAAGCCTGGCCTGAATCTGGTCAATCGGACCGCCCGGCACGAACTGGGTCAGCGCAAAGTTGATGACCATCACGCCGAACAGCGTGGGGATCACCAACAGCAATCGTCGAAGGATATAGGCGCCCAAGGTCCCTGCCCGTTCTTTGTTATTGCAGCGCGCCCTTTGCCTTCAGCGCGTCACCTTTTTCGGCGTTGTACCACCAGAATCCAATCTCGCCCAGAGCATAGGGTGGCAGGGTCTCAGGATGTTCATACATGTTGTAGTAAGCGACTGTATAAACCTTCTTGTAGTAGCGCGGCACCAGTATCATCTGCGAGCGCAAGACACGGTCCAGGGCGCGGATCACGTTATCAAGCTCTTCCCGTGTGGCGGACGCTTCGGCCAGATCCAGAATCTTGTCCACAGCCGGATCGGCGTAGCCCATGCGGTTGCGGCTGGAGTTGTCCTTGGCAACCGTTGCCCAGGCTTGTTTCAGCACACCGCCGGGTTCCAGCCCGCCATTCACCACCGCCGTCGGGATCATATCGAAATCAAACACCGGCGGGCTGGCGCGTTCCTGCAACTGCGGATCGTCGATGATCTCGAAGCTGGCATCGACACCCAGAGCGCGCAGGTTTTCGACATAGGCGTTGCTGACCGGCAAAAGGTCGGTGCGGGAATGGATCATCTCGACCCGAAGCGTCTCGCCCTTGGCGTTGCGGCGCATTCCATCGTCGCCCACGGTCCAGCCCGCTTCGTCCAGCAGCGCGGATGCCTTGCGCAGGTTCTTGCGGTCAAGCGCGCTGTCCACGTTCGACACCGGTGCCATCACCGCTTCGTCCGTAAGGATGCTGGCGGGCAGCAGGCCTTCATCGACCAAAGGTTGCAAAATTGCCGTCTCGGCCGGTGTGGCCGGACCCGTCGACGCCATGTTGGAATTTTCCCAGATCGAGTTAATCCGTGCGAAAAGCTCGTAGAACAGGGTCTTGTTCGACCATTCGAAGTTGAACATCAGCCCGATTGCCTCTCGCACGCGGGGGTCCTGAAACTTTTCACGACGGAGGTTGAAGATGAACGCCTGGCCCCCGGCGATGTCGCCCGAAGGCAGCATAGCCTTCACCACATCGCCCGAGGTTACAGCGGGAAAGTCATAGGCGGTTGCCCACTGCTTGGCCGAACTTTCATTGCGGAAGGTGTAGACCCCGGCCTTGAACGCCTCCAGAGCCGCGTTGTCGTCGCCAAAATACTCGATCCTGATGCGGTCAAAGTTGTTCTGCCCGATGTTCAGCGGATGATCGGCGCCCCAGTAGTCATCGTCACGCTTGTAGATGATCTGCTGGCCGGGCTTCATGCTTTCCAGCACATAGGGGCCGGTTCCAATGAAGGGCTCGAAGCTCGACTTCTCAAGATCGCGGTTGTTGGCAACGTAATCCGCCTTCGAGAAGACGGGCGAACTGCCCGCCTGTGCGGGCATGTCGCGAAAGGGCTGACCCGGAGTGAAGGTGAACTTGATCCGGTAGGGGTCAAGAACCTCGACCGATTGGAACTTGGCGTTTGCGACACTGCGAAATTCCGGGATACCCTTGTCGCGGAACAGCTCGTAACTGAACAAGACGTCTTCGGCAGTGAACGGGCTTCCATCGGAAAACGTCACGTCCTTGCGCAGGTTGAAGATCACCCAGGACCGGTCTTCAGGATACTCCATCGTCTCGCACAGATAGCAATAGGCGGCACCGATTTCATCAGCTGTCTCGGCCAGGATGGATTCGTAGAAGACCGAGGCCAGCGCGCCCGCTGTGCCCTGAAGCGAATAGGGGTTGAACGAATCAAAGCTGCCGGGGGACCATTCGCTGATTTCTCCACCCTTTGGCGCGTCGGGGTTCACGTAGGCAAGATGCGGGAAATCCGCCGGAAGCTTCAGCTCGCCAAAGGTCGATATCCCGTGCGAGGTGATCACCGTCTCGGCCCGCGCCGCCACCGCATAGCCCGCGAGCACCAGCACCAGAAACCCCGCGCCGATACCCCGCACCAGACCGCCCTGCCGATCCACCGCCTTTGCCCGTGCCGCTGACCGCATCCGCCACTCTCCCTGCAAGACCTGTTGCCTATTCATTTATGCTAAATCCCCGCTTGTCGAGCAATGAAGCCGTGAGACATCGGACGCAATCGCGTGATCCGGCCCCGGTCAAACAAAAAGGCCGCCCGAAAGGGCGGCC